>JAEKNU010000080.1 GCA_016838895.1 Chloroflexota bacterium
GCGCTTCTCAAATTAATTTGGGTTGGTCTTTTCCTAAATCTTAGCTCTACCCCGTTTTATTGAGATGATACAAAAAAAGGTTATTATATATATATTGTTGATATGCTTTTCAAAAGTTATCTGTGTTACTAGAGAAAATTGTTAATGAAATGGACCAAACAGTACAGGTATTTCATTTTTATTATCGGCGGCATGATAACCGGTGCTGCAATTATTTTTCTATCATTTGATATGTTTCATCTGAACATTCAACCTTTTTTTGACAAACCGATCAAGTTTAACCCCGAACATTCAACAATTACAGTTGGTTTTGATGATAGTTTTCCACCCCATGAATACCTGCAAAATGGAGAGGCGACTGGCTATAACATTGATATCATGCGAGCTGTTGCTGATGCTATTGGATACAATGTAGAATTCAGCGCTAAACCCTGGAATGAAATTGTCACGGATTTAAACAATGGGGAAATTGATATATTGTCCGGTATGTTTATCAGCGACGCAAGAAAAGAATCCTATACATTCAGCACTCCACATTCGTTTGTTTCAGCCGGATTATTCAGCAAACAAAATCAAAACATTCATTCGCTTAACGATTTGATTGGCAAATCAGTTTTGGTTCAACAAGATGACATTATGGATGATTATCTCAAAGAACAAGCATTGAATATTGATATTCTACACACCGAAAATCCTGCCGAAGCAATAAATGAGTTGATCAAAGATCAAGCAGATGCTGCATTATTATCTTCAATTGCTCAAGGGGAATACTTTATCTCACAATACGACGATGTCCAAATTGATATCAATAGTATCGATGAGTCACCGCGAAAATATGCATTTGCTGCCTTGAAAGAAAATCAGGCTATCATTGATTTGTTTAATTCCGGATTAATCAAAATAAAATCCAGCGGCGAGTTTGATGCAATTAACGCTAAATGGTTTTTTCACACGGCAAGCGAAAACAATATTTTTATTATCAAAAATATCACCTATATCTTGTTTCTTCTCGTTTTATTATTAGTAGCCAGTTTTGTTTGGAGCAATTCATTAAGGAAGCAAGTTGCACTGAAAACAGAAGATTTATTGCAAAGTCAAAATAAATTTCGAATCATCATTGAGAATGCTTCAGATGGAGTCATAATTTTGCATCAAGGAAAGTTGATATTTGCAAATCCGATGGCTATGAAAATTCTTGAAATCAGCGAATCTGAAATGGGGAGTTTTGATGTCTTTTCAAAAACCCATCCAATCGATTATGCCAGAATAAAGGGCTATTACAAAGATCGTCTCGCAGGAAATCCGGTTGAAAACCAATATACATTTCGCATTTTGACAAATAATAATCAGGAACGTTGGATCATGAACAATGTCATTATGACTGAATGGGAAGGAAAAGTAGTTCATTTGGTTTTCTTTACAGATATAACAGAATTACGGGAATCAGAAGCAGCTCTGGAACGCAGCGAAGAACGGCAAAAACTTGCCCTTGAAGCCAGTAATGATGCCATATGGGATTTTAATTTACTTGAAGGAGATACCTATTTTAGCCCGCAATTTTATACAATGTTAGATTATGAATTAGATGAGTTCCCCGCGAATTTTAAGAGCTGGATGGATCTTATTCATGTGAATGATCGTGGCCGTTGTATAAAAATACTAAATGGATATCTGGATGCTCCGGATAATATTTCTCATGAATTAACCTATCGGATGGAAACCAAAAATGGAAATTACCGTTGGATTTTATCCAAATTTAAAGTTACTGCATACGAAACCGGCACCATACCCAGGCGCATGAGTGGCATCCATACCGATATTACGCTGCAAAAAGAATTTGAAGAAACCTTACGCAAAGAAAAAGATGTATTAAATCAGATCATGCACACCAGCAATAATGCTTTTATCGTTACAGATAAAGAGGGCTATGTTCAATATATCAATCCAACCGCGCAACACATTCTTCTGCCAGATGGCTCACAAGCCATTGGTAGAAACTTTATCGATTTCAATTACAAGGTGTTTGATGCTGCCCATGAAGAGGAACTGAGTAGCCAGAAATTATTGGATGTCCTTCGTAATGGAAAAGAAGATTTTATCAAACTGGAAAGAGTGGTTGAAACTGATGAATCAATTATCCATGTTCTGGTGAATGTAGCTAAATTGCAAACACAAGAAGGCGAGTTTGATGGCATGGTCATTTCCATGGTCGATATAACTGAAAGTGAAGCTGTAAAGAAAGAACTGATTGATAGGGAGAAACGTATTCGACAAATTATTGAATTCACACCGATTGGTATTGTAATGCTGGATACAGATCTAAATGTTTTGACCGTTAGTGAGCATTTCGTGCAGGATTTCCATCTAAGTGAAGATATCCCAGAGTTAATTAATCTGCGCGAATATGCACCTCTGATATTCAATCGCTGGCCACATATCTTTGAAGCAGGCCTTGAAGGTAAAAGACAAGGAAATTTGCAAGACCCATTTACACAAGAAGATGGTACAGAGGAATTTATTCAATGGATTTGTTGCCCTTGGTTTAAAAGCGGATCAGAAATTGGAGGGATTTTGTTTTATACCGAGGTGATTACAGATGAGGTATTGGCATATGATGCTCTACAACAATCAGAAGATAAATTTGCCAAGACCTTCCATACCTCTCCGGATGCAATCACAATAACTCGATTAGAAGATGGATTATACCTTGATATTAATTACAGCTTCACAGAGCTTACGGGGTACAAACGCGAAGATGTAATTGGTAGCACGATTATGGATATAAATATCTGGCAAGATTTTGAAGGCAAGTTAGATATCAATGAACGAATCAAAACAGATGGCGAAATAAGCAATTTTCATGCAGGCATGCGCATGAAAAATGGCGAAATTCACCATGCATTGATCTCAGCCAGATCGATTGACATAAATCATGAACGCTGCCTTATCACAATTGGGCGCGATATAAGTGAAATAATCGAGGCCAACGAAAAAATACAACGGATGAATCTTGAATTAGAAGAAAAAATCGCCGCAAGAACCATTGAACTGGAGCGAAAAAATCAGGAATTGGAAACTTTCACCTATACCGTTTCTCACGATCTCAAAGCTCCTTTACGTGGTATTGATGGATACAGTAGATTACTTTTGGAAGATTATCATGACAAACTTGATGAAGATGGTCGGTACTTCCTGGAAAATATCCGTAATTCTACATCTCACATGGATAAACTGATCAACGACCTACTGGATTACTCACGCTTAGAAAGACGGGCAGTGGCCTTAAAGAAAATCAATTTAAAGGAATTGATCAATCGAATTATTCATGAATATCTTCATACGCAAAAGGGAACCCAATTAATCATTGATCTACAAGAAAAAGAAATTTATAGTGATTATGAAAGTTTGCTGCAAATTTTACGAAATCTAATCGACAATGCATACAAATTTAGTCGAAAAGATGCCCAGCATCAGGTTAATATCAGTAGTTACTTGGAAAATTCTTCACTTTTTATTAGAATAAAGGATAATGGCATTGGTTTTGATAATAAATATAAAGAAAACATTTTTAAAATATTTAACCGCTTACATACACAAGAAGATTATCCGGGCACAGGTATTGGATTAACAATTGTAAAAAAAGGAATTGAACGCATCGGTGCAAGCATTATCGCGGAAGGTGAATTAAATCAAGGTGCTGAATTCATCATCAGCATTCCACAAAATGCAGAAGACAAGGGTATGCCAAATGCAGAATAAATCATATGAAAATAATGCAAAAATATTGCTTGTTGAGGATAATCCTGTTGATATTGATCTTACCAAAAGAGCATTCATAAAACAAAACATCAACTGCCAAATACAAATCGCAAACGATGGAGAAGAAGCTTATCATGCTTTAAAAGATTGGGAAGAAGGAAAACAAACCCCACCCACCATTGTACTGCTTGACCTAAAGATGCCAAGAATGAATGGCTTCGATGTATTAAAAGCTTTTAAACAGTCTCCATCCAGCCGTAGTATACCCATAATTGTATTAACCTCATCAAACGAAGAAAAAGATATTACTGCTGCATACGAGTATGGAGCGAATTCTTATTTATTAAAACCAATAGATTATGGGGAATTTCTGATATTGATTCAATCGATTGCGAATTACTGGTTGAATACAAATTGTTTTGCTAATAATTAATCAGTATATTTTTGAACAAGCCAATCACTGAGTTTTGTCAAATCAGATAGAATAATATCCGGTTTTGCGATCGGATTGGTTTCATGTTCATCGCTGCTCACAGCATGTTTACACAGCCAGATCGTATTAATACCAATCATATTCCCACCAATCACATCTGTTGCCAGTAAATCTCCCACCATGTAAATATGTTCTCGTTCCGCTGTAGGGCAAGCACGCAATGCAGTTTCATATATTGTGTTGTGGGGCTTACGATATCCAACAATCGAGGATATAAGGGTCACAGAGAAATAATGATAGAGTTGATGGTTGTATAATAAACGAAATGCATTAGGTGCATCACTCGCATTGGATATTAATCCCAATTTACAACCAATGGACTGGAGTTTTTGTAAACATGCATGTGAATCAGGATCGAGTTGCCAGTGAGGTTCAGTGACAAAGTACATCTTGTCTAAAGTTTTTCTAAGCAATACTTGTGGTAGATTTGAATATCCAAATTCAGACAATACCTTTCGCAATTGTTCCACAGTGGTTTCTTCAACCCAGGTATTTTCCCTGCGATGATAATAGCCTTGCATTTCTTTTTGGAAACGTTTAAATAATTTTTTTACTGGAATATCAAACCCATTCGCATTCAGCGTTTTGGCAACAATTTCATAGGCCTCTAATTCAATCTCTACCCTATCACCTTGATAGAAAAGCAGTGTATTGCCAAGATCAAAAAATATTGTAGGGCGTACTCCCCGATTTTCCCGACCTGTTTGTTCCATAAAACATTTTATATACCATTAATAGCCGCGCTCTATATCAATGCGATTGGTTAATGGTCCTCCATTAAAATATTGCTTTAGATTTTCTATCAATAATAACACGGCTTTATCCTCTTCGTTTCCAATCAAAGATGCGAAGGATGGAAATATCATTACTTCTTCCAGCGCCCATAATAGATTTTCAGATGGAAATTCATGCTCCGGAAATTGTACTAATGCCGCACCCCCAATTTGTTTTTCAGTGATGGCTTCCGTTAACGCTGGCAAATCTATCACTTCTGGCACACTCATATTTATCAAAAACGCAGTAGATTTCATTTGAGCCAACACATCCTGGCTTATTATTTTCTCTGTTTCAGGTGTACTCGGCACGGTGACCAACACGAAATCACATTCTTTTACCATCGAAGGGATAGCCTGAGGAGGATACATTCGAACAAAATAATCTCCTCCCGGATCGCCATGATCAGGAATATAAAACCCTTGATCTTCCGGATGCAAAAGGTCACGCTTTACAGCTAATAACTCTACCCCAAATGAATGTGTGATTCTGGCAATTTCGCGTCCAACACTGCCGTATCCAATAATACCGATTGTACTATCATACAAACGTGCTGTCTGATAATTCCCCTCATCTAACTCATAGCAATTATTTTGTTTTGCAGTACAAACCTGAGCAAGATGATACCCCAAAGAAAACATCTGCATTAATGCAATTTCAGCATAGGCCGGTGCTGTTACCCCACTTGAATTGGTTATGACGAAATTTGCCTTTTCACAAAATTCTTCACCCAACCAACGAACATCAACAACCGTTTTGAATAAGTGCAGCCATTTTAAGTTGGGCATATCTTCTATTAAGGGAATAATTGTTTTAGTAATAATGATTTCTGCATCTTCTACCATTGGACGTGTGATTTCATGCGAGGTTTTATCCGGATAATGATGAAATTCCACCTTGGGGAACTCTTCGCGCAGCATTGATAAAGTTTTCTTTTTTAATGGCATTAAAATGACTGCCTGGATTTTTGGTTTTGTACTCATACACGTCTCACCGCTTTACTTTGTTAGGATAAGTATATCCTATCCGGATCAAGTTTATTGCGTAAAATTGAGAGTTCATTTCGGGTAGGTAATCCTGTCATTTGAATTGATTCGATCAATTTTAGCGGCCAACCAGTGTTCTCCTGAACCTGATCAACTGTCACACCCGGATGTAGTGCTGCTAACACCAATTCCCCATCATCATTCGGCTGTAATATACCCAAATTAGTGACCACGGCTTGCGGTCCTTTTCCGCGTACGCCCATATGTTCGCGTTCACTGCGGCTTGACAAATATCCCGCTGAAGTACAAAAATCCACATGCTCTGGGAAACGCCTTTTTTGATGCGGTGTGATGATATAACAGCGATTCGCCCAACCTGCAATTTCCATTGCGCCGCCTGAACCAGGTAAGCGCACCTTTGGATTTTCATATTCTCCAATCACCGTAGCGTTGATATTACAATATCGATCAATTTGTGCCCCGCCTAAAAATCCTACATCAACATTGCCGCGCTGCAGATAATAGCTAAAAATATCATACATACTACAAACCAGTGAGGAGCCACTCACCAGGGTTGGATCTCCTATGGATAAAGGCAAACGAGCTGGGCGTGCCCCAACCACTCCCGCTTCATAAATCATTACTAAATCCGGCGCATGTGTATGGCGGGCTAAATTGCAAGCCAAATTAGGAATACCAACCCCTACAAAAACAACATCCTCATTCTTTAGTAAACGGGCTGCGTTTACAATCATTAATTCCGTAGCAGTGTATTCCATATTAGTAGGCTCCATAATTTACCGGCATACTAAATGCATCTTGTACAGCCAGACGAGCATGTGTTTCTTTGCCTAGTTTTTTCCAGTATGCTGATCGATCTTTAACACCGAAAACCCATTCATCCAAATATGCCTGCAATCGCTGCGGATCAGCACTCAGCGCATCCCACTGCAAATAAAACTGATTATCTCGATCGTAATAGCCTTGGGTGTAGGATGGATGCGCACAATAAGGCACATGACAAACCGCGTCCACAACCATACCGGGAATTATCGTTCGATTAGGATCCGAGCGGATAACGGCTTCATCAACAATTTCTTCTGCAGTAATAATGACGTGTTTGGATGCGAAAGCAGCTTCTTTTTGCTCTCCAACAATCCCCCAAATCTGCGCATTGCCAGTGAAATCAACCCTTTGTACATGAATAATTGCCACATCCGGGTGCAATGCTGGCACAACAACCACATCTTCCCCATTATATGGATCAACGACCCGGCGATATTGGGTATTATGTTGTTCCAGATCCACTGCGCCGGTTTGCTTCATGGGCATAAAGGGTAAGCCTGCCGCACCAGCCTGTAAGCGAGAGATCATCCCAAAATGGGAATACTCTTCCCACTCCAGATTCCCATTCTCAATTTCCTTGCGCACATATCTCAAGGAACCAACACCCGGATTTCCAATATAAGAAAAAACAATCTTCTTTGCACACCCTGCAGCAACCAGTTGATCATAAATCAGGTCAGGTGTGGCACGAGCAATGGTTAAATTTTTGCGCTGTTGACGAATAATCTCATGTCCTGCGGCAAAGGGAATTAAATGAGTAAAACCTGCGGCATATAAACAATCATCATCATGAATAAACTGCGAGATCGCTTCTTTCAAAGAACATATTTTATTCATAACCACCTGGAAAGAAATTGTATATTTTTTTTAAATATTTACAAATCTTCATCTTCATTTCTTTTCCGTAAAATACGGAAACGGCTGGCAGCTTTTTTTTCTGGTTTTGGGTTAAGCCACTTGATAAGACTGCCAAGTATCAAGCCAATGGCTCCCCACAACAAAAACCTGAAATCTGGCAATCGGGAAATATCGGAAACGATAAATAAAGCAATTGCAGCAATGCCAACAAGTATCAAAAAAGTGCCAATTCGGTTCAAACGCTGCATATCAACTCTCGATAAAGAAAATGACGGTCTTTCTTTCAATAGAATATGAAAGGAAAGACCGTCAAATCATACTGATATCGTTTATTCTCTCTCAACCACAGTTTGTGATTGCTCGTGCATATAACCCTGCAAATAATGCACACTACCTGCACATTTACCCATCGCTCCGGAGCCTTTCCAACCACCAAATGCCTGATATCCAGGCCATGCACCTGTTGTGGCACCCATCGGACGATTTGCATAATTGCAGCCAGCCTGAATCTTGCTGAAGAACCATTCAACTTCTTCGTCAGTGCCGTACATGCCTGCCGTTAAGCCCAAATCAACATCGTTGGCTAATGCCATGGCTTCATCCAATGTGTTTACTTTTTCAATAAAAGTAATCGGCAGGAACATTTCCTGTTTCCACAATGGATGGTCACGTGGTACATCCACAACAATTGTCGGCTCACAATAATAACCTTTGCCAAATTCGCCATCCGGTAAAATGTTTCCACCAGTGATTATCCTGGCTTTCTTGGAAAGATCCGCACAATAGGTTTGGAATTCCTGATAGGAGCGTTTATTGATTACCGGCCCCATGTAAGTTTCCTGCAGCGTCGGATCGTTGACGCTCAACTTTTTGGTTAATGCCACAACTCTCTCTACAACTTTATCATACAGAGGTGCTTCAACATAAACTCTGGAACAAGCAGAACATTTTTGTCCCTGCAAACCAAAAGCTGATCGTACGACACCAATCGCTACATCTTCAACATCAGCGTGCTTGCTGACAATGGTCGGGTTTTTCCCGCCCATTTCCAATATAATTGGGCGCACATATCTGCCATTCGCAAAATCGCGATAGATCTGCATACCCACCGGATAGGAACCAGTAAAGGTAATCCCATCCACTTCCGGGCTGTCCACCAACGCCTGTCCTGTCGTACTACCAGGACCGGTGACCAGATTAACTACCCCATCCGGTATGCCGGCATCATGGAATATTTCAGCAATTAATGATGGCAGCCAGGGGGTATCAGAAGCTGGTTTAATGACCAGCGTATTGCCGGCAACCAATGCATTCGCAGCAGGTCCTCCGGTTAAAGCAGCCGGGAAATTAAAGGGGCTGATCACCAACCAGACACCATAAGGTTTCAGAATGGTGAAATTGGTTGATTTATATCCTGTCAAGGGATCTGATGCCATTTGCTTTACAAAGCCATTATTCCTTTCCATCTCAGAACAAGGGTAGCGATACAGGTCAGCTGCTTCTGCCACATCCCCCAAAGATTCCATGCGGTTTTTCCCTACTTCTAAGGACATAGCAGCACCAAGTTCATAGATTCGTTCATCAATTAAATCTGCGGCTTTTCGGATGATTGCAATCCGATCCTGCCATTTCATACCACTCCATATGGGGAAAGCCTTCCGCGCGGCAATTAGAGCATCCTGAGCATGTTGCGCATTCCCTTTTTGGAAAACACCTAAAACCATACTGGTATCAATCGGAGAGGTATCCTGAAATTTTTCTTCTGCGAAGACCTTCTTCCCACCAATCAACATGGGAAATTCTTTTCCTAGATTTGCTTTGGTAACTTCGATCGCTTTATCAAAATTGGTATGCAATTCCTGCGGAGGATTGAACATCGTTGCATAAGTCAATTTAAATGAACTTTCGGCTGGCATAAATAAAACCTCCTGTATATTAACCTTTCATGTTTTTATTTCTCAATTATTAAAAGTATAGCGAATCAATATTTACAAGTCAAAGTAATGGTGACATGTATCACCACATTGAGCCAAGTTGCACTGTAAATGAAGTTACGTTAAACTGAACATATATGGCATCCCATCCACGATTCACTTTTGTAGGTATCGAACCACTTGTTAATTCAAATGGATTCGCTTTTGCCGCTTTAGATGAGCAGTTAAACTTGCTCGCCATCGGTGAAGGTTCACCTAAAGATGTTTTTGCATATTTACTCGGTCAGGAAGCCGTACTAACAGGAATTCATGCCCCGGGTTTTACTGGGCAGGCAGCTGAAACATATCCTCAAGTAGATGCAAGCCATCCTCCAGCAAAAGAATACCGCTTTTGTGAGCATCAGATCTGGAAAGAAAAAATTCCAATTAACTTTACCACGGCGAAAATCAGCAAGATGTCAGCCAGTGCCAGACGTGGTTATCAACTAATTCAAACTTTACAGCGATATGGTTTCATTTTTGCACATCAATCCCCTGCTAATAAAATTCTTATAGAAACTCAGCCCGCAGCCTGTTATCATCAACTTATTGATAAACAACCATTGCAGGAAGATTCGTTTCTTGGCAGAATACAGCGACAACTTGCCCTCCACAACCATCACCTTCCCGTTCAGGATCCAATGGGCTTTTTTGAAGAAATTACACGCTACAAGCTCCTGATGGGAAAGATAACATTGAAATCCATTCTGATTCCTGAAGAATTAAATGCACTGGTTATTGCCTATACTGCCTGGTTGGTAAAGCAAAAGCCCGATCAAATGCAACGTTGGGGTGACGGCTCGGATGGCGAAATTATTCTGCCAATCAACAGCCAAGTAGTCTGAACTTATTAATACTTTAGTAGAGGTAGATATGAATGTTTCAATGTGGATAAAAGCATTGAAGGTTATTCCTCGCATCAGCAAAGAGGAATGGCTGGAACTTGATCTAATTTCAAAATGGCTCATCTCAACACGGGCCGCTGTACTGATTATGACATTTCTATCAGCAGCTATCGCCGGTATGTACGCCTGGAAAGATGGCGGCTTTGATTTTGGACGCTGGGTACTGCTGGCTATTGGATTGGTTTTTGCCCATGCCACCAACAATATGATCAATGACCTGACCGATTTCCAAAAAGGGGTCGATAAAGATAACTATTTCCGAACCCAATACGGCCCACAACCCATGCAGCAAGGTTTGATGACCCGTAAAGAGATTCTTACCTATATCGCAATCACTGGTCTTATTGCCCTGGCAGCCGGTTTGCCCCTGGTGCTTGCCAACGGTTTACCTGCATGGCTGCTTTTGGCGGCAGGTATTGTTTTTGTACTCTTTTACACATGGCCGTTGAAATACATCGGTCTGGGAGAAATTGCAGTCATTCTGGTTTGGGGACCATTAATGATTGGTGGCGGGTATTTCGTTATCACAGGGAATTGGTCGTGGCATGTGGTTCTTGCCAGTTTGCCCTATGCACTGGGCACCACCATGGTTATATTTGGCAAACATATAGATAAACTGGACCAGGATAAAGCCAAAAAAATACACACTTTGCCAGTATTACTAGGTGAAAAAGTCGCCCGCGCCACTGCCATCGGCATGATGGTTGTACAGTATCTATTGGTGCTTTACCTTATTCTTGTTGGCTATTTCTCGCCCATTATGCTGGTGATTCTAGGCGCATTGTATACTTTTCCAAAGGTTTGGAAAATGTTCTCCAAACCAAGACCAGCCGAATGCCCTGCCGATTACGGAGAGGAAATTTGGCCTTTGTGGTTTGTCGCCGGTGCTTTTTATCACAACCGCTTCTTCGGCCTCATTTTCCTGGCCGGCTTGATTCTTGAATTGGTATTTGCACCACTATTATTTCACTAGTCAACATATAGTATAGATAAAAAAAGCTCTTCGACCGAAGAGCTTTTTTTGTCTATTGTCATTTCAAAATTTCCAAACCCACAATCCCCATAACAGGATCATCACAAAGCCAATTCCCATTCTAGATAGCACAGCCCAGCCGCAACCCAGTGCCATACTTTTTGTAGATTCATAGGCTTTTTTGGAGTCCTTCTCTCGCATGTATTCCAACAAATACAAGATCAACAACGTGACTGCAAAACCACCTAGCGGCGTCAGAAAAATTGTAGCAATCAATCCGCCTAATAAAGCCAATATAATTGTTCCCCAGGATGCACCTTGTTGACGAGCGCCTGTGCCCATCAGAATATTATCCAGCAAATTACCAATAATCATCAGAACAGTAATTACTCCAAAAATGATGCCTGACCCCACGCTAAATCCATCAATCAAGCCATAGATCAAAACAGGCACCCAGATAATCACCAATCCTGGTACTAACGGAATACTCAGACTCATCAATCCAAACAACATGATGAATAAAAGCAAGATATTAACGACAATCATCCAATTAAACATTCGATACCTCTTCGGCGGAAATTCTGCTGATCCCGCCCATCCAGGGTTGTAACACATCCGGTACAAGAATGGATCCATCCGCCTGCTGATAATTTTCCATAACAGCGATCAATGTTCGCGGCATACCCAGACCTGACCCATTCAAAGTATGTGGAAAATGCAGTTTTCCGTCTTCATCACGCACCCGGGCAGCAGCACGGCGTGCCTGAAAATCACCTACATTTGAAACCGATGATACCTCCAACCATTCGTTGCAACCAGGAGACCAAACTTCCACATCAAATGTTTTACGTGCATTGAAACCCAGATCACCTGTGCACAATTCAAGGATACGATAGGTTAGTCCAAGCAGCTCACACGTCTCGACCGCATCGGCCAGCATCTTTTCCATTTCTTTTTCTGATTCTTCTGGCTCGCAGTAAATGTACATTTCCACTTTGTCAAATTGATGCCCACGTTTTATACCGCGCACATCACGACCCGCGCTCATTTTCTCGCGGCGAAAACACGGCGTATAAGCTGTGTACCGCAAAGGCAATGTACCTGCTTCCATGATTTCATCCATATGGATACCCGTTAGCGGGACTTCAGCAGTTGGTACCATCCACAAGTCTTCTTCATGATCATGGTACAAATTATCCACAAATTTTGGTAATTGCCCAGAGGCAAATAAAGTGGCAGAGCGCACCATGAAAGGTGTGTATTTCTCTTCATATCCCTGACGGGTATGTAAATCCAACATCCAGGCGATCAAGGCACGTTGTAAACGTGCTCCGGCACCACTTAGTACATAGAATCTTGATCCGGTAATCTTGACACCCTGATCGAAGTTAATGATGCCCAAATTTGGCCCCAATTCCCAATGTGGTAAAGGTTCAAAATCCAGTTTGGGTGGTTCGGCACTAGTGCGGATGACCTGATTTTCGCTTTCATCTTTTCCCAAAGGTACATTATCATCCGGAATATTGGGTACGCCGGATAACACATCCCGCAGATTTTCATCAACCTGACGTACTTTTTCATCCAATACGGCAATATTGTCTCCAACGATACGCATATCTTTAATTTTCTGTTCCCTTTCGCTGGAGTCCTTACTGCGTCCGATTTCTTTGGATACTCGATTTCGTTCCGCTTTTAATTCTTCAACTTCTTTTAACAGAACGCGGCGTTCCTGATCCAATGTGGTAATTTCATCCACAACAGACGCATCCATGTTTCGGCGAGCTAATGCATCGCGAACAATTTGCGGATTTTCTCGCAGCAAATTAATATCCAACATCCGATTTTCTCCTACGGCATTAATAAAAAAATCCCCTCATCCTGCAGGACGAGAGGTTTGGCTCGTGGTGCCACCTGCTTTTACTATCTGAGGGAGCAGATAGTCTTATTCTTGAAGATAACGGATTCACCGATCTACTTACGACAATCCTGTCCCTACGCAGATAACGGATCCTGTCGGATCATCAGGATGGATTTCACTGAATGTACCGGTTCACACCAACCACCGATTCTCTGCTATTTGTTCAGCTACTTTTTCCTGAGCACGTTTACTTGTTCTAATTTCCCTAATTATAATAATAAAACCGGGTTGTGAAAAGCTCACTACCCGGAAACATCCAATTTATATCCTAATCCACGAACTGTTTTAATATATCTGGGTCGGCGCGGGTTTTCTTCAATCGCCTGTCGCAACCAACTGATATGCACGTCCAATGTACGCGTATCTCCGATATATTCAGTTTCCCAAACCGTTTTGAATAATTCCTCGCGGTTAATCACTTGTCCTTCAGAATCCATCAGCACGCGTAATAGCATTACTAATCTTGGGGTTAATTGTGCCTGATGCATTCCACAACGCACCCAATTATGCTCAACGTCTAATTGAACAGGACCAACGGTATAAAGATCATTATTTTTTGAGGGGAGTAAGGGACGAATTCGGTTTAGTAATTTTTGTAAAGTGAAAGGTTCGGTTAAGATGACTTCAGCCTGAACTTTCTTTGGATCATCCAATTCACTATCCACAACCAGTACAATTGGCATCATCGGTGATACTTCCTTTATCGCATTGCAAATACGAATACCTGTTGTACGCATGGAGGATGCATCGATTAATATAATTTCTTGTGATTCATTTGTAAGGGAGTCCAGCGCTTTTTTGCCACTGGCAACGCTATGTACCTGATAGCCTTTCTTTGACAATCCGTTAAAAAACGACGGACGGTCTGCTCTTTTACCTTCGATTAGCAGAATTTTTCCCTTCATCAGTGTTTGGACAGTCTCTCTTCCCATAATATTTGCTATTACAATTAATCAGCATGTTTTGTGATATATCGTTCCAGATGGAACAGGTTTTATACTAACAATTTCTTAACAAATGTTTATTAATTGTTAAAGAAACTGATCTTATTATACACGAAAGATAGTTTTTTAAGAAAGAAGGAACACAAAATCTTTTCTGTTTATATAAATTTACTAAAAATCAATTTCCATAAAACATATTGAGAGAATAGCTAAAAAATAATCATACCACTAGTAAACCTTGAATGCACGTATTTTCCTTGACCAAAAATGATTCTGTCAAACCAGTATAGCCATTATAATGATCATTGTATGATAAATGCAAATTAATTTGATTCTTTTAAATTGCATTCCTGATTTGGCAAGTTGCATTGGATTTATGCACATGATAGAATAAATCATCACATTTATTTATACATCTTATGAGGCTTTATGAGTGGTATGGTAGAAGTATCAATCGATAGTGTACGGGTAAGTCTAACAAATCAACAGAGAATTGTTGTCTTGAAAGAAGTTAATTTCGAGCGCTATTTACCAATCTGGATCGGCCCATATGAAGCTGAATCCATTACTATCGCGCTGCAAGATATTGAAGTTGCCAGGCCGCAAACGCATGATTTATTAAAAAACCTGATCATCTCAATGAATGCACGATTAAAACGGGTCGAAATTTCCGAATTAAAAGATGATGTCTTCTATGGGAATTTAATCGTTGATCAGGATGGAAATGAAATAAATGTGGATACCCGCCCGTCTGATGCCCTGGCATTGGCAGTGCGCTCCCGCGTTCCTATCTTTGTATCCAAAGAGGTAATGGAATCCGCCGGTATTATTCCTGAAATCGAACCTGGTGGAGATGAAGAAACCACAGACCAGGAAATCGAAGATATGAAACAAGATATGGAATCTGAGGAACGCCTTTCTGTATTTGAAGATTTCCTGCAAAATCTGGAAATTGATGGTTCAGATGACAGCGATACTGAAGACAACCAATCAGATTTTGTAGAACCAGATTTGCAATAATTTCTAATTAACCTTATACAATAATGGTACCGGGGCAATTTCCTTCCCCGGTATTTTGCAGAGTTAACAATCCATCCATACAATAAGGGTAAAACAATGACAGATCAATCTCAAAGTAATTCCAATTCCCCCACCGAATTTCAATCACAACCACATAACCGGGAAGCGGAAGAGGCGGTTCTTGGTGCAATTTTTATCAATCCGGAAGCCTACTTTGAAGTAGCCCAATTTTTAAGCCCCACTGATTTTTACATTATCCGTAATCAATGGGTTTGGGAAGCGTTCAATGCCCTGCATGACGGCCGTAAACCGATTGATATTGTTACTGTTGCGGAAGTGCTGGATCAGCAAAATCGCCTGACCGAAGTAGGCGGCAAAGCCTATCTGATGTCACTGGTTAATCAAACCCCCACCTCGCTGCACGCTGAAGCGTACGCACGTATCGTCGAAGATAATGCGATCCGGCGTAACATGCTGCTGGCTGCCAACGATATGGCGAAACTGGCTTATGACAATCATTTCACTGTGGATACCATTTTGGATGAAGCTGAAAAATCCGTTTTCGGCTTGAGTGAGAAAAGAATCCAGCACGATCTGAAGCCCATCCAGACCGTATTAAGTGAAGTTTACGACCACGTTGACCATTTATCCCAGCAAAGTGAAGAAATCTACGGCGTGCCCACCGGTTTAATTGATCTGGATAAATTGCTGGGCGGCATGCAGAAATCGGATTTGATCATTGTAGCCGGTCGTCCTGGTATGGGTAAAACCGGATTCATGTTATCCGCTGCAAAAAATGCTGCTCAAAAATTTAACAAGCATGTGGCGGTATTTTCATTAGAAATGTCCAATGAGCAATTGGTACAGCGTATTCTTGCCCAGGAAACCGGTATTGATACCCAGCGTTTACGTACAGGCAAATTAAAAGATGATGAATGGCCATTATTCACACATGCCATTGAAGTGCTGAGTGATACACACATTTACCTGGACGATACGCCAGCCATCACCCCCTTGCAACTACGCACCAAATGCCGTCGACTGCATATGGAATTTGAATTGGATTTAGTCATTATTGACTATCTTCAGTTAATGAGCGGAGATCGCCACACGGATAATCGTGTACAGGAAGTTTCTTATATCTCCCGTAACCTGAAAGTGCTGGCGCGTGAACTAAATGTACCCGTTTTGGTGGGTGCCCAGCTTTCCCGTGCCGTCGAACAACGTTCCGATAAAAAACCTGTGCTATCAGATTTGCGTGAATCCGGCAGTCTCGAACAGGATGCTGATATCGTTATGTTTATCCATCGCCCGGATGCTCTGGATACCGATAGTGAACGCCAGAACATTGCACAGATGATAGTTTCCAAACATCGTAACGGCCCTACTCATCCCGGGATTGAAATGATTTTCCGCAGCAATCTGGCGAAATTCGATAACGCTTCACCCATACGTTCATAGGAAGCGAATCTAAAATGAATCCGGTACTGCAGTTTGATCCAGCAAAAGAGCGTCTGATTCGTGTCCCTGAATCTTATTTCACACAGGTCTTATCAGCAATTGATGATCATGCGATCCAGAAGATTACCTTGTTTTCTTTCTGGCTGTTGGAAATTCAGGAACGTGATCCCAAATATCTGACTGAAAACGATTTTCTCACACAAAGCGCCATCCAGCAGGCATTCAAACCCCAAAAAAGTGTCAGCACTGAAAAAAACATCCGCAATGCCCTGGAGAAAACCGTTCAGGCCGGGATACTGCTTCAATTAAAAAATATTGACGAAAATCAATCAGAAACCATTTATTTTATCAACTCCCCCAAAGGCCGGGCAGCCGCAGCTGCCTTGGCAAACGGGGATCTAAAGATCGAATTCCACAAACATCAACCTGTGCGCGTTCAGATCAATAAACCAAATATCTTCAAGCTTTATGAAGACCATATTGGCGCGATTACCCCCATGATGGCTGAGTTTCTTCAGGATGCTGAAGAACAATATTCAGTCGAGTGGATCAGGGATGCATTTGAAATTGCAGTCGCGAAAAATGCAAGGAATTGGCGCTATATTGAAGCGATATTGAAAAGTTGGCAGGAGAAAGGCAAAGATGGAGAGTCTCGACAAAACACTGAAAAACCTTGGCAAAAGTATCTCGAAGGAGAATATGGTGACGTCGAATCCTGAAGAGCATTCGAATGCTGCTGATCGTAATTGCCCGATTTGTGAGGGTATGGGTTTTGTCCATCAGGATTTACCCATTGACCATCCTGATTTTGGCAAACTGATCGTTTGTCCTTGTAGGCAAAACAAATTGCTCAGTTCTGCACAGGATAAACTTTTCCAATCCAGTAACCTGGATGCTTTCCAGGATATGTCCTTTGATTCATTCACAGCCAAAGGCCACGTGGGCATGGCCGATAATCAGATCATGTCGCTCGAGAATGCCTTGCGCCAGGCAAAATCCTTTGCCGAAAACCCGCGTGGATGGATATTATTTGTCGGTAATTACGGCTGCGGTAAAACACATCTGGCTGCCGCCATTGCCAATGAGGTTGTACAGCGCGGTGTGCCCACCTTCTTCTTAACCGTCCCCGATCTGCTGGACTGGCTGCGTTTTGGCTACAACAACCCCGACAGCAGTTTTGAAAAACGCTTTGAAGAAATCCGCAATATTGATTTACTGGTCCTGGATGATTTAGGTACCCAGAACACCACCGAATGGGCGCAGGAAAAACTGTTCCAGATATTGAATCATCGTTATACCCATAATTTACCCATCGTAATTACCTCCAACCTGGATCTGGATAGCATTGAGGGCCGTATCCGTTCACGGCTGAAAGATCCTGCCATCGTCACCCGCTGTAATATCACCGCCTCCGATTATCGCGATACGACGAGCGACCATTCACAAAGCGAATTAACCAATCTACATTATCACAGTGAACGCACCTTTGGCACCTTTAGTCTGCGCAAGGATGAGAAGCTGGATCCGGCTGTATTGAAATCACTGGATAATGCCTTCAAAACCGCTCAAAAATATGCCGAAAATCCGCAGGGCTGGTTGGTTTTGATCGGCCCGCATGGCTGCGGTAAAACGCATCTGGCCGCCGCCATTGGCAACTATCGCGTGGCCGTGGGCGACAACCCCATCTTCAAACCCCTGCCCGACTTGCTCGATCATCTGCGGGCAACCTTCAGCCCCAGTAGCCCAATCTCGTACGACAAACTCTTCAATCAAATTCGGGATACCAATTTGCTTATCCTGGTCAATCTCGATATTCAAAGCGCCACCCCCTGGGCCAAAGAAAAACTGTATCAACTCTTTGATCACCGCTACTACGCCAAACTACCTACGGTGATCACCACCACCTCCATGCTGGAAGAGATCGATCCGCGCATTCGCAGCCGTTTCCTGGATGGCCGGGTCAGCAAAACCTGCACCATCGCCGCGCCAGCATACCGCGTCAAATAATTTTTTGCATCTTTACTCTCTCACAACTGTGCTGTATAATTTTTACAGCATCATGCATTATTGCAGGGGGCTATACAAGCAAAGCCCGCAACACACACAACTGTTTATTCAATGAAACCGGACAGCGTGCCGGGCATTGTCAACTCATCGCAGCCTTATTGGTACCTCATTATCGGGAGTAATTTGGTTAATGTATCCATCGTTTTATTGGATGCTTGCTGTTAAATACGGCAGGCGGCATTTGCCATTCATATTCCTTGCATTGAAAAATGTAAATAGTTGTGGAGTGTGTCATGGCATTAACCCATCAACCTGCCCGCGGGCGCAGGATTCAGTTTTTATTTGCAATCATTCATTACATAAAATTTTTCTTTCCGGTACTCATCGGTGGGCTGGCGAATTTCGATTTAACCTATGAAGGGGGGATGCAATGAAATTAAGAAAGTATTTATCAAAAGTAATCATGTTGTTGGTTATTGGCCTGGCAATGGGAACCTCCGTAGTAGCTGCTGATTATATTGGACCGAATCGAACGTATACAGTGCAAGAAGCAACAAGCTGCGGATACCGTTATTCGGGTAGCGGATATTCTTCCTGTGGAGCGAATGGATATTTAGGTGATCCCTGTACATGCAATATCACCTGTGATACTTGTTTAACGGGTACGGGAAGTTGTATTTCCATACCAACTGGAACTGTGAATAGCACATGTGGAAGTGGATTCAGCGAAGATGACCGCTGGGTAAACTATTCAACAATAACAATCAGCCATCCACCTGCGGTCGCCAGCACCGTCTGGAGCTGTCCGATCATTGGTGATAATGGCTGGTGCCAATCACAATTTTCAGTGCAGTTGAATGGCACGGATCCATTGGATGGATATGTAATTACTGCATTGGAAGGGAGGGTGTAAGAAAAAATGTGTAAATGGTAAAAATAAGGAAGGAAAAAACCATGACACAAAAAGACAAAGAACGATT
>JAEKNU010000081.1 GCA_016838895.1 Chloroflexota bacterium
TGAACTGAAGCCCCGGTGAACGGCGGCCGTAACTATAACGGTCCTAAGGTAGCGAAATTCCTTGTCGGGTAAGTTCCGACCCGCACGAATGGTGTAACAATCAGAGCACTGTCTCAACGAGGGACCCGGTGAAATTGAAATGGCTGTGAAGATGCGGCCTACCCGCAGAAGGACAAAAAGACCCCGTGAAGCTTTACTGCAGCTTGGCATTGGGTTTGGATATGGTTTGTGTAGCATAGGTGGGAGTCTATGAAGCTGGGGCGTCAGCCTCGGTGGAGACACCAGTGAAATACCACCCTAATTATATTTAGACCCTAACTCTACGCCGTCAACCGGGTAGAGAACCGTGCCAGGTGGGCAGTTTGACTGGGGCGGTCGCCTCCTAAAAGGTAACGGAGGCGCCCAAAGGTTCCCTCAGGCTGAATGGAAACCAGCCATAGAGTGTAAAGGCATAAGGGAGCTTGACTGCAAGACCAACGCGTCGAGCAGAGACGAAAGTCGGGCTTAGTGATCCCACGGTACTGAGTGGAAAGGCCGTGGCTTACCGGATAAAAGCTACTCCGGGGATAACAGGCTAGTGAGGTCCAAGAGTTCACATCGACGACCTCGCTCGGCACCTCGATGTCGGCTCATCGCATCCTGGGGCTGTACAAGGTCCCAAGGGTTGGGCTGTTCGCCCATTAAAGCGGTACGCGAGCTGGGTTCAGACCGTCGTGAGACAGGTCGGTCTCTATCCTCTGTGGGCGCAAGGAATTTGAGAGGATCTACCCCTAGTACGAGAGGACCGGGGCGGACGAACCTCTAGTGTGCCAATTGTCGTGCCAACGGCATTGTTGGGTAGCTACGTTCGGCAGAGATAACCGCTGAAAGCATCTAAGCGGGAAACTCGCCTCAAGATAAGATTCCTCATCCCGTAAGGGAGTAAGATCGCAGGAAGACTACCTGCTTGATAGGCGACGTGTGTAAGTACAGCAATGTATTGAGCTAAGTCGTACTAATGATCGAGGACTTACTCTACGTGATTCGGAGAACTGAGTACTTTTTAGAAAAAAAAACCTGCATTCATTCTATTTCAATAATAATTTCATACCTTTGTAAATTAGTCTCTTGGTGACTATAGCAGTGGAGGTACACCCGGTCCCATCTCGAACCCGGAAGTAAAGCCCACTCGCGCCGATGGTACTTGGGGGGGGACCCCCTGGGAGAGTAGGTCATTGCCAAGAGACTTTTTTTATTAATTCATCAGCTATGTTCTGTGATTTATTATTGGTTCCCAATACTGGACTGGATAGTTACAAATAAGCGCACCAGAACAATTCGTATCAAATGCTTTGACAAGCGCACTTGCTCAGTGTATAATTATTGTGCGGTTTTGGACTGCAATTTGAAATGATAAAAATGGCTCTAATGGAGGCGTTGTTCTCGATAGGCAACCAGTGAATTTCTAAAAATAACTTGATCTGGCAAACCCTGTATCGGCTGAGAATGACCTTCGGCCGATATTTTTATACCTAAGGCATTATAGGAAAGCAATTATCCTTTAAAAATCCCCTAAATGAAGGGAGGTGAGATTTCTAATGACACATGTAATACTACGACCCAATGAAGGGCAAGATCAATTACTGAAACGATTTCGCAAGAAAATCGTCAAGAGCGGTGTTTTAAGCACTGTTCGCCGCAAACGATGGTTTATTTCCAAGAGCGAATTACGACGTGTGGAAAAGAAAAAAGCCATCCGGCGCATAAAACGACGGCAGGTTAACCGCCGATAGTTATGATTTGTTCGCAGGAGGAATGAATGGCAAAAGAAGAGGATAAGATTACAGTTGAAGGTGTAGTGATTGAAGCATTACCCGGCACACAATTTAAAGTTCGATTAGAAAATGACCATGAAATATTAGCATATCTTTCTGGTAAAATGCGTAAGTATTATATTCGTATTTTGTTGGGTGATCAGGTCAAAGTAGAAATGTCACCATATGATTTAGCCCGTGGTCGCATTGTGTATCGTGCCAAGAAAACTGGACCCGCTCCTCGTACTACTTCTTAAGCCCACTCCTGTATCTTGAAAAAATAAAACCGCTGTTCAATTGAACAGCGGTTTTTTGAATATATACGATCTAAGCCTGATTTAGAGAATACTATCATCCAGGCTTTGTAGAATCTTCATGTAATTTGCGCGTTCAA
Organism: Chloroflexota bacterium; assembly: GCA_016838895.1. GTDB lineage: Bacteria > Chloroflexota > Anaerolineae > Anaerolineales > Anaerolineaceae > UBA5203. The sequence continues at coordinate 2,188 of JAEKNU010000081.1, forward strand.
AAGCAGCGGGTTCGGCAACGGCTTTCTGGCTCATGGCACCCAGCATCATGGATACAGAGTCATATTCATGATCGCTAAGCCAGCGTTCAAATTGCTGCAATATGGTAGCAGCATATTGTGGGCCACGTTCAATGAGTACTGCAGCAACCGCACCGACATTGGCACCAGCCATAACAGCTTTTACCAGATCAGTGGCAGAATGAATCCCGCCTGAGATGGCAAAATCGGTTTTGATGCGATCATACATGATGGCTGTCCAGCGCAGTGGTAAACGCAAATGACTGGAATTCGAGAAGTTCAGGTCAGGTTTTACGACCATTTCTTCGACATCCAAATCCGGCTGATAAAAGCGATTGAATAATACCAATCCATCGGCACCGGCTTCAACCAATTGTTTGGCGAAATTTGGAAGCGCAGAAAAGTATGGACTCAGTTTGACTGCAAGCGGAATACGTAATGAGGATTTTACTTTTTTCACTAATTCAACATAGGATTTTTCCAATTCCTGACTGGTCAAGGTAGGATCCGTGGGCAAGTAATAGATGTTTAGTTCCAGGGCATCAGCACCTGCTTGTTGAATCAGTTTTGCGTATTCAATCCATCCACCTTCCGATATGCCATTCAAACTACCAATAATTGGAATATCAACCGAGCTTTTTAATTCGTGAATCTGATCCAGATAGCCTTTTGGGCCAACATTGTAATTTCCTAAATCAGGGAAGTAGCTAAGCGCCTCAGCGAAAGACTCGCTGCCCCGGGTCAGATAGTGATCCAGGGCGCGAGCTTCATTTTGTATTTGTTCTTCAAATAAGGAATACATTACTATGGCGCTTACACCGGCGTCTTCTAATTGACGCACGGTATCGGCTTTTTTCGAAAGTGGAGAGGCAGATGCTATCAAAGGGTTTCTAAGTTGTAAACCGAGATAATTTGTTCTCAAATCAACCATGACATACTCTCCTTTTGTTCGATCTATACTATTTAGATCAAATTATACTAGTTTTCCTTGCTAGTATTATATTCGATTTCTGCCATTTGTTTGTAGAGTTCCCAACGTTTCTTGGCATCTGATTGAGCTAACTTCATTAATGCCTCGGCGCGTTCTTCGTCACTTTGCAGTAACATGCGGTAACGGGTTTCATTGTAGGCGTAATCTTTGAAGGGAATAGAAGGTTCTTTGCTATCAAGTGTTAATGGATTCTTACCTTCTTCGACCAGTGCAGGGTTATAACGGAACAGTGGCCATGCACCACTTTGTACAGCTAATTTCTGCTGTTCAAGGCCTTTTCTCATATCGATACCATGCGCAATACAATGTGAGTAAGCAATAATTAGGGATGGGCCGTCAAATGCTTCTGCTTCACGGATGGCTCTGAGGGTTTGTGCATCATTGGCACCCATAGCAACACGGGCAACGTAGATGTAACCATAGGTCATGGCAATCATGCCCAAGTCTTTTTTGGAGATGTCTTTACCATTGGCAGCGAATTTTGCAACGGCTGCACGAGGTGTAGCTTTGGAGGACTGTCCACCGGTGTTTGAATACACTTCGGTATCCATAACCAGCACATTGACATTGCGTCCGGAAGCCAAAACATGATCCAAACCGCCGTAACCAATATCATATGCCCAGCCGTCACCACCAATGATCCAGATGCTCTTATGAGAGAGAGAATCAATCACACTGAGGAGTTGTTTGGCACGCGCATCATTATTACCAGCTAATTTGGCTTTGACCTGCTCAATGCGTTCGCGCTGGACTGCCATTTCTGCATCATCGGTCTGGGGTGCTGTCAACATGGTTTCAACCATTTCGGCACCCAGTTTCGGCGCAAATTCTTTGAGCAATTCAGCAGCAAATTCTTTGCGTTTGTCGATGGTCAGGCGCATACCCAAACCAAATTCGGCGTTATCTTCAAAGAGGGAGTTGGACCAAGCAGGGCCGCGGCCTTCTTTGTTGAATGCCCATGGAGTGGTGGGTAAGTTACCGCCATAAATGGAGGAACAACCAGTAGCATTGGCACAGATCATGTGATCACCAAATAATTGGGAGACCAGTTTGAGGTAAGGTGTTTCACCGCAACCGGCACAGGCGCCAGAGAATTCGAACAGCGGACGTAATAACTGTGAATTCTTGACCGTGCTGGGTACAAATGAGCCGCGATCAGGATCGGGCAAGGACATGAAGAAGTCCCAATTGGCAGCTTCGCTTTCGCGTATTTCAGGCTGAGATGCCAGGTTGATGGCTTTACGACCAGGCTCTTGTTTGTCTTTGGCTGGGCAGGTTTCCACACACAGACCACAACCTGTGCAGTCTTCCGGTGCTACCTGGATGGTGAACTTCATATCGGGGATTTCTCTGAATTTTGCATCCACGGATTTGAAGGTTGCCGGGGCATCTTTCAACAGGGCAGGCTCATATACTTTCTGACGAATCGAAGCATGTGGGCAAACAAAGGCACATTTACCACACTGAATACACAGGTCAGATTCCCAAACTGGTATATTGAGGGTTACGTTTCGCTTTTCCCATTGCGTTGTACCGGTGGGGAAGGATCCATCATCCGGCATTTTGCTGACAGGCAAATTATCGCCATCTCGACCGATGATCACACCCAAGGTTTCGCGGACGAATTTAGGAGCATTTGCAGGAACCGGAGCCAAACGGGTGATTTTGCTGGTAACTTTTTCGGGTACAGTTACTTCAAATAAATTGGCGATGGAAGAATCCACTGCTGCGTAGTTCTGTTGAACAACCGTTTCACCACGTTTGCTGTAGGATTTCTTGATGAATTTCTTAATTTGTTCAATCGCTTCATCACGAGGGAGAACACCGCTGATGGCGAAGAAACAGGTCTGCATAATGGTGTTGATGCGGTTACCCATGCCGGTCTTTTCGGCAACATCATAGCCATCAATAACATAGAATTTCAGTTTCTTGTCAATAATGGAAGTTTGCACTTCTTTCGGTAGGTGTTCCCAAACTGTATCTTTCTCATAGATGCTGTTCAACAAGAAAATTCCGCCTGGTTTGGCGTATTTGAGCATGTCAATTTTTTCCAGGAAGTTGAACTGATGACAGGCAACGAAATTTGCATCATTTTCGGGGATCAAATATGGAGAATTAATTGCCTTGGGACCGAAACGCAGGTGAGAGACAGTAACAGAGCCGGATTTCTTTGAGTCATAAACAAAGTAACCCTGGGCGAAGTTATCCGTATCTTCGCCGATGATTTTGATGGAGTTCTTGTTGGCACCCACGGTACCATCGGAACCCAGACCAAAGAATACACAACGGGAAGTCTTTTCATCTTCGATGGTGAAGGAAGCATCAAATTCCAGGCTGGTATGGGTTACATCATCATTGATACCCACGGTGAAGTGGTTTTTCGGCTGGCTTTTCTTTAATTCATCGAAAATGGATTTGACCATTGCGGGGGTGAATTCTTTTGAAGAAAGACCATAGCGTCCACCGGTAACACGCGGCATTTGTTTGAAAGGAGCCTTGTTTTCGGTTAAGGCTTCGTTAATGGCGGTGATGACGTCCAAATACATGGGCTCGCCAGTGCTGCCGGGTTCTTTGGTGCGGTCTAATACGGCGATGGATTTTGTGCTGGCAGGTAATGCCTTGACAAAATGTTCCATGGAGAATGGGCGATAAAGACGAACGGTGATGACACCCACTTTCTCGCCTTTGTCTGCCAGGAATTTAGCAGTTTCTTCAGCGGTATCGGCGCCGGAACCCATGATGATGATGATGTTTTCGGCATCTTTAGCGCCTGCATAATCAAACAGATGATATTGGCGGCCGGTCAGCTTGCCGAATTGATCCATGGCGTTCTGCACGATGGCAGGTGTGGCGTCGTAGTATTTATTGACAGTTTCACGGGCCTGGAAGAAAACATCAGGGTTCTGAGCGGTACCACGAATTACGGGATGGTCCGAGCTCAGTCCACGCTCACGATGTTCGAGGACGTATTTGTCGTCAATCATGGCTCGCATTGTATCTTCAGAGAGCTGTTCAATTTTACTGACTTCATGAGAAGTACGGAAACCATCAAAGAAATGCATGAATGGAACGCGGGATTCCAGCGTGGCTTTTTGTGAAATCAAAGCCATATCCTGGGCTTCCTGCACAGATCGGGATGCGAGCATTGCAAAACCGGTTGATCGAGCAGCTGTGACATCTGAGTGATCGCCGAAGATGGATAAGGCTTGCGCAGCGATGGAGCGGGCTGAGATATGGAACACAGCCGGGCTTAATTCGCCAGCAATCTTGTACATATTCGGGATCATCAACAATAAACCTTGTGAGGCTGTAAAGGTGGTGGTGAGTGCACCGGTAGTCAATGCACCATGGACAGCACCAGCGGCGCCGCCTTCAGCTTGCATTTCTTGTACCAGCGGAACAGTGCCCCATAAGTTGGGAATACCTTGGGCAGCCCAGGCATCTGCAAATTCCCCCATGCCGGAGGACGGGGTGATTGGATATATGGCGATCACCTCGTTAAGCCGATACGCAACGTGTGCCACGGCTTCGTTAGCATCGATTGTTACCATTTGACGCGACATGTAATTTACTCCAAATTTGAGTTAGTAGCAAATAAAAAACGAAATTTCCGTTTTATTTGGTTTTTAAAGATGTTCAGATTGAACATCCAACATGTAATTTTATCTGATTAATCAATATTCATATAGTAATAATCATCACAAAATTGTTGGGCTTCCTGTCATAACCAGGTCATCCATTTGTATAGACTAATTTTATTATAGGGCATTAACTATGGAAGGGATAAGTGAAATTCCTCACAAATTTCACGAATGTGATATTTGGGGAAAGGGTATTTTAAATGGCGCTAGCGATTCGTGATAATTGTATACCGATATGATCGCAGGGAATCTCGTTCTCATCTGATTTTAATCATCTTGACTGTCTCACCAATGTGCAATAAAATAGTGATAAGCTACTCAATATAGCAGGGGGCTACCCAAACATTCAGCCCGCAACACACACAACTGTTTATGCACCGCAACCGGACTTCGTGCCGGGCATTGTCAACTCAACGCAGCCTTATTGGTACACCATTATCGGGAGTATTTTGGTTAATGTATCCATAACTTTATTGGAGGCTTGCTGTTTCACACAGCAGGCGGCATTTGCCATTCATATTCCCGGACAATTTCTATCATAAACAGTATGTGGAGTGTGTCATGGCTTTATCTGAACAACCGCTCGCCGAGCGTAGGATTCCTTTTTTATTTGCAATCGTTCATTTTATGAAATTTTTATTTCCGGTGCTCATCGGAGGACTGGCGTTTTGCGGTTTAACAATTGATGGGGGTGTGAGATGAAGTTAAGAAAGTATTTATCAAAAGTAATAATGTTGTTGGTTATTGGTTTGGCAATGGGCACCTCTGTGGTTGCCGCAGATTATATTGGACCGGATCGAACGTATCAAATTAGCGTGCCAAGCAGTTGTCATATTACTTATAGTGGAAGTGGTGCTGCTTGTGCCGGCTATCCTGGCAATCCTACCTCATGTACATGTAACATCTATTGCGATGATTGTTTGCGATCTGATTTATCTTGCTCAGGAGTTGGTTCTGGATAAGTAGAAGCCCAATGTGGGTCTAGTACCTTTTCTGAAACAGATCGTGAAGTTGTATATTCAAATCAAACAGTTAGCCATCCAATTGCGGAAGCCAATACCATATGGACTTGTCCCATTCCCGGCAGTAACGGCTGGTGCCATTCGCCATTCCCGGTGCAGCTAACTGGTGTAGATCTATATGCCTCTGCAGGATACTACATCACCGCACTGGAAGGTTCTTTAGACGGTGTTCCCTTCTTCGCTGATGGATTGGATACGATCACTATCGAAATCGGAGAAGGAACCCACCATCTGGATTTCTGGGCGCTTTCCTCCTACGGAGATTCCTCCTATCATTTTATTGAAGATTACTACGTGGATACACAGAACCCGGTAATCAGTGCCAGCTTGAGCGGCACACCGGGTGACAATAACTGGTTTGTTTCCGATACCACCCTGACGGTCAGTTTCACTGATCCGGCCCCTGCATCAGGTGTGGATTTCACCAGAGCACTTTCCAATGGAATTGAATTCAGTGTAGCCAACCCTGTTGTTTTTCCTGAAGGAGTTTATAACCTGCAACTGGATGTACGTGATTTCGCAGGACATACTGCCCAAACCTTATATAACTTATTGGTGGATACCACTGCTCCTGTCGTAACTGCTAACCAGCCGCCGGTTGAATTGGCTATGGAGGGCATTACCGGCGGTGGTTATGTAAATGGTAGTGTGGTGTTCACTGGCACCTGTGGGGATGCTACATCAGGCGTAAATCGCATTGAGCTATCCACGGATGGAACAACTTTAAACTCGATTACACCCAACCTTGATGGTACCTGGACCCTGGATTGGGACTCATCCATGCTGCCAGATAGCACCTATACGCCAGTGATCAGCGCCGTGGATAATGCGGGAAACCGCACAGACATTACCATGCAACCCCTCACCCTGGATAACAGTGCCCCGGCCATGAGTATCACCGGCGGCTGGTACATCTGGGAGAGTGGTCATCTTGTCGTTTATGATTCCCGGTCAGGGATTAAACGAATTGAGCTTTCCGTACGGGATGAACAAAACCGATGGCCAGCCCGCGAATGGGATTTTGATACAAAAAAACTTGAGATGGATTTACAATGGGACCGAAAATTCGGCGACGGCACAATCGCACCCATTGGAGATTATCAGGTTCTCTTGCAGGCCTGGGACAAATTAGGCAATGGACGCTGGATCAGCGGACGCATTTATATCCCGGAAGCTGGCGCAACGGCAGAAATTCCCTTGCAAGGCATCCTTTTTGGCGGAGAAGCAGAGCCGACAAACACCCCCTTGCCAGATGCGACAGAGCCTGCACCAGTCGTAGGCGGCAGTGATGCGCAGACGGAAGCAACCACAATCCCCACAAGTACAATGATTGCCGTACCCATCTCCGCCGGGGATGAACCATCTGCCGTACTTGCCAGTGCAGATACAAATGATGGAGAAGCGCCTGTCAATACCACACCGCTGACCGATGGTATTCTATGGGGTGCAGCCGCCCTTGCAGCAGGTGCCGCTGCGGCTGTGGTAAGTGCCCGGCAGTTGAAAGAAACCCGCGCTAAGGAAGAAGCCAAGATATGGGAAGGAATCATGGAAGCCATTGCCGCACGCTGGGATAATTATGTAGCAGGTTTAGAGGTATGGAATAAGGCGGTAGCGGAAGCACAAGCAAAACACGATAAGGAAGTCCTGGAAGGAAAAGGGAAATGGTTAAGTAAATTATATGATTCGGATGGAAAAGCATTTACGGATTTATCTGATGAGGAACAGAAAGAATTCCTATCCCAAAATGCTGGTGCGTCTGAAGCTGTAGTGGAATATTTTAATGAAATGACTCAACAAAATGCTGAGCTGAGTCGATTGATTGCCAGTACGGGTGGCAGCGCAATATCAGATTTATCGAAAGAGCAGCTTGATGATTTTCTTGATCAAGGCCTTGGCGCAAAAATGGCTGTCCAAAATTATGCTACAGCCCAACTAGCGGCTTATCAAGCAGCCCAGAAGAAAGCCAGTGAATATTCAAATCAGGTAAAAGCATTTCATGAAGGTGAAGAAGCGGGTAGCAAAACGACAGATAAGGCTAAAGCACGCGTTTCACCGACATCGAATGTGAGCGGAAATTGGTTTACAGACAATATTATTGAACCTTTAAAAACCCCTGTTGCAAATTTATTAAATGCTGGCAGCAGTGTATTAGGAAAAATGCATGATGGCGCAGTAAAGACGATTGACTGGATTGATGAACATCAGACAGGAACGGCCGCCGGTATAGGCCTGGTTGTTGGGGCTGTCGTGATTGGCATAACAATCGCTGCTTTTGGCACCATTACCCTTCCCCTTATCGCGGCTGCTGCATGTGTCTCATTAGTAACTGCAGGGACAATAACCTTCACGGGGACAATGGCATTGAATTCTTATTATGGTCGTGATCTTTCAACTCGGTTACTAACCAATACTTTTATTTCGGGTGGGGTTGCTTTCGGAACATGCTATTTAGGAGGCTTAATCTTTGGTGGCCCATTGGGTGTAGCAATTCCTGCAATTGGGAATACGGTAACTGCATGGTGCTTAACGCATCAAGCGGCTTGTTCAAATGTCCCGGCAGTTATGGAAGCGCTTGATAAAGGAGAGGAACTATACCTCGAAGCAAAGTTTGGGATACAAACAATCACAGGGAATCCAAATGCTGCTGAAACATTGATTGAACTGCAATTGGAGAAACTGGATAAGGGAACGCCAGGAAATTCAGTACTGCTTGAAGGATTCCATTTCCTGAAAAAAAATATTCCCGATGCAATGCAGTATGTGCAGAAATACGGATTTGAGATGATTCCTTTCCTTGCGAAATATGGCGATGAGGGAATGCAGTTCCTGGATAATTTTGCAGACGAGGGTGTTGAATTTATTCTCAAACACTTGAATGATGCGCCAGAAGCGATTTCCTTGGCTATCGATTACGGCAGACCTGCATTCAAACTATTAGATACGGTTGATGTAACAAAGGCTCGGAAATTACTGGAGAACCTTGATCGAACAGATATTGATGCGCTATTTACGCTTTCAGATGACGCTATCAAGCAGATAGCCGATCTGGATGTGAGTATATTGAATGAATTAAACGGAAATTTTGCTGTTTACTCTGTTTTAGGAGATGATGCAGTAGAATATTTAGTAGATGGTTGGACAGGAACAAGTGGAATTTGGAATACAATAACAGCAACTCAACCTATATATGATGGAACAGTGATACCCAGATCATTTGAAATTGTAATAAATGATCAGAAAATCTGGGTTCATGGGAATGGAACAAAACATATTTATGAAGAAGTTGCAAAGCAAATAAAAGTTACAGGAATTGATCCAGATTATTATTCTCAGATACTTCTATATGATTTTTCAGAAGCACTTAATCAAGCTACAGTAAATGGAATTAAGTATGAGGAAATAATAACTGTAGGAAATTGGGAATTTATATTTAGTGCTCCTCGTGGAGAAGGTTTATTACCTGTTGTAAAACATGCTCAGTTTAATGGCTGGGGTAATTAGATTCGAGAGAGGAAAATTTTGATTAAAATCAGTGTAGATAATAAAAAGATTAAAGAAACAATAACAATCGACCCATATATACCTATTGACGTGAAATGGGAACATTGGGATGAAGTTTTAGAAAACACGAAATACTGTAGATTTGGTGATTTTAAACATTCATTACTTGAAATAGGTGTTGGATCAATAAGTGGTCAAATCCGTACTTTAACGCTAGTTGAAGTAAAAGAAATAGACATAGGTAAAAGCAAATATAGTTTGAAAACACCTATTTGTAAGTTTGGAGTCCCGATCCTAAATGCTGCCGGGTGGATTGGTCTTAATAAATTAGATGTTAACTGTAAGTTATCCGTCTCCACTTTTGAAAGCGAATTACTAATCTTTTTGGGAGATAGTGAACCTGTAAAATATTTTCAATCAGGTCGAATTATATTTGGAGTTGATGAATCCAATATACTCTGTAGAATTATTGTCTATAAGTTAACAATTGATGAAATTAATGACCTAAATAATTCCTTAAGACAAATGAGATAAAAATATATACCATTGACTTAAAATATAATTGCAGAGGATGAAAAATATTTTGTATTGCAATAATGAATTTGGAATTGGTAATAAATGTGGGTGTTTATCAGCATAGTTCATACCGGATACTGGTCTTGGGTAGTGGGTGAAAAATATCTATACTATGTTGATGGCGCGGAAAAGGTTAATAAAGGTGTTTTGGTCCTGGTTCAAGACGGAAAAATTCAGTCGATGATGCCATCAACTATGAAATATTTTCTTAATATGAAATAGGATAAGTGATGAAAAAAATTGAACTCGTTAATGTAAAATATGATGGATATGAAAGATTATATAAGATTATATTAACCAATGACTCTGAAAGGATTATGTTTGCATATAGTGTCGAACCAGATGAATATATCGAATCGGGATTCTACCAATTTGACTCAAAAAAAATAGTGGAAGCAAAATTCTTTATTGAATGGGTCAGGGAAGTAAATTTATCAGTTGAAAAACAAGTGATGATACTTCAGGATATTGAAAATTCTTCACATGTGCATTGTATTGGAATTGTTGAAAAAATTATTGAAGATGATTCATTTACTTGCAATTTGGGAGATTTTGGAACGGTTATAGTTGAGCTAGAAAAAAATAATAGAGATATACATGAAAACATGAAAGTTGAATTTACAGGAAACTTGTCTGTTGAAATAAATAAAACCACTTGAGGTGAAAAATATTTATTTAGGAAAAGAAGATACTATTTTGATGATAATGGGGAGTTTCTTTAGTAAAAGAAATTAAATCATGGAAATAAATAGCATAATCATCTTTTTTTCACTACTATAAAGGATAGTTTTATGCCCCCAATCTTCCTACTACGTTGCGCCCTGATCGGTGCCACAACCGGCTTGATTATTAGAATAATTATGCTGTTTGTAAAAAAACAACCATGTTCCACATGGCCTAAGCCGCTGCTCAAAACCGCCATCAGCGGAGCACTGCTCGGCATGGCCGGCGGGTATGCCGGATACCTGGTCTCCACCTGGGTGGCGGGATTCAGTCAGCATTGGCTGGTGCTGCTGCTCTCGGCGATTATCGCTGCGTTTATCGTGGGCTGGATATTGATGAGCATCCTTGAGCGCCTGGTCTGGCGTCGGTTGGACTGGGGGTAGGTTTTATTGAATGGGGGAATGTGATATTGGTTCACCTGGCATCCTTTCCGATGGATTCAAAACGGGCGACTGCAAGTCGCCCGTACACTCAAAATTAGTATTTCTACAAACTGGTTATTGCAATGGCCCCAAAAACGGAATGGCATATAGCAAGGCTGCCAGGCTTTTGTTATCAATAATTTTGCCGCTGTAGACCATCTCATACACTTTTTCGAGCGGAATTTTGACCACCTCGATGAATTCATCATCGTCTTGCGGCAAGGGATTGCTGCTCAGTTCACTGGCCAGGAAATAATACATATACTCTGTGGCATATCCGGGGGACATAACAGCCTCGCCAATCGGACGCAGGATTTTTGCGGACATGCCGATTTCTTCCTGTAATTCCCGGCCTGCGCAGGTCAGCGGATCTTCGCCGTCATTGAAGACGCCCGCCGGCAGCTCCAGAATTTCGCGCTGTATACCCAGACGGTATTGACGCACAAACCATATTTTGCGCTCGGTATCAATAGGCAGGATGGTCACTGCGTTCTGGTGGAGCACTAGGTCATAGGTAACTTCACGTTCATCCGGTAAACGCAGAAGAACCTTTTCCACATCAAAAATTTTGCCTTTGTATTGGGTGTCTCGTTTCAGTATGTTGTATTCGTTCATCAGTTTCCTTTATAAAAATGCGGGATCTGTATCGTCTGGATACTGATCCCGCTTTGTTGGTAAATGATGGTTTAGAAATTTGTTTCGCTGCGCAAGATCAGGGGATGTGCAGCTCGATTCCGGAGGTCAAGGTGTAGGGATCTTCCAGATCATTGGCGGCAATGATGTCTTTGGGGTTTACATCGCCAAAAGCGCAGGCGATGGTGTAAATCGTTTCCCCAACACCCACGGTATAGCTGACCGGATGGGATTTCAGGGCACGCTCCCCAGAGGACCATTCTCCGCTTTGGGGGATGGTAAGGACAGTGCCTTCAGATACTTGCGTATTGGCGGCAATACCGTTGACGCTCAATAAATCACCAGCGCTGACATTGAAGCGTCGTGCCAGGCAGTATGGAAATTCACCTTTATGCACGGTGTACGTTTCCGGACGCTCATCAGTGGTTGTTATCGTACCAGATGTGGTAGTATCGCCTTCCACTGTTGGTTCAAGCATTGTGCTATCCCCTTCCGCCATCGGCGTGGTTTCGGTCTCTGCGTTTTCACTTAGATCAATAATGACAGTGGGTTCTTCAGTGCTTTCAGCGGCTGGCATTTCATGTGCCATGGCTTCAGCAGTTTGTGTACCGAATAAAATTTCATTCATGATATCAGGTTGGGTTGCTAAAGGAAACGGCAGGTCCCCCAACGAGGTTGGCGTAACCTCTGTAGCGACGGATGCTGGCTTGGAACAGGATGCAGCCATAACCGCGATCAGGATGACAACCAATAAGCGGCTAATATTTTTTCGTGTCATTTTGGTAGACTCCTTTAACTATGCAATACCCTCTGTTTGAAATATTCACAGAATAAAATTGATAGTAGCATATGCGGATAGGTACGTCAAGAACCCTGCAAATGCCTCCTTTTCAACCTCACCTATAATTATAATCAGTTGAGGGGAGAATAACAAACAAATAACCCATATTTCAGGGCTTTGCAGCTTGCAAAATATCAATTGTAAAAGCTTTTTCAGGGTCAGTTGGCTGCATGGCATCATATTCAACTAAAAAATCAGCCAGCTGCTGCCATTGTTCGCTGGTTTGCCAGCCTAACCCCTCAGCCTCTGTAAAAACGCTGTGGGCGTCACTCAGTTCCATTTGCAGCATAAATTTCATATGGTCGGGGTTGGATTCCGGCCCGCTGTATTTGAGCACAATTTGTACAGTTTCATCGATATGACTTTCGGCATACTGGATGCCTTTCAGGGCGGCGCGCAGGAAGCGCGAGAGCATTTCAGGGTTTTCGGATAAAATCTCTTCGCTGGTGACATAGGTCAGCCCCATACTGGGTAGATCGTAATCGGCGGCTTCCCATAATGTAATTTCTTCACCCCAGGACTGGATCAGATATGGCTCATTGGATTTGTAAAGCGGGTACACATCTACTTTGCCTTCGGTTAATAAACGCGGATCAAAACCAACGTTAATGATTTCGACATCATTTTCATCCAAACCGGCGGCATGCAGCATCGCGATCAGATCCGGGGGAATGGACCCCTTAAAGCCCAGGCTATGACCGGCCCAATCCTGAGGGGTTTGAATACTGCTACTAGTCAGTGAGGCAAATGCCTGCTGACCGTGCTGGCCGATTAATGCAATGGAAACTAAAGGTAATCCTGGATCTGCCCGCCGTTTAAGTAAGACTCCAGCATCCTGAGTGGTGACCTGTACTTTCCCGGCTGCCAATAATTGCAGATGCTCTCCATTTCCGGCGGAATGCTCAATACTGACCTGCAGGTGCTCTTCTTCAAAGTAGCCCATTTCCTGAGCGACATAAACACCCACAAAGGGTAAATTTGCCTGGGGTTTATAACCAGCCATAAACGTCATTGACATTTCGTCACTTTGAACTGGCTCATTGTGCATTGAACAACTGCTTAGCAGCATACAACATATCAGCATTGTATAAAGTGTTTTTTTCATGGTTTTACCTTTTGATCAGGAAATGGTTTGATTTTGGTGCCAGAAAATGATTTTCTTTTCCAGCAGCAGCACCAGTTGATACCAGAGCATGCCGCTAACGGCTAAAATGAAAATGGCTGCAAAAAGGAAGGGCAGGTTTAAGTTGGCATAAGCCAACCACATTACCCGTCCAAGCCCACCCGAGGCTCCGGTCCATTCAGCGACAACCGCACCGATTAAAGCCAAAGGGGCAGTGATTTTTAATGCTGCAAACAGGAAAGGAAATGCGGAACGCATCCGCAGATGGAGGAAGATTTCCCATGGGCTGGCGTACCAGGCGCGGAATAAATCCATCAGGGCTGGATCGGTTTTTTGGAAGCCGCTCAGCATATTGACCAACACCGGAAAAAAGGTCAGCAGTGCTGTGATTAATATCTTGGGCAGGGTACCAAAGCCCAACCAGAGGGTTAACAAAGGGGCGATCGCAACCAGGGGTGTGGATTTGACCAATATTGCCAGGGTCATTACGCCATCCTCCCAGCCCGGAAACAGGGTCAGGAAAACAGCCAGGAAAAAACCACAGATCAAACCCAGCAATAAGCCCAACAAGGCTTCACTGAGTGTTAGAAAACTGGCTTGCATGAAGTAGGTGGCATTAACGGCCAACGTTCCAAAAACTTGTGAAGGCGCTGGCAGAATATAAGGTTGTATTTGCAGGCTGTGTACACCTATTTCCCAGAGCAGGAAAAAGGCAAGCACAATGAAAATTGCCTGTATTGTAGTTTTCTTTTTATGTTGCATAAATACTCTTCAGGTATATTGAATCTTCCCGACTAATTGTTGGCGTAATTTACTGACCAGAGCATAAAATTCTGGCTGATCCGGATCACGTGGATGGGAAAAATCAACGGGTATGTCGGCGATAAGGTTGCCAGGGGAAGGGCTGAGGATCAGTATGCGATCGGCCAGTAATACGGCCTCCTGAATATTGTGCGTAATCCATAATACTGTTGGGTGTAAAGGTTGCCAGCGTAATGAGAGTTCCTGTGCCAAGGCTGACCGGGTAAGCTCATCCAATGCGGCAAAGGGCTCATCCATCAACCATAAATCAACGTCCAGGGAAAGTAAACGTGCCAGGGAAAGGCGCTGCTGCATACCGCCGGAAAGCGATTCCGGATAAGCGTCAGCGGCATCAATTAGTCCGACAATTTCTAATGCCTCATCCGGGCTCATCTGCGGCGCAGCCTGCAATGGGTGAAAACGATGTGCCAGCGCTACATTCTGTTTAACTGTTAACCAGGGTAATAACGCCGGTTGTTGCGCCATCCAACCCAGACGGCGTTGGGCGGTGAACTCCTTGGGTGATATGCCATCAATTTGCACGCTGCCAGTTTGCGGTTGGATCAAGTTAGCCAGAATGCGCAAAACAGTAGATTTTCCGCAACCGCTCGGGCCAATCAGGGCGATGAATTCTCCATTTGAGACAGATAAATTAATTCCCTGTAAGGCATGCCGAGGTGGTTGCCCATTGCCATTAAAGGTGTGTGAAACATGCTGCATGTCAATCATATACGGGTCAGTCATTTTTGGCATTGGCCATTCCCTTCCAGCCTTTTACCTGATCGGGCGTGATGATGAAGGCGCTCTCAATACGATTAACCAATTGTGGAATAATGGAACCCATATAGCGTTTGGACATGTGCTCAACGAGGTTCTTTGTGCTTTTTTCTTGTTGTATTTTTTTTGCCGTACCGCGTACGACGACCCGATGAAATGGCGGCCAGGGTTCATCAATGGTCAGGGAAACATTGGGGTTTTCAATGAGATGATTTGCCCAATGTGATCCTTTCCAGGCCAGCACAGTAAATTGCTTACCGTCCCATTCCTGCCAGACAGGCACAACATGCGGGCGCCCATCCGGACGGATACAGGCAAGCCTGGCAGACCAGGGTCCTTGTAGGAAATTGTTGATTTCCGGTAGATTCATATCCGTTGTAACCTGAAGAGGGGATACTTCTCCATGATGATAGGGGTAGTAATGTTGGGCACCAATTTGGTAGGATAGACGCGAAGCCATGCTACGTAAATCTTTGCAAAAAGCCTGTCTGAAGTTGGCTTCTGTCCAACGGCTGTGTGGTGCACTGATTAATAAAGCGGCATTGGGTGTTACGCCATCCTGACAAATGGGTGCGGCACATTCCCAGGTCTCCGCAGAATGAAACACAGCTACACCATTTTCTATGATTTCGTGACCTTCAGCGGGTGAAAATATATTATTCGTAATTTCAATGGACCCTTCCCATTGACCAATGGTGAACGCACTACGCAAAACCTGTTGAGATTCAACCTGGGCGTTAGTGAAAATATTATTCCCCATCAGATTGATCAATACAATGGTCTCGGAAAACGGAAAACGATTCGCTTCATTATAGAAGGCGGCAATCAAATCCTGTCCGGAAGAGTTGCTGGCAGTATTTGCCCACATCTCCAGACGAGGTCCGCTGCGATAACGTCCACGTTTTTCAATTTGCTCAATATAGCCTAATTTCTTTAGTGTTTTAAGGATTTGGAAAAGCGTTGAACGCGGTACATCCAGTGCATTAACCAGTTCTTGCGGGGTAATGCCTTGCGGCGACTGGGCGATAAGTTCAATTAATTGCAGTGTGCGTTCTACTGCGGGAAGAAAATTATTCTGTTGCATATGTAGTCCGATAATGTGTACTATAGTGCAATATACCAGACAATAAAATGAATGTCAAGCGCGTACAGGGAAGCTGAATTAACAAAAAACACCCCGAAGAATTTACCTCCGGGGTAATGTCGGTATGAAAAAACGACTGATTAGTTCAGAACAAAAGAAAGGATAATTAAAATAGCGGTAAACGACAAAGCCATGATACCGATTGTTTTAAGGTCCTTAATGATATTGGTATAATCCGGGTTAAATTCCTGAACACTGCTGCGTTTCACTGCAGGACTGCTGATTGTTGCTTTGCCGGATGAGTATTTTTTCTGTTTTTTAGCCATCAAATGTCTCCTGAAACATGATTTTGACACTAGTTCTGCAATACGGCACGGACGATAATGCGTTGATTATCAACCATATACGGATAGCAGGATATCAATGTTACCACAGGTTCCTGCGTATTAGCCATAACTTCTACAAAGGAGGGTTCAACAAATTTAATTTCCTGAATCACATAACGATATGATTTTTGACTGGTGAAGATTGTAATTTCGTTGCCAGGCACCAGACGATCCAGGTTACGGAAAATTTCACCAAAAACATCATTGTGTGCAGAGAGCACGATATTGCCATTTTGTCCGGGGTTGGGGGTGCCTATGGTTTGACCAACACCTTTCTTTAATTGTTCGTCTCTGTCACCCTGAACGACGGGTGCATCTACACTAATATCCGGTATCTGTATACGTACAGCCTGCTCCGGGCTGGGTGTGGGTATCGGTAAATCAGCCAGGGATTGAACCAGGGGTTGGAGATGTTCCGGGATTTCATCCCAATTGAATTGAACACCGCCAGGCGCATTGGGCGGTGTATGTCCGGAGGGTAATACCACGGCCATGATTAACGGCGTGGGGCTTAGGGTTGGCTGTTCCAGTACGGTTGCCACTTCCTGATTGAGGTTCTGCAATACATTGAATCCGGTATATACAATGAAGATTAACCCGGCCACTGCGAGCACTTCGATGAGAAACAATAAACCATCAAAGAAGGTTTTTCCGCTTTTTTTGTGTTCTGGGGTAGTGTTGTCGGATTTTTCATCCGCAATGGAAAAGGATGCCGAAGTATTAACCTCAATGATGCGACCGGTTTTGCGGAACTGATCCAGTCGTTCCTGACGCTGCTGACGGCGTTTTTCAATGAGTAAATTTTGTAGTTCCTTCTCGGATAGATGTTCAGCTGAGCGGTTTTTTACCATAGTGATTTTCCATTATCAATATTGCATATTATACCGCAGATACGCATAGGGTTTCATTTTTTAAACAGGTTTACTGTATTGCCATACAGTTTGTGATATGATAATGATGATTGAACATGTGGCTTACAATATCATCAGATATATACAATCTAGCTGATCATTCATCGCAGTGATTGGATTTTCCTTTTTACGCAAACATTACGCAGACACAGACAAAATCAGCCGATAAGGTATCATAACTCGAAAAATATTTGTGTTTAATTAACACAACCGGCATTTATCCATGA
>JAEKNU010000006.1 GCA_016838895.1 Chloroflexota bacterium
TTACTTCCTAATACTGTATAGTATAATCAGCGATCTTTAATTCAACATTAACAACTTTGTAAAAACATATTATCCATTATATCCAGAAAATGGATTGCCTGGTAATGATATCAGGAGGAATTTTGATGAAAATCCTTATAACAGGGGGCAGCGGCATGCTGGGACAAGCGCTTATTAACGACCCGCTATTTCAAAATGACGAATTTATTATCCTGACCCGTAAACCAAGCCGTTCACTCCGCAATCAACATGTTATGTACCAGTATTGGAATCCAGATGCACTGGATGGCTGGCAAGAAATACTTGAGAATCAGGATGTAATCATTCATTTAGCAGGACACAATATTGGCGAGGGGTATTGGTCAGCCAGGAAAAAGCAATTAATACTAAACAGTCGAGTAAATTCTGGCAAGATATTGGCTGAGGCAATCATGAATTTATCAGCACCTCCCAGTATATTTATTCAGGCATCTGCAGTGGGTTATTATGGTTCCCGGGCAAACGAAGTTTTGACTGAAGATTCGGAAAAAGGCGATGGATTTTTAAGTGATGTTTGTGAAGCATGGGAAACATCTACTGCAGTCCTTGAATCAGCTGGAATCAGGCGGCTCATATTGCGAACCGGTGTGATTTTGTCATCGACTGCTGGCATGCTTCCCAAATTGAATTTACCGATAAAAGCATTTATTGGTGGAAATCTGGGCAATGGAAAACAGTATATTCCCTGGTTGCATATGGATGATTTTTCAGCGATTGTCAATGCCTTGATACAGAAAAAAGAAACCAGAGGGATTTACAATCTGTGCGCGCCAAAAGCAGCTACATTCTCAGAGATGGGTAAATCTATCGCGAAAAATCTTAACAGACCCTATTGGCTTCCGGTTCCGGGATTTGCATTGCGTTTGTTATTGGGGGAGATGAGCACATTACTACTAGCCAGTCAGAGAGTAAAGCCAGAACGTCTTCTGGAAATAAATTATGAATATCGCTACCGTGAATTGAGAGATGCCCTGAAAAGCTTCGTGTAGCAGATTGACGGCAGGTGTTACACGCTTTTCGAAGATCATGTTAAAATAGGGAAATCTTTTCGGTATTTTTTTACGCCGTGAATCCAATGGAGGAACACATGAATATTGATCAACAAGTTGAATACCTGATGCAGGGTACGGCGTATGGCGATAAAAATCTTGAACAAACCATGCGCAACGAGCTCAAAGAACGATTAATCCTGGCTAAAAACGAAAATCGTCCGTTACGCATTTATACCGGATACGATCC
This sequence comes from Chloroflexota bacterium, assembly GCA_016838895.1. Taxonomy (GTDB): domain Bacteria; phylum Chloroflexota; class Anaerolineae; order Anaerolineales; family Anaerolineaceae; genus UBA5203. The sequence continues at coordinate 1,279 of JAEKNU010000006.1, forward strand.
CAGAAAAGCTGATTTACATCTTGGCCATACAGTGACCATGCGTAAAATGCGCCAGTTCCAGGAATTGGGCCATGAAATCACCTTTCTGATTGGTAATTTTACTTCCTTGATCGGAGACCCTTCTGATAAGGATATACTACGCCCGAAATTAACTGCAGATGAAGTACAAGAAAATGCGCGAACCTATGCTGAACAGGCCTTCCGTATTCTTGACCCGGAAAAAACCAAAATTCGCTACAATGCGGATTGGCTGTCCAATATTGATTTTATTGAATTAATTCAATTGGCTTCGAACTTCACATTGCAACAATTTATTACGCGCCAAAATTTCCACAAACGATGGGAGAATGGAGACCCTATTTATTTGCACGAAACCTTTTATTCGATTATGCAAGCATATGATGCCTATGCACTAAAAGCTGATATTCAGATTGGTGGTACAGATCAATTGTTTAATATTATTACGGCCAGCCGAAAATTGATGACCTTTTTGGGAGAGAAACCCAATATTGGTATTATTCTGGCGATTTTGCCGGGAACGGACGGCGTGATAAAGATGAGTAAATCATTAGGTAATCATATTCCAATTAACACCACAGCGGACGATATGTACGGTAAGGTTATGTCTATCCCCGATATTGCGATGGGGCAATTCTTCCGCCTGGTAACACGTTGGAAACCACCCCAAATTGAAGCATTAGAAGCCGATGTTAATTCAGGCAAAATGCATCCTCGCGATGCAAAAATGCAATTAGCCAGAGAAGTTGTGGCAACTTTCTATGGGGATGAGGATGCTGTTAAGGCAGAAGAAGCCTTTGTGAGTTTGTTCCAGAAAAAGGATATACCGGATGAGATGGAAGACTACACCATGGAACCTGGAGCCAGCGTAGTTGATGTGTTGGTTGCCAGTGGACTGGTATCCAGCAAAGGCGAAGGTCGGCGCATGATTAAGCAAAATGGTGTTCGTCTGGATGGCGAAGTGCTTACGGATGCACTGGTTGAATTTCCGCATCCTGGTGTGCTGCAGGTCGGAAAACGGCGTTTCGTACGCGTAAAATAATTCGTTTGAGGTTTCTCAATTGGGAAACCTCTTTTATTTTAATTGCAGCGCATGGAATAAAACTTCTTCCCCTATGTCTCTGGCTGTGTTTGGCGCGTTCTCTTCCAGTAACACGATCACCATCAAGGGCATACCGTTCCAGTACTGGGTTGTACCTGATGCATACCAGATCACAGGATGCTCATCAACCCGTTCACCTTTACCCAAAAATGTCCAAAAGTTTTGTTGATCAGGATTTAGAAAATCTGCGCTGCTTATTTGCGATTGATACTCGATTGTTTGCGCATCATTTTTTGGGAGTACAATCCAGCCCTGATGGGGAGTTTCTACGGCATAGCTCAGTACCGGGGCAGCCAATGTGCCCTCTGTAGAAAATACGCTGGCAGCAATTGCCATTTGCAGGGGTGTAATTAATGGTAAATCCGTTACGGAAAGGGAGGAGGTGTAGTCGGGCAATTCATAGGGTGGTAATTCAGCCTGAGCTAATGGAAATGCAGGTGTATCAAGAAAATGAAAACGATCCAGGATATTTTGCCATGATTGTATAGGAATCTGAGTGGATAGCTCTGCAAAGCCATCATTACAGCCATTGGCAATATATTGTGACCAGCTGGAAATATTGCGTTTTTGGATTAAACAATTTTCTATATCGTCAGGTAAATCAATTGGATTATTCTGATCTGCGTTCCAATTAAACATAAACGGAGTCATTGCGGTGCCAGGGGGATATAAGCCGTGTACAGCACGATTGATTAATGGCAGATCGGGATTATTAAACTCTTCGGCAATGACTGTTTCAAGGTCACCATCCTGGCTCATTAAATACGGATAGGAAGACAATGCAAAAATTTCACCATTTTCCGGATTCATGAGGATGATCGCACCGGTGTGCCCGTCTAATAATGTATCGGAAAAGTTTTGAATATCAAGATCAATGGTCAGACGTACATTCAAACCAACCGGATGTTGGCTGTACAGCAAGTGATTCCAAAAGATCTCCGATCCGGGATTTGCCAGTAAACCGCGCAAATAATTGTTCAGGCTGGATTCCAGATTGGATTGACCATAATTGAAATTGGAATAACCAGTTAGTTGAATCAGTGCCGGATTGCTGATTTGCCGTTGATATGTTCCCGCTGTTCCAATGGTCTCAACTAAAACTTTATTGTTACGATCCAGAATCTTCCCTCTGGCGACATAGGCGTCAGCGATGGCGTTTCGTGGATTATCCGTACGCAGGGTAAGGGAATTGCTTCGGAACACACTCCATTGAAATGCAAATACCCAAATAATACTGAGGCCGATGACCAATATTGTTTCAATGACCAGGATAGAACGGAAAGAAGGTATTTCGATAGTGCCGGGTTCATTATTTTCTGTATCAATATGCAGCCATATCAGTACCGCAAATATTGAACTGAGCAAGGATGATCCACCGTATGAAACGAAAGGTAAAGTGACGCCTGTCAGAGGTAAAGTACCCAGATTACCGCCCATAATCAAAATACTTTGTAATATCAGATAGATGATTAATCCAGCACCCAGCATGCGTTGATATGTGCTTTTTGCTTTCAGTGATATTTTAACAATACGGTGCAGCAGAACCATCAAAAAGATGATCAGCGTTGTTGCACCGACCAGGCCGGTTTCCTCGATCATTGATGAAAAGATAAAATCTGAATGGGACACAGGTACAATGGTCGGATTGCCGATACCCGGACCCGATCCCAATAGTCCACCAGAGGCCACGGAGATTAATGATTGGATAATCTGGTATGACGAATTGGCAGCGTCTGCCCAGGGATTTAACCAGGTAGATACTCGGATTTGTATGACCGGAAAGAAACTGTAACCGAGAATCGCAGCTAAAATCATTACCAGAGCGCCAAAAACAAGCATTCTACGCTTTTGTGTGGCCATATAGACAAATAGTACGTAAATGAGCAAAATAATCGATGCAGTGCCCATATCTCGCTGAAATATCAGGATACCGCTGGCAATACCAACAATAAACAACGTCGGTAGTAATAAACGAGCATTGGTTAATGTGCTTGGTGAGAAATCCGAGAAATAGGCAGCGAGATATACAATGACAAGAATTTTTAGTATCTCAGAGGGTTGAATATAAAAACCATATCCACCTAACCACAATTCGGGTCCAATACCGCCAGGGTAGGTGCCAAAGATTAAGGTTAATGCCAGGAGAAAAATACTGGCTGTGATCCAAACATATTTATAGCGGAAAAGTGAACTTAATAAATTCTTCCAGCCGATACCGAAATAAATTAAAAGGATTCCCAAAGTCATCCAAACTGTTTGGCGCAGCCCAAAGTAAATAGATATGCGGAAAATACTAAGCGTACCCCAACCGATTAAGACACTGACAATAGGCAGAATGAGGGGATCAAAGGAAAGTTCTTTGAAAACAGTTTTGCGATGAATCATCGTAAAACCCGCGCCCCACACTACAACACAAAGCCAATGCACCCATAAGTAAGATACACGCCAGGAATGTTGCCGTACAGCTGGGGAGAGTGTCAAAATTAAGGCATAGCAAACCATAAACAAAGCCGCAAGCAGGAAAAATCGGCTTTGGGTTTGGCTGGGCTCGCCGGATTGTGCTGGTAAGATTTTTTGCAGCATATTATAGATATTTATCTATGATGATTGACGCTTTTTGAGCGGCTGCCTTCTGTATTGCTTTCTTGTTGGTTAATACCGCGTCTGCCAGGGCATCTTTGCATTCACAGGATTGCTCTGCATCCATCATTGACAGGACAGATCGGATGGATTCTTTGGCAAGTTGCGTATTTTTCATCAAGGTTTTAATGACCATATCTACACTGACTGGCTCTTCAGTTATATGCCAGACATCATAATCAGTTACATGGGCAATGGTTGTATAACAGATTTCTGCTTCGCGGGCTAAAAATGCTTCCGGACAAGCGGTCATGCCAATGATGGAAACGCCCCAGGTACGGAATAAATTGGATTCAGCGCGGGTGGAAAAACGAGGACCTTCAATCGTGATGAAGCTGCCGCTATCGTGAATGCAAGCCGGAGAAGATGTCTTTTCTATTGTTGATTGAATTGCCTTGCATACAGTGCCATGCAAATCAGAGCAATATGGCTCAGCAGTGCCAACATGCACCACTAACCCTTCTTCGAAAAAACTATTCTGACGTTTTTTCGTAAAATCAATCAATTGATCGGGAATGACAATATCGCCGGGTTTGAAATCGTCTCTTAAGGAGCCACAAGCGCTGATACTGACGATCTTCTTTACACCGATGCTTTTTAATGCATATATATTTGCCCGGTAGTTTACCTGGGTTGGTGAATATACATGCCCGATACCATGACGAGCCAGAAATGCAATTTCTTTACCGTCCAGAGTTCCGCGAATAATTGAGGAACTGGGTTTGCCGTATGGAGTTTCAATTTCAACTTCTTCAGTGTTTTGCAGCGCATCCATTTCATATAGACCAGACCCGCCAATCACAGCCAGGATGGGATCATTTCTCATGTATTCTCTCCTCACTTGATATTCCAAAAATTATCATAGCACAATCAATGCGGATACACCATATTTTAACCATTTTGACCTTTCCATCAAAGTTGATGTACAATTGATCAAAATTACTTAAGGTACTTCTATGACACCTGCCCAAGATTCCTATGATGAAAAATTCTTTGAACCATTGATTGCTATTGAAGAAAAGCATTTCTGGTTTCGATCCAGAAATTATTTAATTTCTCAATTGATTCAAAGATATTGTACAGGGAAATCAGAAGAATCAGTACGCGGCATGGAAATTGGTTGTGGTACGGGAAATGTACTGAAATATTTGCAAAGCAAATTTTCAAAGCAAAACATCATCGGCGTTGATTTATTCCGTGAAGGTCTGCAATTTGCTGCCGAGAGGGGAGCCGAAAATTTGATTCAAGCAGATATTAATATGGCTCCTTTTGCACCAGGATATTCCTGGATTGGGCTATTTGATATTATCGAGCATCTGGATGATGATATTGCCGTTTTGCAGCGCATTTCGGGTTTATTACTGGAGGAAGGATATTTATTTCTCAGTGTGCCCGCATTTCCTGCCTTGTGGAGTTATTTTGACGTCGCTGGTAAGCATAAACGACGTTATACTGTGGAAACCCTGCAAAATTCCCTCTCCTCTGCCGGGATGGAACTTGTCTTTGCCAGTTATACAAATGTGCTAATTTTTCCGATATTATGGGTAGTCAGACGTCTTTTTCAATCTGCCAATGCACCTGAAATGCTAACTGAGAAGCAATTGGATTCAAAAACCAATGCAGAGCTTCGTATTATTCCTGTTGTGAATGGATTATTGACTGTTATATTGCAAATTGAAGGGAAATTGATTCAATCCGGTATACGGATGCCTTTTGGAACATCGCTGATCGGTGTTGCAAAGCGAAAGAATTTAATCGGAGATTTGTAAAATGGAAATTAAAATATCATGGTTTCCAATTTTGATTTGATCTCCATCAATAAGAATAACAGGTGCTTCAACGAGTTCCTGATTTAAATATGTACCATTGGTTGAACCAGAATCTTCCACCCACCATTGATTTTGACGGAAAAACAAACGGGCATGTTTAGCAGATATTGCCGAATCCGGAATTGTGAAATTGCATGCAGGATCACGACCAATCAGGACTTCTGCTTCAGTATATTTTCTGGCTGAGGTATTGGCAGTTGGATCATGCTGCAAGTAGATTGGTTTTACCACCTGAACGGAAGTCACTCTGTGCGTTTTGCGAATATCTTTCCAAAGATTAAATATTGTAAAACCTACCATGGCAAATAATAGCAAGCTGAGTAGTATTCTTAGAATTAAAACGATAACTGCACTCATTGGCATTTCCTATTGAATTAAAGGATTTCCTGTGTGTCATCATCTGTCAGGGAGCGTTCACCTGGTTGGGAAATTTCAGTAACATAGATGAATTGAATATCTGCGAACCGAATTACATCACCGCTGTTCAGTATACCATGTTCAATCTTGACATCATTGATACAGGTGCCGCTGGTGGATTGAACATCAAAGATATGATGTACACCATTGGTCATGCGTATTTGTGCATGATGACGAGATATGGTTGCAAAATCCAGTATTAAATGGTTTTCAGGATTGCGTCCAATATTAATGATTGGTTGATCCATCAAATACTCGCGCCCATCCGGAAAGAGTAAATATGCCTTACTAATAAAAGCACCTTTTTTCGGTATGATAGGTGAAACAGTAAGTACGGCGGTATCTTCTATGCCGCTATCTGGTGGAATGGCAGACACACTCATCTCATGTGATTCAAGCGTATCGTCTGTGGAAAAAGTAATCATAGGATCATTGTGGGTGATCATATCCTCAGCAGCCAGTTGAACCAATATATCCGGCATATTGTGATGTATGAATTTTTGGACTTCCGGAATCATCGTCTCATCTTTCGCAGATACATACACTTTGATGATATCAGGCAAGATGGAATATCCATCATCATGTGGGATGGCGTTCAATGTCATCTGATTGAGAACGCGTGTCAACAATTGACGTTTCCATTCGTTCTCAGTACCAGTGAAGCGTTCAAAGAAACGTTTTAATACTTCTTCAACAAAATCTAATCGGTTTTCCATATAGTACAATTATACTTAATCATGCTAAAAGAGAACATACAAGATCATTACAAAGAAATCGAACATACGGCTGATATCGCACTCGAAATCTGGGCAAAAGACTTTCCTGGCCTGTTAATTCAAGCTGGATGGGGTATGCTGCATTTAATGGGTACCGAAACAGACCAACTACCAAAAGATGAGAAATTAACAGTAGTGTTTTCTTTTACCCAGCATGAGGATGTGCTGGTACAGGCATTAAATGAAATTCTATTTCAACTGGAAGCCAATGACCTGATATTTATACCTCAAGCACTACTGCTGAATGACCATTCCGCGCAGGTGGAATATTTGGGCGGAAAAACAGATTTACTGCTGACTGAAATCAAAGCTGTTACCTATCATCAAATGCAAATCGTTGAAGATAAAAAAGGATTACGTACTATTATTGTCTTTGATGTATAAAACTAATTGCGGGGAACAATGACACAAGAAATACAATTTAAACAGATTTCGAAATTTGAATGGGAAATTCCGCAACAGGAAGAGATGAATGTTCCGGTGCGGGTCATCGCAAATAAAAAAATTTTGCAAACTGCCACCGGTGATGCATCCATGCAGCAAGCAATTAATGCTGCCACTTTACCAGGTGTCCTGGGGCAAGTCAGTGTAATGCCGGATGTACATCAGGGCTATGGGTTTCCTATTGGTGGTGTGGCTGCCATGGATTATGAAAATGGGGTGATTTCACCTGGTGCGATCGGCTATGATATCAACTGCGGTGTACGTTTGTTAAATAGCCGAATTCCCTTGGCGGAAGCAGAGCATTGGATTGATGACTTAATTCTGGGATTGGATGAAGCCTGCCCAAGCGGAATGAAACGCAAAAGTGACATTAAATTATCCATAAATGATATGGAACAATTATTGGAACAAGGCAGCAAGTGGCTTAAAACGAAAGGTATGATCACGGATCAGGATCTTGATCGTACTGAATCAGGTGGGTGCTTACCGTTTGCCAACCCGGATGCTACCAGCAGCCGTGCCAAACAACGTGGATTAAGTCAATTGGGCACACTTGGATCAGGGAATCACTTTTTGGAAATTGGATATATCGCTGAGGTGTTCGATGAAGAAGCAGCCGGGTTAATGGGTTTATTTGAAGACCATTTAACGGTCATGATTCATTGCGGATCACGCGGTTTTGGACATCAGGTTTGTAGTGATTACCTGCAAATCCTCCAGCAAAGTATGCGTGAGCAGGGTATAAAACCACCGAATCGTGATTTAAGTTACGCTTATATACAATCCAAAGAAGGACAGGATTATTTAGCTGCGATGGGGGCGGCTGCAAATTATGCTTTTGCTAATCGGCAGGTATTGGCTTACAAGGCTACCTGTGTTTTTGAAGATATTCTGGCTGGAAAAGTCAAACACGCACAGTTATCCCTGGTGTATGATGTTGCACACAATATGGGCAACATTGAAACACATATCATCAATGGCCAGGAAAAACGTGTTTGTGTCCATCGCAAAGGAGCTACAAGAGCTTTTGGTCCTGGTTCAAAGGATATCCCCTCTATTTACCAGAAAATTGGTCAACCGGTGCTTGTGCCGGGTAGTATGGGTACAGAATCATGGGTATTGGCAGGTACTGAGGAAGGGATGCTAAAAACCTTTGGATCATGCTGTCATGGCGCCGGAAGAATGATGAGCCGGAAAAAAGCCAAGATGCAAATCAATAGTCGTGATTTATTGAGAGATTTACAAAAACAGGGTATCAATGTACGTACTGCCTCCATTGCCGGATTAGCAGAAGAAGCCCCTGATGCGTACAAAGATGTAAATGCGGTTGTGGCAAGTGTTGCCGGCGCGGGCATTGCCCGCAAGGTCGCCCGAATTTTACCGCTGGCAGTGATCAAAGGGTAGGGTCTATTTCTGTAATGGAGAGGAAATTGCTGCAATACGCGCGTGGGTGAGCGAGAGCAAATCATTGACGCTCAAGCGGATGTTCAATCCCAGTTGACCACCGGAGACATGAATCTCATCCGAGTCTTTGACAGCATCAGAGAACAGGATGAGAAAACCTTTGTTTATTAATGCCAGTGGGGATATACCACCAGCGGCCAATGTGGTGCGTTTTTCGGCATCTGCCAGACTGGCTGGTTTCACTTTTTTCTCACCAACGGCTTTTGCTAATAAACCAGCATCCACTTCATGTGTTGCCGGAATTACTGCCAGTATAGGTTTTGAGGATGCTGTTGGACGGGTAAAGACAATGGATTTATAAATTAATGCAGGGGAAACTTGCAGTATTTCGGCGGTATCAAGAGCGCTGATTTTTTCTTCCGGGAGTTCAAAGCTCTGGTAAGCAATTTTTTTTGCATCGAGCATTCGGGTGACATTGTTTGTTTTTATATTTATGCTCCTTTCCCAAGAAAAATTGGATTACTATATATCCAACCGCGCTTTTTTCCCATGAATGAAATGTAACATTCAATACGGTAATAGCCGGGTTCTACTGCCTGATGCGTGCAGATCTCCTGTTGATTCCAGGTTTGAATGGTTTTTCCATTATGAATCAGATTGCATATTGCTGGATATGGTAAACGAATTTGAAGGGTGATGTTTTTTTCCTCCAAAGCAGTATCCCCCATTTGATATTCTCCAAATTGTCCTTTACCTGTGAAGCGAAATCCTTTGGTTGGATGAGGTAAATCATAGCCAACAAAATAATGTCCATGTCGAATGGCATTAAATATTACTTGGCGATCCACCTGGAAATTTCCGCTTAGTTTTTGTTCCGTGAGAATATGATTATTTACAGTGCTAAAGTGAAACTGATATGGATATATGATGCGTTTGAAGGGACCTTTTCTATAAGGTGTTGCGTGGCTATCTGTACCGCCTACAGCATAAACATGTAGGCCTTTTCGCAATAGTTCATCCCATTTTTGCATGGTTAACTTGTTGGCACCCTGGGCCAGCAAATGAGGAAAAAAAGCATAGAATAGGGCCGTCAGCATTGAATCCTTACAAACTGTTTTAAATTCACTCATTCCGTTCCATATTTCTAATCCATGAAAACCAGTGATATCCCAGTCCACCCATGAGATATTCGGTTCCTTAAAAAATGAGAGGGCATCCTCATTGGGGTGTGCCAGGAAAGCAAAACCGTTGATTTGCCGAATTCGATCAATCAACCATTGTGTTTTGCCACCCAGATGCGCCAGTTCTTCTTCAACGCCAAATACCAGCAAATGGTTTTTTTGTGGACTATGCGTGCGGTCATGAATTTCTTCACCCGTTAATATCAGGATGTTTTTGTCTTCGATGCAGTAATATTTTTCTAATCCTCGCGGACGGATATTATGATCTGTAACGATAACTACATCAATATTTGCTATCGCTGCCGCTTGAGCAATATCGGTGTAAGTACCATGTCCGTCAGAATAAGTGGTATGATTGTGCAGATTGAGTATCGTTTCTTGGCTCATAATGGTTGACGATTTCACTTTGACAAAGGTATAATTTGATCTGCTGAATTAGCATCAGGAGGATGCGTGTGGAATTAAAATCTTATTTTGATATTGCCCTAATTATAATCTCTATTGCGTTGATTATTAGCGTTATTTTGCAAAACAAAGGTGTTGGACTTGGTGGATTAACCGGTGCTGACAGTGGAAGCGTATTTTCAGCTCGCCGTGGTGTTGAAAAAATCTTGTTCTATATCACCATCGGTTTAAGTGTTGTATTTTTTACGCTCGCTATTATCACTTTATTAATCTCAAAATAACATAGAGATTGAATCAAACGATCCCCAATTGATCAACCAATAAAACCAGGGCGACTCACAATGGTTTGAGACGCCCTTTTTAAATTATGGGATGCGTATGAAAAAAATCAGATGGCAATTACTGATCATATTGTTCACAGGCCTGGTGGTTGGATTACTGCTAATCAGTGAACAACCCGGCACTGAAGAAGTTGTCCCCGAACCGGTTCAGGGTGGTATTTATACCGAAGCATTGATTGGTCAGATCCAGCGTCTAAACCCCGTATTAGATATTTACAATGATGTTGATCAGGATATCGATCGACTGCTGTTTAGTGGTTTAATTTCCTTTGATAGCAGTGGACAACCCCAACCTGATTTGGCTGAGTCATGGGGTATTTCCCAGGATGGTTTGATTTATAACTTCACCCTGCGAGATGATGCGAAATGGCATGATGGCGAAGCGGTAACGAATGACGATATTCGTTTTACAATTGATTTGATTCGCGCTCAGGATTCCCTTTACTCAGAGGATGTAAAAACATTTTGGAATGAAGTACAGGTTAATATCTCACCTGATAATGCTCAGGTAATTCAATTTGTCTTGCCAGAACCTTTTACACCCTTTTTAGATTATCTATCTTTTGGCGTATTGCCACGACATTTGCTGGATGGTGTAAATACAACATCTTTAGCAGATCATTCCTTCAATTTGCAGCCCATTGGCTCTGGTCCATATCGGTTGCAGGAAATGATCATTGAAAATGAACAAATAACAGGCATTATCCTCATTGCAAATCAGGACTATTATCTACAATCACCTTACATTGAGACAATTATTTTCCGATTTTATGCAAACTCACAAGCTGCCCTGGCTGCATATCAGGACGGGGTGGTGATGGGTATTGGACGCGTAGATCAAACGGTTTTACCTGAAGTCTTGAAAGAGGAAGATTTATCCCTATACACTGCCAGAAATCCGGAAATGCAGTTCGTTTTTCTGAATTTGAATAATCCACAAATTCCGTTTTTTCAGGAAATTGAAATTCGACGGGCACTATATATGGGCTTGAACCGTCAATGGATTGTCAATAACATTTTGGATGGACAGGCATATCTGGCACATGGCCCAATATTGCCTGGTTCCTGGGCGTACTACGATGGGTTCATTCAACAGGAATATCTTCCTGAAGAAGCGATTATCATCCTGCAGGAGCTGGAATATATTATTACAAGTGATGAGGACCCAGTACGTCAAAAAGAAGATGTACGTCTTGAATTTGAACTTGTATATCCAAATGATGCCATTCACGAAGCCATCGCGCAAGCCATTCAAGCGGATTGGGCCTTGTTAAACGTGAAGGTAAATATACGTGCAGAATCCTATGAAAATATCATCAATAATGATTTGGCCAATCGCACATATCAGGCTGCATTGGTTGATATCAATCTAAATCGTATGCCCGACCCGGATCCATATCCATTTTGGGATCAGGCACAAGCAACTGGCGGTCAAAATTATTCCCAATGGGATAATCGACCTGCCAGTGAGTATTTAGAGCAGGCACGTATTAGTACTGATTTTGCAGAGCGCCAGCGTATGTATCGCAATTTTCAATATATTTTTGAAAATGAGGTACCTTCCATTCCGCTTTTTTACCCGGTGTATAACTATGCTGTGAGTAATGAAGTTAATGGGGTGAGGATTGGCCCACTGTATGATCAAAGTGATCGTTTTGTAAATGTGACAGAATGGTATTTATTGACCTCAACTGGGGACACCATTGTAGATGGCGTTGAGGAAGTTGTCCCAACAGTAGAACCATAGAAAACCGGAAAAGGAATATGGGCCAGGTGATGAGTCAAAATTCCATTGTTGATGAAGATCGCGCCTTATTGTATTTGGCTGTAGAGGAATTACAACGGTATTTGCTATCCAATGAGCTTTACTGGCCGCTATTTACTGATCGGAAAATGAAGTTGGTAAATCCACGGTCTCGATTAACACCCGGTAATTTATTATTAAGCATTCAGCGCTTGTCCTTCATCCAATTTGATGAAGACAGGCGCGAATTAATTAATAGCAAAGTGCAGCAATATGAATCCATCCGCAATGAGTGGAGAAGTCATTGGATGCAAAAGGCACAATTGGAATATAGTGCTCGTATGGATTTGTGGCATGCTTATTTACAGGATTTGTTTGAAGATCAGACATCCTACGCGATTAATTATGCATATGCGGTACGTTGGAGAGTGATTTTAAAATTACTTGAGAAGACTGAACTAGGTTTGAACGAAGTATCCGTAATTACACTTGCCACCCTGGATGAGAATTTGAAAGCTATTAGTATTCCTGCCCCATTCATATGGGGAGAGGAATTTATGCAGGCATTTCCTGAAAGCGATTTTTGGTTTTTGTACCGTAGTGTCTGCAAATAGAGGAAGATAACGATAAATGACAGAAAAATCTTTTTATACGCGTACTGGCGATGCGGGTTCGACAGGTATTATTGGGGAAGGCCGCGTATCAAAATCGGATGCACGTATTGAAGCCATTGGGGCAATTGATGAAGCAAATGCAGCACTGGGATTGTTTCGCTCGCTGTTAGATAAATCAGAACCTCTTTATGAGAGCATTCTGCTGATTCAAAAAAAACTTTATTATGTGATGAGTGATTTGGCCAGCCTGGATGCGAAAGATGAGCGTTTTGTGAAGATCACTGATCAGGATATTGAGTGGCTTGAGTCACAAATTGCGCAATATGAGCAAAATATTGTAATACCAAAAGAGTTTACTGTACCTGGCGATCATCCAAAGGGAGCCATGATGGATGTAGCCAGAACCATCGTTCGCCGTTCTGAACGTGCTTTGGTGCGCTTTTATAATGAGCAACCAGACAGAAATACTGCACTGATAAAATTTATGAATCGTTTGAGTTCATTTTGTTATGTATCAGAGATTTATGTATTAAAAATTCAAAAGGATATCAATATAACCAGCGTTAACGACATATGATAGGAAATTTTATTAATTTAGCAACAATTTTAGTGGGGGGGATTTTAGGCACATTATTTGGTAAGCGATTATCAGAAAATCTACGACAAACTGTAATCTACGGATTGGGACTTTTTGTTACTGCATATGGTATCAGCATGTTTCTTAAATCTGAGCAGATCTTGGTGCCACTGGGCGGATTGTTGTTTGGCGGTATGCTTGGCGAATGGTGGAAGATTGAAGAAAGTATGGATTCATTTGGTAAATGGGTGGAAAAAAAGGTGTCCGCTCAAAAGAATTCAAATACATCCGAAGAAGAGAAGCAACGGTTTATCAAAGGGTTTGTGATGGCATCTTTGATCTTTTGTGTTGGACCCATGGCAATCCTTGGCGCAATACAGGATGGTATTGCAGGTGAATATCAAACTTTGGCTTTGAAAGGCGTCATGGATGGATTCGCAGCGTTGGCATTTTCTTCTACGCTGGGTATGGGTGTTGTATTTTCGGCTTTGCCGGTATTTATCTATCAAGGCGTGATAACACTATTAGCTATACAAATGCAGAACGTAATGTCCCCTTTAATGATTAATGAAATGACTGCCGTTGGCGGGGTAATTATTATGGGGCTTGGTATTAGCGGCCTATTAGAGTTGAAGAAAATTCGTATGGGTAGTTTTTTGCCGGCATTGTTTATAACACCCTTATTGGTCTGGATACTTGAATTGCTAAATATCTTATAAAAAAAATCCGGTCATTTGACCGGATTTTTTTTACTTTGCTAGGGCTTCTTCCAAGAGTGGAATGAGATCGCTATAACTGACGACCTGATCCCCAATTTTGAAAGATGGCGTGGCATTCACTCCTGACTCTCTGGCATAGTCATTATCAATCATATATTGATCAATGTACGTATCACTTTCCAGACAGGCGGTAAAATCATCACCATTTAATCCAGCAGCTTCGGCGTAGGCTATTAATCGTTTATCATTAATAGTGCCAGTATTTTCGCCAATCAGATTGTTGTAGAGCACATCGTGGAAACTCCAGAAATCACCCTGTTCGACTGCACAATAAGCTGCTTCAGCGGCATAAAGTGATTCTTGTCCGAGAAAATTAAAAGGGCGGAAAACATAAAATACTTGCCCGGTGGTAACATACTTCTCAACGAAATTATGTTCTTCGCTTGATGCAAATGTTCCACATGCAGGACATTGAAAATCAGAAAAGATTTCTACGGTAACTGGCGCATTCGGGTCGCCTAGCCCCATATCGATGGAATCATAGGTGCCCACAGTGTCTGGAATGGTTAGGTCCTGGTTGGCATTATTAATTTTAATAGAAGGGTAAATTAAAATACCCACGATAAATACTGCAACAATAATGATGCCAAAAATAGTTAGAAATTGTTTAACGAGATTATCCCGCTTTCGTTTTGCTTTGATCGCTTGTCTTTTTCCCATAGATCCGATCTCCTTTATGGGTAGCATATCCTCATATGTTATACACCATCACGGGTATGTTATTTCCTGTCTTATAAAAACCCATCTTGCGATATAAAGCTAATGAGGCTTCATTATTACTTTGCGTGTTTACCGATAATGATCGGAAATTAAAACGCTTCATGTATGATAACAAATCATGAATCAAAAATCCACCTATCCCAAAATTCCGATAATCCGGATGAACAGCAATTCGTGCCAGATGCAACGTGTTTTCACCTTCTGTTGTAATCTGATATGCGACTACTCGTTTTTTTTCCAGAATGATTGTTGCATACAGTGAATTGCGAAAGGCCTTTCTAAGGGCCGATTCAGGCATTTGCCAGGGTAAATCAAATGCAATGGTATCTAGTTGATGCACAAGATCAAAATTCTGCATACTGATGTATTGCATGTTCAAATTGGATGGGAGGGGACGTACATTGGGTAAATAAACTGCGTCCGTTTCAAGTGTAACAATGGCGTATGCCTGGTAGAAATCAGAACTTTCTAACAGTTTCTGATACCAGGGATAGTACGATAAACTGAAAATTCGCAGATCTGGTTTGAACTGTTTTGTTTCTTCAATAAACCCTGAGAATAGTTCTTGCCAGGATCGAGCCAGGGATACCATTTTTTTTGCACCAAATAGCTCTACCCAGGAAACATCAACAGTACTTACTGGAATTGAAAGTACAGCAGATAGCGATTTATTTCTTTCAGCCATCCAGAATGTTGAGGATTGCAATCGTTCATCTATGCTATGCCAATCTAGATGCTGATGAAGGTGAATGGGCGAATTAAAAAATGCCCGTAAGCGATCCAGATCATCCGGTGAGTTTTTACGAACTTTATAGTGCTGATTTTCACGAGCCATGTAATACTATTTAAATATCTTCTTTAAGAATCGTTGTAAGAATTTTTCTTTGCCACTTAATTTATCAGAAGAATCCAGCGCTGTATTCATCGAAGCAAGTGCCTGATAATGATCTCCTGTTTGTAACTGTATTTGGGATATTTGTTTTAAAACAATGGCTTTGTATTCAGTTTCCCCTGCTTGGGTAAGGTTCTCGGATGATTTTTGGTAGAACTCCAAAGCGGTTTTATGGTCATTGAGTGCCTGATATGCAGCAGCCTGGTTTCCATATGCCATACCAGCCTGTTTAAGATTATCTAGTGCTTCGAATACCAGATGTGTACCTTCGGCGGCATCCAATGCTTTCTGAGCATCTCCTGCCAATAACCAGGCTACACTGGCATTGTTTTTCATTTCAGCTGCTTCAGATTTTTTTTCCATTACCGTATATTCGGCAGCAATATCCCAAAACATTTGAGCGGCTTCTTTGTATTTTTTCTTCTTGTATAGTTGATGTGCTAGTTTGCTATTGCTTTCTATTTCACTCATTAGTATGTAATCTCCAACAATCCTTCAGCCACTGACCGTAGACGATCAACAGGTAAGTCGGATAGTTTGTATGCCAGTTCGAGGAATGGCTTATTTACCGGTTTTGTTACAAATTCCTGCAGTGCTTCGGGTAGATCCAAAAATTGGGTTATCTTAATTTGTATATTTTTCTCAGAAATTTGTTCTTCAAAATGATCCATATAGGAATCAAGAGTTTGTTCTAGAAATGACGAGATAATTTCCAAATCGGTTATTGGGACTGGTTTTTTCCCCAATTCATAGGCTTCAAGTGTTGCTTGATCAATACCAGTTTTAGTAGAAAGTTCATCTGTCGATAATGCGTTTTCTATTCGGGCTTTACGAATATTTGCACCAATGATACGATCCCGCACCAAGATTATTTTATTCAGATTTTTTCGATATCCAGTCTGTAATGCTTCATGTTTTGATGTGGATCCGCGGAAATGATCCAGTGAAATATCCAAATATATACTTATTGCCTCTAGTTGAGGTATGGAAGGGGTGGTAATGCCGTTTTCGAATTGTAAATAAGACTCTTGTGTTATGGATAATAACTGAGCACATTCCATAGTATTTCGAGCGGAAGCCAACCGCGCATCTTTTAATAATGCTCCGATCTTTTTGGTTTTTACTTTTCGCAGCAAGTTTTCATTTTCCATATCGTTTTGTCCACCTTTAGAATGTGGTAATTATAGCATCGCTTTATAATTTATGGTTTACGCATCCTTTGAGAAAGGATGGCAGCTGCCGTGGCACCAAACATTTCTGCGCCAAGATGCAATCCGGCCATTTCAAGGCGAGGCATAAATAATGGCCTGATACCCGTTGGTTTAAATTCACCGATGATTTTGTTATCTTCACTCATACCTGTTTGTGCAAAACGATAAATATCGGTCATCACAATCGTATCACTTTCCATACCGGCAACTTCTGTAATGGCAGTTATTTTACGGCTACCGTCTTTTAAACGTGTTTGTTGAACGATCAGGTCAATTGCAGCGGCGATTTGTTGACGAATAACCTTTAAGGGTAATTCCATGCCGGACATCATACTCATGGTTTCCAGTCGAGAGAGAGCATCACGTGGCGTGTTCGCATGCAATGTTGTCAAGGAACCATCATGCCCCGTGTTCATTGCTTGAAGCATATCCAGTGCCTCACCACCGCGTACTTCACCAACGACAATACGATCCGGACGCATTCGCAGTGAATTCCTGACTAATTCCCGAATGGATACAGAATTTTTACCTTCTATGTCTGGTGGTTTGGTTTCCATACGGAAGACATGGTCTTGTTGCAGATTTAATTCGGCAGCGTCTTCAATGGTCACAATTCGTTCATCATCAGGTATGTTTGAAGAGAGGACGTTGAGAAGTGTAGTTTTACCTGATCCTGTACCTCCGGAAATAATAATATTCATGCGTGCCAGCACACAGGCACGTAAAAATTCCGCCATTTGTTCAGAAAGTGATTCAAAGGCAATGAGTTGATCAATGCCCAGCTTTTCTTTCTGGAATTTTCGTATTGTGATACCAGGTCCATCAACTGCGACAGGTGGAATCACAGCGTTAACACGTGAACCATCTGGCAATCGTGCATCAACGGTTGGACTATCGACATCAATACGGCGCCCCAGTGGAAAAATAATCTTCTCAATAATTTTCATTACTTCCTGGTTATTTTCAAATTTAATGTTGGTTTTAATTAATTTTCCACCTTTTTCAACATATATTCTATCCGGCCCATTGACCATGATTTCACTGATATCCGGATCGTCAATTAGACTTTGAATGACACCAAAACCCAGTAATTCATCTAAAATATCGTGAAATAATTGATCGCGTATCGTATTAGGGAGTTGCAGTTTTGTCTGAGTGTAAGCAGATGTTAACAATTGGGTTACCATGTTTTCCTGGTTAACATTGGTCCCAGATACTCCTTCCATTTCACGACTGATCATGGAGATAAGGTATCGTCTAAGTTTTACGATCTCGTCTTGTTTTAGATTTGATTTACCAATTACGCTCATTAGCTTTCATCCAAATCTAGAGGTTCTTCTTTCGGGTAGATCCAGATAATTTGTTCACGGTTTACCGCAAGAAAATCAACTTTGAACAATTCCTCCCCAGTGTTTGATGAGACTGTTGCATCAGTTACTGCTAAAAACCGTTCATTAAGGTTGATTTCATCTTTAATTCTATCGTCCGGACGAACATGTACAAACCCATGAATATGATGGATATTGGTTTGAATAATTACCTCCACGGGTTCTTTGGTGACAATATTCGTAAATATTTTTCCTTTATCTTCAAATGAAGTAAACATATTTTGTGTGTTCCTATTATTAATCTTCGGCTGGCATAATATATCCAAGCCCTGCTCGGGTTACAATGTGTTTCGGTTTGTTGGGTAAATCTTCGATTTTTTGGCGTAATCTGGCAATGCTAACCCAAAGGATTTCTTTATCATTCTTGTATGATTCGCCCCAAACTGTTGAGAGTAAATCTTTTGCAGAAAGTACTTTTCCAATATTATGGGCGAAATGAATTAATAAACGGTATTCAGTAGCGGATAAATAGATTGGTTTTTCGTCTTTCCATACTTCTGCTTTGGCGAAGTCAATTTTTAAGTTTTGATGCGAAAAATACCTGCTTTGATAAACCGTTTCCATTGATTGGGCTCTACGTAGCACAGCCTTTACTCTGGCAATGAGCTCAGTCGCAGAAAATGGTTTGATGACATAATCATCGGCACCATAGTTCAAACCTTTTACACGGTCATTCTCTTCCCCTTTCGCGGTGAGCATGATGATAGGAATGTTAGAGAACTGCCTGATTCGTTCACAAGTTTCAAAGCCATCAATACCAGGCATCATAATATCCAGAATGATCAGGTCAAATGATGTTTCCGAAATGATATCTAATGCGCTTTCGCCATCACTAGCCTGCGTTACTTGGTAGCCTTCTTGCTCCAGGTTTACTTTTACCAGACGTTGATAAAGGAGTTCATCATCTACAATTAATATATTTGCCATATTCCTCACCTATTTCTAATTGCTAATTCTCTTCTACTTCTTTTATTTCCTGATCACATTCAATATTTTTTAATGGCAGATGAACATGGAACGTAGCCCCTTTGCCCGGGATAGATGTTGCGAAAATATTACCTTGATGAGCATCAATGATCATTTTGGAAATATATAATCCAAGCCCTGAACCGTGTATGGTTGTTTTAGTGGATGGTACTCTGAAGAATCGATTGAAAATTAAATCCAGAAAATCATTATCAATCCCGGATCCAAAATCCCGAATAGATACAATTACCTCATCCTGTCCTTTGGATAGCGTAATATCAATATCGGAATTAGGAGCGTATTTTAATGCATTGCTGATAATATTTTCAAACACCTGGGATAAACGATAAGGATCCCCCTGGATTAGCGGGATTTTTTCTGTTTTATAAACACTGATGCGAATGTCAGGTGCTTTAATTCTTGCTCGAGTTACAACATCATTGATGATTGTATCTAATTGTGAAGGGACACAGTTGATTGCAATTTCTCCGGATTGTAATCGCGCAGAGTCGATAATATTTTCGATGATACTTTCCAGATGGTCTGTTTCCTGATCGATAATTTCCAGAAAATCGTGTTGATCCGTATCATCCCAATTCGCATCAGAACGCAATAGTGTTGTTGTATAGCCTTTGATAAAGCCTAGTGGGCTCTTTAATTCATGGGTGATAGTAGCAATAAAATTTTCCTGCAATAGCGCTTGTTTATTTTTCTCTTCCAGGAAATGAATTTTCCTTAATAAGTAATGTTTATCAAATACTATAGAAAGTAAATTTGCCAAATAACGTGCTACATAAAAATCTTCCTCAGAGAATTCTGGATTACCGAAGCGCACAAGAATTGCTGCACCAAACAAATGATCTCTGGCTGTAATGGGTAAGCCCAATATATAAGGCCGATTGATCCTGCCTTCTGCAGAATCTCCACCGGGGATTTTATGAATTAATGATTTGGTAATTAATACCTGATTTGCCGCTTCTTCTCCCCATGCAATATCGCCCTCAAAGTTTTTCCCACGTCCTATTGCTTTAGCATAAGCAACCTCAAGTTGATCTTTCTCATCTTCCTTCAAGTAAACGACGAAGTTATCGAAAATAAGATCTTTTCGGGCAATTTGGATTAATTCATTTATGCTTGTTTTCCAATCAGTGGCATGACTGATAATTTGGGAAAACGAGAGTGCGTCACTCATCGATAGCGCGGGTAATTTTTTTGACGGCATATAACTTTCCTGTTGGATGTTTCTTTAAATTATAAGGGTTTCTGTAATAAAAAGGAAAAAACAGTGCCTTGATTTTCTTCAGATGTTACATGAATTTCTGTGTTGTGCTTTGAGAGGATTTTTTTAACCAGGGATAGCCCCATACCTGTTCCTCCGAATTTCCGTGTAGACGACCCATCAATCTGATAAAAAGCATCGAAGATTTTCTCGAAATGATCACTTGCAATACCGATTCCTTCGTCAGAAACATTGATTCTGATAAATTGCCCTTCATTTTGGGCAGATATACAAATCACACCACCTTGAGGTGAAAATTTTATCGCATTTTCTACCAATTGATTCAAAACCCATTGTAATTTATCTTGATCAGCAATCGCCATTTTCGCATGATCTTCCAGACTGGCCTTTAGCTGGATCTGGTTTTGCAATGAGAGAGTGCTCGTTTTGGTAACAACACTGTTAAACATCAAGGACAAGTCCACTGCTTGCGGATTAAGTTCAATATCATTATTCTCTATACTGGTAAACATAATTAAATCATTAATCAGCCTTTCGAGTTGAGCGGATGATCGAATCATTGTTTTTATCGAGGATTCTTGCGTATTCGTTAATGGACCCAAATCCTGATTGACCATTAATTCAAGGTATCCAATGATATGCGTCAAGGGCGTTCTTAATTCATGTGATATATTGGAAATGAAATTGGCTTTTAATTGACTTAATTCGGATAATTTTACAAGCGCGTTTTCAAGTTCAACTGTTCGCTGCTTTACTCTTTTTTCAAGATTTAGATTTGCTTTTTGTAATTTTGTTTTGAGAATATAAATTTGTTCGGTAACTGCTGAATCCAGGGTTTGTTGATTGATGTAATTTAAATTAATGAGTATTTCACCAAGTAGTTTATTTTTGTATTCTGGTTCTTTACGTTGGACAGCCAGTGCATGCAGCAAATTTTCATTGGAAAGCAACCCCATATTGACCAGAGTATCCCCTAGTTTAGGTACCAATTGTTCTGGTGCTTGAAATGATTTTGTTCCCATATGAAACCCTATCAGGTAATTTTAGAATATACCCAATCTCCTCCTACTATTGTAGCAACAGGTAGACATTTTTTCATTTCATTTATGTGAATTTTTACCGGATTTTTATCCAATATGATCATATCTGCTTTGTAACCTCTGGCAAGCTTGCCCATTTGGTCTTGCATAGCTGATGCGCGTGGTGGATGAATGGTATAAGATTTTATAGCTTGCTGTACCGTGAGAGATTCTTGTGGAAACCAAACGGGGTCTTCAGTGCGATTTTTTCTGGCTACAGCGGCAAAAATGCCCAGAAATGGGTTTGGATCAACAACCGGTGCATCAGATCCAAAAATGAGTGGTACTTGTAAATCGAGCATGGATTTAAACAGGAAGGATTGTATTCCTCTACCTGCTAAAGCTGTATCGGTTGTGTGAATATCCATAGAAAGATGATAAGGTTGCATTGACGCGATCACTTGAAGCTCTTTAAACCGTTTTATATCGGTGTTTTTGAGGATTTGCGCATGTTCAATCCTGTGAGGTAACGCTACCATTTTCATTTCTTTTTCTTTACGGCGGATTTTTTCAATTGCGTTCAACACCAGATGATTAGCCCTATCCCCAATGGCATGCATGGCTACACTGAAACTCAATTTGGTAGCCGTTTGGTAAATCTCATCCAATTCCTGTGGTGTAAAAAGCATCTCACCCAGCGAGTCGCTATTTGTAAAGGTTTCGAACATGGCAGCCGTTTGCGGACCAATAGCGCCGTCGGCGAAGTATTTCAACGAACCTAGCCGCAGCATATCATCACCAAATCCTGGCACCAAACCGAGCTCTCTGATTGCGTTGATTTGATGCGCATGCAAATTTTTAATTATTCGCAATTTAAGTTTATTTTGTTGATGAAGGATTTGCAGACCTTGCAAGATGAGCTGTTGATCAAAATCGTGTACTGATGTAAGCCCTAAACGCCATAATTGCTGTTGGGTTGCGTCGAGCATCTCAGCCATTTCGATCGGGGAAGGCTCGGGAATTATTTTTTCAACCAAAGGATACGCCGATTCGAGCAGGATGCCGCTGGGTGTGCCATCTTGATTACGCAGAATGCTGCCGCCAGGTGGGTTCTTGGTATTAACATTAATACCGGCCATTGCCAGCGCTTTGTTGTTTGCCCAGGCAGCATGTAATGATTTTACGGTGAGGAAAACGGGATGATCTGGAGCAACTTCATCCAGCATGGCGGCATTCCCATACCCTTCAGGCCAATGATTATGATCCCATCCATGCCCCAAAATCCAGGTATCGGGAGGGGTAAATTTTGCAGCGTCAGCAACCTGATTAATACATTCCTGGCGGGAGAGACCATCTAAATTAATCTTCTGCAAACTACGGCTGTAATAACCCAGGTGAATGTGGCTATCGGTGAACCCGGGTAGCACAAATAAACCCTGCAGATCGACTATATTTTTTTCCCTGGTTGGAATAGACATAATTTCTTCTTTTTCCCCCACGGCAATAATGATGCCCTGATCAATGGCGAGCGCCCCTACAATGGGATGTTGATCATCCTGTGTCAGAAACGTTGCATTGATCAGAAATTGCATTTTATTGCTCCGAAAAACGTTCAATTAACGCATTTAATTCTTCATCAGAATAATAATGTAATGTTATTGTTCCGCCTTTTTTTCCATGATTGAGGGTAACTTTGGTGCCCAGTGCAATGCGCAGTTGTTCTTCAATGCCTTTAATTTCTGGTTTTTTCTCAGCTTTGGGTGTTGCCGCTTTTTTCTCACCGTGTAATTTGCGCACCAATTCTTCGGTTTGTCGTACAGATAATTGATGAGAGAGAATGGTTTGCAGGGCAGCGGTTTGCGCCTGAATATTAAGCAGGGTTAATAAGGTGCGGGCGTGTCCTTCGCTGATTTTTTCCTCACTTAATGCGTTTTGTACTGAGGGGGGCAGTTTTAACAAGCGCAGTGTATTGGTAATGGCAACACGACTTTTGCCTACTCGCAACGCGATTTCGTCATGAGATAAATTAAAATCCTGATTTAACTGTTGGTAGGCTTTGGCGGTATCAAGAGGTGCCAGATTCTCTCTTTGCACATTTTCGATCAATGCCAGCTCAAGTTTTTCCTGTTCTGTAGTGTCACGGATAATTACGGGAACTTCTTTTAAATTGGCTATTTCAGAGGCACGTAAACGCCGCTCACCGGCAATGAGAATATAAAGATCTGCTTCATCGGGATGGACAGAGACGATTAGGGGTTGAATAACACCATGTTCTTTAATAGAGGCAGCCAGTGAATCCAATTCATCACTATCCATTGCCTGACGTGGTTGCCAGGGATTAGGAATGATTTTATCCAAAGCGATTTGCTGAATACTGTTTTCTGTATTTGCTGAGTTACCAGATGATTCAAATTGTGGTGTTGTTGGGATAAGTGCATCTAATCCCTTTCCTAATCCGCTTCTCTTTGCCATGCCTGCTATCCTTTTCCATTGGGCTCAGGGATGTTAACACCATCCTGGGCTAATATTTCTTTCGTGAGTGCCATATATGCAACAGCCGCAGATGATTCTGGGGCATAAACCGTGATCGGTTGTCCATAAGAGGGCGCTTCAGCAATGCGAACGGATCGGGGAACAATAGTATCTAACACTTTTTGGGGAAAATGTTTACGTACTTCATTGACTACATCCATTGCCAGCCTGGTACGGCCGTCAAACATGGTCATTACCACACCACGCACAACAAGGTCCTTGAACATGGCATTTTTAACACGTTCAATGGTTTGGGTTAATTGGCCTAAACCCTCCAAGGCTAAATATTCGCATTGTACCGGAATTAATACCCCGTCCTGAGCGGCAACCAGACCATTTATGGTTAGCAGGCTGAGTGAAGGGGGACAATCGATTAATATGTAATCATAGCGATCTTTAATCGGTTCAAGCGCTTTTTTTAATCGTGATTCACGATTATCCATATCAATTAATTCAACTTCTGCACCAGCCAGAGCAGGCGAGGATGGCAGCAAGGAAATTTTCAATCTCGGATTATGGAGGATGTTGGGTTGTACAGCTGCGTTCCCAATTATTACTTCATAAGTACCATTTTTGACAGTGGCTTTATCCACACCCAAGGAAGATGTGGCATTGGCTTGCGCGTCCATATCAACAAGGAGGACTTTTTGACCAAAATAACCCAAATATGCTCCAATATTAATTGCTGAGGTGGTTTTCCCCACGCCACCTTTTTGATTTACTAATGTATATATTTTTGTCATAGCTCGTTTCTTCTATAGAATTTCTATGGTTAGTTTTTTTATTTCGTCTTCGGTTGGAATACCGTCCAAACCGATTCGTGTTACGGAGTTTGCTGCTATTTGAGTAGCAAAACGGGCTGCTTCCCAAGGATTTTTTGTTTGTTGATGGCGAATAAAAAATGCGCTTGCAAAGATATCACCGGCACCTGTATCACTGATTTCATTTACAAAGGGTGCAGAGATATGTCTCATATCTCCATGCCAGTAGATGCGAACACCTTTTTTACCTTCTGTAACCGCTAAAACAGCTGAGTTATGTGCGTATGTTTCTATTATATTCTCATCTTCGCATACATCCTCAATGCTAAAAATTATTGCATCAAATCTGTTGCATTGGCTCGCAGGCAGAATGAAAGGTGCTCGTGAAACCTTTCCCTGATCATCCCATTTGCGCATTAATCCCTGAATCGTAATGCCTTTATACGACTCAGGAAAATGAACAACCCATTCAGGATCAATTTCTGTGGCAACAGGTCCAAAATGGACAATCTTGGGCGCAAAACAATGGTTGGGTAAATTTTGCAACGAGATCGTACCTGCCCATTGGTGAATGATCTGTTCTCTGAATTTGCCATTATATTTGTTCTCAAATATCGTATTTTGTGCACAGGGCGTGAAATAAACAGGGATATTGTTAAATTGTGAAAGATCAAGAGAACCTGATTCGGCTGCAGATAAGATTGATGTTTGTAAACCAAGGGCATTTGCGGTTAATGCTGCAAAAGATGCTGTACCGCCAATTTGATATCCTGTGTCTATTTTGTCTTTTGTAATGTTTCCAATAACCAGATAATCCAAAGGTCTGGAACTCCTTTGTATAAAGCGATTTATTATTTTATTGCTCAAAATCTAATGAAAAATCATCCATTGATTGATATGCAGGGCTACCATCAGTTTCCCTTTGCGTACCGGCAACCGGTGAAGCGCAGTGAGGGCAGAGATTCCAGGGCAGGTCAAGTAAACCATCACATTGTTCACATTTTTTCTTCAATTTGATATGACAATTCGGGCAGGCAATCCAAGTTTCTTTTATTCTGCGATTACAGCCAGGGCAGAGTGGATTTTCTTCAATAGATTGAAGTAGCGCTTCTTCTTCCAGTGATTTCTGATATTCTTGTTCAATGGTGTTTGCCGGACGAAGAATTAGGTAAATAACAATACCTGGTAAGAAAAGAACTGCTACAATAAGCATGGATAAAATATGAAAGAGGATATCTTTTGTGCGTGATTTTATATCGCGCAAATTCCAAATAATTAAACTCAACCATAATGCTGCGATAAATGCAGCAGAAAACGCAGTTAAAATCAGCGTGAGATTATTAAGTGTTGTTAAATCTACATTCATATTGTCTCCAGTATCGAAATTATAGCATGGATGCTGCATGATCGGATAAAATACTATTGCACAAAAAAAATTATACTGCAGAGGATATTGTGTACACAAAGAAACAAATTCTACTGGCAATTATTATCTCATTACTAATTTTAATTTTATGTGTTGGTGGTTTAACTGCCGGCTTTTTTATGTATACGTCACCGATTACAGCTACCCCTGAACAAATTGATCAGGTGCCTGTTCCAGCCAGTACTGAAGATGTCCTAAGCACATATGCGGCAACAATGGTAAATGGGGGAGCACAAGCAGCTCAGTTTAATGCAAATGTACAGACTGTTATTGATACAAGTGCCATACCTTGTTTGATTGTTTTAATCATTGTTATAGGCATTATCTTCTTCTTTGAGTACAGGAATCGAAAAAAAGAGGATAATGGGCTAGGGGATTTCTGATTCGAGATTGATTCGTTCATAGAATCGGTTTGTACAGTTTATATTATCAGATGCACATTCGGATAAATATGTTTCATTATCATTAATATAGCCTGAATAAATGCGTTGATCAAAATCCGGGTGACCTTCATATTTATATTGCAAGGTGAATGTGATTAGTTTTCCATCAGGAGAATCTCCTGAGAGTTGATAAACGCCAAAAGGAAAATTTTCTTTGTTCCCATAGGTAAATTTATTCTGAAAAATAAATACTGACCACATATCACCAACCTGATCGGCCGTGCCGATGATTGTTGCGCCCATCACTGTACCATCTTCAAAAAAGCGCAATATATAGTATGTTTGCGTATCATTTTGTGCCCCAGTATCAATGTTTGACAAATATAATGCTTCGATCGCATTTTCTGGCAGCGCAGGTTCTGCTTTAGGAATAAGCAGCAAGGTAAAGATGACAATAATGGAAAGGATCAGAATTATTCCAGGAATCAGGTATTTTGGTTTTTCAGATTTTGTTTCAACTGGATGTGTGGGTACGACAATGGATTTTGGACGAGCCGTGCTTTTCCGAGGAGGGTCACTTTCTTCGGCGGGTTTTCGTTGACTATGCTTAATTTTTTGAATGGCATTTTGCGTAGTTTGGTTTTGAGGATTTAATGCCAATGCCTGATTGAGACAATATAGTTTTTGTTGATTGGTTTTCAAACAGGTAGCCATCCAGAGCCAGGCTGCTTCATTTTCAGGTTGTTCCTTTAGAATACCTGAAAGCAGTTTGATCGCTTCGGCCTTTTTGCCAGATTTAGCTAATTCAATGGCGTGTTTCAATTGCGGATGGGCATTTATCATAAAATCATTGACCCGTTTATCCTTCTATTGCTTATTTTTGAGTATAGTATATTATGGGTTCATGTAATAGTAGTAAACCCATAAAAATTCATTAAATTTATGGCAGGTGGGGATGAGTGACAAAGAAGAAAAACTGTATAGAATAAAAGACATGTCTTCAGATCAGCGACCACGTGAAAGGTTGGCTGAAATCGGCCCGCAAGCATTAACCGATGCTGAATTGTTGGCGATTTTATTGCGGGTTGGCAGGCAAGGGGAGAATGCCGTTCAACAAGGGCAACGATTGTTGAGTGTCTTTCAAGGACTCGAAGGATTGTATCGCGCTGAGTACGCGGATATTTGTCAATGTAAAGGAATTGGACCGGCAAAAGCGGCTCAGATCAAAGCTGCCATTGAACTGGGTGCTCGCATGAAGGCTTTGAAACAGACTTCCAGGCCGGTTATTCAAAGCCCTCAGGATGCTGTTGACCTGGTGCAATACGAGATGTCGGCGCTCAGTCAGGAAAACCTATGGGTAATGCTGCTGGATACACGTAACAGGGTGTTGAAGATTAACAAACTATACCGTGGATCTTTGAATGCTTCAACAGTGCGGATCAGCGAACTGTTCCGTCCGGCAATTCAAATCAATGCTGCCTCGCTAATTTTGTTTCACAATCATCCATCCGGTGATGCATCACCCAGCCCGGAAGATATTACGCTAACAACCGATACTGTAAAGGCTGGCAAGCTGCTGGATATCGAGGTTATGGATCATATTGTTATTGGATTAGGTAGCTATGTCTCCTTAAAGGAACGAAAATTGGGATTTTAAGCCCTAGAATTTTTTTTGGGGCTGTCGTTGACAAATGCCCCAATTCATAGTATTATTTTTCCCGTCCACTGGACATGGCGAGGTAGCTCAGTGGCAGAGCAGGGGACTCATAAGCCCTTGGTCGTGAGTTCAACTCTCACTCTCGCCACCAAATGAATCTCCTGAATTTCAGGAGATTTTTTTTATTAGTTCCACACTTTTTTCTCAAGTAAATTTCAAAATTTGATCTGGTACATTGATCTGGCAAAGGGCACGAATCATCATTCATTTTTTGTAGGGTCCGATTCACTATTTGAAAAAAAGGAAATTATCTTGACAATACGATAGGAATCATATAATATAGGACTGATACTATATAGTATTGATCCTATAAGGAATTATAAATATATGTCATTGGAATTTGCCATTTTAGGTTTTTTAAATCATCGGCCATATTCAGGGTATGATCTGAAAAAAGTATTTGATACATCCATACGTCATTTTTGGCCAGCGGATCAAAGCCAAATTTACCGTACTTTATCGCGTATGAATAAATCCAGGTGGGTGGATATAGAAATCATCCATCAGGATGCCAGACCGGACAGGAAAGAGTATTCCATCACCCAGGCAGGTCGAACGGCATTCATCGAATGGATGAAAACACCTTTGCCTACTGAAGAGAATCGCAGCGCAGATATGATTCAGGTGTTCTTTGCCAGTAACTTAAGCGATGAGGAAGCCGTTGAGATATTTAAACGTGCTGAACAAAATATGCGCTTTGGGTTAGCACAATATCAGCAAATATCAAAAGATCCGGATTCCTATACGGAGTACACAAAATCACCACGCGAGTTCTTCTTTTGGATGTTAACGCTTGAAGTGGGTATAAATATGTTGGAATCCAATCTTCGATTTATTGAATCGGTAATCAAGCGCTTTGAAAATGGGGAAGTTCCCCAAGCATAAATAACGTTTATAAAAACAGGAGTAAATAATGGTAAAGCAACTACCCACACGTCAACGGGTCCGCAGAGGAATCCTCACATTTATTTTTTTGACA
This sequence comes from Chloroflexota bacterium, assembly GCA_016838895.1. GTDB lineage: Bacteria > Chloroflexota > Anaerolineae > Anaerolineales > Anaerolineaceae > UBA5203. The sequence continues at coordinate 30,784 of JAEKNU010000006.1, forward strand.
TTTCCAATCACGATTAATTATCTTTCCCCATACGTAATTATTGAAGCTGGAAGCCAGGGCATCATTAATGGTAGCCTGATCATGTTTGGTATCTTATTTCTCTCGTCGCTTTTCCTTGGCAGAGCCTGGTGTGGTTGGATTTGTCCGGGCGGCGCTATGCAGGACATTATTGAACCTGTTAACAACAAAGTAGTAAATGGAAAGAAAATTGACTGGATTAAATGGGTGATTTGGATTCCCTGGATCAGCATTATTGTGTGGATGGTAATTCAAGCCGGCGGTTATTCAAAAATTGATTTCTTTTATCTCACTGAAAATGGCATTTCTGTAGATGAACCGATGAAATATATTATCTATTATTTTGTGATCTTCCTGATGATGGGCATCGCTGCATTGGTAGGCAGAAGAGCAAGCTGTCATAGCATTTGCTGGATGGCGCCATTTATGATGATTGGGCGATGGATCCGCAACAAAGTTGGTTGGGGCTCCTTGAAATTGGCGTCAGATTCCAGTGATTGTACCAATTGCAAATTATGTACGCGCAGCTGCCCGATGAGCCTGGATGTGAACGGCATGGTTCAGGCATCAAAAATGGAAGACCCTGAATGCATCTTATGCGGTACCTGTATTGATCAATGTCCACAAGGCGTCATTCGATATGCTTTTGCAAAACCAAGCAAATGATGCCATAAACCGATAACTTAAATACGGAAATTGATACATTTTAGATTTAGACACACAAATCTGTGAAAACAGGTTTGTGTTTTAATTGGTACAAACCTTGCAATATATACTGTGAACATAATCTAATGATTTTAAGGTAGCAAATATGAAGCGTTTACATCCTGTAATAAAAAGTGTTTCCATCATTCTTTTTGCGATGGTATTTTTTTTGACTGCCTGTTCTCCTGAAGTGGATGAATATGCATTCGATGATGCCTATGAACCATATGCGACACCTGTTCCACATAGTTTTTCCGAACCTGATTCGATAAGTATTGAAAAATTATTTCTAGAGCTGGTTGACGAAAATCAGGATGATTTAATGTTTACACAAAACTATCCAATTATTGAAGAGATTGAATTTTCTGAGGATCATGCTCTGGCAATGATATGGTATGCATTGGTTGATAAAGACAATAACACCATTCAACCCGGTGAGCCCGGTTTGGCGTTAGCTCAGAAAGACGAAACAGCATCATGGCGAGTTTTGATAAAGACAAACCCGGATTGGTACGATACATTGCAGCTTTTCCCGGAATCAATGATAAATTATGAGTTGGAATTATTCTCCATGCCGAATGAGCAAAAGGAAGCTCATGATGGACTGGTATATACTGGATATCGATTGCCCTGGCCAGCCGGTAAAGCAGTACGGGTTAGCGGTAGTGTGGGGCATGTTTATCTATATAAATCCTGCCCAAATACTTGCCGGTTTGCTTACGATTTTGCGGATGGTACTATGTTTCCAGTGGTTGCCGCAAAAGGCGGAACGGTGGAGTTTGTTGTTTGGCATTATCCAAACGGCAATACCAAGCATGCCAATTATATCGTTCTGAGGGATACTACAACCATCCCGACCACGTATCAGGTATATTATCATCTCGCACAGGACAGTATTCCGCCTGAATTACGCGTGCGAGGTGCTACAGTTGTACAGGGGCAATACCTTGGCAATGCAGACGATACGGGATACAGTACTGGACATCATTTACATTTCCATGTGCATACCCGTTCCGGAGCTGTTTGGGGTCCATCAGTCGACATTGTGTTTGAGGATGTTGATGTTAATGGTGGGCGACCCAGAACATCGTATGAGGCTGCCACATTCCCGAAATTAGGCACAGGTTATCATAAGGGGAACTGGTTCGTATCAGATAATGGGGATACAGAAACGCCAACCGGGACAATTAATTCACCGAATGGGTTGGATGTGATATCCACGCGTTATCTAAAAGTGAGTGGTACTGCGCAGGATGATTATGGCGTTGCCTTTTTGCAGGTGTTGGCAACCTTTGATGGAATCTGGTATCCGGTGGGACCGCTCATGAAATCTGCGCCATTTGAAACAACAATTGATTTATGTGAAGCCGGTATACCCAACGGCTCATTTTTCCTGTCTTTGCAGGTCATTGACACGGCTGGTAAAAAATCAGAAGGCTTTCCCGGATTGATAAAACTTGATAAACGTTATGCCTGTCCGTTGGAGACATCAGAATGCAAGCCGGCGTTGAATCAGGCAGGCGTCTATTCCAGCACTGCTTATGGTGGTGCCTGTATGGTTTTGGATCAGGGAAAATACACTGAAGGTGATTTTATCGCAATTTTGCAGGATGGCGTACAATCGATTAATTTGGGTAAAGCATCCATTGCGAATTTGTATGATAACCCGGATTTTGAAGGGGAGCCGACCATTATTCTAAAATCTGATGATAATCTGGCGGAAACGATCAATTTTAGTGAGGGAATACGCGCAATTGAAGTACTGGAAAAACCGGATTTACCAGCTACGCCATTGATTCATCAACCGCGCAATCAACATGACCTTTCCCCAACCGTTGAGGATGAAGTAATTCTTGATTGGGATATAGATGCAGGCGTGGATAATTATCATTGGGAATTAAGTGGTCCGGATGGCTATTTTGTGCAGTCAGATACAGAAAATGTGAATAGCTTTAATGCCGGATATCTACCTCAGGGTGAGTACCTATTCCTGTTGACAGCAGAGAATGTAATAGGTTCTACGCAAGGCAGTGTTCGCTTTACGGTAAGGCCAATTGATGACGCCTCCCAGAGTATATTGCAGCCCATGCAGGAAATAACCACATCGACAGCAATTGAGTTGAAATGGGAGATCCCATATGGTGGCGAAGACCTGGCCGGTTATGAATTTCAGATTAAAACCAATGATGGAGAATGGCAGGATTGGCAGCGAAATATCTCAGGCCAGATGCGACAGGCGTGGTTTATTGGCGAGCCAGGAAATACTTACGCCTTTCGCATGCGTAGTATTGATCTGGCAAGCAATATAGAGGAATATCCTGAATCCGCTGAAGCAGTGACTACGATAGAAGATGTTTGCATCGTGGATGAATATGAATCAGGTGAAGACAGTGCTGTGCTGGTGAACGCCAGTTTGATGGAATTGAATCAACGTCAAATCCACAATATCTGTGCAGCAGGTGATGTAGATTGGATCACATTCCCAATTAATGAAGGGGAAAAAGTACAAATATCATCGACGCCTATTTCGGGGGCAGCAGCTACCATTTTGCAAATTTATCGTTCAGATCGTTATACCAAATTGGCTGAAGTGTATCCGGATGCATTGGATAGCGAAACAACCATTGACTGGCAAGCAGATAGCGATGGTATTTATTTTCTGCGAATCATGCCATTGGATCAGAAAATTTTCGGCAGCGATGCGCGCTATGAGATTGCAATAACCAGAGCAGGGGAAAAACCAGAACCAAATTTCCTGCTGCCAGCCATCGCTTTGCCGTTTGTCTGGTTCCTGATCAAAATTGCCTCATCAGTACGTATTAAGAAAAAACGGGAATAAAGCAAAATTATGTGATCAAATAAATAACAAGCTCAATCTGATGATTGAGCTTGTTTGTATATTGTTTTTTACCAGATTCAAATTGGTTATGTTTTCAGATGAATTTGCTACTATAATGATTATATGATAACGATTGTATTTCTTGCTGGTGGAAAATCTAAAAGGATGGGCGCCAATAAGGCAGTAAAGCCATTTTTGGGTGTGCCATTAATTAAGCGGCTCATTCATCGATTTTCATCATTGAATTATCCAATGATGATCGTAGCCAATGAGCCAGATATGTTTTCTAACATGGACTTGCCAATTATCACAGATATTGAACCAGGGCATGGTGCATTAGGTGGTCTATTAACGGCACTAAGCATTCCTGAAACAAAATATATTGGTCTGGTAGCATGTGATATGCCATTTGCGAACCCTGAATTATTACGTATGGAGTATACACTCATTCAGCAGAATCAGTTTGATGCAGTTGTGCCAACGAATTATCTTGGATATGAACCCTTTCAGGCGGTATATGATCGGGAAGCCTGTGTACAGCATGTCAGACGATGTGTATTGGCCGGTGACCGGAAAATGATTAACTGGTTTGATGATGCAAACATCTTTGAATATCCTATACACAAGTTTGATCAGAATTCCGAGTTACCAGAAATTTTCTATAACATGAATACACCAGCAGATTGGCTGTATGCGGAGAAAATTGCGAAGAATAAAGGCATGCAAATGGGAGAACTGGTCTAAAAAAGATCAGATTTCCGAAATACGCTTTCCCGTCCTGTTCAAAATACTCATGACGCTATTAATTATATTATTTGGGGCAGTTGCTTGTAATGGGTATCCCTTGAATCGTTTTTTCGAACCTTTGCAACAGACTGCAACACCTATCCCTATACCATTAATCGAATCATCCAATACGCCTGAGGTTATATCTGCGGAACAGGAAACTGCAACATCATATTTTCAAATTACGCCTGATGAAAAAGATTGCCGAATTGCATTGGCCGGAAACCCATTGGATGTAAGCATTCCAGACGGTACGATCCTGGATCCCGGTGAAGAGTTTGTAAAAATCTGGCGCATGAAAAATGCAGGCGCTTGTATTTGGACGCGACAATATACAATCAATTGGTTTTCAGGGGAGCAACTTGGTATTAATAATAAGGTTTCTTTTAGTGAAGACATCCACCCTGGTGAAACAATTGAAATTGCTGTGTATATGAAAGCACCCATGACAGCCGGCAGCTATCAGAGCAATTGGAAACTATGCGATGATGCAGGACAGTGCTTTGGGTTAGGTCCTGCTGGTGCCTATCCATTTTGGGCTAATATCAAGGTCAGGCAAATTGGTACGGTTTCCCCTTCACCAAAACCATCCTCAACACCAACATCGGTAATTCACATAGACGGTAAAACAATACTGAAAAGTGGTGATAAATTTGATTTGGATGGTGAACATTTTGGAAATGACTTTGCTGCAGATATTGAGCTGCAAAATACGGATGAAGGATTGATGTTAACTGCCATAAACCAGACTCATGTGGCCTGGTTTGGACAAATACAACCCACTGAATCTCAATGTATGAACTTGCTATATGTTTCCGATACAATTTCTTTGCAGGATATGGATACATTAGCGGTATTATGTTATAAAAGTACGTTGGGATTACCCGGTTTCATAAAATTCAATATGATTGATCTTCAAAAAGGGAAGGTTGAGATTGAATATACTACCTGGTATGCCCCATAAATATTAACAAAGGAGTATCTATGATTTTAGACTCTATCGACCAGATAAAAGAAGTCGATCAATTTAACATGTATGATCAGATTTTTGGATTGCCAGAGCAGCTAAAAAAAGCGTGGGAAGTTGCAAATACATTCCCTTTACCTGAATACAAACCTGTAAGCCAGATTGTTATCGCTGGAATGGGCGGCTCGGCGATTGGCGGGGATTTATTAGCCAGTTATATTTCTGATTTGGCATCTGTTCCGGTTGTCGTGCACCGCGATTATGATTTACCCGCCTGGGCAAATGGAACACATACCCTGGTGATTGCTTCATCCCATTCAGGGAATACCGAGGAAACGCTCTCAGCTTATGCCAAGGCAAAAGAAAATGGCTGCCAGATTCTGTGTATTTCTACCGGTGGCAAATTGGCACAGTATGCCCAGGCAGATAAAAAGCCATTATGGAAGTTTGATCATAAAGGTCAACCACGCGCTGCTGTTGGATACTCATTTGGAATTTTGCTGGCATTTGTTTCCAGAATGGGAATTGTCTCTGATCAAAATGATATTGTGTTGCAAACAGTGCAATCCATGACTGAAGTGCAAAAAGACTATGGAATGGAAATTCCTACACCAAAGAATCCCGCAAAACGCATGGCTGGTCAGATGCAAAATCGCTGGGTTGCAGTTTTTGCTTGTGGGCGGATGTCACCCATTGCACGTCGTTGGAAGGGTCAGATCAGTGAGATTGCAAAGGCATGGGCACAATTTGAATTTTTACCTGAAGCGAATCACAATACTTTGGCGGGATTGGTCAATCCGGAAGAATTGATTCCGACCACGATGGCAATTTTCCTTCGGTCAGAATTTGATCATCAGCGTAATCAATTAAGAACAGAATTAACCCGTAAGAGTTTTATGGTTGAGGGATTTGGCACAGACATGATTGATGCAAAAGGCGAACAACCTCTGGCGCAAATGTTCAACACCTTGTTGTATGGAGATTACATCGCCTTCTATTTGGCGATGTTGTATAAGGCCGACCCGACACCTGTAGAAATGATTGAGAATTTCAAAAAGGAGATGAAGTAAAAATCAGGGCGAAAGCCCTGATTTTTTTTTAGAATAATACGGATGCCAATTCAGCGCGGTAAGCACGTGTTTCCGGTTTGTCTTCGTGCATAATTTCCAAAATACTGAGCACTACTTTTCTGGCGATATCATCATTGTAATGTTTATCGTTGCGCAGTATCTCAAGCAATCCATCCACTGCAGCTTCCAAATTACCAAGATTTACCAGACGGATGGCGTTTTTAAACATGGCATCCAATTCCAGATCCCCGTTTAGGTTTCCGTCTTGCAGGTCAAGCATACTGCTGCATAATGGAAGTACCAATTCAGCCTGAACCAATTGGCGGCTGGCAGGAAAACCAATCAATAATTTGTATGCTTCCTGAATTTTGCCTTGAGGGATTAATGATTTTATCAATCCCAGGATTGCGCCGGGATTTGTATTTTCTTTTTCCAATACACTGCGAAAGGTGCTTTCGGCTTGCGACCAATCTTGAAGATATAAGAAACTTTCTGCTTTTTCTTGTGCCAAACTATTTTGACTGGGTGGCATAATCTTCTTGATAAATTCTCGCAGGCGATTTTCTGGTTGCTCTCCAACAAATTCGGCAACAACTTCACCCTGAGTAATTGCTTTAACTGTCGGGATGCTGCGTACACCGAAGCGCATCGTCAAATTTGGATTGTTATCTACATCTACTTTTGCCAGGCGAAATGCCCCTTGCGTTTCATAGACCAATTTCTCCAACAAAGGAGATAATGTTTTACAAGGTCGGCACCAGTTTGCCCAAAAATCCACAATAACGGGTAGGTTTTGGGAGTAGGATATAACTTCATATTCGAAATTAGCTTCATTGACGTCAATAATTAACTCTGAAGTCATTCTTCATTCCTCCGCAATTATTGTCCCATAACATCTGAAGATTACAAAGATTTAATAATCTCCGGAATCATCATCTGAAATACCACTGGGTTGATCAACCCGGACCACATCACCGTGGAAGTTAATGATTACCTTAAACCCAACCATGCCCATGTAGGTTCTACCATCTTCAGGAAATCCAGATTCCAGCAATTGATCAATTTGTTGATCTATATTTTTTAATTGATTGGCAATGATAGCTTTGGTGAAAATATCATTTTGTCCGATCATTTTCATGGTTTGTTCCAGAATGAGATCTTCATGTCCATCCAAACCATCTTTAATCTGGCTTAATACCTGGCGATCCACACCCTCGGTCGGAATATGTCGATGAAAGCCACCATCCATCACCACATAGCAGGGATCACTGCCAACATAGGATACCGATACGGGGTTATCAACCTCATCATATATTAAACCTTCAAATAACGGCTTGTAAGCCATTCACACGCTCCTACAACTAAGTAAAATGAATAATTCTATACTTATTATAAACGGAAAATCATAGCTTTCGTGTTGATGCAGTATTAGAAGAATATAAAATTTTTGTAGTTATTCCTGGATGATAATTAAAGTACCCAGCGGAGCCCAATTAAAAAGCCATTCGGCATCTTCGGGACGCATATTGGTGCAGCCATGGCTGGCAGGCGTACCAAAATTGGTATGCCAATAGGTTCCGTGGATGGCAAAGCCATTATGGTAATACATTACGTATGGCACATCATAGAGATAATACCCGGGACCTGCCATATCATCTGTGACATATTTGATGTTTACACGATATTCCCCTGGAATGGTAGGATGATCCGAATCACCTGTTGAAACAATAAAGAAGTTAACCATTTTCGTGCCTTCGTAGGCATATACCTTTTGTTCAGATATGACTATATTGATCCAACGATCTTCCAGTGCAGCAGCTTCGGGGATGGACAAGGTAGGGGTAAATGTATGGGTTGGCGTGTTGGTTGGGGTTGGGGTTGGCGTATTTGTCCTGGTGGATGTTGGAGTTAAAGTAGCCGTTGCAGTAAAGGTAGGTGTGGCTGTTTCAGTCGGTGTTGCTGAGGGCACTGTTGGTGTAACCGGCAGGGGGGTATTGCTTGGGTATAATGCGGCATAAACCTGTTTGGCTATTGGATTGGTGTGGAAGGTTGGTGTACTATCTGAATTCCCCATAAAATATATAAAACCGCTGCCAAACAGGAAAACGGCAACAATCCAGGGGATGACAGCGAAAATGGAAAGAGAAAACGGGGTAGTAGGTAAATTGATATTTTTTCTTTGTTGGCTAGATTGTTTTCTTTGGGATGTGTCTTTTTTATTATTAAGCTGTTGCATTGTGAGGCGATATTGCTCACGCGTGCGATGATTGTGTGGATCAATACTCAATGCACGACGTAAATATTCCAGACGAGGTTTTAGTGGGGAGCAAGCGGCTAATAACAGCCAGCCATCTTCCTTTCCAGGATACAAATTAACTGCCTGCTGTGCAAGCTGACGTGCTTCAGAAAAATCAGCAGCCTTGTATGCATGTAATGATTGCTGGATTAAGCGTTTATATTGGGCGTTTTGCTGATATTTTTCACTCATTCGCTTATTGTACTCATATCCGGGATGGGTTCATTTCTGACATAGCATAGAATACCGTTTACAATTCCTTTTGCCACTAATTCAGGATTTTCTGTAAGTAGATCACGATCCAGATTCATAAATCCCGTTTCGATAATAATTGCAGTTGTATCCGGATTCATTTCACCGAAGGCATGATATCCGGTCATGTCGTTTGTAATGGTATTATAGTGGAATTTCAATCCAGTGGTTTCATTATAGCGGTGTGCCATACAACTGGTTAGGCGATTGGATTTTTCCGGATAGGAATTTGAGAGCGCACCGGCAACTTTGAAGCCGGTTGCCTCCTCATTTATATAATCACAGGAATCATTGTGAATTGAGATTAATGCCATCGCCGTATATTGACTCAACCGCGGATCGAATTCCTGTAATAAATCAACGGTAAAACCTTCTTCAATTAAATATTGCTTAACCAGGGTTGCAATACGTAAATTTACATCTAATTCAGTTAAACCATCGGGGCAAACAGCACCAGCATCATTTCCCCAATGTCCGGCAACAATACCAATGCGTTTTTGGGGCAGAGGTGTGGGGCTCGGCAGAAATTGTTGCTGTTGATTCATTTCAATAGATAGGATTGTATCGCGGAATAATTGATTAGAAAATATATTGTTGGGGGTCCATAAAGTAAACAGGGTTGCACTGATCACACCAGCCAGTATGATTTGCTGGGCGGTTTTTAACATATTGAATGTCATTCTTGCTTTGTTTTCAGTTTGCTCGGTTGCTGAACGTTGCTTCATTTTATTTGAATTCCATTAATCTGATAGAATCTATCGTAATAACGCCTATAATATGTGTATCTTATTTTATCAGTGAATCAACATTGTAAGTTTATTTTACAGGAGAATTGATGATTAATGCAGATGAATTTCGTGCAGTTATGAGACATTGGACAGCCGGTGTTGCGATTGTAACCAGTATTTATGAAGGCAGCCCCCATGGAATGACAGTAACTTCTTTTACGTCTATTTCTGCGAATCCTGCGATGGTTTCCGTATCACTGGCAAAAAGCACGCGTACATTGCAACGTATATTGGATTCAGGGATTTTTGCAGTTACGATATTAAGCGATGATCAACAATGGATATCTGAACGATTTGCCGGTAAGCGTGCCGCTATATCCAGCCGGTTTGAAGACGTCCAAACCTTTTCTATGGGTAGCGGTGCGCCGCTGATTGTAGATGGATTGGCTTATTTTGAATGTTCTGTAGTTCATCGTTATGAGATGGCTGAATCAGTGTTACTGGTGGCTGAAGTCCTTGATATTAAACACGGTACAGGGGACCCGCTTGTATATACTGATCGTAAGTATGGCAGGGTGAAACTACTATGATTGAAATTGTGAATCAAGAGAATCAACTGGTTCTTCTTCAACTTGCCCGAAAGGCGCTTGAATATTTTGTTCGTGAAAGTCAACTCCTGAAAATTGATTCAAAGACATTGGATGAAGCTTTAAAGCAACAGGGCGCTTCCTTTGTTACTTTACATATCAATGAGCAATTACGTGGCTGTATCGGCACGCTGGTTGCTCATCAGCCCATATATCAGGACGTTTTGGAACATGCCATTGCAGCGGGAACAAGGGATTTTCGTTTTCCTGCTGTGCAGGAAGAAGAATTAACTTCTTTGCATTACGAGATCTCATTATTATCACATCCCCAGCCAATATCCTATAAGAATTCACAAGATCTGCTAAACCAATTACAAGTGGGAGAACATGGTGTAGTTTTATCCTCAGGGAAGCAAAGAGCTACATTTTTACCGCAGGTATGGCAAAGCCTGCCCAATAAGGAAGAATTTTTGGGTCATTTGTGTTTAAAGATGGGTGTAGCCGCAGATGCCTGGCGAAAACAGCATTATGAAGTTTCAATTTATCAGGTTCAGGAATTTGCAGAATGAAAACAGCTCCGGCATGCCGGAGCTGTTTTTAGTAAATATGATAAGCGATTAGGCTTGTACTGATTTTTTGTAAGCCTGTCCATAAAGATGCATCATCATGGCATTGGCGTAAACTGTGGTTAACAAAATACCAATACCGCAGGCAATACTACCCAGGCTGGCTACAAAGCTGGCTACGATTGTGCCTAACAATACAATCAGATATGCAGAGATATTGTTTTTAACATAGCCAAACAACTCTCCAATGCGTAAACCGTCTGCGATATTTCCCTTCATCGCAAAATTGCCATAAGCAGCTGGCAGAATCAAAACCAATACAATGCTATAGAGAATGATTATGCCACCAAAGCATATTGAGGAAATGACACCAATGATCTGTGCAGTATCATAATCCATTACTGAAGCTGCGACAGCCGTAAGGCCACCCATGATAATGGATAAGACAATGATTGGTAAACTGTAAACTAATGCAATGACAAATAGTTTAAATCCATCACCTAATTGTTCTCCAAAATCAAGCTCAGGTAATGGTGTATCTGCACCACGAACAACTCGGCGAATAATCTCAGCGCCCCAACCAATAAGAACGAATTGCCCGATGACAGGAATCAACGTGACTAAGGCCATAATGCCCACTTTTTTTAACCAGTCACTGTCCTCAAACACAAATGAAAACGAACGGCCAAAATCCATAATACGATCTCCTTCTTTAAAAAGTCTTCCGATTTAACGGGTGGAATAACTTGCGAATTGATTATTAAAACACATTAATTACTAATTTTGTTATCATTAAATCTGGATAAATTGATTTACATTGAGCACAAAAAATGTTGCTCTCTTCTTTTCCGGATCATCTGGAATGTTGGTGTTTTCTTTAACGATGGAAATTGCCTTTTCAACTCGATCATCCTCCAAACCAATAAGAAATGTTGAATGACCACGTCGTAAAAAACCACCAGTCGATGCAATGAAGGTAACCCGATAATCATCAGAGGTTAATGCATGGGTTACTTTGTCACTATCTGAATCATTAACGATCGCAATAATTAGTTTCATCCTTAAAATTCCTCGTAATGTTCAATATCAAGTCCAAATACTGTTGCCCCACCAATTGTAATGGGGGTAGGCGTGGGCAATGGTAATGGCGCACTTTCTAATGGTACAGCAATGTATTCTATTCGTTGACGGCAGGTTTGTTTTAATGCTTCAACCGCTAAATCATTTTCCTGAGTAGATACTTTAATCAGCAGGGTGTTATTTCTTTTGCCCAGAAAACCACCAACACTGGGCAGTTCTTCAATTGAGGCACCAATTGATTCCAATGCTCTTTGGGCATTATCCATATCCTGAGATTGAATAACGGCAACGATTAAGATATCCTTTCTTTCACTTTGCATGAAAAATAAAACTCCTCTAAATCTATTTTACAACATTCGTTGAAAAACTTATACGATGATTTCCGGGTTCTGTAATACGAGTAATAAATCCCCTGAAAAAGACTTCAACTGAATCAGCCCTAAGTACTAGTCTTATACCTTTATATTGTACCGTAAATATGGATGTAAATGGATTAAAGTGTGTAATATTTATCCCATTTGTGGACAATTTCTTTATGCCCAATAGGTTTAACAAGAGATTATTTGGCAATAAGCCTAATGGACTGTTTTTATCACCATATCCATTTGCTGTTTGGCAATCAAAATATGAAAAAAGGGATTGTGTATCACGTAATTGTTGCACCGAGGCAGCTGTTATTTTCTTAAATAATTCCACTGCCGAGTCAAGATCACCAAGATCAAGCATTTTTTCGATTAGCAAACCATTCCAGGCGATGGATGCAATTCTTTGTTTTGGGGTGGCTTGTAATTCACAGTACATTGTAGAAAGTCCATACTTACAGAGATGGTTCTTCATTGCAGGCAAAGACAAACTTTCATGTGATTTTTTAGAAAGTTGACGCTCATACAAATGAGGTAATAGCATTGAAATATCATGGTATGGATAATACAACGTTTGTATGGTCCATGATTCTTCTGGTTTTAATCCAATTACCTCAATTTGTTCAATCTGAGTATAAGTATAGGAACTGATCAGTGAAGCCTGATCAGGCATCCAGATGATGCTTGTATAATTTACCGTCTCCTTGATAGAAACGGGGCCTGATTTTCCATGCAGAATCATGCGCACAGGCCTGGTATAAGCACCATCAAGAGATAAATCCAGACGGATGCGAACAGGATTATCAAGGGAAATATTTTCCTCTATCTTTTGTTCACCAAGGCCGTGACCCAATTTCTGCGATTTTAGATTGGTATGGGTGAAATAATCAAGGGTTTGATAGGACAGTTCTTTTTTATTCCAGAATAAGTTTAGATGCTGCCACATTAATTCTGATTTTTGCCGCCAGAGCATTGCTTCATCAAGATTCGATAATATGTTGGCAATTTTTGATAATATATTTAATTCATTGGCAAGTAAGGCGATCAATCCCGGATGTTCAAACTGACTAAAAATATACGGATGTAACAGAAATGGATATTGCTGATAGAGTATGGCATCTTCAATGCCCGCCTGATATGGATTTTGCCACTCCGGACAACCATCCTGATCTTTATCATTTACCTCTGAAAACCAGCTCAGTAGATATTTTCTTAGTTTTGGGAATAAATCAGATAGCCATTCCAGATCCTCGGTTTGTTCAAATATCTGCCAAACAAGATCAGCAGCGATAGGGAAAGCCATCCCCGCCAGGCTTGTAGCAGGTGCAGGGTAGCACCAATTTAGATTTCCATCATTATCCTGTGATTCAAAGTACTGGGAAACTTGATTTTGAAACACAAATGGGTATTGTCTACCGAGCGTATTCCATTGATGCTTTAATTGGAATAGTGTTTTACTGCAACTTTGGGGTTGCTGTATTGCAGATGTTGGTGCAATGTTTGATTGATCATGCTGTTCTTGCAGATTATTTTCGATGTACTCATTGGATGATGATAAAAATAAATGACGTTGTGCTTGAATTTGAGAAAACTGAAAAACTGCATCCCAATCCGCATTTTGGCTCTGAATGTGGATCTGCGCCGCATTCAGTGATAATTCATTTCGAACAAGGTAGCCATCCCAATTATGTAAATTAAACTGATTGATCAGTGCAGCACATTCATCAAGCGAACTGGCATAGGTTGATATGACGAAAAATTCAGTTTCATCACCTGCTTCAATCTGAGCTGATTGTGTCATTGAGGTGATTGAATGCTGACCTATTTTTGTCGGACCTACAATCGTGCATAATAGAAAATTACCTTCCGCTTCAATTGATAATCCGACTGTATTATTTTTTTTCCAGGGCAGTGATTGAACTTTTCCCGAAGATTGAATCATTTCAAACCATTCAAATGTGAATTGCTGTGCTTCCTCTGTACTATTATTGATCCCGTATCGAGAGATACAGATTTGAGGGGATTGAACCAGAACATCAACCTGGAAATTTATTCCAGGCCAGGGTTGAAAGATAAATTGAGCTTGATTTGGCAAGAGTTTGGTTAATTGAATTGATTGGTGAAACTCTTGCGGTGCCTGTATTATTTCTCGTCCTATGAGAAAACGAGGATACTGAATGATTTGCAACTGAGCATCTGGCAATACAGTATTTGTGCATATCGCATTTGGGCTGCTTGATAACCAGTTTATATCCCAGTTCAGGAGAAAGGATGTCTGATTACTCAATGTCTGTAAATCAGGAGATAAAGTGAATGATGAAATATTAATGTCTTTGCGAAAAAGTCCCATGATATGTATTTTATTAATTGCAGGCTGAATGTCAAATTAAATCGCAGAATGATTTTCTAACCTGAGCCATTGTGCTAGAATTAGTTAAAATATATACGCGAGTGGAAGAAAAAATGACAGAAGAAGAAAAGTCCCAATCCGGAAACCAGGGAGAAGAAAAATACGATCCGATGGATCGTATGCGGCGTTTAACTGATGCATCCAAAGATCAGGAAAAGCCGGCTTTAAATTACGAACACCGTGCTAAACGAACATCTGGCCAAACCGGCGAGTGGATGATCTTTGAAACGGATCGTGAATTGGATGAGGATGAAGAACCGATTGACCCGCTTGATGATACACCAGAATTAGCACATGAGCAGGATTGGTTTGTTTCAAACGGTGAAGTATCGGATGCGCCGGATAGCCAATCTGATCAATATAAGGAGACCATTCCACCAACGATCTCCCAATATATTCCCGCACCTGAATTACTGGAAAAGGAAAAGCAGACACAACAACCTTTCCTTAACCAACCTCTTGACGAAGTAGATCAAGACGCGACACAAGTGACACCGGTTGCATATCAGATTAGTAAGCCGGTAAAAATTCCCTCCATATCCCAAGGCGGGGAAGCAAGAAAAAAGCAAGCAGAAGGATCAAAAAAAATTCACCCAATTGAGCGGAAAATAAATCCGCCTTCGAAAACAACTAAACCTGATGGAGATGCTGAAAATGGAAAATCAGATAAGAAATGGAATCCGGGATGTATAACGAAAATCCTGATTAGCTTTTTATTCGTACTGGCATTAATTGGCATTAGCATTATTACATTTCTGGTGTTCAAGTATTTTTCAATTGCAGCAGACTTGCCGGATTACTCGGATTTAAGAAGCAGTGCTTCTCAATTTGAAACAACCAGAATTCTTGATCGCAATGGGGACCTTTTGTATGAGATCAATGATCCAAATGCAGGTCGCAGGACATATGTAACTTTGGATAAAATATCCCCTTATCTGGTTGCTGCAACAATCGCAACCGAGGATAAAGAATACTATAATCATCCTGGATTTGATCCGGTAGCGATTGCCAGGGCAATGTGGCAGAACTACACCGGGCAGGATATTGTTTCAGGTGCTTCAACCATCACCCAACAACTGGCAAAAAAGCTTTTGTTCTCACCAGAAGAGCGCTTCGAAATATCCATTGAGCGTAAAACCCGAGAAATTGTTTTAGCGGCTGAAATATCGCGTATCTATAGCAAAAATGAGATTCTTGAACTGTACTTGAATGAAAACAATTATGGGAATTATTCCTACGGTATTCAGGCTGCAGCGGAAGCATATTTTGATACATCTGCACTGGCATTGGATTTAGGTCAGAGTGCTTTTCTTGCGGGTATTCCACAAGCGCCGGCAGTACATGATATTTTTACGAATCGCGATGAAATGATTGAGCGTTTTACCCAAATTCTGGTATTAATGTATGACTATAATCAGGAAAAGGGTTGTATTGAAGTTAGTAACAGCGAGGAACTGGTTTGTGTGGATGCCATTAATGCTACGGATGCCTTGCATGAGATTGAAAATTATGAGTTCAAATCTCATCAAGCGATCATGAAATATCCGCATTGGGTACAGTATATTCGCACGCTGCTGGAAGAGGAATATGGTGCACAAACTATTTACCGCTCCGGCTTTACTGTACAAACGACACTGGATCCTGAAATCCAGACTTTCGCAGAAGAAACGGTTAAAGAACAGATCGCCAATTTGACAGAGAATCACGCCACAGATGGTGCTGTGGTAGTTATTTTCCCCAAAACAGGTGAAATTTTGGCGATGGTTGGATCAGCCGATTTTTACAATGAAGAAATTGATGGTCAGGTGAATATGGCAGTTAGTCCGCGGCAACCAGGATCATCGATGAAGCCGCTGACCTATACGGCTGCATTTGAGAAAGGTTGGACACCTGCCACGATTATCTGGGATGTTGAAAGTGAGTTCCCGCCCTCTGGTAATCCGGATGACCCGCGAGATCCCTATGAACCAGTTAACTATGATGGGCGCTTCCATGGACCTGTTACTGTACGGGCTGCACTATCCAACTCATTCAATGTGCCAGCAGTCAAAACCCTTGACTATATTGGTATCTACGATGATCCTGATCATCCTGACACAGGTGGCTTCATCCGTTTTGCTGAACGGATGGGTATTACGACTTTGACCCGCGATGACTATGGCTTGGCTTTAACCTTGGGCGGTGGGGATGTATCTTTACTGGAATTAACAGGAGCTTATACTGTTTATGCCAATGGTGGTAAACAAATACCTCCGGTTGCGATTTTACGGGTGACGGATTATCAAGGGAACCTTGTTTATGAATACACACCTCCTGAAGGTGAGCAAATAATACGCGCAGAACACGCTTTCCTGATCAGTTCAATCTTGTCGGATACCAATGCACGTATTCCTGCTTTTGGACCGAATCCGGTGATTAATCTACCTTTCCAGGCAGCGGCAAAAACCGGTACGACCAATGATTTTCGCGATAACTGGACGATGGGATTTACACCCGAAATAGTTGTTGGCGTCTGGGTGGGAAATGCGGATTATACTCCAATGCAAAACACATCCGGTTTAACAGGCGCTGCACCCATTTGGGCTGCTGTAATGAAGGAAATTATTGAAACCCGTTATGATGGCATTACGGCAGGATTTAAAAAACCCGGTGGTGTTGAGGAACGCACGGTGTGTGCGCTATCAGGTGCTGAACCTGCTGATTGGTGTCCGGCACAAACGACCGAATATTTTGCCTTCGATAAATTGCCGTTACCGGCCAGTGAAGATATATATCAGCGTGTCTCCATGGATAGTTGGACAAAACTGATCGCATCACCGTATTGTTCCGAGAATATTGTCGCCCGCGATGTTCTATATATTCAGGATAAGTGGGGCAGAAAATGGGTCGAAGATACGGATGCGGGTAAATCCTGGTTGGATAAGATAGGGTATTCAGGAAATGTTTACTATAAACCGGATCGCGCCTGTAAAGAGACGGATTCACAGCCGGAGATATTATTTGCCGGGTTAAGTGAAGGACAGACAATCAATAGCAGCCCGGTAGATGTATATGCATTTATCAAGGCCGGAGACAATTTCAAGAACTATAAACTTGAGTATGGTGAAGGGTCGGATCCGGATGATTGGCATACATTGGTCGATAAAACTGAGGAGCAATACAGTCAGCCTGAATTAATTTTTACATGGGATGTGATGGATATTTCCAGCGGAACGGTGACGTTACGTTTACGTGTGAATGGTAAATCGGAGACCTACGTGCAAAAAATCCTGCATTTGAATTTGGCTGTACCAACACCTACGCCAACGATTACACCCACTCCGACTGAAACACAGACTTCAACGAATACCTTGCCGCCAACTTATACGACAACACCAACTAATACTCAGGTGCCCTCAAATACTGCGACACAAACGCTCACGCCAACACCTTGAGTTATAGACCGAATAAACTCATCTGACGCATATCCTGTGCACCTGGCTTATCTTCATCCAATGATTCAAGAAAGAAATTCAGGCCAAGCGTTGGATGTTCGTTTAATACTCGAATAATGTGTCGGAATTTAATCAGGTAGGTGTATGTTACAGCATTTTTGTACCGTGGATCATTTTCTAGGCGGCGATGGATTAGTTTTGATTTACTACCCGGAAAGATGATAGAAATGATTTTCTTATCGGTCGATTCCTTTAATGATAAATAGGGACTGCAAATACCAGTGGGCAAAATATAAAACACATATTGAGTATTATTTTTATTACTCCAAGAGATCGATTGATCTGTTGTTTGAATTTCAAAATCGAATGATTTTCCCAGATTGGCTAGATCCTGCTTAATCTCTTGAATACTTGATTGACGATTGTCTGGTAAATCCATCTCGTTTATTTTCCAGTAGCCATTTGTTTCTGGACTGCCATAAGCATGCAAACAATCATGCAGCAATTCATTAGAAGGGGAGAATAATGCAGGGAAATGTGCTGCGGTTTCCTGGAAAAAAGTCTGCTCATATAGCGAACCATGCTGAATAAAATATTCATGGGTTTGTTTCTCCAGTGCTTCTGAAAAAGTTAACCGGTGATCGAAATCCCAACCTGCTTTTATCCACCAATAGCCGCTTTGTTTCTCTTTAGACTTATCATTGATGCGCAGCAAAGCTGGATTTTTGATAATACTATACTCTACTGATTGTTGAATTCTCTGATAGCAATCTTCCTTTTGAACGGGTTCCGGCTTGGGATTGGTGTTGATTTCATCAACACAAACAGAACTATGCAAACTTAAATATTGCACAGGCTCATTGATTTGTCGAATTGTTTTTTGAACATTTTCATAAGGATTTGTTTTCTTGTTTTGCAATGTGCTTATGGGTTGGCTGGGTCCTGTCCATTGGGAATATAAATGTTGTTGGTTTGCATTTAATACCACTGATTGGTGGTTCCAATGTGCTGCATTCCCCGCTGCATACAGTGCGCTGATAAACCCTGGGGACAACTCTGGTACATCCAGTATTCTGGGAATATCGTCAGCAATTGCATGATTGATCCATTCAAAACTGACTGCTAGGGCATTTGCATGCCATTTCCAATCGTAGCGTTTGCGGGTAAAAGCAAAGGCCATATTTTTTACAGCAGATTTACCGAATAACCAACCACTCCACATGGCACATAATGACCAGAATGCATTGGCTGGGCGAGGGATTAATCCAATCACTGCTTTTATCGGGATATCCTTAATCAATACTGCACTCTCTTTAAGTCGATACGGCACTAGACAAATGCCACCGGTTGATTGATCGGGAATATCCGGCCAGGTGGTTAGAGGAATGGGATTATCAAATTGCCTCCAGGCAGAAATCCATTCCATGATAAACAACCATGGATTGTATTCCTTGTAGGTGGACGGCAGGTTAATCTGTTTGGGACGAAAATGACTGTTTTCAGGATCCCATAACGTATTTCCAAAATCACAGAAATTTATCAGTAAAGCAGTTAACAAGCGTTGACTTTGTTCATTTTTTATGTTCCCTTTGATGCGGTTTGCCATATTGATGATGGTGTACAAAGACCGCAGGGGGAAGATTTCCAACATTTGTTCGATTTCATGATATTGTGGGTGATGCAGATCAACAACACTGGATAATGCCCTTGAGTGATGCAATTTTGCGCTGCCTATTTTTTCCAATATCTGAATATCAAAGGCATCGATGTCGTACTCACCTGATGCGTTGCATTTCGTACATGACAATACTTTTTTCTCAGGCAGGGCGGCATTTTTTTGCCAGATGTATGCTGAGGCTGGGGTAATTTCTTTGCATTCAGGACATTGTGTTTGATAGAGTGAAATCAGGTGTTCAAGGAATTCATCCCCTCTTTTCAGTGTAGAAAAATCTGCCAGGGCCTTGTTGAAATCCGCCATTGATGGAGCAGCGGCGTATGTTTGCAGTGCGGCATTCAGTATTGGATTATGGCTGCTTACAAAAACGGTATAGCCTTGCGCGGCAGTCTGAAGGGCGAATAGTGGATGTGAGCCAAATGCGTCAAAAAGCATATCCCCGGATTGGCATGTTGTTTTCAGCCACTGATTCACGCCATTTGCATGATATGGTGGAAGGAAACGTTCGAGAACCAGGTTGTGAACTTCTTCTTCATATGGATATGGAAAATGGTTGAACATATTGCACCACGTGATATTTTCAAACCTAACATCATCCGGCAAATTCTTTCCAAAAAAGCAGAATGGGTGATTTTGCAGGAATCTTATTTAATATTTACCTGGTAATTACATAACTTTTTTTTTATTTTACATATAATTAAACATATCTTACAGTATTTCTCAATAATTTATTATTCGTTTAATTTGCAATGGGCAGGTGAACGGTTTGCTTCATAAAATTGGAGGCATTGGAACACCAGGGAGTAAGGAGGCATATGCACGAACTATTTGAATGTCATACGGAAGAACATTTTTTTAATGAGTTCAAAAACAATATTGAAGGAATAATAGCGGTAGAGAAATTACAAATATGGGTAAAGAACATTCCATTTTCAACGTATCGATCCATTAATGAACCTGCAAAGACAGCCGTTCGAATAAACAAAGATACAATGCAACCATTGCTTAAAAAAACGTTGTTGTGGAAAAATGGCGCTGTTGGATCAACATTGGATGTGTTTTGTTCAGACGCGAACTGTTTAATTGCTGCAATATTTGTCAATCCGGAATATTTGTTAGGCTGGTTTGTTATCAAATACAAGGATATAAACCAAGCCCAGGCCAAACAAACAGAATTATTGGATGTTATCAAACTAGCCGGATATGCATATGAGAGAATGGTTTTATTTTCCATGGTGAATTTATTAACCAACCCATCAAAAGAAAAGTCACCCGCAACAAATGAGGATTTATTGACTGTGATTTCGAGTTATGTGTCGCAGCTTTCTCATCAATTGAAGAATCCAATGACAGCCATACGTGGCTATTCAGATTTGCTGACCAACGGGTTTTTGGGGGATATCAATCCCCAGCAATCCCAGAGCCTAGAAACAGTGATTTACAATTTGGACCGCGTAAATGAAGGCATACTGGTACCAAACTCGATCTTTAAAATGTATGCCAATCGCTTAAACAAGCATATGCAGGAAGAAAATATCGAAGAATTGATATCTCATATATGTTCGGTATTTACGCGTACCAATCAGCGTTCACAAGTCCGTATGAAATGCATCGTTGAACCTGATTTAGTATTCCTAACTGATCGTTTGTTTTTTGAGGAGTCTTTCAGAGGCATTATCAAGACGCTGATGCATTTCATGGAAGTCAATCAGGAGTGTGCAGTAAAAGTAGACATTGTGGATAATGCTTTGCATTTAGTTATTATTTGCCGCGTTGATTTCCTACATCAAATATCGTGTATTGATCATTTTGAGACATTTATTTCGAATTTGTTAGAGAAGGGTAATTTTACTGAAATGTATTCCCTATGGAAAAAATCGACTTTATTATGGGCGTTTATTGGGGGCAGCATTGCTGATGCTGAGTTGAAGGATCATAATTTAAAACTGACTTTGCAATTATGTGCTTAAAACAAAACATGCCGGTCAACCCGGCATGTTCTTTAATCCATATCATAAATTAAGCAGCAATTTTATCGAGATCAATTTGTGGAAGTCGATCCGGAATACTTTGAATATACTCATCCGTGCAGGCGAAATCTTCCAGATCTTCCTGCATGTATGCCTGATAGGCAGCCAAATCAAAATGCCCATGACCGGATAAATTGAAAAGGATCACACGTTTTTCACCCTTCTCTTTGGCATCCAGTGCTTCATCAACCGCTGCGCAGATGGCATGGTTCGATTCCGGAGCAGGCAGGATACCTTCGGATTTAGCAAATAACTGACCGGCCTGAAAAGCACGAATCTGCGGTAAAGCCACAGCATCAATGTATCCGGCATCATAGAGAGAGCTAACCGTGGGTGCCATTCCATGATAGCGTAAGCCACCGGCATGAATTGGAGCAGGTATGAAGGAATGTCCCAGGGTATGCATCTTGACAATAGGGGCCATTTTGCCGGTATCCCCATAATCAAACGAATACAGGCCACGGGTAAGTGTTGGCGCTGCTGTAGGTTCAACAGCTACTAGACGGGTTTTCATACCATTGCGCAGATTTTCCCGTAGGAATGGGAAAGCAATACCAGAAAAGTTGGAGCCGCCGCCGACGCAGCCGATAACGACATCCGGATACTCATCGGCCATATCCATTTGTTTCAGACATTCTTCACCGATGACCGATTGATGAATGAGTACATGATGCAATACTGATCCCAGGCTGTATTTGATTTTGCCATTGGATTTCGCGGCAACCTCCACTGCTTCCGAGATGGCGAGCCCCAATGAACCTGGGCAATCGGGGTCTTCTGCCAGCATGGCTCGTCCTGTATCTGTACGATCGGTGGGGCTGGCGAAACAATTGGCACCAAAGGTCTCCATGAGGATACGGCGATAGGGTTTTTGCTGGTAGGAACACTTAACCATATAAACATCCAGTGCCATGTCATAAAAACTGCAGGCGATGGATAAGGCAGAACCCCACTGACCGGCACCGGTTTCGGTGGTCAGGGATTCGATGCCTGAGATTTTATTGTAGTAGGCCTGGGCGATGGCAGTATTGATTTTGTGGCTGCCGGAAGGACTGGTGCCCTCGTACTTGTAATAAATATGCGCAGGAGTACCCAGGGCTTTCTCTAAGCGGTATGCACGGATCAAAGGTGTGGGCCGATAGAGTTTATAGACATCCTGCACTTCCTCAGGAATATCGATGAAACGATCCGAGCTGATTTCCTGTTCGATCAATGCCATAGGGAATAGTACGCTAAGAAACTCCGGTGTAACGGGTTCCTTGGTTACCGGATGCAGTACCGGAGCAGGGGGAATGGGGCTATCGCCATTGATGTTGTACCATTGTTTTGGAATATCATTTTCCGTGAGTGTGAATCGAGTTTTCTGGTTCATTTCCTTATCTCCTTCTATTTGTCTGAGCTTTGCTCAAGTTTTTGCCTATGTAAACAAAAAAACATTCATCCCAATCAGGGACGAACGTTTAATCCGCGGTACCACCCAACTTAGACTACCTTGCAGCGCCTATTAACAAAAAAATCCCGGATGAAACACCCGGGAAAATAGGTTAAGCCAGTCTCACTTTTTTTAGATACGCCGTTGAAATAACGGATATATCCTAAGCCCTGATAACGGTGGCTGTTCCGGCGAAGGCTACTGTTATTTCACCTTGCAACTCCGAGGTCCATTCGGATTTCTTGTACGGGCAGGTTCTCACCAATCTCTGCTCTCTGTGCCGCCTTGAGAAAACGTACTAGTCCTCTTCAAAGTTTTTTGAATATTTAACTGTTTTTGATTATAAGGAATAATGAGCGTTTGTCAATACCCAAATTGTCTAAACATGTTGTTTATTGTTTTTAGCATAAAATTGAATCCAATGATCCAGTGTTTTCTTGACCATCCATTGGCTCTCATCACTGATCTCAACAGTATCTGGTATTTTTATATCCTCAGATGAACCGTTTTTGGCTATCACATCCTTGGTATTTTTTTTCAATTGCTCAAATAATTTCAGTGTTTGCTCAACCACTTCCAATCCCATCACCGGACCATGACCGGGCACCAATTTATCAATAGGCATGTCCAACCATGTGCGTAGAACAGCCATCCATTTTTCGGGATCACAGGTGTCGTCTCCGGCGTAAGGGAACATATTGGCGAAAATCAGATCACCGCTGAAGAGCACTTTCTCATCCGGAAAATATGCCCAGGCGGAGTCATCCGCATGTCCGGCGCTGTGATGAAATTCAATATTCTGTTGTGCATTGAGAATTTCCATATGTTGATGAAATAAGATGGGTGGAATAATGAACTCCACTTCATCGATCCAATCTGCGGGTGCAAGACCTGACCCTTTCATTTCTTCCATTTGTTCCGGGGTCCATTGGTTTTGCATTCGACGGGAAAGGCTTTCCTGCAATTGGGCAGAACTAAACATGGTTATGTCTTTGAAGGCAGTCAGTCCCATGACATGATCTCCATGAGAATGTGTAACAAAAAGATATTTAACGGGTAATTGGAATTGATCTTCCAATTTTTCGCGGAACAGGCGAGCCGTACGAGGCCACATCGTGCAATCCATGGCGACGATAAAATCCTTGAGAATCACGGCTCCGGCATTGGACCGACCGGCTTCATGACTACCTATGACGGTGTTATTGCTAACCTGCGTTAATTCAAAATTGTTCTCCATTTTTCCTCCTTTTCCATCCTATTGCTGATTTTAGGGGATGCTCAAGTGAGAATAAAATCCTCATACTGTTCCCCTAGATTTTCTTGAAATCAATATAGCCGCGATCTACATCCACGGATTCCAACTGCACCCGAACACGATGACCCACATCCACGTGTTCATAACCGGATACCAATTTGCCTTCTATAGGAATGTCCAGTAATCGCACCCAAGTTCCTTTTGATGCTGCACCGGTCACAATGGCGTTGAATTCTTCTCCGATTTTTGAGGCAAACAATAATGCGGCTGCCGATTTGCTGACTTGCCGTTCAACTTTATTGACGGCATTTTCCTGCAAAGTACATTGTCGAGCGAGGGCTTCCAGTTCTACCATTCTATAAGGATTAGGTTGTTGGTCCAGAACGGCTTTTACCAAACGATGCGTAATCAAATCCGTAAAACGCCGGTTGGGTGCAGTGGAGTGGGTATAATCCTTAACCGCCAGGCCAAAATGTCCTGGTGCTTCATCCCCGGGATGTTCGGCCATATATTCTCCTGCACCCAGAAGTTTAATCACCGAGAGGGATACGTCCGGGAACCGCAGGGGATCCTTCTTACGCTGTAAGGTCAAGAATTTTTCCAGTGCTTTGGAATCAGGTGTTTCGGGCAATGAATATTCGTATTCGGCTGCCAATTCAACAATACGTTCCCAACGCTTGGGTGAACGCACCACACGACGAATGGATGGAAACTGATTACGGCTAAGGAAACGTGCCACCACGCCATTGGCTGTGATCATAAAATCCTCCACAATGGCCTTGGCACGGTTCTTTTTATCCACTTCCAGCCCCTGTAATTGATCACCAACAAACAGGGGATGTGATTCAATCGTCTCCAGGCTGAGAGCCCCTTGCTGATGCCGGAATTGATGCATGCGTTGTGCAACGGTATCTTGCAGGCGAATGTTATCCGCCATGCCTTTCACCGCTAAAATAGCTTGCGGCGTGTCAATTTTCTCGTCCAGCCAGGCAGCTACACTGTTATAGGCCAGTTTGGCATGGCTAAAAACGACAGCACGATAAACATCTTCATCAACGAGTACACCATTAGCATTGATGTGCATCTCGATCACTAGCGCAATACGTTCCGATTGAACATTCAGGGAGGTGTATCCAGTGGATAATTGCTCGGGCAGCATGGGGAAAATTACGGCTGACGTATATACTGAGGTGGTATTGTGGCTGGCGTGTTGGTCAATAGCGCTTTCCTTCTTGACCAGGGCATCCACATCGGCGATGGCTACATAGAGGATGGTGCTGCCATCCGGGAGAATCTCAGCGGCGGTTAGCTGATCAATATCCAGTGAATCATCGTTATCGATAGAAGACCATAATAAATGCTTCAAATTTCGCAGTTTTTGACCATCCTGTTCAGCCGGGCCAGAAATGCGGGATAATTCTTTCTCTACTGCTGCAGAAAAGTCGGGCTGCAAACCGCGATCAATCATCGCCTGATGAGCGATACGGGTTAATATGGCGCGGTGTTTATTTTCATTATGGTCCATAGGTACACCTTTTTATTTTCGACCAGTATCATATTTGGAATCATTATACCGAAGAAAGGAAATGGATTGTGACATAATTTCGGTTAACAACGCGGATGAATCAGTGCAATGATAAAAAAACAGCAGGAAAGCAATACTTCCTGCTATTTCCCCAGATGAGTGTTTCATTATCCATTCAAATATTTGTAAATCGGGGACATTTGTTTATATATTTTCTTGAATATCCTGAATTTGTCAGCATAAATTTTGCAATTTTCTTGCTTGGGATGATATACCTGATTTATTTTTACTAACCCGGATACATCCTGTAAGTCAATTTCTCCCATTCCCGCTGCTGCAATCCAGGCAGCACCGCGAGCATTGGCCTGAATGGGGTCACTGATCTGAACGACCTGCAAATTAAGCACATCCGCAAAGATCTGGCACCAAACCGGGGATTGCGCCCCGCCGCCTACAATATGAATCTTACGGGGTTTTTCCTTGAGGAAATTGTTGACCGGTTTCATCAGCCAGTTGGTATTAAAGGCAACCCCTTCCAGAAAGGCACGGATAATATCCTCGCGATTATTTTTCAAGGAGATGTTATACAAACCTGCGCGGACAGCCCGATCATCCACCGGAGCACGTTCTCCCCAAATCCAGGGGGTGTATATGACGCCATTGGATCCAGGTGGCACGCGTTCCGCAATCTGATCGAGCACCTTGAAAATATCGGGCACATCCGCTTCCTGAAGTAATTCATCTTGATGATACAAAATGTTGTCCCGCAAGTAAGTTAGATTTCCACCTGCCGTGGCCTGTAAGGCAGTCAGCAAGTATTTACCTGGCATGGCACAAGGAATGGACGCCATACTGGAAGCGATGTCGGTTTTTTTGTAAGGTACATGGGCTGCCACCCAAGATGAGGTTCCAATATACAAGTGGGGCAGATAGTCTTTCACGGCACCGGCACCGATGGCGGCGGCGGTATTGTCAATGGCCCCAGCAACGATCTTGATGGATTGCGGCAGGTCTAATACTTCAGCTACTTCTTTTTGCAGGTTGCCAATAACAGCCTGGCAGGAGACAATTTCTGGTAATTTGTCCGCATCAATACCCAAAGTGTTGATCAAACCCTGATGATAATTTATATCATCAGGGTTTCGGTTATCAGTCACCCATGACGTGACGATGGAATCAAAAGAGGCCACAAATTCACCAGTCAATTTCAGATTGAGATAATCGAGCACGTTGAGGAATTTGTATGTTTGCGCATAGATATCGGGATGTTGATCACGAATGTAGAGCATGTGTCCGGCTGGATCTTTGCCGGTCATGGAGGGCATGCCGCCAGTCAGCTGAATATAACGCAATACTTTCAGGAAGTTTGCGCCGTCAATGTTAATCAGTCCCCCCAGTTGTTTTTTCAGGTTCTCTGCTCCACGCATGTCCATCCACAGAATACAATTGCTTAGCGGATTCCCTTGCCGGTCAACCGGAATGGTGCCTTCGCCTTGTGTGGAGCAGCAAATGGCTATGATTTTGTTTTTGGCCTGTGGATTTTTCCTGA
The DNA here is from genome assembly GCA_016838895.1 of Chloroflexota bacterium. GTDB lineage: Bacteria > Chloroflexota > Anaerolineae > Anaerolineales > Anaerolineaceae > UBA5203. The sequence continues at coordinate 58,350 of JAEKNU010000006.1, forward strand.
GTAAGATTTTTGTCGTTGTTATAAAGGCCTGCCACCATTCATTGGGGTCCTGTTCGGATCCACCGTCTGCGGTGACAATCAGTTTAACCGGATAGGCTTCCCAGCCTACTACCGTGCCATCCGTACGGATAAGCGCAGTTTTCATGCCGGAAGTCCCTAAATCGATAGCTAAATAAAGAGCGTCCATTGCCATTTTATACCGTTTGAGATTCTTTCATTTGAGTGATTGCCAGGGCACTGATGATGAGCAATCCCACAGCCAACAGCAATGCTGGTGTAAATGAGCCATCAGAGGTTTTGACCACTTCCATGATATACACAAATACGACAGATGCCTGTCCAAATAATTGAATTAGCCCATTGGACGTGCCTTCGGGAGTGGGATGGGTTACTTCTGCTGCGTATTGCATACCAACCGGATTGGCGCTGATCAGGAAAAATCCGAACCAGAATGCTGAGAGGAATAATAACCAGGCTTGTGTGGCAAAGGCGATACCCAGTAATCCTGGAATGGAAAGGACAAATCCCAAAAGGATATATGGTTTACGCTTATGCTGTTTATCGGAGAAATGGGGGATGATTACGGCACCTAATACGCCGCCGATTAACATCAAAGCACCCAGCGTACCTGCATCCGTAGGCGTAAATCCGCGTGGACGAATAATATTCTCCACCCAGGTGTTGATACCATTGAATAATCCTAGACCAATGAACGAGATAAATAAATACAGCCAGAATGATTTCACTTTTAAAGCACTTTTTAAACCATCCAGCATTAAAGCGCGTACATCCTCTCCGGGAGGACAGGGAGGTGTAGCCGGTTTTTCTTTTGCCAGTATTATAAATAGCAAAGAAGAAAACGCAGCAATACCACCAAAGATAATCTGAATCGTAGGAATACTCATGCTTTCATGCAGCAAGGGTGTAAGGACCATACCCAATGCAGTTCCAACCAGACTTGCCAGTGTTATTAACCCTACGGCTGTGGCTCTTTCTTCAATTGAAAACCAATTCGCAGGTACTTTAGTCCATGTATTTAATAAAAAGGGCTGGGCAGCGGCAATGCCAATGGTGCTCCATAATACGAGATTGTAATTACTTCCGGCAAACCCACGTAATAAACCAAAGACGCCCATCAAAATAACACCCAAATTCACTGCCGGACGGAATCCGAATGTGTCAATCATCCAGGAAACCGGGATGGATAACGGTATGAAAGCAATCATAAACGTCATGGATAATAAACCGATTTGCTGATCCTGTACGCCATAAAACAAGGCTGCAGGGCCGGTGATGGGGGCATAGGTGATCCACAGGATTTGAATTGTAAGATTAACAAACATAAAAGCGGCTAATACAACCCAACGGTAACCATATAAGCGGTATTGTTTTTCCATTAGTGCTCCTTCAGATGGAGTGAGTTTTGATGAAAATGATTCAATGAATATAACCCATAGTTTGGGTAATAAGTGTGCTTCATTCTACATGAAACGTATGATTAATAAAATCAAACAGGCAGGAAGAAATCCTTCCTGCCTGTTTGATTATTGCACAATATTTTGGAAGACACTTTCAAAACGAGCCAGTGCGTCATCGATGATTTCATCGGTATCGGCCAGTGAGGTATACATGCGGCTGCCTGCCAGGGTCACCAGGCCATTGGCCATATAGGCTGCGCCCATCTCTTCCATCATATGTTTGCGTGGTTTGAGTTCTTTTGCCAGGCGCAAGGGATGGCGCAAATCCAGCAGCATGACACCGGTCGTTTCCAGATGGACAATGGAGCCTTGATTGAAGGCAACAAACGGCAGACTGTATTTTTCAATCAAAGCCTGTAATCCGGCAGTCAGGCGGTCACCAGCCAGACCAGCAATGACGGGGGCGTTGGTGCGTTCCATTTCCTTGATGGCATGATATCCTGCCACACAGGAGAGCGGATTGGCAGATAAAGTGCCGCCGATATAGGCGCGTTCACCGATTCCGCCAATGCCAGCAGCAAACATCATAATCACATCGCGCCGACCACCAACACCACCTGCCATGGGGTAGCCACCGGTAACGCATTTGCCAAACACAGTCAGATCCGGTTTGACACCGAAATAGCCCTGGGCACCACCCAAGCCAATACGAAAACCTGATACAACCTCATCAAAAATGAGCAAAGTACCAAATTCATCACATAATTCACGGACCATTTGGTTGAAATCAAAAGGAACAGGGCGGGTGCCGCTCTCAGGGCCGATTGGCTCCACGATGACTGCCGCAGTACCGCCGCGAATGAGGTTAAGAATCAGGTGACGGCGCAGCGCATTAATGGCATTGGGGAAGAATTCGCTTGTTTTACGTGTAGCACCAAGGGGAATGCCAGTAGCTTCCAAACGGCCTGTGCCAGGAATATGAAGACCATAAACCATCTGATCACTCCAACCGTGATAGGCACCGCCAACTTTGATAATACACTTCTTTTTCGTATAGGTACGCGCGGCTCGGATAGCAGCCATTACGCTTTCAGTGCCAGATCCAAGCATACGAAACATTTCAACAGCCGGCATGTGGCGGGTGATCTCTTCAGCCAGTTTAAGTTCATATTCATGAAACAATCCGGTGACTGGGCCGCAGCTTTGCAGCATTTCCATTACTTTTTCACGAACAGGTGCGTAATTACTGCCCAGCAGCGTCGGACCGCCAGCCTGGAGAAAATCGATATACTCATTACCATCTGCATCCACCAATTTAGCCCCTTCAGCTTTTTCTATGGCAATCGGGAAAGGATAATTGAAGGCTAAATTGTGTTGCACACCGCCTGGGATAAATTTCTTGGCGTTGTCGGTTAATTCTTTTGATTTTTTGCATTTTGTATTGAAGTAATCCAGATATTGCTGCATTACTTCCGCTTTAACCGGTCGCAAAGGCTGACTGATCAGAGCATTCAGCCGGCGGTAAACATCTTCTACGTCGGGATATTTTGAAATTGCGTATGCTTGTGTATTCATTATTACATCCTACTTAACTGTATTATTCACCTGAGGTTGATATTTCGCCATCAATGATTTTTTTCTGATCTTTTTTCAGTTTATTAAATGCGATTTCGCGGATGGCCAGAGGGATTTTGCTGACTTTTTCTTCTGTACATAAGGCCAGTAGATATGCCAGAGAACATTTTTCAAGGATTTCAACATTGTGTATAGCGCGTTCCATGTCGTGGCCAAAAATTAATGCGCCGTGATTTTGCATCATAAAGGCATTGTTTTTGTTTTTGACATGTTTAGCGACGGTTTTTTTCAACATGCCTGTACCGGAAGGGCCATATGGAATGATATCCACCTGACGCCCTAAGAAGCGAGCCTGCTCGTCAAAGAGGGCAGGGATAGGTTTCTTGATTAGCGTTAAAGCACTGGCGTAAACCTGATGTGTATGAACGATGGCACTTACATCCTGGCGGGTAATGTAAATACCACAATGCATACCGGCTTCAACAGAAGGGGGTAAATCACCTTCGAGTTGCTTCAGATCAAAATCCAAAATACAAATTTGATCGGAGGTCATTGTCATGTAATCAACATTGGATGGGGTGACAGCAAAGGATTTGTTTCCTGGGAGACGTAATGAGATATTGCCCCCGGTGGCCATCAGATAGCCTTTCTTGACCAGTTCCTGAGCGGTTGAAACAATGAGCTGTTTTTCTTGCTCAAACATAAAAAGTGACCTCCTGAATTAAACTAGACACTGTAAAGATTTTACAATTAAAACTTGACAGTGTCAAGATACTGTTTTACCATATCCTTATGGACGTAAAGAAATATCATCATGGTGATCTAAAAAATGCATTGATTCAAGCTGGCATTGAGGTACTGACACATGAAGGCCTGGCAGGATTAAGTTTACGCAAGGTTGCCAAGCAGGCGGGGGTAAGCCATGCTGCCCCTTATGCTCATTTCACGGATAAACAAGCCATAATTGCTGCTATCTCAACAGAAGGCTATCGAAAACTTTATCAATGCCTGTCTGATGCCATTGATAAAGCAAAAGGGAATCCACACAAACAATTGATTGAGACTGCCTGGGCATATATTCAATTTGCCCGTCAGGAATCGGGTTGTTTTAAAATCATGTTCTCGGGTGTACTGGAACAGGAAAAAGATTATCCTGAGTTTGTTGAGGTTTCACAACGCACTTTTGCTTTGGTAGTAGATATCGTGAAAGCTTGTCAGAAGGCAAAAATCCTGCGCGAAGAGACGCCCCAGTTATTGGGCGTCGTCATATGGGGGCAAGTACATGGGGTAATATCCTTGATTTTTTTGGGGCAAATTCCCCATATGGTTTTGGATCGCTATCCAATGCGAGAGATGCTGATCCGCACGATGAATCAACTGACGTTAGTAAATTATTCTGAATAAAAAAACTCCCTCATCGATAGAGGGAGTTTTATGATCAAATTTTCAATCAATCCGTTTCCAAATCCAGGGCAGGTTCTTCAATAGGTTTAATGAAATTTTCCAGTATTTTGAATTTGATTTCACCATACTGCCATTTGACCCATAATAAAGTAAGCATCGTACCGAGAATCATGGCTACTATACCCATCAGACCGGCTTCAGGTCCAAAATCGCCACCTGTGATTAATTCATTCCCGTGTTGTACACTATCGATGAACGAGAAGGGATTGAAAACCCCGCTAACCGGAAAACCAAATACGTTCCCTTGAAAGAAATTCCAGGTGATGTGAATACCAATCGAGAGACCAATATTTCCCGTTAGTACATATCCTAACCCTAGAAATAAACCAGCCAATGTAATATTTAAAGTGCTTATCAGAGTTGTATTTGGATTCAGCATATGCATGATGCCAAATATGCTTGAAGTTAAGATATATGCGACAATCAAACCCACTTTTTGGTTTTTGATAAATGTGAAACCTTCAGAAAAATTTGTTAGGAGATAACCACGGAAGAAAGTCTCCTCATAAATACCTACCATGATGAATTGGAACAAAACGATGACCAATCCAATGATAAAGGGATATTCACCAGCATCCTGACGGAAGAAACCTTCAACACTTACCCATCCAAAGCTTAGTTCAACCAGAAAGATGATTAGCATTAAAAACCCACCCAGGAACAAACCAAAGGCAATATCCTTCCACCATTGTTTCGAAAAAGAAAATCCGAGCGAGGTTAGACTTCGTTTGTCGATCCAGCGAGCACCAATGAGTGGTCCAAGTAGAAATACACCACTCATGACGATGATATTAAGCACGTTGCTAAACAAAGAAAAGGCAATTGTATCCGTTAATATCCAGTTGGCAGCAAATAGGAGAATACCAGCGACCAGCCCCAAGATAAGAAGTAAGGCACCAAATATTACGGCTTGTGCCAACAATCGAAATACTGCCCGCAGGCGCTTTTCATTCGTGTTCCAAAAAAAATCTTTTATGTTCATAAGTATTATCCAAAATATTGCTGATTTATTTCCTGCCAGTTTTGACAAGAGTATTTTTCAAAATATATGCCCATGCTCGGGTAAACTTTTTTGAGTTCTTGCAGCATCATTTCTGTACTTTTGCGTATAGAAAAATGTGCATTTTTGGCGCAGCGTAATTTAACCAGGTGAAGCATACTACGTAAATTTGTTGTGATGAGCAGCCTTCGATTGAAGGCATTGGGCATCAGGTATGATCCTATCCCAGGGAATTGATCTTCAAATAAAGGGTATGCTTTAATGATTTCTTGCATGCTGTGATGATACTCATCAGCCAGACCAGCCTCATAAATCCATTTTGGCGTGGTATATCCCCAGGTAGGTGTTAAATCTTGGGGGGATTGAGTCATCATACGGTGACGTTTTAATTCAAAATATGCACCCTGATCCAGAATCATATCGAAGGTCAGTGAAGCATGTTCTAATTCGCGGATGGGGATATCAAATTTATCGGGCAATTCCAGTATATCTTTTATCAAAGCAGATTTCTCATTTATTGACATCTGCTGTACAGTCAATTTTGCCTGCGGATAGGTGACCGGTTGATATCGATAAAGTGCAGCAATTAGGATACGTTCCTCGCCATCAGCATCCCAGGCGACAAGTTGACAATTAGCCGATGATTTATCTGAATCAGTGACCACAGGTAAATTGGCAAAAGCTTTTTCTGCTGTTGATAAGTGTTTTGCGGCTGAAACATATTTAACCAATGTGGGCACTTCGCTTTGGGAGATTTTGCGGATTTCATCACCCATGTGGCGTACCTCTGCCAGGGGATGAGCAAACATCTTTTGCAAGGCATGTTCTAATGCGCGGGCGTTAATGGTGACGCCGACATTTGCTAGAGAGGCCGCAGGAAGAAGAAACCGCGCAACATCAATATATTTCGTACGGATGCGCTGCTGCCAGATTTTTGCTGATTCATCTTCTTTTTGAGGAAAATGTTTTTTTGCTACCAGTTCGAGTTTGGGTAGAAAGGTTTGATACTGTTCAAATAAACCCTTAATCAGGTTTTGATAGGTTTCCAGCAAAGGATGATCTAATAATTCCTGTGGTGTATGAAAACTATCACTATCCCATTTCTGATAGCGGCTGGATTTTTCTGTGTAGGATGCTAAACGATTGCTTTCCAGACATTCAATGGCCAAACGAGAAATATTTTCAACTGCAATATGCAAAATTGCATGTTCTGCAACCGAGGAATGTCCGTATCCAACGACCCACTTCTCATGAAATTGAGCGCTTTTTTCGTCAGAAAGCTCTGCTGCGATTACGTCGAATGATTCCGGCGAGCGGGATGTTTTTGCAAATGCAACCGCTATGGTTTCAGGAGAGAACTCCTGTGGATCCAATAAATAAATTCTTCTCTTGTTTGGCATCAGCTAAGATCTCACGTGTTTTTAGAATATCTTGATCAATTTGTTTGTATAACAAATCGGAAGATGAAAATTTCATCTCCGGGCGAATAAATGCTGCAAAATACAAATCCATGGGTTGGGAATATATCGTCTCTTGGAAATCCAGAATGAATGTTTCGATGGTAACGTTTAACTCATCCTGATTAAAAGTAGGGCGGTAGCCCACATTGGTGATTGCCGGTAAGATGCGTCCTTGACAGTGTACAAATGTTGCATAGACTCCAAATTTGGGCAATAGTCGATCCTTATCGGGGATCAGGTTGGCGGTCGGATAACCGAATTGCCTGCCACGATGATCTCCATCTACAATTGCCCCACTAAAATGATAGTAGCGACCGAGCAGATGATTGGCCTCGCCAATTCTGCCATCGGCAATTAGTTTGCGAATGTAAGTCGAAGAAATCCTGTTTCCGGCATTATCCACTTCCGGAATTTGGTGTAGAGCGAATTGGAGTTGATGGCTTAAGGATTGTAAAACACTTGTTTTACCACGCTGGTCCTTGCCTAATGCAAAATCCTGACCGGTAACCAGGGTTTTCATATTCAGTTTTTGACTGAGTTGCGTGACGAACTGTTCTGCTTCAATAGCAGCAAAAGTTGTAGTAAAAGGGATAGTGATGAGATAATCTACACCCAGCGAGGCAATCAGTGCTGTTTTTATGTCGGCATCCAATAAATTCTGTGGATGTTGCATTTTTCCAAGCACATAAGCGGGGTGCGGAGAAAAAGTGATGACAACAGATGGTATTTGTTGGTTTTTGGCATATGCCAACATGGATTCAATCACCTTTTTATGTCCAAGGTGAATACCGTCAAATACACCAATTGTCACACAGGAGGACTCTAGTTCAAGTTGCTCAAGTGAATGATATTGCTGCATATTAAGTTATTTTATTCTCTTTTTCAGATCCCCCCGATCTGATTTACTGGAAGAAAACCTTTTTCGGCTGCCATTCATTGGTGTCTTCTTTGAATTCAAAAAGAGCAACCAATTCACCTTGTTCACTGATTCCGCGTGCCCACATGCCTGCTTGGCCGCCTTCACCTGGAATACGGTGACCATGCTGAACAAGATCAAGTTGTTCCTGATTAAGTTCAATGGAGAACCAATCAGACAAGGCTTCTGCTGCTGGAATCAGGTATTGATACCAGGTACCATTTTCAAATGCTTCACGCAATTTGCGTAGTGGTACGGCATCGCGGAGGGTAAATTGTCCACTTTTTGTTCTTCGTAAGCCAACTAAATGCGCGCCACAACCTAATTCTCTGCCCAAATCATGCGCCAAAGAGCGCACATAGGTACCAGAGGAACAAAACACATCAATCACGGCTTCAGGAGCTTCCCATTCCAACAATTCAAGATTGTGTACCATAATCTTGCGTGGTTTTAGATCAGGGGTCTCACCTTCACGCGCCATATCATAAGCTTTGCGTCCTTGCACTTTTACCGCTGAATACGGCGGCGGAACCTGTTCGATTTCTCCAACATAGTGGGATAGGATATCATTGAATCGGTCTTCAGTTATTTCAACTGGTGAGACATTCATGACTTGGCCTTCAGAGTCAAAGGTATCTGTGCTTTCACCCAGACGAACGATGGCCTGATAGCGCTTATCCGAGGCAGAAACATATTCGCTCAAACGAACTGCTGGACCCAACAATACCACTAATACGCCTGATGCACGTGGGTCTAAAGTACCGGTGTGCCCTGCTCTACGAATATTGGTTCCACGACGAACAATTTGTACAACATCATGCGATGTTAACCCTACCGGCTTGTCAATAACTAATACACCTGAAATTGCATTTGATAAATTGATATCTTTATTTTTATTCATTTATACTCTCTCCCCATAAACAACAACTAATAATATTTTTTTGAACAGTGGATTCTGCTTATGAAGGGTTGATGACATGTTCAAAATATTCCTCAATAAATAATTTTGTTCTTTCTAAAACTCTAGCTTCCACGCGGTTAATAGAGTCTTTAATTTCCGCACCTGCTGCTGAAGGATGGCCCCCACCACCATATTCCTCTGCCAATACTGATACATCAATATCAGGTTTGGAACGCCAACTGATTTTAGTTTCTCCATTCTGTTGTTCATTGAATAACAGATAAACATATCCGTCTGCGATGTTAGCCATGAAATTAACCAAATCGGCATCATCATTCCCCGAATAATTGGTTTCTTTTCGATCAGCTTGAGTAATTGTAGTCCAGACGACACCTCCCTCAAATTTAATTTTGGAAAGTCCGCATCCCCACAAGCGAACGGATTTCATATCCTTCTCAGTGAGCGTTTTATCGTATATATCATTCAGATTTGCTCCTGCATCCATCAAAACCGATGTATAGCGTAGCGTAGCAGAGGTGGTATTGTTGGTCGCAAAGCCTTGAGAATCTGTAAGAATGCCGCACATCAAGGCAGTAGCAGACTGCTGTGAGATAGACAATCCCCATGCAGGCATTTGTCGGGTGAGCAGTTCAGCAGTGGCTGCGCATTCTGGGGCGACGAGGTTAATCTCAGCAAAATGCGTGTTGGTTTTATGGTGATCCAAATTGATATCAATTTTTCTGTCGCCAAAAACACCACCACAACGTTCCAGATCTGCACAATCGACAGTGATTGTTAAATCAACGTGGGTTTCTAATTTTTTGGTAAAGTTCTTTGCACCGGAGATAAAATGAAATCGCGTTGCGATGCCATCCGGGAAAAGGTATTGCACACTTTTCCCGGCTTCTTGTAAAGCTATTCCCAAACCATATACTGAGCCAATTGCATCGCCATCAGGGCGTATGTGTGCTGCAATTGCTATTGTTTGTGCTTTCTTAATTTTAGCGTGAATCTGTTGGTCCGTGTTCATCATTTGAGGTTGAGTTTTCCTGATTCAAAGCATTTTCATCAATTGGCGGCTCAGTTTCGATCGTCGATAACAAACGTTCAATTTGATCTGCTTTTTCTGGTGTGGCATCCCAATAAAATCGTAATTGTGGAAAGGAGCGCAAGTTTATATGTTTTGCCAGATATTTACGGATAAAAACTTTTGCACTATTTAATCCGGCCAGCACATCATCCTTGCGTTCAATACCTTCTAATGCGGATACATAGATACTTGCATAGGATAATTCACGATCTACATTTACGTCTGTAACAAAAATACCAGTTAAACGCGGATCTCTAATTTCAAAAATCAACAACTCTGATAATTCTTCTTTTATTCGTCCTGCTATTCTTTCAACTCTAATATTTGATGGCATGCTACGCTCTAAAAATGACTAGCTTTATGAACAGTATAACATTCTACAGTATCGCCTTCAGCAAATTCAGTGAAATTTTTAAAGGCTAAACCACAATCCCAACCAGTTTTCACTTCTTTTACATCATCTTTTTCATGTTTCAAAGAAGATAGTTCGCCGGTAAAGACAACTTCATCATCTCTGGTGATTCTCACTTTTGCATTTCGATGAATTTCTCCATCTATTACACGACAACCGGCAATATTACCAACTTTTGATATATTGAAAACGGCGCGAATCTCAGCATGTCCAACCATTGTTTCGATCATTTCTGGTTCAAGCATACCCTTCAACGCTTTTTCAAGATCTTCAAGCAGACGATAAATAATACTGTACAGACGGATGGAAATGCGTTCAGATGCGGCTTGCGCTTTTGCAGCATTATCAACCTTAACATTGAAACCAATAATGATGGCTTTGGATGCGGTCGCCAGCATCACATCAGATTCAGTGATATCGCCAGTGGCACTGCGCAAAATATTTACACTGATTTCACTGTTTGCACCGAGATCAGAAATTGAATTTATGATGGGTTCCAATGATCCCTGGACATCAGCATTGATAATCAAACGCAGCTCTTTCTCTTCACCAGCCTGAACCTTCAAAAAGAGTTCTTCAAGGGTGGCACGTGGTGCCGATTGCTTTTTAATTTTTGCTGCATTTTTCAAATTAAGGGTAAATGCGCGAGCTTCTTTATCATTATCGAAGACCTGGAAGCGATCACCAGCTTTTGGAACACCGTTTAAGCCCATAATCTGTACAGGCGTGGCAGGACCAGCTTTTTTGATCGCTTTGCCGCGATCATTAAACATGGCCCGAATATGACCATTGGTAGTGCCTGCAGCAATGATGTCACCAAGCTTCAATGTGCCATTCTGAACTAACAACGTTGCAACAACACCTTTTGCTTTTGCAATTTCTGCTTCAATAACAGTACCCAATACCGTGCCGTCAGGATTAGCCTGGATACCATTGGTTTCAGCAACCAACAAAACAGCTTCCAATAAATCATCAATACCGTCACCTGTTTTTGCAGAAACCGGGATGACCATTGTATCGCCATCCCATTCATCTGGTACCATACCGGCTTCAGCCAGTTGGTTTTTGGTGAAATCAACATTGGCATCGGGACGGTCAATTTTATTAAGCGCAACAATCGTGGGTACCTGGGCTGCTTTGGCGTGAGCAATGGCTTCTTTGGTCTGTGGCATGACGCCATCATTGGCAGCTACCACAAGGATTACGATATCAGCACCTTGAGCACCACGGGCACGCATTGCAGTAAACGCTGCATGGCCTGGTGTATCCAGAAAGGTGATTTTCTGATCTTTTGCTTCAATTTGGTAAGCGCCAATGTGTTGGGTAATGCCGCCTGCTTCCCTATCTGCAACATGTGTGTTTCGTATCGCATCCAGTAAGGTTGTTTTTCCATGATCAACGTGACCAAGAATCGTAACAACCGGAGGGCGATTAACCAACTTTGATGGATCTTCTTCTGAGATCATTTGACGCCAATGGGGAATTTCTCCAATCTCTTGCAGATCTTCTTCTTCGGCTGCTTCTAAAACTGCTTCATAACCACATTCACTGGCTACAATTGCAGCAGTGTCAAAATCAATTTGTTGGTTAATGTTTGCCATAACGCCATTGGCCATCAAAATCTTAATGATTTGAATGGGACTGGTGTCAATGGACTTTGCGAGATCGCGAACGATTATAGTTGCAGGTAAAATAATTTCAGTTTGATTATTCTCGCTCATATGCACCTCCTATGAATTTCTACCCTTACAATTACCTCACGGAAAAGGTGGCTGCAATCCGGTTTCCCTTTGATCTTGCAGCCACACCTGATTCAGTCTTCTTTTGTTGATAGATTTTCTGTTTCATCATCTTGCATTGTACTAAGGTGATCAGATAGAAATTCTTTCAACTGATTCAGGTTTGCTTCAGTTATTTCCGATTTTAAAGCGCGGGCAATCGCACCATTTATTCCTTTTGATATACAATCTTGTTGTACGTGCAGGTAAGCACCTCTTCCGGGCTGTTTCCCGGTTGAATCGACGATAACACCGTCATTCGTGCGTACCAAACGTATCATTGATTTTTTGCCTTGTACTTCTCGACAGCCAATACAAGTACGTTGGGGTATATGTTTCCTGGGTTTCCTAGTTTGTGTACCCATCATATTCCCTTTCTGAGAAGGCTATAGTTCCCAATCCCATTCACCGCCGCCACCACGTTTGTGTTTCTTGTGTTTGATGACCAGATCGGCATCTGGATCGTACTCAATGGTTTGGTGTTTTCGTTTTTTCTTCTTGGCTTTTTCAGCCGTACTCAATGATTCATCGGATTCATCCTCAGAATCATGATTGATATTCATTGGGTCAAGCAGTTCCGGTTTGAGCGTGAAGATTTCTTCAAAGGAAATTTCTTCTTCGATGACTTCTTCTACAGGTTCTTTTTTCGTTAAGGTTTCCTCAATTACGGGTTCCTCAGCCATTTTTTCTTCGATTTGGATTACTTCTTCAACTAGAGCAGCAGCTTCTTCAACCGTTTCGACATCAAGCACTGTATCAGGTTCTTCTGCAGCCAAATCAACCTCAATTTCAGGTTTTGCTGGCGCATATTTTTGTAAGCAAGAATCTACAACCAACGCAATATCTGCCATGGCTTTTGGACCAATACCCTGTAGTTTCAAAATATCGTCAGGATGCAGTTTTAAACCAACGGATAAATCAGCAATTGTATTGAACCCAGCTTCGTTGAGAATATCTGCTAAATTGCTATTCAGATCAGACTCAAGAATACGAATAGTGGTCAGTTCTTCTGGTAGCTCTTCCCGCAAGCGCAGCTCATCATCTGATACTGTTACTTCTGCTTCTTCCTCTTCTTTACCGTAAGTGGATAAGAAGCTCTCAACGCGATCAATTAATCCGCTGAGTTTATCGTAATCTTCCGGGTTAAGCGGACGCCCTTCAGCTTTTCTAGTTAACAGCGTTTCAATAGTATCGTAATTTTCTTTTTCTTCCTCGGCAAGTTCTGCCAAATCCGGATTGTTCTGCAATCTATAGAGTGCGTCTGCCGCAGCTTCACTAACGCTTTTAATATCAATGCGCCAACTGGTTAATTTTGCAGCCAGACGAGCGTTTTGACCATCCCGACCAATTGCCAGACTAAGCTGATCTTCTGGTACGACAACAGTAGCTGTTTTTCCACTCATTTGGTCATTATTCAAATAAACGCCAACCACGCGAGCAGGACTGATCGCTTTGGCGATGAATGCAGCCGGGTCTTGATTCCATTCAATGACGTCGATTTTTTCATCGTGTAATTCACGCACAATGGCTTGAATACGAACGCCACGGATGCCAACACAGGCACCCACTGGATCAATACCGGATTGAGTGGCTGCTACAGCAACTTTAGCTCGTTCACCTGGTTCACGGGAGATGGAACGTATTTCTACCACGCCATGGAAGATCTCGGGAACTTCATTTTCCAATAATCGCCGCAAAAAATCGCGGTGGGTACGTGATAAAAGGATTTGCGGGCCGCGTGGTGTATCCTTAATTTCAGATACCAGACAACGGATGCGATCATGGATACGAAAACGTTCACCAGGGATCATGTCTTTTTTCAACATGGTGCCTTCAGCACGCATTTCCAACCCGATGGTTAACCCCTGAGAGTTAATGGCTTGAATAACGCCGCTGATGATTTCACCTAATTGTTTCTGGTAATGATTCAATTGTGATAGACGCTCTGCATCACGGATACGTTGCTGAATCACCTGGCGAGCGGTTTGGGCTGCAACACGACCAAAATCTTTAGGCGTACTCTCAACGACAACCATGCTGCCTAATTCAGCTTCAGGGTCGTATTGTTGAGCGACATCCAAAACAACTTCAGTGCGATCATCCTGAACTTCGTCAACTACCTCTTTTTCAGCCGATATGGTGACTTTGCCGGTATCAGGATCAACGACAGCTTCAACAAGTTGAGCTGTAGATGCGTTTACAGATTTGCGATAGGCAGATACCATTGCGGATTCTATCGCTTTTAAAATAACATCCTTAGGAAGTTGTTTTTCTTCCAGGACCTCATTAAAGGCGAGTGCAAATTCATTCTTCATTTTAGAAAAGATCTCCAAAAGGACCTAATAAGCAGAAAAGTGGGGTCAACCCACTTCCCGGTGCATTCTTTATTGATTTCTCAAGCTACATTTCCATTTTAACATAGATTCAAGTTCCCTGCAATACAAATAATGAAGGAGGTATCACTTTATTCGGAAATTTAGTATAAAATTGATACTAGAAACCGTTTCAAATAAAGGAGTCCATATGGGATCAGAGCGAAAATGGTGGCAAGATGGTGTAATCTATCAGATTTATCCCCGTTCCTTCTGTGATAGCAATGCAGACGGTATTGGTGATCTACAGGGGATACGACAAAAATTGGATTATCTGCAGGATTTAGGAGTGGATGCAATCTGGCTGTCACCGATTTATCCAAGCCCGGACGCAGACTTTGGCTATGATGTTTCTAATTATGTGGATATTGATCCTAAATATGGAACGCTGGATGACTTCAAAGCCTTGGTGAAAGACGCAAAGGCACACAATATTCGTATTGTGTTGGATCTGGTGTTGAATCATACCTCTGATCAACATCCCTGGTTCATTGAATCCAAATCCGGCAAGGATAATCCAAAAAAGGATTGGTACATGTGGTTGCCACCAAAAAAGGATGGTAGCGTGCCAAATGGTTGGCAGTCCATTTTCGGCGGAAAAGGGTGGGAGTATATTCCCGAACGGGATGAATATTATTTCCATATGTTTTACAAACAACAGCCTGATTTGAATTGGCGCAATCCTGATGTTGAAGCGGCTATATATGATGTTTTCCGATTCTGGTTAGATTTAGGGGTGGATGGTTTTCGATTGGATGTCTTTAATTGTTATTATAAGGATGCTAAACATCGCGATAATCCTGCCAAGCTGGGGATTCGTGGTTTTGATCGTCAAGACCATATTTATGATACAGATCAACCGGAGTTATTGGGTGTATTACAAAATATACGAAAAATCGTAGATGAAAATCCGGATGGTTTTACTGTGGGAGAAACCTTTTTATCCACACCGCAAAAAGCTGCATTATATTGCCAACCAGGCAATCTACATATGACTTTTAATTTTGATTTTTTGTGGTGTAAATGGAACCCTCGTGCTTTTGCCAATGTTATTCAATCTTGGGAAGCCACACTGGCCCATGGTGCCTGGCCAACCTATGTGCTAAACAATCATGATGTTATCCGTGCTGGCACGCGTTATGGGAAAGGCGAGGATGATGATATTCTGAAATCTGCAGCCGTGCTGTTATTAACCATGCGTGGCACCCCTTTCCTTTATTATGGTGAAGAAATTGGTATGCGTGATATTTCTGTTCAGCGAAAAGATATTCAGGATCCAATAGGACGTAAATATTGGCCTTTCCATAAAGGTCGGGATGGCTGCCGCTCGCCGATGCAATGGGATAATTCCATGCATGCTGGGTTCAGTACTGGTACACCCTGGCTGCCGGTTCATCCCAATGCCGCTGGACGCAATGTAAAAGCACAATTACAGGAACCGGAATCACTCTGGTATGTTTATCAAAAATTGTTGAAATTGCGCAAAGAAAATCAGGCATTACGTACCGGGATGTTTATGCCGGTTACTTTTGATCAAAAGTCATTGTTGGCCTATTTGCGGCAGGATGATGAACAAACGATTCTGGTGATTATTAATTTCAGAAAGCGCAAAACACGTCTGGCATTAGGCACAAATTTGCAGCGAGCGGATTGGAAAGTATTATTTACAACGAATGAGTATGGAGATTTATTCAAGGATAAAGGATATATTGGGCTAACAGGTTATGAAGCCTGTGTGTTATTGAAGAATAATTGAAATAAAAATCTCCGGGATTTTCCCGGAGATTTTTTCTATGCTAAATGGTAATCGGCTGCAAATTGAATGGTACACCAATTTCATTTCCAGCTTCTTTCAGAGATTCAACGACAGTCTCCATGAGCGGAATACCTTCTTTAAGGTATTTCTCAGATTTCTCGATTTCTTTTTCTCCATGAATAAAGATGCGAGGTTCGTTTTCGGCTTTAGGGGCATTTTTTAGTATCTGAATCATTTCATCCATATCTGATTTAAACTCAGCAACATCCCGGAAAAAAGAAATATTTATCGCTGCAAAAAAATGTCCCACATTGGCGGTATCATCTGATGTACGTGGACGGGCGACATGGGGTCCAAATGCAGCACCCGCCAAAATACCTGAGAAGATATCCACCATTAATCCCAGACCGTAGCCTTTATAGCCACGCATTATTTCGGGTCCGCCCAAAGGCATTAATGCACCCCCATTAATTACCTCAGCGGGAGTCGTTGTCATGTTTCCTTTATTGTCAACGCCCCAACCTTCGGGAATCGGCTCGGCGGCTTTATCATATACTGCAACCTTACCCAAGGGAACGATACTGGTCGCCATATCCAGAATATAAGGACGCTCATTTCCTGCTGGTGCAGCCACAGCAATAGGATTGGTACCCAATATGGCTGTTTTACCAAAAGTAGGTGCGACCAGGGGTTGCGAATTTGTGAAGCTCATACCGATCATGTCATTAGCTATTGCCATCTTGGCATAGTATCCGGCAATGCCATAATGGTTACTGTTGCTAACGGTTGCGAAGCAAACACCGGATGTTTGGGCTTTTTCAATACTGCGCTGCATAGTGTAAAAACCGGCAACCTGTCCCATACCGTTTCCAGCATCAATGGCCAATGTTGCTGGTGTTTCATTTTTGATGGTGATTTGGGTAACTGGCTGCATCTGTTTGTTTTTCAATCTCTTTCCATAATAGGTAAACAATCGGATAATGCCATGAGAATTGATGCCATGTAAATCAGCAGCAAGAAGAATTTCCGCACTCCGCCGTGCGTCTTCATGGGGGACACCCAGTTTGCGAAAGAAATCCACCATATAGTTTTGTAAATCATCAGCTCTGAATAATAGATTTGCTACCATGCCTACCTCACTTTATTGTAAAAAAAAGAATCCCCTCCATTATACATAAGGAAAGGGATTCTCCGTATTCAATTTGCTGAAAAATTTATTTTATCAGGTGAATTTGGTTTTTATCACTTGTTTCCACAATAATGGATTCGAATATCTTTATTGGATCAAGAATAATAACCAGACCGTGATCTCCACTTTTTGCAATCCCTTTGATATATTTGGTGTTTATTGAGGTAACCATTGGAGATGGTGGAGAAATTTCTTTAGAGGGTATTCGATAAACAGATTCAACATTGTCAACAACGAAGCCAGCAGTAATATCCTCAACGGCTACCACAATAATTCGTTTATTTTCCTGGTTCTCGGAGGCTTGCAGGTCAAGTTTTTTACATAAGTCAATTACCGGAAGCACAATACCCCGCAAATTTGTTGCACCCTCAATAGAAGGATGCGCACGCGGAACACGGGTTATATTTTGCATTTTGATAATGCTTTCAACAATCATGATACTGATGCCATATGATTGATCGGCTAGGGAAAAAATAACCAAATGTTCATCGGTATCATAATCACTTATTGATTTACTGGCAACGATGGCATCCGTCATAGGCTTATCAATTTCAGTTTTCGGTTTTTCGGTAATTGCAGACTGCATCTCATTTGCCTTTTGAACGTTATGTTCAGGTTCTGGTTGTACCTCTTTTGCAGGTTTTGGTTTTTGTTCTGCCTTTTCTGCAATTGGTGCTTCTACTGACACTGGTACATTTTCTTCCTTATTTTTCGGAAGCGTGGATTTTTTAGATTTTGATTTCTCTGGCTTGTCTTTTTTCGGTTTTGTAGCTTTTTTCTGATCAGATTTTTTAGGTGGCTTCTCTTCGACTTGAGCAGGCTCTACAACTGCATCTTTTGATGCTGCCAGGGTGGATTCATCCGATTGACTTACCAGATCACTTTTCTTTGCGGAAAATAAACGTTCCAGGCTGTTTTCAACTTTATTTTTTTTCTTCATATTTTCATTCCTGTTATTTCATTAAATGGATAACTTCCAATGCTAATTGTTCATATTCCAGATTTGAACGGGACTTTGGCGAATAAACTGGTATCGGTTCTCCAGCAGCGGCACTTTCCCTGATTTGATTATCAATGCCGATAACCGTTTCAAAAATATTGCCTTCAAATGTGATAAATAACTGAGAAAGTACATCACGGCATATACGATTTCTACGATCATAAATGGTACCGACCAGATGATATGTCAATGCCGAATTGAGATGATTCTGGACTGCATCAATGGTTTCCAGTAATCTTTCAAGACCTCGAGCTGCGTAATATTCGGTCTGCACGGGTACTAATACCATATCAGCGGCAGCCAGGGCGATTAATGTTAGCGGACTTAAAGCAGGCGGACAATCGATCAGAATAAAGTCATACTCATTTTGTACAGGTTTGATTGTATTGGCCAGAAGCCATTCATAACCTTCTATCGACACAATGCCTGTTTCTGTAGCGGCCAGACGTACATCACTGGGAAGAATGTCCAAATTTTCCAGATTCGTTTTTTGAATGACCATTTGAATACTGATGGATTCATCTTTGTCTTCAGGATCAATTAAATCCGGAATTGCCAATTCAATATCATCCGGATCCAGTCCAACCGCCATAGTTAAATTGGCTTGAGAATCCAGATCAATTATTAAGACCTTCTTCTTCTGTAGAGCAATGTTTGCACCAAGCGATACACAAGTGGTTGTTTTTCCAACGCCACCTTTTTGATTGCTAACGGCAATTATTTTTGCCATAAAATGCCTCACAATGAAAATAACTCATCAATGGTTTTTATATAGCTCAGTAATAATCAATTTTGATCTAGTATTATGATAAATTATTTCAATTTCTTGACCATAAACACTGAATAAAGCTTTCATAAAACTTTATAAAATAATGCAGTGGAAATTAACAAAAAATGGATCTTGCTTGAATGCAACACTAATTTGGATCAATTAATCCTATTTTACACAAATACCTTGACAAAAAAAAATTATTATGTAGAATTGTCTGGACATGATTTGTAAATCAGACACTCAACGCCAATATATAAATCAGGAATGCATAACTCCTGCAGTTGCCGTTTCGAAAAGAGCCGTTAGTGGCTCTTTTTTTTTTGTCCAATCCATTATTCAGGTGAATTAAAATGAAATCATTTTTCCAACGTTTAGAGGATCGGGTTGACGCTGCTGACTCCATCCTTTGTATCGGGCTGGATCCACATCCAAATGAAATCAGCGAATTAACCCTCAAGGGGTTGGTTGAATTTTGTAAACCAATCATCCATGCCACCAGTAAATATGCTGCGGTATACAAACCTAATATGGCATTTTTTGAATCGCTGGGTGCTGAAGGATGGTTGGCACTGCAGGATGTTCTTGCTTTGATCCCTGATGAGATACCCGTTTTATTGGATGCTAAAAGAGGGGATATTGCATCAACGGCAAAAGCCTATGCGGCTGCTGCCTTTGAACATCTCGGTGTAGACGCGATGACTTTGAATCCGTTACTGGGACAAGATTCCATTCAACCTTTCCTTCAATATGATGAGAAAGGTTTTTTTTTGTTATGTAAAACATCCAACCCGGGTGCAGATGATTTTCAGAATCTGGCCATATCAAATGGAAAAGGTACTCAAAAGCTGTATGAAGTTATTGCAGAAAAAGCAAAAGGGTGGAATACCCATAGTCAGATTGGTTTGGTGATTGGAGCGACCCAAATTGAAGCTTTGAAGAAAATTCGCCAAAATGATCCGCAAATCTGGCTGTTGGTGCCTGGTGTGGGGGCACAGGGTGGAGATCTGGAAAGCGCATTAAATAGCGGGCTGCGTGCGGATGGAAAAGGGATATTACTACCTGTATCCAGAGCAATCTCTCAAGCAGAAGATCCCGAAAAAGCTGCCTCAGCATTATGCCAGGAAATAAATGAAATTCGCGAGAAGTTTATCGCAGTAAGCGCACCTATCGTTGAACCGAAAAATGACTTGTTGAGCCTGATTGGTGATCAATTGTTATCCAGTGGATGTGTGAAATTTGGTGATTTCACTTTAAAATCCGGATTGCAATCACCAATTTATATCGATTTGCGTCGATTAATTTCTTATCCGGCGTTGATGAATCAAGTCTGTGAAGCTTTTACTGAAAAACTGAAGACATTGCAATTTGATCGCATTGCCGGATTACCCTATGCGGCTTTACCATTGGCGACCTTAATTGGCCAGAAAGGTAATTGGCCAATGATTTATCCTCGCAAAGAGGTAAAAGCCTACGGTACCAAAGCCAGTTTAGAAGGTGTATACAAGGCGGGCGAAAAAATTGCGATTATCGATGACCTGGCTACCACAGGTGAATCCAAATTCGAAGCCATTGATAAACTGGTCGAGGCTGGGTTGAAAGTACAAGATGTTGTTGTATTGATTGACCGGCAGAGTGGAGCGGCGCAGACACTGGCAACACGGGGATACCAATTACATGCAGTTTTGCAGTTCAATGATTTATTGCATTACTGGCGTGATACACATCAAGTTTCGGAAAACCAAATTCAAGCTGTATTTCAATTCCTGGAGACCCACTAAATATGTACTCACTCTATAAACCACTTGTATTCATGCTCAGTCCAGAATCGGCTCATCATTTGACTATTACAATGCTTAAAATCGCTGGAAATCTGGCACCGACCAGAGCGCTGATTAAAGCATTATACTTTCCGAAAATGAATGGTCCGGCAGTGGATGTAATGGGCCTTCATTTTGCCAATCCGATTGGTATGGCAGCCGGATACGATAAGGATGGCGATGGATGGCGTGGTTTATCAGCTCTGGGATTTGGACATATTGAATTGGGTACGGTTACAGTGGATCCTCAGTCAGGGAATGCCAAACCGCGTATTTTCCGTATCCCGGAAGAGCGGGCAGTGATCAATCGATGTGGTTTTCCAAACCTGGGCGCTGACTATATGTTGCAGCGTATGAATGGGCATAAACCCAAGGATTTGATATTGGGCGTCAGCATTGGCAAAAACAAAAATGTGCCATTGGAAAGAGCGGAAGAAGATTATGTGCAATTGATGGAGTTGTTCGCTGAAAAATCCGATTACCTGGCAGTTAATGTCAGTTCGCCGAATACGCCTGGGTTACGTGAACTGCAAGTGAAAGGACGTTTTGATCGTTTATTACGTGCAGTAGCTGAGAAGCGAGCGGCTTTAGTATCAAAATTCGGTAAAAAAGTACCGGTTGTTGTCAAACTGGCTCCTGAGTTGCAGGAAAATGAGATGGATGAGTGTTTGTCAGTGATCATGGATACCGGATTGGATGGTGTGATTATCAGTAATACCAGTCTGGATCGACATGGCTTGAAGTCAGCATTGGGTGAAACAGAATATGGCGGTTTATCAGGGGCGCCGATCATGAAGCACAGTACTGAATTAATCAAAACAGTGATGAAACGTACCGAAGGAAAATTACCAATCATCGCCAGTGGCGGTGTAATGAATGTACATGATGCGCAGGAAAAACTTGATGCTGGTGCGAAACTGGTTCAGTTGTATACCGGTATGATTTTTGAAGGCCCGGAAATGCCCGGGAAAATTATCCACAGCGGATTGCGATTGTAGGCCATACAATCGTTTTCTCTCCATTTATAACCGGCGGTCCGGCCATGACTGCCGGTTATTGTATTAACAAAAGCTTGTTTTAGGAGTGAACCATTTCTGAGATGGCATTGACGAATGCATCAACATCGTTTTGGGTGTTATATTCCTGTATGGAGATTCGCCCGGTTAACTGCTCATTCCAGATATAAATGGGCAGCTCGATTTTATAGTCATCATAAAGTTTATTTTTGGTTTCCATTACATCCCAATGATTGGGTAATTTGAAAGCTGCGAACTGTCCATACCAGAAATCACCACCCTGATAGTAGCCATCTAATCCGGTAATCTGATTGATGCGTTTTAGTGCATTCGTTACCAATTGGTGGCATTGGAAACGTACTTCAGGCCAGTTGCGCTGTTGTTGATATTCCAGTGCAGTCGGTACACTAAGAAATGCCGCCAGATCACGTGTACCGATGTATTCATGGTAATCCACAAGGGTAGATGGTCCGGGTTTCACAGGCTGCCAACCAAAACTGATTACAAAGGGCTCCAGCAAATGTTGGGCGGATTCCCTTGCATAAAGAAAAGTCGAGCCTTTGGGGGAGCAAACCCATTTGTGCAGATTGCCCGTATAAAAATCACAATCCAAATCATGTAACTCCAGATCAATTTGGCCAGGAGCGTGTGCACCGTCAATAACGGTCAGAATACCTGCCTGGCGGGCACGCTGGCAAATTTTCTGGACGGGGAAGATCGCTGCTGTTTCGGACGTAATATGGCTTAAGAATATCACTTTGGTATTAGCATTAACACCCTGCCAGAATTCTTTAATCAGGGTTTCATGTGTGGTGAAAGGCGTACTGATGGGTTGTATGCGATATATGAACCCCTGTTTTTGTGCCAGGAATTGCCAGGCACGATTGGTTGCACCATATTCCTGATTACAGGTAAGGACTTCATCACCAGAAGTTAGTTTCAGGGATCTGGCTACTGCATTAAGGCCGTAAGTAGAATTTGTAACATATACCAACTCAGAAGATTGACAATGTAAATAGTCAGCCAATACATGACGTGCATCGTTCAGCAGTGCGGGGGATTTGCGTGCGATAAATAAAACAGGCTGGGTTTCAAGTTCACGCTGCTAGGTCTGATATTTTTCAAAAACAGGAATCGGTGTTGCGCCAAATGCACCATGATTCAGGAAGGTAATGGTAGGGTCAAGCATGTAACCTGCGTAGCGTTGTTGTGTCATCATGTACCTCTAAATTTACATTGGAATTGTAGAAAATTGTAGTCTCAAAATGTTGTTTTTACTATACCTTTAGATGATTTATTATTTGTGGTTATTTACAAATAGGAAGTAATAAATTAAAAAAAAGTGCCTTCATAATTGAAGACACTTTATCAATTTTGATATGGTGTTGTTTTTACACATCCAAATTGCGGACTTCCTTGGCATGCGTGGTGATAAAGCGTGTGCGCGGGGGCACGGCAGCACCCATGAGCATATCAAAGGTTTTATCTGCCTGGGCGGCATCATCAATGGTTACCTGCAATAAGGTACGTTTCTCGGGGTTCATGGTGGTTTCCCATAATTGATCCGGGTTCATTTCACCTAAACCTTTGTAACGCTGCAAGTCAATTTTTTCTTCGCTGATATTTAATTCTTTGATTAATTTTTCTTTTTCAGCTTCTGTGTAAACATATTGAATCTGCTTTTTATGTTTGATGCGGTATAGCGGTGGCTGAGCAATATATAAATGTCCTAACTCAATAAGGGGGTTCATATAGCGGAAGAAAAAGGTTAGCAACAAAGTGCGGATATGACTGCCGTCAACATCAGCATCGGTCATGATGATGACGCGACCATATCGTACGTTGGTGACATCGAGATTATCCCCAATACCCATGCCTAAGGCAGAGATAAGAGCACGGACTTCAGTGTTAGATAAAATTTTATCCAACCGGGAACGTTCAGAATTCAGAATTTTACCGCGCAGTGGCAAAATAGCCTGGAAGTGTCGGTCACGGCCTTGTTTGGCCGAACCACCTGCGGAATCTCCCTCAACAATATAAAGTTCAGTTTTGGAAGTGTCCCGTTCGGAGCAATCTGCCAGTTTACCAGGCAGGGTCAGGCTTTCCAAAGCGGATTTTCGGATAACCAGATCACGAGCTTTTCGGGCAGCATCACGGGCACGAAATGAAGTAAGACATTTATTGACAATGGACTTGGCAATTGATGGATTCTCTTCAAGGAACTGTGAAAATGCCTCAACGGTTACCTGCTGTACAATGGTCTGTACTTCAGGATTCATCAATTTTACTTTTGTCTGGCTCTCAAATTGTGGATCCGGATGTTTGATACTGACAATGGCTGTTAACCCTTCACGTGTATCATCGCCGGAAAAATTTGGATCAGCATCTTTGAGTAAATTTGCTTTACGCGCGTAATCATTGATAACCCTGGTGATGGCACCGCGGATACCGGTCAGGTGAGTACCACCGTCAATGGTGTTGATCGTATTTGCAAATGAATAGACGGATTCAGTATAGGCATCCGTATATTGGATGGCAACTTCCACACCGATATTGTCAACATCTTTTTCCATATAAACCGGAGCATGTAAGACAACTCTGTTTCGATTAAGATATTGAACGAATGAGCTGATGCCACCTTCAAAGAAATAAGTTACTTCACGGTCATTGCGTTCATCTTTCAGTAGGAGCTTTATTTTGCGGGTAATAAAAGCCATCTCGCGGAAACGTTGGGAGAGCGTTTCGAAGCGATAATCCATTTCTTCCTTGAAAATTTCTTCATCATAGCGGAAAGTGGTGCGGTTGCCAGTTTGTTCAGGTGGGCAGGTACCGATCTGTGTAACCGGTCCCTGTGGAATACCACGCTCATAACGTTGAGAATGAATTTTTCCGCCACGATAAACTTCAACTTCGCACCAGCTTGAAAGTGCATTAACCGCAGAAACACCCACACCGTGCAAACCCCCGGAAACTTTATAACTACTGCTGCCGAATTTACCACCGGCGTGTAGGATGGTCATTACCACTTCCAGTGCTGATTTACCCGTCTGAGGGTGAATATCTACCGGAATACCACGACCATTATCGCTGACAGTGATACTACTATCTGCATGGATGATTACTTCAATATTGTCACAAACCCCGGCTAATGCTTCATCAATTGAGTTGTCTACAACTTCATAGACCAAATGATGAAGGGCTTTCAGGTCAGTGCCACCAACGTACATGCCGGGACGGCGTCGTACGGCTTCAAGACCTTCTAATACTTGAATATCAGTTGCGCTATAGCTAGAATTGCCATTCCCCGAATTTTCCACAGAATCCTCCATGATTTACGAATAACGAACCCTTTGGCGATTTGTATTATGCCTGGAAAGGTCGGCTTGTCTGATTTGATTGTTGTGCGAACTTTTTAAGGTTATGGTTCATCCAGCGAATTCCATCCTGATAATAAATAAAACTGGATGCAAGCAAACCGGAACAGATGAATGCATGACCAAAAATGCCGCCCAATAACATAAAAGATGAGAACTTAGGTTGTAACCAGAGCAATTGATTCAGTCCCTGGTAGAGTAACAAACTAAATAAAATAAAGAAACCAGTACCTGGCAAGTAGAAACGAATCAATCTAATACTGGCCAATATTGCTTTGATTGGATTTTGGCGTTGGATAATGACTCCGTGAGGTGTAAAAACCAGTGGAATGATCACCCAGAATAAAACAAGTAGTAAGACAAAGTAAATGATATTGCCAACTGTTTGGTTAATCATATTTGCCAGAACGGCAATTGCCATACTGGGAAATAACACAAGAATTACCATGATCCACAAACTGAAATTGATAAGCACCATCCAAAGAATATCGGTACCTAATTTTGCAAAAGAAAAGAACTGTTGTTCAGCATTTTGATGTGTTTTCCGGCCAATTTCAGAAAAAAAGATGCCACCCAAGAAGCTGCCAATTACGACAAGCCCAACCAGATACAAAAACTCCTCAGTCATAGAAGTGGTTGCGATTTTTTGTATCATACCAAAAGGATTTTCCGGAACACTTTGAAAAGACAAAAGACTGGGAACACCAATGGGTGTCGTAGTCAGAAATCCAAATAAATTGAATGTATTAGCAAATTCAACAAGTAAAGGATGAATTGTTTCAAATTGACTTAATTGTTCAGTCATTCCTGGTTGAGTGATCTGCTGTTGAATACTTTTCTCCATTAAATTGATAAAGGTATTCAATGTTTTGCTTGTAGATAAATTTGGGCCTATCCATAAGAAAATATCTAACAGAAAAGGCAGGATTAACAAATATGCGTGATTCGCAATTGTGTTAAACCCTTTTACCAATGCCTGAAAAATGCTCGGTGGTCTCTCGTTTTCTACCGCAATTTTAGTATCCATACAATATTTTATTTTACCACATCCGGCTTTACTTGGCATCTTTTCTGCCTAAGGGTAGAATAGAGGAGTGAGTGAAAACCGCAATCTTCCGGATATTAATAGAATGAGTATTTTAGTGGCATTAATATGCCTTTTATATGTATTAACGCCATATATTCAATTTACTGCCATCCCAGTTGATTTTTCAATTGGGGGGATTCAATTTAATTATCTGATCGGGTTTTCCACATTAGTGTCGCTATTATCAGCGGCATTGGCAATTTCTGGTGCGAATTGGATATTCTCCTCTCATCCAGGAAGACGTCAAAGAAGACTATTTCCACACTGGCTATTACCAGGACTTACAGCATGGGCAATTGGTGTGCCTTTAGGAAGCCTGGATGTGGGCGTTGCCTGGTGGATTGCGTTTGGTTTTGGCACTTTTATCTTGCTTGTTGTGATTTTATTTGAATATATTGTTATTGATCTGGCTGATTTCCAGTATCCGATTGCTGCTATTGGGTTAAGCGCGGTTGCCTTTGTTTTGTTTTTAATACTGGTTATCAGTGCACAATCTGCTGGTTTACGTTTATATCTGAAATTACCCATCATCATACTTCCCCTGGCATTAATTTCATTACGGGTTTTATATTTACGCACGAATGGCACCTGGATGGTGGAATGGGCTTTTAGTATTGCTGTTATTATTGCTCAAATTGCCATGGCATTTCATTATTTACCAATTCGTCCAATCGCTGCTGGCATTTTCCTTTCAGGTAGTTCATACGCTTTGAACAGTCTGGCTAATGCATATC
Organism: Chloroflexota bacterium; assembly: GCA_016838895.1. GTDB lineage: Bacteria > Chloroflexota > Anaerolineae > Anaerolineales > Anaerolineaceae > UBA5203. Next base: position 85,481 of record JAEKNU010000006.1, read on the forward strand.
AGGAAAATCGGGAAAATCAACGGATGTGGATTGAACCGACAATAATCATTGTTTTATCTATCATTTTATTTACATTCTCGCAGCTATGATTCCAGAATTAATATTATTTTTTCAATGTAATTATATTTATGAATAATTTGTGCAACGCAGCACTACAAAATGGGTTAAAATAAATATATACGTGATAGGAGAAAAAAATGATAGGCAAAATCCTAATCGTGCTGTTTTCCGCATATATCATTGGTTCAATTCCATTTGGACTTTTGGTTGTTCGATTACTTAGCGGTAAAGACATACGACAAATTGAAAGCGGCAGAACTGGCGGAACCAATGCCATGCGAGCCGCTGGTTTCTTGTCCGGCTTAGTTACCATGATATTTGATGCACTTAAGGGAACTTTTGCGATTTGGTTAGTACAAGAATTAGTTCCTTTGGAAGCGCCAGCCATTTATTGGCTACAAATTACAGCAGGTATCCTAGCCATTATTGGACATAATTATTCGCTATTTCTGATTGAAAGAGATAGTAACGGAAAAGCCCACTTCCGCGGAGGTGCAGGTGGTGCGACAACTTTAGGCGGGGCGATAGGGTTATGGCCGCTCAGTTTGGCAATCATATTGCCAATGTCAATATTGGTCTTTGTATTTATAGGGTACGCCTCTGTCACAACGATGGGGATTGCCTTTTTGACAACAATGGTATTTTTATACCGGGCAATAATCGGCGCTTCCCCCTGGGCATATGTTCTGTTTGGCGTGATTGCTGAGATATTGTTAATCATCGCACTAAAGCCAAATATTCAGCGCCTTAAAGAAGGAAAAGAACGTCTTGTAGGATTAAGAGCGTACATATTGAAGAAGAAGCAAACACCCGCCAATTAGGCGGGTGTTTTTTTATAAGGGAGCGATATCTTTTTCTTTGTGGTGCTGATTCTGGCATTTTTGGTAAAGAAAAACCAGATTTCTTTTATGCAAACTATCCACCAGACCACCCAGCAAAATCCGCTCCTTGCCAAATTCTTCAATACTGGCTTCGGTAATGATCTCCTGAATGCTCATTGAATCTGCGTGATCCTCAATATAAGTCTCAATTGCGGTGAGATAAGTAATGTTATTCTCAATGGCAGCATCGATTTCACCACGTAAAATAATATCTCCATGGCCCTGAATTATATTTTCAAGGGTCAAATTATGATACATTTGTAAAGTCGCTACATTTTTATGGAGATCACCATTAACAATGTACGGTAAGGGCAAGAAGGCATCACCAGCAAATAAGACTCGATCTTCTTCAATCAGGATACTGATTCCATCATCACTATGACCATCACTGGCGAATATATTTAGCGTTTTTTTGCCGACTTTCAATGTCAGCGTGCCATTCCTCAAAGTGATATGAGGGGCGATAATTTTTACATTCTTAAGCGCTGGATTGTGTTTACTGGATTCTTCCAATGCTGCTGTTTCGTTTTCCAGCATATTTGAACGACAAATTGCATGACCAATGATTGTTGCACCAGGGAAGAAGCAATTTCCCCATGAATGATCAGCATGACTATGTGTATTGATGATGTACCGAACCGGAGCACGTAAATCATCTTCAATGAATGAACGCATGGCAAGGGTCTCGTCGGGCATTGCGAGTGTATCAATTAGAACCGACCATTGCGGACCTACAATCACGCCCGCAGTTACTTGCGCATAGATGTCACTTTGAAACCAGAATACATTATCAGAGATGCGTTCACGCTGCATTTATACCTTCCAATCGAAATAGATGAAATCAGGTAGAAGAATAGCATAAATAAAATGAAATGTCAAAAAATCAGTTTTTTGCGGATAAAGGTCAGGAAAAAACGTGACCAAAACCGGTTGACATGGCATTTTGCTTTCTATATAGTAAAAGGCAAGGGGTTTTACATTCATACATTTAGCAGTAGTGTGCCAAGAGGATATTTTAGGAGGTATAGCAGTGAAACGTTATTTCTTCGTATGCAGTATTTTGTTACTGGTATCAATATTGGCAGCCTGTCAATCTACTCCGGCAAATCATTGGGAAAAAATTCAAAGAGAGGGGACGATTATCATTGGTACTTCCGCAGATTACCCACCATTTGAATATGTTGATGAAAATGGCGAATTTGCGGGTTTTGATGTTGACGTTATGAAGGAATTAGCTGCGCGTCTTGATCTGGAACTGGAAATCATTGATATGCCATTTGACAGTCTAATTGCAGCAGTTCGTACAGGGAAAATTGATATTGCTGTTGCGGCTTTCAATTATAGTGAAGAAAGAGATATCAGCGTGGATTTTACTGAAGCATATCATTATCAGGAAAATGGATTTCTGGTTTCTACTGATTTTTTGGGCACAATTGATGATCCTGAAGACGTTGCGAATTACAAATTAGGTGTTCAAACTGGTTCTGTTGCTGATGTTTGGGCAACTGAGATGTTGGTAAACAATGGGATGATGGATGATGGTAATCTTTTTCGATATGAAAGGGTTGATCAGGCTGGTTTAGATGTGCTCAATGGCCGCATTGAAATATTAATGGCTGACTATTACCCGCTATTGACACTGGAGCAGGAATCCACAGCGCTAAAAATCATTTATCATGGCGAAGTTGCTGCTGGTCCAATGATGATGATTATCCCTGATAACGATGTAGAGACGAAGGCGGAGATTGATGCAATGATCGATGAAATGATCAGTGATGGATTTATTGACAGTACAGCTACAGCACATTTCAGTGTGATTAAATAAGTTGAAAGACTGCTTTTTCAGCAATAGAGAATCCTGAATTTTATTTCAATATCAAAAACTATGATTTCAAACATTCACGATTGCAAGAAAAAAAATATTTGGGCGTACCCTGGTATTGTTGATCAGAGGACGTTGGTTTTACGTTGCTGAACTAACCAAAATGTGAACAAATGACGCAAAGAAAAGGAGTGAAATACGTACAATGCTGAGGAAATTCTTTATTTGGCTATCCAGATTGAATTGGGCACAGCGTTTAATAACAAAATCAAAAATCGCTTCTCGTATGGTATTAAGATTTGTAGCTGGTGAATCCATTGATGATGCAGTGGAAGTCATTCGGATACTCAATCAACAAGGGTTGCTGGCAACTGTGGATTTTTTGGGTGAGGATACACATACCAGTGCAGATGCAGATGATGCGACTCAGGAGATTATAGGCGCATTGGAGGCTATTCAGAAAACAGAATTACGCTGCAATGTTTCTTTGAAACTAAGTCAGCTTGGATTGATGTTGGACGAGCAGATTTGTCGAACTAATTTGAGTATGATTTTAAATAAGGCAGCAGCGTTAGGCAATTTTGTGCGTATCGACATGGAAGACTCATCATTAACAGATGTGAGTTTAACCATATTGTCTTGGGCAGTTGAGCAGGGATTTAGCAATGTGGGTATCGTATTGCAATCGTACCTGTACCGAACAGCAGATGATATTCAAACAATGCCGATTAAGGGAATGACTTTCCGTCTTTGTAAAGGAGCTTATAATGAACCCGCCACTGTCGCTTTTCCCCAAAAAACAGATGTGGATGCAAATTTTGACAAGATCGTTAAATTGCTGTTTGAGCGTTCAAAAGCCCTGAATTTTCCTTGCCTGAGTGAGAGTGGCCGCTATCCGAGTATTCCCGGTATTGCCACACATGATGAGGTTCGCATTCAGAATGCGATACAATTGATGGAAGAATTTCAAATGCCTCGAGACGCAATGGAATTTCAGATGCTATATGGCATTCGTCGAGAATTACAAATGGAATTGGTTGAGCAAAAGTATCAAGTAAGGGTCTATGTACCCTATGGTACACATTGGTATCGTTATTTTATGCGTCGCTTAGCCGAACGACCCGCGAATATCTGGTTTATTGTGTCCAATTTCTTCAAGAAATGAGGTAAAGGATATAACAGGGAATGAGCAGAAGTGCCTTGGTCACAGGCGGAGCCCGACGTATTGGCAAAGCGATTGCCAATACCTTGGCAGAAAATGGATTTCACATATATTTGCACTATTTTCATTCTGCTGATCAGGCAGAAGTAACAGCGCAGCAAATTCGTCAATCAGGCAGTTCATGTGATACTTTGCAGGCTGATCTACAGGATGCACATGCAATTGCTGAGATGATGGATGAGATACGGAAGAAAGATACAGGCCTGCAGGTATTAGTTAATAATGCATCTGTTTTTCAACAAGCTTCTCTGGATGATACCAAAATTGATGAGTGGGATCAGATGATGCAGGTAAATTTACGGGCTCCCTGGCTGTGTGTAAAATCTGCCAGGGATCTGCTGCAAAAAAACAATGGCTGTGTGATTAATATGCTCGATTCAGGTATTGAAAAAATCTGGACAAATCATGCTGCGTATCAGCTTAGCAAAGTCGGATTGGCACATCTAACCAAACTTATGGCGAAAGAATATGCTCCTATGATTCGGGTAAATGGTATTGCCCCAGGGTTGATACTGCCCTCGGCTGAAGAAGAAGTTGCGCATTGGGATACCCTGGTGAACCGGTTGCCCATGAAAAAGCAGGGTGATCCGACAGATGTTGTTGAGGCGGTACTTTTTTTGATTAATCAAACCTATATTACAGGTGAAATTCTCTTTATTGATGGCGGGTATCAATTAATTTAATGTTTGGAGCAAATAAGTAATGATGAAGGAAATCCTTAAAAAAGCAAACCGATCCAATTTAGTGTTTGATCTGTTTATAGTATCAGGAATATTCCTGGTGGGATTGAGTTTGGCAAATTATCTGGGAGTCACAGCCCGATTTGATGGATTTATTTTTGGCTGGATTAGTTGTGTATTACTATTTATTGGTATCAAAGTTATGGAATTTTATACATTGTCTGAAGAACAACTTGATATGGATCATAGTTTTCTTAAGCGTATATTTCCAGGCTTATCCGCAACTGATACTAAAAAGCTGGCGCATCCAGAATACACTGGTTTGATTATTTTACTGATTTTCTTTGGTAGCTGGTCTGCTTTCCAATTTGTCTTATTAAAAAATGGTATTCTATCGGATATTCACATTATATGGTTGGCGCTGATTTTAATAACTACTTTCCTGTTGGGGATGCCTACACTGCGTATTGTAAATTCTGGATTTGCTGAACTGATTCAGGCCATGCTGCTCTTTGGTTTGATACCTATATATGCATATCAGGTAATTAGTGGGCAATCTCATATATTAATGAGTTTGATGTGCATGCCAATAGCTCTGTTCTATTTGGCCGCAAAATTGATCTATGGATTATATAAATATTCGGAAGATCAGAAAAGTGGTCGGCAGAATTTTTTACAAAAAACGGGTTGGAAGCAAGGTATGGTTTATCATAATATGTTTCTCCTGCTAGGCTTTGTTGTTTTTGCTTGCATCCCACTTTTTGGCTTTGCCACACGCATTTTCTTGAATCCATTGCTTGTATTACCATTGGGATTGGTAGTAATCATGATGCTTTATCGGATTGAGCATGGTAAAAAACCAGAGTGGCAAAGTTTGATCTTCATTGAAAAAGTTTTAATATTATTGGTTTTTTATTTTCTAATTGCGGCGATGATATTGCGCTAAGATATGGGTGTGATGACAATCGATATGCCAGACTAGTGTGGGTATTGTCCAAATCTTGTGTACGTATATTGTTATCAAAATTGTGTTATTAATAGTGTATACAGATTTACGTTTTCGGTATTGTTTACGATATTTGTTTTGCAAAATGAATTTCGATGTATTAATAGTTCCAAAAAATAAGGCAGAGTTGACTATATTCCGGTAAAATTGAAGCAAGGATTCAGGAGCGCATTATTATTTCTGTTTTCCTCAAGCGGAAGAAAAAACATCCCTTGCCCGTGCAGATGGCTTGAAATTAATCCCAGATGCGATTGCCAGGTTTCAGGTTGGCAGCAGGGAAAATATTTTTTATGTAAAAAAAATCCAATAACCAAGAATGAGGTTTTTCTGATGAAACGAACACTACTCTTTTTTTTGATATTGACTTTTATCCTGGCTGGTTGTTCACCAAGGCAATTAACTACGGAAGAGAAATCTGTTTTATACACTGCGGCGGTTGAAACTGTTGGTGCACAATTGACAGCGGATTTTGATAAAATACCAACATCCACGGAAACACTGGTACCCCCTACACTGGCACCGACGGCAACAATTACAGAAACACTAATGCCAACACCCAGTCCGACACCATCCTGGGATCGGGTTGGTCCTGGCGATGTAGAAACATTGATCCTGATGTATAACAGCACTGCCAGCAGCACGGATGAAGATCCCTTCTATCAATGGGAAAGTGACACCTATATTGCAGTGGAAGATTTTCGTTACCAATTGAAGGTATTAAAAGATAGCGGATATACAACGATACCCATATCTTTGTTGACAGAAGCCATTCGGAATGGGGCAGAGCTACCTCCAAAGCCATTAATCATCACCTTTGAAGCCAGTCATAGAAATATATACGAAATTACATTCCCGATTATGCAGGAATTTGGTTTTACCGGTACGGTTTTCCTGGTTGAAAATTATCATAACGGAAAATATATGGCAACATCCGATCAAATTAAGGAATTAATTGCTGCAGGCTGGGAAATTGGCAGTAAAGGAAAAACCGGAGAGGCAAATTTAACCACACCAGGCATCGAGTTAGGGCCAGAAATATCTGGTTCACGATTATTTTTGGAAGAAGCCTATGGTGTTCCTGTAAACATATTCTCCTATCCATACGCAACAGCTGATGGAAATGTTACTTCACGTGTAGCTGAATGGGGCTATATTGGCGCTGTGGGAATTTTTAAAGCAACAACATATAATCTCGGTAATATTTATTATTTGCCGCGTTATGAGGTATTAAATACCTGGACGGATGAGGATTTCTTCAATATCTTGCCGTGGAAGCCGATGAATATGCCGGTACGTGATGTAGCAGTGGAACAACCCGCGCAATAAAAGCGAAACAGGAATTTCTAAGGTTTGAATATATAAAGGATATCTGCCAAATATATTTCAAAAATATTTTATAAAAGGAAACAAAATGTGCCTTGGTGTAATCTCAATCCTGCATCAGGGCATATTTGTTTTAACCAGAGGACCAGTAGCATTTGTTTCAGAGAGTGGCTTTGTACTATAATGCGATAAAGCAAGGCATAAAAGGAGAAATATCATGGTTATAACCAACGATATACAGGCTCCTGATTTTAGTTTATTGAATCAGGATGAAGAGACAGTAAACCTTTCTGATTATAAAGGTAAAAAAGTTGTTTTGTATTTTTACCCAAAAGACGACACAAAAGGATGTACAACAGAAGCCTGTAATTTCAGAGATGATTACAGTGCCTATGAGAAAACTGATATTGTTATTCTCGGCGTCAGCGCGGATTCTCCGGCATCACATCGTAAATTCCAAAAGAAATATGATTTACCTTTTACGTTACTCTCAGATGAAGAGCACATAGTCTGTGAATTGTATGGGGTTTGGGGACTTAAAAAATTTATGGGCCGTGAATATGATGGCATATTCAGAACAACCTTTTTAATTAATGGAAACGGAAAAATAATTAAAGTTTTTGAAAACGTAAAACCAGCAGCCCACAGTGAAGAGGTATTGGCAGCTTTTAGCGAATGAGTCTGTTTCAGGATTACTCTGCAGAATTGAGAGCTGATAGAGGTGTGTTTCTCAACTTATCAGTAATCTCATTTTGCAGGGTATTCCAAATCAAAACTGTCGCTTTTTTTGCCTCATGTGAAGAATCTTCATCCTGATCTGTATAAGGGGAAAGTTGAATATCACCTTCCAGCACATTTACAATTTCCAATATTGATAATTCATCTGGATTTATGTTCAGCCGCAATCCACCTCGTGGACCTGGTACAGCATGAATATACCCTGCTTGCATCAATGAATGGGCAATTTGATGCAAAAATGGCAACGGAATGTCTAATTCTTTAGATAATATAGCCGTTGGCGTTAATTTACCCCCAGGTTGGTGAGCCAATGTGTGTAAAAGATGCAGACCATAATCCAATCTGCGGCTGATTCGAAACATGATGTAGTACCTCGCTAGCTATAATGTTGAATGAAATCATATTTATATATGATTTCATTGTTTACGCAGTGTGTGATGCTCAATCGTTTGGACAACACGGTACGTTGATTAACTTTAGCATAAAATATAAAAAAGTATATAATTTTACCGTAAATGATTTTATTAGGTGTTATCCTAATACAAATGGACAAAATGGATGTGGAAGAAGCAATTTACAATGATATGATTTTATCGCAATTTCTAAAAAGGATTTTATGTTAATGATTGTGTTGAAAAAAAATGATGCAAAATAATCCTAAAGACATCATTATTTGGGTACATTTTATTCGAAAAGATGATTTAATTTTACATAATCAATAGTTATCGGTTAAAATGTGCATTGAAAGAATTCGTTTGGCAAAGATATTTATTGGAGAAGAATACAATGACGATGGACCCAATCCGGCTTCTTGTCGTAGATGATCATAGCTTATTCCGACAGGGATTAATTAATATCCTGATGAATATGCCGGAATTTATTATTGTTGGAGAAGCTGCGAATGGTGTCGAAGCATTAAAAATGCTGGAGAAAACAGAGGTGGATGTCATGTTGATGGACATCAATATGCCGCAAATGGATGGTATTGAAACCATTGCAGAAATTCGTGAAAGGGGATACAAACTACCGGTCTTTATGTTAACCATTTCAAAAAGTGATAAAGATTTATTTAAGGCCATCAAAGCGGGTGCGGACGGGTACATACTCAAAAATATTGAACCTGAAGATCTGAAATTAGCTATTTTGCGTGGATATAATGGACAAGGATTCCTATCTCCGGAGATGACATCCAGTGTGCTAAACGTGATCTCAAAGGGAAAGAATCAATATCAAAAATCCCCATTAACAGAACGTGAGTTGCAAATTCTAAATTATTTACGGAAAGGTTGGACAACGGCTGATATAAGCTCGGAGTTGGTAATCTCAGAGAATACGGTAAAAACCCATATTCGACACATTCTGGAAAAACTGAATGCTTCCAATCGAACTGAGGCAGTCAGCATCGCGATTCAGAATGGCATTATTTCCTGATTAAAACAAAGAAGATGATTTGAAATCATCTTTTTTCTTTTTGGGGGATTACCGTTTTCTATTATTCATTCCAACAGAAAACAATAAATCGATCTTAGGATTGTGAATAAGTATTCGTTTAGTGATTGGTCTATATTACTGCAAATGTAATACGGTCTTTCCATCTGACCAGAGTTGTTCTAGCTGGTAATAATCCCGCTGGTCAGGGGTGAAGACGTGCACAACAATGTCACCATAATCACCAATTAACCATCCATCCGTGCCTTCCCCTTGAAATTTACCCGGAATTTTGCTTACTTTTGTATAATCATGTACGGCATGCACTAGACTTTCAATCATGCGGTTGCTAGTACCGGAGCAGATTAGGAAATAGTCGGTGAAATCCGCTGTTTCCTGAATATCTAACAGTAAGATGTTTTCAGCTTTTTTCTCTTCCAGTATATCAACCATTTTTCTGGCTAATTCAATTGTTTTCAGGTTTCACCTCTTTTTGTTTGATCTATTAATTCTAGCACAGATTGTCTATCTAGTCGTTATTGAATTAATTGTGTCCAAAGTGCCTGATACACAGGACCTTGTTTTGACAATTGACTCTCGAAGAGTGTGATTTTTTGAATAAATGTTGAGAGCTGCAATACCTGACTTCCATTTTGTAAAGGACTAAGTAATTGAGGCAATTTTTGCTTTGGAAAAAAGTCCTTGATTCTTGCTAATGTCAGGTGAGGTTTAAATGGACGTTTCTCCTGTGGAATATTAATTTGATTTAATGATTTATCTAATGATTTTTGAAAATCAATTAATGCATGGGCTGGCTGAATCCCTGCCCAAAGCACCGTTGGATGATTTTGATCAGGAAATACACCAAATCCGCTGATTTCAATAGGAAACGATAGGCCGGGTTTGACCGATTTTTCACAGATTTTCCGAATAGCAGGGATCAGATCAATTGGAGTGTCTCCCAGAAATTTCAATGTCAGATGGTATTGATCTAGCGGTATCCATTTGATTCCCTTGTAAGCGACAGGCCATTGTGTTTTAACCACCAGGTGTATATTTTCAATGAGAGCGTCAGGCAATTCTGCAGCGATAAAGAGTCGTTTTGTTTGCATTTTTTTACTCCAGACAGATTTTGAGCAATGATTTGTTAAAATTTTACCTCTAAATTTTGGTGTTTGCGTACATTTATTCCGATGGAAGTGGGAAATTCATATTTTTAAGTGTACCTTGCAAATTTGAAAATCCTCCTGATCTGAGGATGATATTAAATCTCTATACTTTTTAAATAATCTATGGTATAAGAAGAATACCTGCTGTATTTGTGATGATGCATCATCGGTTCTGGGCCAACACCTTATAAATGGGACTCACATTCGCATCAGTGCCGCGATAGGCTTCGGCCAAGGCGAAGCTGATGGAGCGAGACCCGCCTGCGAAAGCAGGTTCAGAACCTTGCTTCACACGGTACAGCGGGTCCTTTTATTAATCCCCGTGTTCAGTTTTCTGACTTGATAGAATTATGATAAGATAAGGAAAATCTTTTTGGTATGACCATGAAACGATTCATGGAGGAGGATGTGAATGTATAAGGTTGTCTTACTACGACATGGTGAAAGTGTCTGGAATAAAGAAAATCGTTTCACTGGCTGGACGGACGTAGATCTTTCTGAGAAGGGTGTATCTGAAGCGACAAGTGCCGGCAAGTATTTAAAAGAAAACAATTTTGTATTTGATATTGCCTATACTTCAGTATTGAAACGTGCGATCCGTACGTTGTGGTTGACGCTGGAAGGAATGGATTTGATGTGGATTCCTGTAATTAACTCGTGGCGCTTGAATGAACGCCATTATGGCGCATTACAGGGTTTGAACAAGGCAGAGACCGCAGAAAAATTCGGTGACGAACAGGTATTAGTTTGGCGCCGCAGCTATTCTACCCCACCCCCCGCATTAGAATTGGATGATGAACGATTTCCAGGAAAGGATCCGCGTTATAGTGGATTAACTGATGATGAACTGCCAAAAGCAGAATGTTTGAAAGATACTGTAGACCGTTTCTTGCCATATTGGCATGATGTCATTGCTCCGATGATCAAAACGGGTAAACGTGTTCTGATTACTGCACACGGGAACAGCCTACGTGCTTTGGTAAAATATCTTGACAATATCTCGGAAGATGAGATTGTTGGATTGAATATTCCCACTGGTATGCCATTGGTGTATGAATTGGATGAACACCTGAAACCCATTCGCCATTATTATCTCGGAGATCCGGCTGAAGTTGAGAAAGCAATGCAAGCAGTTGCGAATCAAGGCAAAGCAAAAAAGTAATACACTTAAATCAGATACCGCCCGAATTTCGGGCGGTATTTTTATGTCTGATCTTTTATTGATTTTGTTTGACAAATCTCCTGCCAATAAATCCGAGCAGCAAGCCGAAGATCATCGTGCCGGACATGATGTAGATAAAGATATCTCGCCAGAATACAATTGGGTACAATCGGATGAGCGTATCCGAGTAACGGAACAACCAGGTTTCACCTTCAAAGAAGATATGATGGAAAGCAGTAAACAGGGCATCAAAGTCCATTGTCAGGAATAGTAAGATAGCAGCAATCAGGACAACGGTCAGCCAACCTCCGGTCGATGTGCCCATGTATAATGCCAGACGCTGTTTACTGACAAAAGACAGGGCGATGAAGGCAATCAGGAAGAAGCTGATAATATACCAGGCAATCAACATGCCCTGGACAACCACTTTAACATCTTCCATATGGCTCAATTCAGATTCAATAAAGAGTGCGTCACCATTCTCAAATGTTAAATCAGCCAGATAGCTGATATCCTCATTGTTGGTCAGGTAATTGATGCCGTAGGTGGCCCATTTCAGGCGTTCTTCCTGAGAGAAGCCATAGCTATCCTCTGGAAAATATGGCCTGTTGTATTCAAAGGAAGCATATGCAGGGGTCATAAAAACACGTATCAAGGTCATCAGTAAATATACTGGAATGATAATGATATATATCCATTGTCCAATTCGAAAAAACAGTTTCATTAATTCGTCTCCAAATTTTCTTGAAATAGGAAGCTGAGAACCATATTGTTCGTAATCCATTCAATAGGGGCTTTATCATCCGTGAAAACGATTGTACTTTGTGGAGCAGGCTGCATATTAAGATATGCCGTTGCGGTAGCATTCTGAAGCAAATCATGAGGTGGTGGATCTTGTTGTGCAAGGTGATTAATATTCTCTATGAGATTGTTTTGATCGGTGGGTTGTCGTGTGGCAAAAATAATGGAGTTAAATGAATTAGGGACATCCATGACGTGAATGGTTGGGAAAACAGTCAGTATTGTTGTTGACAAGGCATCAATCAGACGGCGATCGTTGGGCGCTCGGCCAACATTGATTACCATTACACCATCTTCCGCCAGGTGATCAAAAACAACTTCAAAAAACTCCTGACTCGTCATATGAGCTGGAATATATGGTGGGCGATAAGCATCAATGCTGATAATCTGATACTGGTATGGTGATTTTGATAACCCCCAACGGCCATCCTGCACAATAACATTCAGATTTGGCATATCCATACCAAAATATTCTTTGCCTACCTCTACAATTTTTGGGTCAATTTCATATCCATCAATAGGAATATCCCCGTAAACCGCAGTGGCCTGACGGGCAGTTGTACCACCTGCTAAACCGATGATTGCTATGCGTTTGACCTGATCCATGGTATATGGGGGGGTGTTAAAAAAGGGAGCTACCAAAACTTGCTGCCAGGGACCGGAATAATTGAGATATTCAGGGTGGTATACAGAGTGAATGCCCTGTCCTTCGTTCAAGCGCAGTAAATGATAATCATTTTGATCCAATACTTGAATATAGTTATATCCGGATTCTGTCTCGTAAATCATACCGGTAGTGTTTTTATCTGTCCCGGATAAACCCCAAATCCATAAGGCAACCACAATCAGGATTGTCCAGGCAAATTTCAAGGTTATTTTCCAACCCTGATGCCGTTGTATACCCCATAAAGCAAACAGAAGTAGAATCCCACCGATGGATAGAAATGTTCGGTAGGTACCAATTAATGGAATCAGGATCAATACGGGTAAGAAAGTACCCAGAAATGAGCCAAATGTTGAGATGCCGTAGATTCTACCGGAAACATTTCCGGCAGTTTTTGTATCCTGTATGGCTAGTTTAATTGCAAAAGGAGAAATACAGCCCATCAGGATGATGGGAACGCAGAGGATGATTAACACGACAACAAATGAGCCTGCCAATGCGCCCATGCGTAATTGATCAAATCCATCAGCCGCCAGACGTAAAATAGGTCTGGATATCAACGGAATGAGACTTGCAGAAAATCCAGCCCAAAGCAAAATACGGTAAAAAAGATTGATTGAAGGATTTTTATCTGCCCAACGTCCACCGACAAAATTACCAACTGCGATGTAGATCAGGATCAATCCTATAATGGATGCCCAGACCAGATTGCTGGTACCAAAGACATTGCCTAATAATCTTGATGCGGCCATTTCAATAGCCAGGGAACTCATGCCCGATATAAATACTGCCACGTACAATTCTTTGCGCATAGTTTATTCCTACGTCTATTAATCTTGTATTTAAATTTTTTATTGAATGAACACTTTCTTTTTTTTAGATCACCCGTCAAGTATAATACTAGCATGGAAATTAAAAAAGTTGAGGCTCGATTATGAAATTACTATCTGTGTCTGAAATGAAAGCTATTGAACAGGAAGCAGATGCTTCCGGTTATTCTTATCGAAATATGATGGAAGCAGCCGGCACTCATTTGGCTGAAGTAATCCATACTTTGTATGTTCCCGAGGAAGAAAATATTGCTGTAGGCATTATTGGCGGAGGGAACAATGGGGGGGATGCGCTGGTTGCATTATCCAAGTTGCTTCAATTTGGATGGCAGGTGAGAGCGTATGTTGTAAAACCCCGTGCAGCCGATGATATTGATTTGAAGTTACTGCAAAGCAAAGGTGTTGAGATCACAACCCTGGCGGGTGACAAGAAATTAGAAAAAATAAATGAATGGATTGTAACTTCCTCTGTGATTATTGACGGCATTTTGGGTACAGGAAGCAAGTTGCCTGTATCTGCTGACTTATCAAAAGTGATGGCATTTATTCGTGATCATGATGAATTGCCTTTGGTTGTAGCAGTAGATTGTCCATCAGGGATGGATTGTGATAGCGGTGCGGTTGATGATAGCTGTATTCCAGCTGATGTTACAGTTTGCATGCAAGCCATCAAAGCCGGTATGTTGAAGTTTCCGGCATATTCATATTTAGGTGAATTGGAAGTAGTTTCTATTGATTTGCCTGATGATGCGCTCGTAGATAAACATGCATCCGCTGAAGTGATTGATCAATTCCTGGTAGAAGATCATTTGCCCGAACGTGATTTAGATGCGCATAAGGGTATCTTTGGTACTGCGATGATTGTGGCCGGGTCATTAAATTATACAGGTGCTGCCTATTTAGCCGGTATGGGTGCATATCGAACAGGTACCGGACTTGTGCGTTTGGCTGTGCCCGGCCCATTACACACCGCATTGGCAGGGAAATTTCCTGAAGCTACCTGGTTATTGTTGCCCCATGAATTAGGGGTCATTGCAGAAGGTGCGATGGATGTTTTGGGCAAAAATCTTGAGAAAGTTTCTGCAATATTAATTGGACCAGGGATAGGAACTGAAAACACAACCAGTATGTTCATGAAACGATTATTAAACAAGGAAATTGTACGTGGAAAGAAAAACAGTATTGGATTTTTGTCTGCTGAAATGAATCCTCAAGATAAAGAATCTACTGAATTTCCCCACATGGTGATTGATGCTGATGGGTTGAAATTGTTAGCAAAACATGAAGATTGGTACAAGTCCTTGCCGGAAAATACGATATTAACACCTCATCCAGGTGAAATGGCTATTTTAGCCGATTTATCCGTGGATGAAATTCAAAATGACCGTATTCAGATCGCAAAGCAGTATGCAAAAAAATGGCATCAGATCGTGGTACTAAAAGGGGCCATGACGGTTGTTGCGGCAGCGGATGGTCGCTGTGGTGTACTGCCGGTTGCCACACCGGCTTTATCAAAAGCCGGAACAGGTGATGTCTTGGCTGGCATCATAACCGGGTTGTTAGCCCAGGGTGTGCCTGCATTTGAGGCAGCAGCAGCAGGAGTATGGTTGCACGCACAAGCCGGTCTGGTTGCCGAATCATGGCATGGTTCTTCTGCTACAGTAATGGCGACCGATTTATTAGACGCGCTACCAGAAGTATTTTCTGATTTGTGGTAATACAAAAACCGCCCTCGCAAGAGGGCGGTAGTTTTTTTACCAATTAATCTTTATTTTGCTGAGTCAGATTTTTCAATCGGAATCTCAACTTTTTTCTTGGGCTGCAATTTTTCTTCCAGCTTGGATTTTTGTTCCTCTAGCACAATCTGCCCTTTTTTCTGTAATTCAGCAGATTTCTCTTTGGTCATTGCTGCTAATTCAGCAGATCTTTCTTTGGTCATCGCAGCCAATTCCTGGAAGCGTTCTTGTGCTTCAATCGCGGCTTTTTCAGCCTGAGCATAGGCTTCATCAACCGATTCACCGGCTTTATCTTTTATCTCAATTGCTTTTTCCCGAATCAATGTGCGAGTTTCATCTCCAGATTGGGGGGCCATTAATAAGGCTGTTACAGCTCCCGCCATACCACCGATGATGAATCCAAGCAAAAATGCGCCAAAATCGTCACGCTCAGCCATTTTTAACTCCTTTTTCTTCTAAGGTTGAATATCTGAATGATCTAAATCACTTTTTCTTAGGATTAAATATGTCAGCGACTTTTTGTAATCCGGCGAGATATTCATTTAATTTAATCACTGGCTGGACCATATTATCACTCAAGAAAACAGCAGTACCTTTTATGGTGTGTACTGTTTCATTTGTTGAGTCAATAATTGGTTTGATCTCATTTTGTAACAAATTAATCAATACAGCCAGTTGTACAACCAATACAATTAATGCAGCGCCAATGATCAGGGATTCCAATGCAAAAAAGATGATAAACACGTCACGGATTTGTCCGGTTGTTTGTGCATCTTGTCTGAAAAGAAAAACCAATCCTAATACGATTAACGCGACAACGACAATACCACCGATAACGACCCAAACATTTACTTTGGGGGATTCTTCTGCAGGTTCAGTGGTGTTGGCATCAGTTGGAGCAACATTGGTTTGTTTTTTTAATTCTTCATTATTTTCCATTTTTTTCCTACATTTCCCATCACTATTATAGCATATCCCAATTTCCAACATGATTCTGTCTAGTTTAATTTTACTCAAATTTGTGAAAGAATCAAATGAAAGAATATAGGAGATCTGTTAATATCCCCAAAATTTGCCGGGAAAAGTGAAGTATGTTAAAATTAACGATTGCAAATTTGACTGGGTGAAGTGGCTATGTTTTCATTTTTAAGAAAAAAAGATACCGAAATGCTAGAAAAAAGAATATTTCTGGTTGCCGGTTTGGGTAATCCGGGACGAGAGTATAAACAAACACGACACAATATCGGTTTTATGGTTGCAGAACAATTATCTGGTGATGTATCCGTTCCGATGGGAAAAGTGCAAGCTCGTGCAATTATTGGCATTGGGAAATATTCTGATGCGAAAATTATTCTTGCCAGGCCGCAAACCTATATGAATCGCTCCGGTGAATCTGTGAAGTCGTTGTTGAATTATTATAAAATCCCTATCGATCAATTGATTGTGATCCACGATGATCTGGATATCCCGTTTGGTGCGATTCGTATTCGCAAACAAGGCGGGCCGGGTGGTCAGAAGGGGATTAAATCCATCATTGATCATCTGGGAACCCAGGATTTTGTGCGCCTGCGTATGGGCATTGATCGTCCGCCTGGAAGGATGGATGCTGCTGATTATGTACTGCAACGGTTTTCTCGTGCAGAGGAAGAACACCTTTCACAATTTATTACGCAGGCCTCTTTGGCTGTGCAATCGATTTTAAATGACGGCGTAGATCAGGCAATGAATGAGTATAACGGTCAGGCAGTATAGGTGATTACGTGTTAGCCCATTTGCATAATCTCCCGATTGTAAAGGAAATTATTCAATCCGTATCCGATGAGACAAATCCCCGGAGTATGTCTTTTCGGCGCTCTGTTCGTATACCTCTATTATCTGTACTTGCCCAGAAATTAAAACACCCCATACTGTATATCACAGGAAATGGCCCACAAGCATTAACGGCATTAGATGAATTCAATTTTTGGTCCGCAGAACGGTCAGCGATTGGCTTTCCGGAACCAAATCCATTATTTTATGAAGAAGCTTCTTGGAGTGCCGCAACACGCCAGGAACGCATACAGGTGTTAACCAAATTGGCGCTTATGCAGATTCCAGGGGAAAAGAAAAATGGCTCCCTGCCAGTCATGGTGGCGCCGATCCGCAGTATTATGACCAAAACATTGCCTAGGCGAGAGTTTGTAAAACATTGCCGCAGTGTAAAGATCAATCAAACTTTTCAATTGGATCAATTGATGCAAACCTGGATGCAAATTGGTTATCAACCGGCTGTGGTGGTTGTTGAGCCAGGTCAGTTTTCCAGCAGAGGTGGCATTCTGGATTTATGGCCGCCCTCAGAACCTGCACCCATTCGTCTGGATTTCTTCGGTGACACATTGGATACGATTCGCCGATTTGATCCGGCTTCACAACGTACGATTGAGAATTTGCAACGCTTTACCTATTCGCCAGCTAGGGAATATTTCCTGCCCAGCACTTCATTGCATGCAGATGAAATTGAAAAAATAAATGAATTTCATATTCCATTTTTACATCCAATGTCATCTACGTTGTTGGATTATTTACCAACACAAACATTAATCATATTTGAGGATTTTGATCATGCCCGTATGGTGGCACAGGATGTAGAGGAAAGGGCGCTGGATCAGCGAAAAAACAGCATTCGGGAAGAGTTACTTGCTGATGATTTCCCAGTTCCCTACTATAGTTGGTCCGAGATCGAGGATGAATTGGGGCGGCATCATTGGCTGGATTTTGGCAATGAATTTAATCCTGAAGAAACCAATGCCTATGCTGAGGTATTTAAATCGGGCCCCAGATATTTTGGTCAGTTAAAGCATTTCATGGAAGAAGTATTTCTGCAGTTGGAAAACCATGATCAATTAATTATCGTTTCTCGTCAGGCAAATCGTCTGAAAGAAATATGGATGGATTATAAACGTCATACTGAATATGCGCCCGTTTTCATTGAAGGCACGATTAGTGAGGGTTGGGTCAGTCAACTGACAGATGATATATCCTTACGAATTATCTCGGATAGTGAGATATTTGGGTGGGATCGTCCAAAACCACGCAAGAAATATAACGAAAATGTGCAGGCACCTGAAGCCAAGTATATTGATTTCCAACCGGAAGATTGGGTGGTGCATGTTGATTATGGGATTGGTAAATATGAAGGTCTGGTGACACGCACACTGGATGGATCTGAACATGAGTACTTGTGTGTCGGTTATGCTGAAGGGGATCAATTATTTGTACCGATCTATCAAGCTGATCGGCTAACACGATATATTGGTTCAAATCATACTGCGCCACGTCCGACACGTTTGGGCACAACGGATTGGCAAACTGCCAAACAGAAAGTGCGCGAATCGGTTGTGGAAATAGCACAGGAATTACTGGATCTGTATGCGAAACGCCAACTAGCTGAAGGCATTCAATACGAAGAAGACACAGCCTGGCAGCAAGAACTGGAAGCCAGTTTTCCTTATATAGAAACAGAAGATCAGATTCGTGCAATTCGTGAAATTAAAAATGACATGCAAAACGTACGCCCCATGGATCGCCTGCTGTGCGGGGATGTGGGGTATGGAAAGACCGAAGTCGCTTTGCGGGCAGCTTTCAAAGCTGTCATGGATAGTTATCAGGTGGCGATTTTAGTGCCCACAACGGTGTTGGCACAACAGCATTTCCAGACGTTTCAACAGCGTCTGGCAGCTTATCCAGTCAAGGTTGAAATGTTATCCCGTTTCCGTACAGTGGCAGAACAACGCAGCATCCTCAAAAAATTGGCAAACGGGGAGATAGACATTGTTATTGGCACCCATCGTTTGGTGCAGTCCGATATTGCATTTAAAAAATTGGGACTGGTGATTATTGATGAGGAACAACGTTTTGGGGTTACTCATAAAGAGCATTTGAAGAAATATCGCAATAATGTGGATGTGCTGACACTTACGGCAACACCCATTCCACGAACCCTGTATATGGCATTGACTGGTGTAAGGGATATATCAACGATTGCTACACCGCCTGAGGAACGTTTACCGATCACAACACATGTTGGACCCTATGTACCCAAACTGGTTCGTCAGGCATTAATCCGTGAGATTGAGCGCGGCGGGCAGATTTATTTTGTGCATAATCGAGTGCAATCTATTTACGCTATGAAAAGCCATCTGCAATCTTTGGTACCTGAAGCCAAAATTGGTGTTGGGCATGGACAGATGAAAGAGAATGAACTTTCTGATGTGATGGACGAGTTTCGGGCAGGTGAGATAGATGTATTGCTTTGCACATCAATCATTGAATCCGGGCTGGATATTCCGAATGCCAATACCCTGATTGTGGACCGCGCAGACACCTTTGGTTTGGCGCAATTGTATCAATTACGCGGCAGAGTAGGGCGTGGTGCTCAACGTGCGTATGCCTATTTCTTCCGTCACCGTCGCAAACCATCCACCCCTGAGGGATTGGAACGCCTGGATACGATTGCCGAGAACAATCAATTGGGGTCAGGATATTCTATTGCCATGCGTGATCTGGAAATGCGCGGTGCAGGTGAATTACTGGGTACCCGTCAGCATGGTGCCATTCAATCCGTAGGATTCCACCTGTATACGCAGTTGTTGAGTCAGGCGGTAGATATTTTAAAAACAACATCAGATCTATCCTTCGAAAGTATTCTCGAGGGGCAGGTCAGTGCATCTTTGCAACCACCAGCCAGCGTTGATTTACCATTGACGATTGGTATTCCCTCAACATATGTACCAAATCAAAACATGCGTCTGAGATTATATCGACGGATCTCCAATCTGCAACAGGAACAGGAAGTGGATCAATTGGTGGATGAATTCAATGATCGTTTTGGTGTGCTTCCGGACGATGTGTCAAATTTGTTATTTCAAGTACGTATCAAAGTGATGGCGCAGCAAGTGGGTATTACTTCCGTATCTATGGAAGGCCAGCAAATCGTATGTCAATATCCGACCTTGCCGGAGGGAATTCGCTCACGAAATTTGCCTGCTATGGGACACGGTGAACGTGTTGGCAAGAATGCCTATTGGTTGAGCGTTTCCTTGAAAGACAAACATTGGCAAGAGCAATTGGTTGCCTTTATGCGGGTTTTGATTGAATTAAAGAAAAACAATGGCAAATTCGTGAAAAGCAAGATGGAACATATTTCCTAATATTAATGTTACAATACAGAATGTATGTTCGAAGAATAAAAATTTATTACAGGTTTTGAGGTGACTGATGGAATTCAAATTACAGGCTCCATTTATACCAACTGGCGATCAGCCTGAAGCTATCAAACAATTGGTACAGGGTGTTCAAAAAGGCTATCAGCATCAGGTATTGTTGGGGGCAACCGGTACCGGAAAAACCTTTACCATGGCAAATATTATCCAGGAATTACAAAAACCAGCCTTGATCATGGCTCACAATAAAACACTGGCCGCGCAGCTATACACTGAATTCAAGGAATTTTTTCCTGAAAATGCAGTTGAATTCTTTATCTCTTACTATGATTATTATCAACCTGAAGCATACGTTCCCCAACGGGATTTGTTTATTGAAAAAGAGACTTCCATTAATGAAGAAATTGACCGGCTGCGATTAGCCGCAACCAAAGCAATTATGTCACGGCGGGATGTGATTATTGTGGCCTCCGTCTCCTGTATTTATGGTTTGGGCAGCCCGGATGCGTATGGGAAAAGTGTAATTGATTTAGAGTTGGGCAATGTTTATCGTAGAAATGCGCTCTTGCGCCAATTGATCGAGAGCCAATATCAACGCAACGATTTTGAATTAAAACCAGGCACTTTTCGTGTACGTGGCGATGTACTGGAGATTTTCCCAGCATATGAGGATAAACTCGTCTATCGGATATCTTTCTTTGGCGATGAAGTGGAAAAGATTCTGATGATGAATCCGGTTACCGGGGAGATTCTGGATAAATTGGAAAAAGTCGATATTTACCCCGCCAAGCATTTTATTACTGAAGAAGGATATATAAAAAAAGCAGTTGAGGGTATCGAAAGTGAGTTGGCTATTCAGTTGAGCAAATTCCAAAAGAATGAGAAGTATCTGGAAGCACAGCGCATAGAACAGCGAACGCGCTATGATCTTGAGATGTTGAGGGAAGTTGGATACTGCTCCGGAATTGAAAACTATTCGCGTCATCTGGATCAACGCGATACTGGGTCGCCACCCTGGACGATGATTGATTATTTGCCATCAGATTACTTATTGTTCATAGATGAATCGCATATGAGCATTCCACAAATTCGGGGCATGTATCGGGGGGATCGCTCGCGAAAAGAAGTGCTGGTCGATTATGGTTTTCGTCTTCCTTCTGCATTGGATAATCGCCCGCTAACCTTTGAAGAATTTGAAACGCATATGGGGCATACCATTTATACCTCTGCTACTCCGGCTCAATATGAATTGGATAAGGCCGAACAGATTACCGAACAAATTATTCGTCCTACAGGATTATTGGATCCTCAAGTTGAAGTACGTGAGACTGAAGGACAGATTGATGATTTGATCAAAGAGATCAACATACGCACTCAATTAGGGGAGCGTGTGTTGATAACTACACTCACGAAACGTATGGCAGAAGATCTGGCAGATTATTTGACAGAAGTTGGCATAAAAGTACATTACCTGCATAGTGAAGTTGATACTTTGGAGCGCGTCAGTATCCTGCGGGATTTGCGTCTGGGTGTTTTCGATGTGATTGTGGGTATTAACCTGCTGCGTGAAGGTCTTGATTTACCGGAAGTCTCGCTGATTGCTATTCTGGATGCCGATAAACAAGGTTTCCTGCGTTCCGGAACTGCATTAATCCAAACCATTGGTCGTGCTGCTCGGAATATCAATGGGCGGGTGATTATGTATGCAGACAAAATGACAGATGCCATGAATTTTGCGATTGATGAAACCAATCGGCGGCGTAAAAAACAGGCTGACTATAATACCAATCATGGTATTCAGCCGGTCTCCATCCTGAAAGAGATCCGCGAATTATCTCTTAAAATGCAAGAGCACCATGGTGTAGCAGAGAAACGGGCAGGGTACGAAGCCAAACGCGAACGCGATTTTAATCAGAGTGAGCTGCGCAATATGGTTAAAGGATTGGAAGCCAAGATGAAAGAAGCTGCAGGCAATCTTGAGTTTGAGAAAGCGGCACAGTTTCGTGACCAGATTCTGGAGTTACGTGCATTACAACTGGATGATGCTAGTTTATCTCCAATGGAAAAGATTAAATTACTAAAGGAAGAGATTGTTCTGAAAAGCTAGATTGACGATACAATGGAAAAACGGCCATATTTTTCTTGCGCATCCAGCCAATCTACTTTTGTATGTATCACCGTTGCCATGGGTGGTCCATTACGAATTTGTTGAAGGAAAATCTCTAATTGTGGTCGACTACCTTCGGCCATAACCTCAACTTGCCGACCGGAAGTATTGCGCACCCAGCCGGTTATGCCCATACTATTTGCTTTATCTAATACATAGTAGCGAAATCCTACCCCCTGAACACGACCTTCAACGACTAAATGAAGCCGGGCTTTTTCATCTGCCATGACTTTTCTCCTTGCTTGAATATCGTCCTATTTTATTATCGTATAAAATGTATTCAGGATGTTATTCTATATCATCCACATACGCATCTTCATCATCCAAACCCTCTGCGTGGAAATGGTCATTTGCAGGATCAAATGAGAAAAAGTCCAGTGAATCATTACTATGTTTAATCTCTAGATTATCCAGGGCGTTTTCCAGAAACTCAATATCTTCTTCGCTCTGCGCATTTTCAAGCAATGTGTTGATTAATTCGATTGTAGTGTCTCCACCAATCTGGGAGAGTGCCCATACAATTGTAGTGAAATACTCATCTGATATTTCATCTGAATCTTCAATGAAAGCAACCAGAAATTCAACCGCAGCACCAATCTCCAGCTCACCTGCAGTACGCATGGCTTCCAGTTGAATTTCTGTATCCTGATGATCCAGATTTTCCAGCACGTAGGGTTCCCATTGCTCATCAACCGTACGACCCATGGCGATCAGCGCGGAGAGCAGCCAATCTTGATCATGGGAATCAACAGCTTTTTGAATTAAATCAGGGATCTCATCCAGGCAGGAATATCCTAATGATTCAAGTGCTTTTTGCCTTTTGTATCCAATTTCATCCGAATGAATAACTTCAAGTAGATAGTTTTCAATGGCTTCTTTTTTATGGTCAGAAAATTTATCCAGTTCACCTAAGTAAACATAAGTACCCAGTGCACGGACAGCAGCGATTTGTACAGATATATCAGCATCATCTTTGGCAATCTGAAATAATTCATCCGCAAATCGATAATCCTCGGATTCCCAAAGTAATTCGATAGCTGCTTTCCGTATTGCTGGCGCTGGATCGTGAATCAGCATCATGCCCAATGCTTCATAGGAGACCAGTGTTTCACTTGCCGCTGTTAATTCCAGGCCTTCAAAGAAATCCAATTTTCGTTGAATAGTTCCAGTTTTCCAGAATCTGCTAAAGATATCCAGATCCGAGGCAGGCAGATCGGAGAATTGCTCGTAGAATTCTTTTGGCACATCATATTCACTATTTTGTAGAAAAAGCTGCAATGATTGACCATCCAATTTCGTTTCATCTGTGCTCATGCTAATCTCGCTTTAAGGTAATTGAACCGGATTGAAAATATCCTGAAAGGTAATGAAGAAAAGCAACATGATTAATGCAGAAAAACCAATAAAATGTACCATATTCTCAAACTTTGCCGGAACGCGTTTCCTGAAAAGAATTTCCGGTAAAACGAACAGAATTCTACCTCCATCTAGTGCAGGCAACGGCAAAAGATTGGTCAACCCGAAAGCAACAGAGATCATGGCGGTAATTAGCAAAACATTTAAGCCAATTGGTTCTTTGCTTTGTGTGGTTTCCTGGATTTCTTTATCCCTTTCTGCGAAATTATTATATATGCCATACAATCCAACAGGTCCCACAACACGTGCTTCTTCGGAACTAACCTGTCCGGAAGCAAGCTTCCCAGGCATCAGGAAAAGTTGGCGAGCTTGTTCAAAAGTAGCCATGAATCCATAGGGTATTGCCTGTCCAATCGAAATTGGTTCAAACGGATTGGTGATACCAACACCGATAGGTCCCTGATCACTGGGGTATTCACTACGCGGGGTTAGCATGACTGTTTGCAGGACATCGTCCCGATTGAAGGATAATGAAATTTCCTGATCCAGATTGGAGCGTACCAATGTAGATAATTTTTCCATTGAATCAATGTTCTCGCCATTTATGTTTGCGATAATATCACCGGGTAATAATCCGGCTTCATAGGCCGGCGAAGGTTCACTAATTTCCATAATTTGTACTTTGGAAAAATCGGGTGCACCTGTTTGCTGGAAAACAAAACTAAATAGGATAGCACCAATGAGTAGATTGAATACAGGACCAGCGAATAAGACCGCCAGCCTTGCCCAGGGTGAGGCTGCAGCCAACCCACCGGGAATCTCCGGATTATTTTCGCCTTTGGGACGTACAAATGCGCCAAAGGGAATCCAGTTCAGGGTGACATCCGTCCCACGCCAAGTGAAGAGTTTAACCAGACGAGGAGGGAATCCAAACCCGAATTCTTCTACTTCTATTTTGAAAGCTTTTGAAATGATGAAATGTCCAAATTCATGCAAAAAAGCAAGAATTCCGATAACGAATATAAATTCAATGATACGAACAATGCTTTCGGTTATTTCCATACTTACCTCGAATAAATCCAACAGGATGAAAAATTAGACTAGTCTTGCCGGACCGCCAACTTCGGAATCAATTACAGACTGAACCCCGGGGAATTCTGCCAGCAATTTGTGCACTTTTTGCTTGCTGGATGCCTCACAAAAAACATGAACGTTGGCACCTGCATCCAAAGTATAGCATACCGCTAATCCTTTTGCTCTGAGCAGAGGAATTTCTTTCATAACGCTTATAGAGGCTGGTTCCCAGTAAAAAAGCGCCGGATTAGAGGTCATCATGACGGAATGCATCATGGTGCTGTCCAGTTCAGTTACCGTTGCCAGACGCTCAAAATCCTTCTGCAGTATAGCCTGACGGCATTCATCCAGACGTTGGGGTGCTGTTTGTAGACGAACTTCCTGGAATGGGCTGGTATCTGCGATGGTGTGCCCCAGCGATGATCCAATGATTTTATGAGAAGCATTGATGATGGCGACACAATCTGCCAATGCCCAATGATTTTCATCTGCAATGGAAACAGCGTAGGAATCGGCATCGTCCGAACCTGCCTGCCATTCTACATATCCAGCCGGAATGGAACGCGATGCAGAACCGGATCCACGACGTGCCAGACGTGAGAGAGCCTTTTCATCCAGGGAAAGCCCTGTTGCTGCACTACCTGCCAGTGCCAGCGCTGAGAATGCTGCCGCAGAGGAGGCGATGCCGGCACCCATGGGGAAGTTGTTGCTGCTGATTACCTCTGCGTTGCTGTTTATACCCGCCAATGTACGGACAAGATCCAGAAATAAACTGACACGTTTCAGCGCCCCATCTTCGGCAGGTTGATCATTGATGTGCAAGGTGTCTGCTGTTAAATCATCCCGGAAGGTGACTTTGGTGCAGGTATGTAGATCACGTAGATTTGCAGAAATAGAATTTGTATGCGGCAGGCGCAACGCCGTATTACGGTTTCCCCAATACTTAATGAAGGCGATATTCGGGTGCGCGATGGCTGTGGCAGTATGAGTTTTCATAGAGTTATCTCTTTGTTTAAATAATTTATGCAAGTTTACCATGAAGCGAAAAAGAGGGGTATTTCGAATTTGTATCTGGATTGCTTGAAGCGTTGGTTAAAGTAAGAAGTCAAGGATCAGCATTGCAAGTGAAATCATTTCTATCTTGCAGGACAATTATTTTTACTCATAAAAAAATTCATGCCATTCTTTATGCAGAAAATCACATGAGCATTCCTCGACGGCTTTTTCGTAGGGTATACGGGTAGGGGATTGATTTACCGTTTTGAGGTAGGATTGGGAATTTGTGATTGCATTTAGAATATTGGATTCACCAGTCATTGGATTACCATGTGCTAATAACAAAGTATGGTTTTTGTACATTTTCAATGTTTCCAATGCATTGATGAATTCCGGGATGCGATGAGACTCGGTTGTTGGTAAGAGCGGGAAATCCTCATTGGACTGCACAATATCATCGCCGATATGTATGTATTTGTCATTGATAATGGTGTATAACCCACAAATGGCATGACCAGGAATGACGTGAAATCGAATATGAAAATCTCCATATTGGAATGTTGTTTCATCTGTGACGATGTCGGTCGGTTTGAATAATTTATGGTCTTCTTCTGGCGTATATAGATCCAATGTAATTTGATGTGATTTGCTTCCAAAAACCTGTAAATTCTGAAAAACACGCAAGCCATCAAAGTGGTCATCATGAAAATGGGAAATTATCACTTTTTCAGGCGCAATGCCATTGGCAGATAAATCCTCATGAACCAAAGCAGCATGTTCTTGATATCCCGTGTCAATTAAAAGCGCACGTTTTCCATCAAACACTGCAAAAACATTGTATCCAAAATGCTGTTGTGGACAGGGCGGGAATTGATATTGAATTAAATTTTCTGTGATGATTATTTTTTCCATTGTGTACTCTTTTTGTTTTTTGTCTGAGAAAGGATTGTTGAAATTATACTATTCAAAATTCGAAGATTGGGCGGATTGATTACTACCCTATACAGATACAACACAGAATATGGATTTTCCAAGCTACTTCATCGTAAACTATGCTAGGCGCAATGGATGAGTGCGATTTCATTCGGGGAAGACATTTTTCATGAGTTTGACAAGCTATACTTAACAGAAATCAATAGTTTTAGTAAACTGTGATTATTACAGGAAATGATTTCCGTTCCTGGATATCAAAACAATATATATTTGGAAATGGATAATTAATCGTGCTTGTTGGAATAAGAGTATGGGATAAGAGTAGTCATGAGCAAAAGAGACATTGTTAATCAGGCACGTGCGCGTTTTGACCAGGAATTGCATACGGATGAATATCGGAAAATTCATGGAGATGGTGCCCATCTAGAAGCCTTGATGAATTTAATTGATGTTCACGCTCAGAAATGTTACCTGGATTTAGGAACGGGAAATGGTTATCTTGCTTTTGAGATGGCACGCCGCTTCCCTGACATTAAAGTAACGGGTATTGATATTGCCACACGGTCAATTCAACAAAATCAGCGGCTCCAGCAGGAACAAGATATTCAGAATCTTGATTTCCGTTCATACAATGGCATGAAGTTTCCGTTTGATGATGGTTTGTTTGCTGGCGTGATATGCAGATATGCCTTTCACCATTTCCCTGATCCGGCTTTCTCAATAGAGGAATTGCATCGCATAATTGAACCTGATGGATTTGTCATCATATCTGATCCAATCACATATGCAGATGATACTGATGGTTTTATAGACCAGTTTCAATTGCTCAAAACAGATGGACATGTACATTTTTTCAGAATAGCGGAATTGGATGCATTGTTTCAACAGCGTGGATTTATCAAGGAGACCTGTTTTTTTAGCACTGTCTCTTATTCGCGAGATATGAACGACGCGTATAGCAAGTTATTCGGAAAATCACCAGCATCCATTCTGGAGAAATATTGTATTGAACTTGAAGAAAAAACGGTCAGGGTGACTGTATCGGTTATGAATGTGCAATATCGAAAGATTGGAAAGCAGGAAAAAGATATACGATATTAATTATCTGGAGAGCTGGTATAGAGACGCTCATATTTCTGAGTAAACTGATAAAAGATTCAAAGGTGATGCAACATGATCAAAACAGGGCAAGAATTTCAGGAAGTGGTGTATGGATACTGGTCCAGACGGTTTACTTGTGACCGTAATAATTTTAAGACCTTAGGCACGCACATCATCAAAGAGGAAGAATTAAATGGGACCAATAAAGCTATCGTTTATCATATTGACAAAATGAGTGTTGTGCGGATAGATCCTTTGTTGGTGAGAAAAATGAGATTGCTGGATAAACTGGATGGAAAAGCAATCTCGCTGGCAGTGAATGATTTGCAGGCATCTGCGGAGGATAAATATCGGATTGAGTTGACAAGTACGCTCCTGGATTGCTTCCTGGATGCGAATGATTTTAAACCCCATACTGTACCCGCTGATTTTACTGCCCGCAGAGTATTCCCAGAAAATGGTAGCGCACAGTTAAGTGATTTGTTTCATGCATGCACTGCAGAAGACCTGGATGAAGCAGATATCTATGTTGATGACCCGGACCCTGTCATTTACGGCATGTTTGATGGCGAGAGTATGGTAGCCTATGCAAGTCACCGATATTGGGACAACGTGATAGCCGATATGGGCGTATTGATTCATCCGGCGTATAGAAGTAGAGGTTTGGGCAAAGCCGTCGTTTCAGCATTATGTGCATGGTGTATACAAAATGAAATCGTGCCCATGTATCGAGTGTTTGATGACCACACTCATTCTGTGAAGATCCCACAGGCATTAGGATTCAAGGAATTGGTTGTCATTGAATCCTTGAAATGTATTGATACGAGCAGAACTTGATACTGTGAGGGTAGTGCAAGGGGAGGGAATCATTGAAGAATGGAGAGCGTCTATATCTGAATATTATAATGACCCCAAAAAACTAGACCACAAGCTAAGGTAAAATTAATAGAGCTTGTGGAGGCAAAAAGTGACAGGAA
>JAEKNU010000082.1 GCA_016838895.1 Chloroflexota bacterium
AGTGTGTTCAGCCACAACCATCACCCTTCTGGGGTGAATTTGTTGGCAAAATATATTAGACGTGGAATCCGGGTATTCCATATTTTCCTCAATATTGGATATGCCACAAATTGGTAAAGATTACTTGTTTCGCTTGAGTGCCTATCTGATTTTACCCGTTGCCATTATGGGAATAATTTATACATATTTAAAATTACGAAAGAAAGAATTGGAACAAGCAAAATTGGTTGGCTTATGGCTAATTGGGCTGATATTAATAAGCTTTATATTTCCCTGGATAGAACATATACTTGAGAATCAATTTCATAGACTTCCCTTACAAATGGATCTTGTTCGAAATTTACGCTATACCATTCCTTTGTTGTATCTGTTTATCTTCTGGCCAATCAGTAGAATTAATTCAGATTGGATATCAAAGAGATATTGGCGAAAAATTGCATCATTTGCTATTGGCACCCTATTAATTTGTGGCTGGGGATGGAATGCGAATCATTTAGCACCTCAATTCGGATATGTTTATGAAAATATTTTTTTAACGAAATTATTTGTCTAAAATCAGGAAATTTGTTTTGCCCCACATTATATGAACTTGAAACACGTAGGGTAGTGAAATTTATTCGTGATGATATGCCACAAGAAAGTGTTTTTATTTCTATCCCTGATAACAGGTTAAGTGATGCAATTCGCTATTCAGGGTTAAAATCAGTGGCACTATCCGCTGGAGATGTTTCACGCACAGTATTTTTAGGTATTGGTCAGGCAATGGAACTAAGAAAACAATCAGATAAATGGTCTGAAATTTTGGAACGAAATACTTCATCTGAACAACTAGCTGAGTTTATTGAATTTGCATGTCAAAATGGTGCAACCCAACTTTTGATTGATGGCAGTTATTCTCTTGAAGATGTTTCAGCCAATCCGGATCTTAAGATCCTTTTTGATACAAATTCATTCAAGGTTGCTGAATTATTAACTTGTGAATAATGTTTGTTTCAATCAAAATATTATTCGAGGAAAATACTTTTGACGATAAATTTAACGTATGGATTTATATTTTACAATTCCTAAATATTTTTATCATAATAAATTATTTTCTTTGCAGAAGTAGAAGGCCAATATATGTATCCAAAAATATCTATCGTTACACCATCATTCAATCAAGGGATGTTCATTACTGAAACAATTAATTCTGTTCTAAATCAGAATTATCCTAATCTTGAGTATTGGGTTATTGATGGGGGATCATCCGATGACACAGTTGATATTCTAAAAAATTTTGGGGGTCAAATTCAATGGATTTCTGAAAAAGATAATGGACAAACAGATGCCATTAACAAAGGGTTACGTCTAGCAACGGGTGATATCATTGCATTCATAAACTCAGATGACTTTTATTTGCCAGATACATTCCATACAGTGGCTAATATTTTTATGGATAGTAATTGTATGTGGCTATCTGGTGGATATGAAATAATTGATGAAAATAATAAAATAATTCAGAGTTTTATTCCAGTATACAAACGATTCTTACAATTATTTTCATCTTCTAAGCTACTATCCGTTGTAAACTATATCAACCAACCAAGCACATTCTGGAAAAGAGAATTAATGAACGAAGTTGGGTTTTTTGATCAATCATTGAATTACGCTTTAGATTTTGATTATTGGATTCGTGCCTTTCAAAAGTATCCATTAAAAACAACAAAAAAGAGTCTGTCTGCATTCAGAATTCACGCTACATCGAAAAGTGGTAGTCAATATATTGATCAATTTGACGAGGAATTGTTTGTTCTAAAAAAACATAAAATAGGTTTTCCATTTAATTCATTACATTTTTTACATAGCGAGGTAATCAAATTAATATACAGGTTAATTAAATGATAGATTTTAAAAACAATAATGTTTTCGCAATCAGTGGAGTCGGATTTTTCGGTATTATCTTGTAATTCAATTATCAAAAATGAGTACGAATATTGCTCTATTAGATCTGTCAGGAACAGAAAAAACGGATATCACCCTAATTTGATCATCAAAAATATAACCACTATTCTCCTAAACAAACATTTGCTCTCGCTTCAAATTCAAATCAATTACGCCATATATTCTTAGTATTTACCTGCTCTACTTTGCGAATATCGTTTTAATCAGTGAAGCCACCCAAAACTTATTCAATAATATATTTCATTTGAGATTAGATTAAATAGATGTAAATATCCACTGAACACACAAAAAGTCTTTTGGAAATGTTTTCATCCTCTGATTATCAAAAATATTTTTCTTCCTTCATCTCCCAATACGCTTTCTGTTGTGCAAGATTTTCACAACTGGATTTACTCCTGCTAAAGGATTATTACTTCATCCCATGGATTTCTCTTGAGCTGGTCAATATTACAAAGAAAACCCAATTAAAAAAACACCATTGGCGTTTTTCTTCCAATGGTGTTTTTGTTTTACGTTTTTACCGGCTAATCTATTTTCCGAGCGGTATAAAATTGATTGAACAAATCGTTATTCGGTGGAACCAGTGTTAATTTTCCCTCGCCTTTCAGAATATTCTGCGTCTCCAATATTTCAAAGAGCGCATTGGCAACCTCAGGATCATTTGAGATTTCTCTCATGGCTTGTCCAACAATGCGAGGACGGATTGCACCGGCTTTGGCAAACTCGACTGCTGCCTGTCGTTCTGCTGTGCTGGTAATAATATCGACCTGATTTACACCATCCTGTTTGATTGCAGAGGTCACCTGACGCAAACGATTGACCACTTTGGCCTCAATCTGCTTGATCATACCAATGTCGCGGAAATGCACTTTGCGGATATACACAGATCCCAATTTGTATCCCCACTCATTGGAACGAGGAGAGACTTCTTCACGAACTGCATGACTCATCGAATGACGATCAACCAACATGTCATCCAACGGCAAATTGCTCAAGGAACGTACAACCGCATTACTAACATTTGCGGATAGTGACCCACGCGGATCAGCATTCTTAAACAGGTAGGATACCGGATCACTGATATACATTTCGTACCAGATACCCACGCCCATCGGGGCACCTTCTTCCGAATTAACCGGATTACTGCGTAAATATTGTTGATCCAGACGCATATCCAGTGTTTTTACGCTGCCCATCCAATTAATAACGAATGCGCTCAATCCAATCTTAAAAGGCAGGAAATGAAAACCTGGTTCACGCAAAATACCTGCCACCCGACCAAAAAGAATATAGACCTTGCAGGTGCCTTCGTTCACAATCGTGTAAAAACCAGCCAGACGAACAATAAACATAAATAACGGCATCACAATCCACATCGCAAAAAAGGTGATTCCTGCTGCAAAAATGAATTCTACCAAGGTACTCATGATTTCACCTCCCGAATGAGATTCTGGGCGTGCGTGTATAATCGTAGCCGCACATTGCGTAAATAAGCTTCCAATGCTTCCGGCCCCTGGGTGCGTAATAACCGTAATTGATCTGCCAATGCAACCAGCGGCTCTACTTCCGCTTGAGCGTTCAGTGTTTCAATTTCTACCGCCCGTTTGGACTGTACAATTTTCTGGTCCGCGGCAGCCTGTGCCATACTGATATCCGATGATACCTGATTATGAGCAGTATTAATGGCCGCCAACGCTGAATCGACCTCTTGCGGTGGATCAATACCCGTAATCAAGGATGCATCTAAAACAATGCCATATCTCGCCGATGAGGTTGCACATTCATATTCCATATGCTCGTTCAAATCCCTTAAATTCTTTCGCAGGTCATTGATGGATACACCTGTGGATATACTGATCTCAGAATCCGGAATGACATCTGTTTGAGGTGCCTCAAAACTGGCAATACGCTCCCTCAAAACGGACACAAAGTAACCCGTCACATGCGAAATTGGATGCTTTACCCCAAACAGATAAGCATATAAATTATTTTCTGCGACTCGATAACGGATCTGCCCGATCAAACCGGTGTTGAGTTGATCTTTCGTGACCGCCTCCAACATTGTGCCACCATGATTCGCCTGCGGCGAATCAGGATCTGTTGCCATGTTCATGGTTTGCGTTGCTACTGATACTTTATATATTTTTTCCCAAGGCCATTTGATATAAGGACCACCAGGCGGTATTACCCTCACAACCGGAAAATTGTAGCGAGTTTTATGTTCCTCAGTCAGGGTTTCACCCAAAGGGCCATCCGTGGTTCTTAAATTACCCACTCGTTCAGCACGTCCAAAGATTGTTTTTACTGCTCGTTCATTTTGTTGTACCGTGTAAAAAGCCATGATCAGGTATCGCAAAACAAACCAGACAAAAAACCCAATCGCTATGCCCATCAAAATATGCATCGTTCTTTCTCCTCCACCTTTATTTTTTTTTCTACCATAATTATAATGATTTCTGCATAACACATGATGTAAAATTAGATGATGATTAATTTTTTTTTATGATCTGATAACTATATTCAACACTCACATTCGGAACGATGCCTATGCAATTTACACCTGAATTATGGCTTTTTATTCTTTCAGCTTTCATACTTTTGCTGTTGTTCATCAATAGCTGGCAATATCGCAATCAAGACATTGGACGATATTTTCTATACTTTATGCTATGTGCATTTATATGGGTTACTTTTTTTATTTTTGAAACAGTCTTCCCCTTATTAAATACAAAAATGATTTTTGTTTATCTGGAATTCATTGGCATTGTCTTTCTTCCGTTAACCTGGGTACTCATTATATTTACTTTCACTGGAACAATGCTTTCAACCTTTACAAAACGCTTATTGTTTGTTCTTCCCTTCCTGACCACAATCATTATCTGGACCAATCCTCTTCATCATTGGTTTATCGGATATCCAAAGATTATTACAACCAATGTACCATTTCCTACGCTCAACCTGGATTATCAATTCTGGTTCCATTTCATTCATGCTCCCACAGGTTATATCTATATCCTCACAAGTCTCGTCATCTTAATCCGCTATTTGATTAAAGCAGAAGAAATTTATAAAATTCAGGCGCGTATATTGTTAGTGGCGATATTGTTACCCACGATCACTGATATTTTATATGTATTCGGAATCAGCCCGATAAAATATTATAATTTTACAACCGCTGTATTTAGCGTTTCTGGTGTCCTCTTGTTATGGGCACTCTTCCGTTTCCACTTTCTAGATCTTCTACCTCTGGCCAGGGACCATATCATTGAAAATTTATCCGATGGCATCATTGTCTTAGATCACAAATCGCGTCTGGCATATATCAATCAGACAGCACGTTTTGATTTTCAACTGACACAAGAACATATTGGTCAATCCATTTATGATTTAAAAAATACTTGTATACAACAAATCAAGGAAATGCTTGGCAAAAAGCAGATCCAAAACGTTTCAAGTACCATCAGTAATGATAGTCAATACTATGATTTAAGATTGGCACCGGTGATTAATACGCGTGGATTCCAAATCGGCATTGTGGCCAGTATGCATGATGTTACTCAACGGGTACAACAATATCAACAAGTGCATACGTTATCCATTCAGGATGACCTGACCGGCATTGCGAATCGGCGGCATTTCATCGATATCTGTAATAGAGATCTGGATCGAATTCAGCAATTCCATAATGGTTCTGCTGCAATTATTATGATTGATATAGATGCTTTCAAATCAATTAACGATCAATATGGACATGCCATTGGCGACAAGGTATTAATTAATTTCTCCCAGATCATCCAATCTACCCTGCGACGACATGACTACTTTGGCCGCTGGGGTGGTGATGAATTTGCACTTTTTCTAAATGGTGTATCCATGAAAGAGGCAAAAGAAATTGTTGGCCGTATCCGCAATACGATTAACGCCCATCAACAACTACTTGATCAGCATAATATTTCCATTACGGCATCCTATGGCATTGTTCATACACAGCAGGTACAGCCTGCTCAAATGAATATTGAAACCTTAATCGATCTGGCAGACCAGGCTTTATATCAGGGGAAAGATGCCGGGAAAGATTTCATTCAATGTTATCAGCCTGAAAATTAAATCAATTTTGATTCAAAAATCTATTTACGGATTTCAATTGCATGGCGGCTATCCAGGCTCCATCTCTTTGGTAATTGTCAAGCCATCCCTATTATATTGCGCCATATATTACTTATTATAGATATTATTAGTGTATATTTAGCCACTTATTGCTTGTTATATTTTTTTTTGCTATACTATTGATATCAATATTCAAGCACATATGTACAAACTCATGGAGGGAGACCAAATGTCCTATAAAATCGACTTCTCCATAGCCACCAGCAATCAAATCATTGAAGCGTTGTCCAAACGTATTGAAAACATAAGATTAATGCGAAATATGACCCAGGCTCAAGTAGCCAGCAGCGCAGGCATTTCCTTGCGCACACTTGGCAGATTAGAAAAAGGACAAGATGTTTCGCTGGATACTTTTCTAAGAGTTTTAATAGCCTTAGGTATTCAATCAAATTTGCAGACACTCCTACCGGATCCTATGGTACGCCCGATTGAACGCGTCCAGTTCAATGGAGAACAACGCAAACGTGCTCGTCCGAAAAAATCACCTGCATCTGAATCGAAATGGACATGGGGCGACGATACGGCAGGCACGAAATGAGTAATGCAAAAATTACCCTGTGGGGTACTGAAATTGGAGCTGTTTCCTGGCTACCGGATAGAGAGCTAGGCGTCTTCCAATATCACCCTGACTTTTTGCAAAGCGGTATTCAGCTATCACCCATAATGATGCCGTTGAACGACTTCCCCTATCAATTTCCACATCTTTCCAAAGAAACCTTTCGTGGGCTGCCCGGACTATTGGCAGATTCACTGCCCGATAAATTCGGCAATCGAATCATCAATGCCTGGTTGGCTTCACAAGGCAGAAATAGTACCAGTTTCAACCCGGTGGAACGCTTGTGTTACATCGGCACGCGCGGTATGGGCGGCCTGGAATTTGAGCCTGCCCTATTAGGCCCCTCCTTAAACTCCTCAGAAATTGATGTTGCCAAACTGGTTGAGTTGTCAAATCGCATTCTGGATCAAAGAACGGAATTGGCCGGTGTATTTAGCGGTCAGGACGATAAAGAGGCCATGGAAAATATCCTGCGCGTGGGCACCTCCGCCGGTGGCGCCAGAGCAAAGGCGATTATCGCCTGGAATCCCGTTACAAATAGTTTTCGATCCGGACAAATTGACCTACCAACTGAATATGAGCATTGGATTATCAAATTTGATGGTATCAGCAACAATCGTGACAAAGAAATCGCGGATCCGCAGGGGTTTGGCAAAATCGAATATGCCTATTCTCTAATGGCAAAACAGGTTGGTATTTTAATGAGCGATTGCCGACTACACGATGAAGGCGGCCGCAGCCACTTCATGACCAAACGTTTTGATCGTGATCAGCAGGGAAATAAAATTCATATGCAATCTCTTGGGGCAATTGCCCACGCCGATTTCAATATTTCAGGTGGATATTCTTACGAGGAATTATTGCAAACCATGAAGAAAATGGGATTGCCTCAGCAGGATCTGGAGCAGCAGATTTTACGAACGATGTTCAATATCGTGGCACGCAATCAGGATGACCACGTAAAGAATATCGGTTTTCTGATGGATCGCAACGGCATATGGCGCCTTTCCCCTGCATTTGATGTAACCTATGCCAATAATCCACAGGGAGCATGGACCAGCCAACATCAAATGAGCCTGAATGGTAAACGGGATGATTTTACTATTGATGATATGTGTGCGTTTGCAAAGATTGCCGGAATAAAAAATCCTCGAGCGAAAGAAATGCTAGAGCAGGTCGTCCAATGTATTATTCGTTGGCCTGCGTACGCACAGGAAGCCGACGTATCAGATGAACATCTTCGCAAAATTAAGAACGCCCATCGATTGTCTGTATTGATGTAAGTATTTTCTCCCCTATTCGATAAATTTTAGTATGATTAAGATTGAAGCAAGAAATGGAAAATTGGGTTTGCCTTTCGAAATGTTTCAAAAGGAGGAATCATGTTAAAGGAATTTCAAAAATTCATTAGCCGGGGAAATGTGATTGACCTGGCAACTGCTGTGATCATTGGTACCGCCTTTACTGCTATCGTTAATTCACTGGTAAATGATATCATCATGCCCTTAATCGGGATATTACTCAATGGCCTGGATTTCACTGCTTTAGCCCTTACCGTTGGAGAGGCCAGTTTAACCTACGGCAACTTCATCCAGGCCATCATCAACTTCCTACTGATCGCATTTGTGGTCTTCCTGCTGGTACGCAGTATCAGCAAAGTACAGGCCAATTTCAGCAAAGAAAAAGAAGCGGCTGCCCCGCCTGAACCGACAACCGAAGAAAAATTACTGACCGAAATCCGGGATTTACTCAAAACAAAGTAGAAATAGCAACCTGTCTACGATAGATCTCACAGGTTTCAAAAACCAATACTACTAACTTTTCTTCATAGGGATTACATCTTCACGTAGGTCGGGGTTGAGGAGCATAAAAAGATTATTGGTAAAGGCTAACCTTGCTCCGAAACCCGACGGCATCAATCCGTTTTACCTTTGCCGTTCCCGGATATGTCGGATTTCAGCGGTAGTTTCTGCTTCAATCCAACCTACGTCGAAAATACTTCCTCAATGAGAATACATTTAAAATAAAAATCAAAGGATTGACACAGCACGCTGTTCAACTACTTTGATTAAAAGTTAGTAACATTGGGTCTCAGAACCTGTGAGGTCTTATGTTCAATTATCATCATATTGTTCAAATTAAACCATAGCAGTAGGAAAAACATTGGAGAAACAAGTGGACAAGAACCAACCATTAACCCTTGATAAAAAGAATCCACGCGTCATCGCTGCACAGGAATCAGAACAACAGCTATATGACTATTATGGATTGCAGGTAAAACATCACAGTATTCCTTTACCGCATACAGGGATTAACATCCGTGTGACTGATATCGGGTCCGGCGATCCCGTTGTGATCGTACCCGGTAATACAGGTGAT
Source organism: Chloroflexota bacterium (assembly GCA_016838895.1). Lineage (GTDB taxonomy): Bacteria > Chloroflexota > Anaerolineae > Anaerolineales > Anaerolineaceae > UBA5203. Next base: position 9,044 of record JAEKNU010000082.1, read on the forward strand.
GCTTTTCCACTGGTGCCACTCATGGCAAAGTTAAAAGGCCGTCGGATTATTGCAATTAACCGCCCTGGGGGTGGTCTCAGTGAAGGGTTGGATCACCGTACTGTGGACTTCAGAGAATTGGCTGTACATACGCTCAACACAGTATGGGATGCATTTGCTCTTAACAATGTGCCCGTTATAGCACATTCTATTGGCGGACATTGGAGCCTGTGGATGGCGCTTGACCAACCACAACGGGTATCCTCGCTGACACTGTTAGGCGTACCCGGTAACCTGGTCAGCACCAGTCCCCCTTTTGCCTTGCGGCTGCTTAGTCTGCCCATCATCAATGGTCTGTTGTTTGATTTAATTTCGCCAAAATCCATTCAAAAAGCGCTCAATGGCTTAGCTTTTATGGGGCATAGCAAAGAAGGGCTGGCACAATTACCTGATGCCATGTCGGAATGTTATTTTCATTTTCAAAAGTTACCTCATTATAAAATATCCAGTTTGAGCCTTATGCGGCACATCAACCGCCTGACGGGCTCAAACCCGCAAATCACCCTGACCGCACAGCAACTCCAACAGGTACAGCAGCCCACTCAATTCCTGTGGGGTACAAACGATCCCTTCGCCAGCATTGTAACAGGCCGCCAAATCGCCAGCCTGCTGCCCAACGCTCAGTTTCATGCCATTGAGGCTGGTGGTCACCTGCCCTGGCTGGATAAGCCAGCTGTATGCGGAAACCTAATTTCTGAGTTTCTTAATTCACTTGAATAAATACCAGAAAACAAAGACCCTCCAGGTTTTCAAAAAAATGAACTGCAGGCCTATATTGCTTTAATAGAACTATTGTGCTATTATTAGAAAAATCAATTTCAGGAGGTCATCCAGAAAATGCTGCAAGACAGACAAGCCAACAAAACACTCCATTTTTCATACCGCTGTTATTTACAATATAATGCGGCCAGCCATCCGGATGGCTTTATCGCCCCCGCCGATTGGCTGCAATTGTGGAATGTGCAGCAGTGGTTTTTACGATCCCGTCAGGCACAACAAAAGCGTACAGCAGATAGCGCAGTAATATCTATGCGTAATTACGCAAAATAGGAAAGCCTTGATGAGTCGCGTTATGCCCATTCAGGCCAGGAGTCTGGTCAATCCGGTCAAACAACCCGACACCTGGTTTGGTTTACGCTATAACATGAATCTATACCGTGGCTGCCAGCATCGCTGCATTTATTGTGATTCACGCAGCCAGTGTTATCAAATCACCGATTTTGATCACGAAGTTCTCTATAAAGAAAACGCCATCGCGCAGCTCAATGATGAACTGGACAGGAAGCGCATCAAAGGCACCATCGGTACCGGCTCAATGAATGACCCCTATATGCCGATTGAAAAGGAATTACAACTCACCCGTCAGGCCATGCAAGTCATTGCGGATCACCGTTTTCCGGTGCACATCCTCACCAAAAGTGATCTTGTCCTGCGGGATATGGACATTTTGCAGCAAATCAAAGAGCAGTTTGCACTGGTCAGCTTCACCATCACTGCCGCAGAGGATGCCCTTTCAAATGTAATTGAACCCGGCGCATCCCCATCCAGCAAGCGATTTGAAGCCATGCATATCCTGGCAAAAAACGGCATCCAGAGCGGTGTACTGCTTATGCCGATATTGCCCTATATCACGGATAGCAGAAAAAACATTGAACCCCTCCTGCGCAAAGCAGTAGATCATGGAGCTGCCTATGTGCTGCCCAGTTTAGGCGTCAGCATGCGTGATCGTCAACGGCTGTACTTTTATCAAAAACTGGACCAGCACTTCCCCGGATTGCGCAGCAAATACGAGCGCAAATTTGGCGATCAAATGTATTGCCCGGCCAATCACATCTGGCAGTTGGAAGAGTGGCTGAATGAATTATGCAATAAACTCGATCTACCTACCAAAATCCCCTTCTATCAACCCCAGATGGACAAACAGCTTGCTTTCTTTTAGCGAGGTCAAAAGTGTTAACCACCAAGCCTCACAGGTTTTAAAAAACCTGTGAGGCTTCAACGATAAAAATATATCTTGTTTATCAACCTATAAATCTGCAATTAATTGATCGCGTTTGAACTTACCCCTTGCAACGGCATACAATACCATTGAAATTAGCAACAAGGCGAATACCACAAATGGCACAGCAGTGATTAACATTTGCTCCAGATTGGGTGCCTGTGCAGCATACTTGGCAATTGTTTCTTCCGGTAATATCTGTGTCAATACAAATGGCAATAACCAGATCGCCAACATTGAGAAGCTCAAGCGTTGATAGGCCTGACGTACCGTATGAGCCTTAAGCGATACCAGTACCCCCAAACAGCTAAACAAGAAGAACATCAACAACACGGCAAACATGCCGACTACAAAGGGCATGGTTTCATAAAATATCAATCCTGCTTGCGGATTCGTCAGATTTACGGCAACTGCACCAATCAGTAAGCTGACAAAGCAAATTCCCCAGCTATAAATCACACTGGCCAATATTTTTCCCAGCAGAATGGCTTCATCCGGCAGACGGCTAGCTAATAACGTCTCCAGCGTATGGCGTTCACGTTCTCCGGCAAAGGCATCCGTGGTAAACCCAATCGTGGTGAACATAGGCAGCCACATCCATGCCAGATATTCCAGGGTTAGTACCCAATCCAGCCCGGTCATGATCGGCATATATACCCCTATCATGCCCAGCAGAATTAATGATTGCATTTTGCTGGTGCGTGTATTATTAAATTTGCGCAATTCCTTCCAGATGACTGTTATTAAATCGTTCATGATTCTTTCACCTCAACCAATGATAGAAAGGCTTGTTCCAGCGATTTCTTGTCCTTGTATACTTCTTCGATTTCCACACCATGCTGTACCAAAAAGTTGACCAGCTGTGCCCCTTTCATGGTAGGTTGCATATCTACAACCAAATGGTTATTCTCTGTTTTGATCTGGCGCGCCAACTCACTTTGCAGTAAGGCCTGTTGTATCCCCGCGTCAAATTTCTCTGCCACGACATGATAGCGATGTGTTTCATTCATCACTCTCAATTCTTCCGGTGTGGCACTGGCAGCCAGAACGCCATTATGTAAAACGCCAATATGCGTACAGATTTGTTCAGCTTCATACAGATTGTGTGTGGTCAAAAAAATCGTCACTTGTTTCTCGCGAGCCAATCGCACAAAATCCTCACGCAAAGCAGCCGATGTAGCCACATCCATCCCTGCTGTGGGTTCATCCAAGAAGATAAGACGCGGCTCATGCAGCATCGTCCGGGCAACAGCCAACTTTTGTTTCATACCGCGGCTCCACTCCCCAGGCAAATCATCCCGACGGTCCCACAAATCCAGTGTGGTCAATAGCTCTTTTATGCGTGCTTCCGTTTGTGCTTTTGGCATATGCCAGATCTTTGCAAAATAACGCAAATTATCAGCCGCAGAGAGACGTTCATATAATCCATGATGCTCCAACAATGCGCCGCATTTCGCCCGGATGGCATCACTTTCACTCAGCAAATCATGCCCCAGTATTTTGGCCGCGCCGTCGTCGGGCTTTAACAAGCCCAGCAGCAAACGAATGGTGGTGGTTTTTCCAGAACCATTCGGCCCTAAAAAACCGTATATCTCACCCTCTTGAACCGTCATGCTGACATCTTTCAGCACCTGACGGCCATGAAAACTACGACTCAAATTCTTTGTTTCTATTGCATTCATTTTTGTAACCCTCCCTTAGTAAACTGCATCACTTTTTCCATCTGACGCAGATATTTCTCAAACACTTGCTTGCCTGTTGATGTCAATGTACAAACTGTGCGGGTGCGTTTATCAACAATAGTCTTTTCAATGTTCACATACCCGGCTGTTTCCAATTTGATTAGATGTGATGATAAATTCCCTTTGGTTAATGCAAGCTCACGCTTCAAATACAGAAAATCGGCTTCTTCCACTGCATACAAAATAGATGTAATCGCCAGGCGAGCCGGTTCATGAATCAGGCGGTCCACTTCATTCAAATTACGCAGGGAGTCATCCGACATATTCATCCCCTTCAATTTTGGGGTACCTTTGTAAATATCGGATGAAAACAATCAGGCCAGAAAGAAAAAATATCATCCCGACACCAGCAAAGAACCATCCGAAAAGGGTGCTTTCCGGCGCTGGAATCCAGATCATACTGATGCCCCAGAAAAAAGTGAGTATCCCTGTCAGATAATAACGATTTACTCCATTTACGGAGGCAATATAAATCATTGTCATCATCATGATCAGACCAATAATCGTCCAACGCGCAGCCGGCCCGAAATACACTAATGCAAGATTCACCAGGATTGCAGTTGAAAAACCAATGCCCCCACCAATAATTAATCGGCGTAACCTTGAAATGGATTGTCGTTTCGGATAACGCACGTATCCGGTACGCGGATAGGTGATTCTCTCCTTCAGTATTTTTACTACTTTGCCAACACCAAAAATGGAGATAATGAATAGTAGCGGTATGCCTATACTGGCAAACAGAACACCCCATTCAAACACATTAAACAAGTGAGATAAAAGCAAACAGATTGCCAAAGTCCACATTTCAAAACCAAATGCAATTTCAGCCAAACCATCTATCCACCAATATTTGATGGTTTTTTGTTTATATGTCTGTAGAGATGAATCCATATTTTCTCCTAAGGTTTGCAATACAAACCGGTTTGTATTGTGCCATTAAATTATTGATTTGTCAAGATCTGTAATTAAAAAAGAAATTCCTAAGAGTTGTAAAACCCTTAGGAATTATGTATTTAAATTAGCCTACAATCTAAAACAGAAAATCCAGAAATTCTTCCTTTCTCATTCCACCAAAATAGCTTGATATATCCAAATCCTTGATTGCTTCCGCCATGGCTTCAGGTTTGTACTGCACACCTTTCAAAGCCTCTTCAATATCAGATATTTCGCCCTGACCCAGAAAATCACCATAAATCTTGATGGCATTTATTTTGCTGCGCTGCACATCAATGTGTGCTTCTACTTCCCCAAATGCAAAGCGATTACTCTTCAGGATATTAAAATCAGGCGAGCGCCCAAAATTCCAATCCCAATCCCCATAGCGTTCATCCACCAGCTTGCGAATCCCTTGCCAATCTTCTTCTGTTAGATGGTACTGTGTTATTTCCGGTTCATCTTTGAAGATGCCTTTAAGCACCTTCTCGCGAAACTGCAAAGTATCCATTGGCTCAGCAATATGCTCACTGATATTGGCTACCCGGCTGCGTACGGATTTTATACCCTTGGCTTCAATTTTATTCATTTTCACATTTAACGCCGCTGCCACCTGAGATAGCTCTGAATTAAATAACAATGTTCCATGGCTAAACATGCGCTTCTGGGTGGAATACTGCGCATTGCCGGAAATTTTCTTACCATCAGCAAGAATATCATTGCGTCCATTCAATTCCGCCGGGACGCCCATTTCATTTAAAACATGGATTACCGGGGCAGTAAATTTTTGAAAATTTCTGAAATTGCCTGCTTCATTATTGCTAATAAAACTGAAATTTAAATTCCCCAGATCATGATACACCGCTCCCCCACCCGATAAGCGCCGCACCACATGAATGCCATGCTCTTTCACATACGCATGATTAATTTCCGCCAGTGTATTCTGGCTGCGGCCAATGATAATACTGGGTTCATTTATATAGAAAAGCAGCACATCTTCCTGCGTATTCAAGTTACGCAGCAAATATTCTTCAATTGCCAGGTTGATATGAGGATCTGTTACCTTTTCATTATCGACAAATATCACAAAAAAAGCCTCCAGTAAATATGGCTACAAGTCATAGAGAATGATTTCATCATAGCATAGTTAGTGGAGGCTTTGATCACTTCTTATATTTCTTTTATAAATCAAATGGCAAGCGATAATTTTTCAAAAAAGCCCGCGTAGCCTCCCTACCTGAGTTAACCAACTGTTCATAGCGTTCCGTACCGCGAGCAACATCAAATTCAGTGGACATCACACAACAGTCACTGATCATAATAGTACGTTTATGATCCATTAAATCGCGCTTAAAATATTGCTCACGCACTTCTACTGCAACCCCATAAATCACATTTTCCAAAAATCCCCATATATTTTGAATGTCAGGTGGGCGGCTATCACAATTATCCGGGGTGTACAAATAACAACCCAGGGTTTCCCAATTGATCTGATCATGTTCCCACTGGGAAGATTCAATAAACGGAGCTTGATCAAAATATTTAATGGGGAAATTATTATAAATACCACCATCAATGTAAAAATCCCCGCTGCCAAATTGCTTGCCATCAAATTGTAGCGCTTCAAAAAACAGTGGAATACTCATTGACATCCGTACTGCATCAGCAACAGCTACATGCGGTGTCGTATCGGCGGAAAACATTTCCGCCTGGCTTTTTGAGGCATTTACCGCGACAATATACAAATCTAGAAATCCGCGTTGGCGAAAATCCGCAAAGGTCGCCTTGCCATTACCCTCACACTGCCCGGCAACCACGCCCTGAATCCATTCATAAAAATAACCACTTGAGTACCAGCCGTATTTCTTGATCAGGCGGTCCATACTGTTGATGTCACCTGTCAATTCATTCATGTTCTGCAACAGACGCCCAAAAAATTTCGGTTCAACGATCGGTTCATTTTCCTGAGGTACCTTTTGATAATCCAGGGTATCTATCAATTCGAACAATTTCTCTTTTTCCAGCCGAAAACTGGACAAGCAGGCTGTAATCGCGCCAGCGGAAGTACCGGCCACTCTTTCAATTTTTGGTAAGATATCAAACTCATATAATGTATCCAGCACTCCTGTATAGGCCACACCCCGAATACCACCACCCTTAAATACCAGGTTCTTAAATGGGTATTCATGCGGAATAGTAGACGCTTTCTTTCGACGCAGGGATGGTAAAAAGCGCGCTTTCACCGCTTTTAGGTAGGAGCGATACGTATCACCTAAAATGCCGCTTAAGTTTTGTTCCTCGATCAATCCTAGGAAAAAGATGCTGATAATTTGTAGTGGGAAAAAGAATAGTCCATCTTTGGAAAGAAAAATTAATGCACACCCCAGATCAAATATCAAAACCCCCATATGTGAAGGATGCCGCATATGACGGTATACCCCACGCACTTCCAATTTTACGCGAATATCACCTTTGCCACCCAGAAATCTGGAAAAAACAACCGCAATGACCAGCAAACCACATAATAAAATGAGTGCTGCACCGGCTTCCTTTAAGTAAGGCAATGCTGGCAGCCGCTCCTGTTGAATCAGGTTTGAGGTCATCACCAAATAAAGAATCCCGGAGCTGGTTACAAATATTCGGTTCAGGTAAAGAATACGAGATAAGTTTGCTCTCAGGCTGATTGACACAGCGGCAGCCAAAATCATCAGTTGACTAAGTGAGAGCCAAATATAAGGTTGAGAAAGCATAATCCTCCGATGTGAATCAACATATCCTGCGTAAAATAAATTGCCGATAAGTTAGCTAATGATAATATGCAATCCCGAAACAGTAAAAGGTTTCCAGGAAACACATCTACTCCATATACGAGAAAACAAGATATGGGTTTCATTGCATGTTGATTTATTAATCTGATGAATTTATCAATATTCATTCATTCTTATGATAAAATCACACATTATGTCAAACACAAAGCTGCCAGGGTTGTTTTTCTCAGGTTTTAAAGCAGCCAGTCCAATCATTGTTGGATACGTCCCCATCGGTTTCGCCTTTGGTGTATTATCTGCCTCAACAGGATTATCCTGGTTTGAAGCGGCTTTGATGTCCTTGATTGTTTTCGCCGGATCCGCCCAATTTATCGCCCTGGATTTACTGGCCAGTGCCAGCAGCCCCATTGTGATTATAACCATGACATTCATTGTCAATCTGCGCCATATGCTTTTCTCGGCCGCATTATCGGAACATGTGAAGGAATGGAAACCTGCCCAGATTGCCTGGTTTGCATATGAAATCACGGATGAATCCTTTGCAGTGCAAATTGATCGCTTTCAACGTGGAGAAAAACACAAAGGCATCAGCTTCATGGTACATGGCTTTGCACATATTTCCTGGATTATTGGTACCATACTGGGCGTCTCTGCCGGATCCTTATTGGAAAAAGTCGCCTGGATTCCCTTTGATTTTGCATTACCCGCGATGTTCATTTCCCTTTTAGCCGGACAAATCAAACACAGCAAACACTTAATGATAGCCATTATTTGTGGGGCTTTGTCTATCATTTTGTATCAAATCGGATTATCACCCTGGCATGTACTGATCGCTACTGTAATTGGTGCCAGTATTGGTTTAGGAATGGAAACATGCACGAAAACTACTTGCTAATCCTGCTCGGTATGACTGCCGTAACCTATATCCCACGTGTATTGCCATTGTGGCTATTAACCAAGCGTGAGCTGCCCAACGCATTGCGTATTTGGTTGCAGTATATTCCGCCTGCCATTCTGGCTGCCTTACTTATGCCATCTTTGCTTGTACAAAATGAACTGTTAAATTTAAATTGGAATAACACGGCACTATTAGCTGCCATCCCTACTTTCTATGTAGCATATCGTTTCAAAAACACACTGCTAACCATTTTCGTCGGCATGCTTGTTGTCGGCCTGCTCAAATGGTTGTTACCATTAATATAAATACTCATTACAAATCCGATAAATAAATCCATTAACAAAATATAAGCAAACTGTAGAAGTTGTGTTAATTTTTAATTTTTCGCACAATTTTGGTTGATTTTATCTTATTCTAAAATATATACTGTTTAATAAAACTAAAACAAGTAATTCGCTAATGAATTGGTGGATTTCTATCATACAAGGAGTTTTCGATCATGGAACAAGAAGCACCCTCAATAGAATATGGATTTCCAAAATTAAATGAACCAGCCCCAGATTTCACAGCGCCCACCACACACGGTGTAAAAAAGCTTTCCGATTATAAAGGGAAGTGGTTGGTATTGTTCTCACATCCGGCAGATTTCACACCCGTTTGCACTACGGAGTTTATTGCATTTGCTAAACACCACAAAGAATTCCAGGCATTAAATACAGAGTTGCTTGGCCTCTCGATTGATAGTCACTATGCACATATCGCATGGATTCGCGCTATTAAGGAAAAATTCGGCGTGGATATCCCCTTCCCGGTTATTGCGGATCTTTCCATGGACGTAGCTCATCGATACGGTATGGTGCAGCCAGGTGCTAGTGCTACCCAGGCCGTTCGGGCAGTCTTTATTATTGACGACAAAGGTATCCTGCGGGCAATGGTTTATTATCCGTTATCCAATGGCCGCTCTATTCCTGAGTTTGTTCGCATTGTAAAAGCCATGCAAACAAGTGATAAATACAAAATTGCTACCCCGGAAGGCTGGCAACCCGGTGATAAAGTGATTGTTCCACCACCAGGTACAGCAGAAGAAGCTGAAAAACGTATGGGTGAAGGTTATGAATGTGTGGATTGGTTCTTTTGTACAAAAGAATTAAAACTTTAGACTACAAATATCCAAATAAAGAGGTTGTGACTGATTCACAACCTCTTTCCATTTTAAATAACACTTTTCATGAAATAGAAAAATCTTTTTTGCTGTAAGATAATTTTGGTCTTTTATATAAGTTTATATGTCGCGACATGTGCACTTTGCACACTCATATCGTTCAAGTTGAATGCTATTTTTTTTACAGGTTGACAGATGAACAGCTTATAGTAAAATCACTGAAACTTGATTGATAGGACTGCTTAGGCATGGAATCTACATTGTTGCGAATTAGCTTACATTACGTCATGGTTCTTCATCTTACGAACCGTATTTCTGGTTGGGAAGCCTAATTTTCAAGAAACAATGGATTACAGATCAATGAAAAAAAATCAAAAAGCTGCCCAGCCACAATTGGCAGCTTTTTTGTTTATTTTCTGGAATCAGTTCAAGGATCAAAAATTTTTGAGGAGAATTGGTATCATCTCAATAAAACGGGGTAGAGCTAAGATTTAGGAAAAGACCAACCCAAATTAATTTGAGAAGCGCGT
>JAEKNU010000083.1 GCA_016838895.1 Chloroflexota bacterium
ATTAGCAGCATTGTCGCAAAATCAGCTAACAATGCTGCAATGAGTATGGTTTGGCCATATTTTGTTCGAATGATATTCTTTTCTTTTAATACAGGGACAACTACCCCTAATGATGTTGTTGAAAGAATCAATGCCATCATCCATGGGTTTTTTATATAGCCATATGTGAATAAGAGATAACTGATTACAAGAGACAAAGTAAGCGTGAAAACAAAATGTAATGCAGCCAGTAGAATCGGATTCTCCATCATTTTTGCCTTATTTTCAGCATCCGATGATGTTTTTAAAAATGAAATATCAATCTCCATACCAGCAAGAAACATTAAAAATACCAGTCCAAATTCTGCCAGGAAATTGATCAGGAGGTCATGTTCAGAGACCCATTGAAATCCGCTTTTACCAATAATGATACCTGCGATAATTTCGCCAACAACGATGGGAATATTTACCTTACGAAAACGATTTAAAATTAATGGCATTAATGAAGCCAATAACATTACTATCAATAGGGATTGGTAAGAAATATCAATTTCCATCTAATATCCTTCTAATTGTTTTCATCATTATAATAGAAATTGAAACAGCAAGATGTCATAACTTTATTTGATTTATATAAATATTGTTATTCTCTTTGCTGGTAATTCGGTGCCTCCCGTGTGATAAATACATTATGAGGATGACTTTCTATTAAACCAGCATTTGTAATTTTACTAAATTTTGTATTTAGCCGTAGTTTTTCTAACGAAGCTGCACCAGCATAGCCCATCCCGGAACGTAACCCACCAATAAGTTGGGATATCAAATCGGATACATTACCCTTATATGGGACTATTCCTTCAACACCTTCAGGCACAAGTTTTTTTGTATCACTTTGTCCTGTGCCATACCGATCCTTGCCAAATCCTTGCATGGCAGCAACAGAACCCATTCCACGATAGGCCTTGTAACGTCTGCCTTCATATATTACTACTTCACCTGGGGATTCATCCAGACCGGCCAACATACTGCCCAACATGACCGATTTTGCTCCTGCCGCAATGGCTTTGACGATGTCCCCACTATATTTAATGCCACCATCGGCAATAATAGGTACATTGTATTTTTCAGCAGCCTGTACACAATTATAAATGGCTGATAATTGAGCCATACCAGCACCAGCTATGATTCGGGTTGTGCAAATTGACCCGGCGCCAACGCCTACCTTAATCATATCTGCACCAGCTTTGATAAGATCTTCAGTACCTTCTGCAGTTACTACGTTGCCTGCCATAATTGATAAATCTGGGAAATCCTTTTTTATTCGCTTTATTGCATCTACAACACCTTTTGAATGACCATGTGCCGTATCAATAACCACTATATCAAGTCCCTTTTTAACCATCAAAGCAATTCTGTTTTCAATATCCGCACCTACACCGACAGCAGCACCAACTAATAGTCGGCCACGGCTGTCCTTTGCAGCATTAGGGAACATGATTCGTTTCTGTATATCTTTAACGGTGATTAGTCCTTGTAATATTCCTTCAGTATCTACCAGGGGAAGTTTTTCAATACGATGTTTTTGCAGTATTTTTTTGGCTTCATCCAAACTGGTGCCAACAGGAGCGGTAATTAATCCTTCCGAGGTCATAAATCTTTGAACAGACTCATTATTATCTTGGTCTTCAGCAAAACGCATATCCCTATTTGTGAGGATGCCCACTAATTTATTGGTTCTATCTTCAACAATTGGAACGCCACTAATATGAAAATGGGCAGTTATTTTTTTGGCTTCTGCAAGCGTTGCATTTGGAGGTAGGGTAATCGGATCAGTAATCATACCGGATTCAGACCGCTTTACCTGGTCCACCTGTTTTGCCTGGTTTTCGGGAGACATATTGCGATGTAGAATGCCTATCCCACCTTCACGGGCTAATGCAATAGCCAGACGCGCTTCACTAACCGTATCCATCGCAGCAGATAGAATTGGAATATTTAATTTTACATTTTGGCAAAGGCTAACATCAATTGAAACTTCTGAGGGCAATACTTCACTGAATCCCGGGACAATTAATACATCATCGAAAGTTAATCCTTCGGTAGATTCAAATATTACTTTATTATGCATACTTTCCTCGCTCTTAGTGTTTGAAATGTCGTACTCCAGTGAAAACCATGGCAATATTCAAGCGATTTGCCATTTCAATTGACTCAATATCTCGTTTTGAACCGCCTGGTTGAACAATTGCTGTTATACCAAACTTGGCCGCGTGTTCAACTGAATCTGCAAATGGAAAGAAAGCATCTGATGCCATGACTGCGCCATTACTTTTCTCACCCGCTCTTTGAGCAGCAATTTGCACACAATCAACCCGGTTCGGCTGTCCGCCGCCAATACCTATGGTTGCCTTTCCGGATACAAATACAATGGCATTTGATTTAACATGTTGGCAAGCTTTCCAGGCAAAATGTAAAGATTCCATCTCTGCAGCCGTTGGCTTTTTGCTGGTGACAACCTGCCATTTTTCCGGTTTCGGATCGCCGTAATCTATATCCTGACGTAATAATCCCATATTCACAGAACGGTATTCAATAGCAGGCTCAATCATCAAGTTTGGCATTTCGATAATGCGACAATTCTTCTTTGTTTGTAGTAATTCCAATGCAGTTTCATCATAACCGGGCGCAATAATGCACTCAACAAATAATTTCTTTATTTCCTGTGCTGTTTCTATATCAATTGCTCGATTGCTGGCGATGACACTTCCAAACGCGGAAACAGGATCACTAGCAAGCGCTTGTTGATAAGCATCATGCAATTTGTTGGCTGAGGCGATGCCACATGGGGATAAATGTTTTACAATGACAACCGTTGGTTCATCAAATGAAATCACTGATCGTAATGCAGCATCTAAATCAAGGTAATTGTTATAGGATAATTCTTTTCCTTGCAGAAATTTACCGCCTAGGGGACCGTTATTTTTTGAATAAGTGTAGTATTCCGCTTCCTGATGCGGATTTTCCCCATATCTCAATGTTGCTTGTTTATGAACAGGAATCGTAGTAAATTCACCAGATGAGAGGTAAGTAGCAATCGCTGCATCATACGTTGCCGTATGCTGGAAAGCTTTGACTGCATATGTATAGCGATCTTCTACCGAAAAAGAATTTGTTCCATTCTTTTTTAAAAAACCGTCATAATCGCGAATATCGCATAAAACAGAGACACGTTGGTAGTTTTTCGCTGCTGCTCGCAAAAGGGTTACGCCGCCGATATCGATGTTTTCGATGGCTTCCTCTATTTTTACATTTTCTTTTGCAATGGTCTCCTGAAATGGATACAGATTGCAAACAACAAGGTCAATCATATCAATACCCAGTCCCGCCAGGTCTTCTCGATGAGCAGGTGTATCCTGAGCTAAAATACCACCATGAATGGCAGGGTGTAACGTTTTTACACGCCCATCCAATATCTCCGGTGAACTGGTGTATTTAGAAATTTCCGTTACAGGAATATTGTTTTCGGATAATAATTTCGCTGTTCCACCAGACGCTAATAGCGTCCAGCCGGATTGAGATAGTTTTGCTGCAAATGGAATGAGATTCGTTTTATCGGATACTGAAAGTATAGCTTTTGGCATTGATGCACCTCAATCGTATTTGTTATATTCTGTACTATCGTGAATTATTGCAAAGCATACAAAGCACCTCGGTAAAGAGATGATGTTCGGTTTCATGAATTCTATCTTCAAAATCAGCTAATTGATCCTCTGGATTAATCTTAATAATCTTCTGAAGTAAAATCGGACCATCATCGACACCCTCATCAGGTACATAATGTATCATAACACCTGATTGTGTGATTTCACCTTCCTGATACGCATGAAAAGCCCGTTCTATGGCATGTGTTCCAGGAAATGTATCAGGCAGGGCTGGGTGAATATTGACGACTTTCATCGGAAAATATCGCAGAAAATGCATACTTAGTTTACGCATCCAACCAGCCAAAACAACAAAATCCGGAGTATATTGTAAAACCAATTTTGACAGCGAATCATCATATAAATTTCGATCAGAGCCTTTGAAGTAAGGATGGTAAATGGCAGGGATTGCCGCTTTTTCTGCTTTTTTTAACCCATATGCATCTTTTCTGTTTGATATGACAACCACAACTTCTGCATTGATGATTTCATTCTGGCAAGCATTGATGATCGCTTGTAGGTTTGATCCATTACCGGATATCAATAGCGCCAGACGTTTCTTAGCCATTAATGCATACTCCTGATTTATCAACCACCTTGCCAATAATCCAGGTATCTTCATATATTTGTGATTGTACCGTTGCAGCATCTTTTGCTGATACCACGAGTATTAATCCAACACCCATATTAAAAACCCTGAACATTTCATGACGTGAAATTTCGCCTTGTTTTTCAATTAATTGATAGAGAGGGGGGATCGCCCATGATTGTGAATTAATCTCAACACCATATTTGTCTGGCAATATCCGCGGAATATTGTCATAGAAACCACCGCCGGTAATATGCGCCATGGCTTTTATGGCTGATCCAGATGCCAATATTGGGTTAATGAGTGTATGATAATTGCGATGGGGAGTTAATAATGCATCAGCCAGGTTGCCATCGGTTTCCTGATAATATTGATCGATATTCTGCCCATCAAAAATACGCCGGATTAACGAAAAACCATTTGTGTGCGGTCCTGAAGAAGCTATCCCGATCAGTAAATCACCAGGGCTGATATCTTGTCTGGGTAATATTTTTTCTCTTGATACAACACCCACGATGGTACCGGCAACATCAAATTCATGCTCACAATAGACGCCTGGCATTTCTGCCGTTTCTCCACCCAATATGGTGCAATTTGATGCGATACATGCCAGGGACATTCCTTTCAGAATTTGCTCAAGATGATCTGGAATTAATTTTGATGTTGCATAATAATTTAAAAAGAAGAGCGGGCTGGCACCTTGTACAAGAATATCATCAATACAATGATTCACAATATCCATGCCGATACCTTCAAAGTGGTTGTACTGAGCTGCTAGCTTTACTTTGGTGCCGACACCGTCCGTAGAGGCTACTAAAACCGGATTTTTGATCTTTTCAACTGCATCCAGACTGAATAAACCACCAAAACTACCTGTATTTGAAAGTACGTTTTTCGTATAGGTAGCATGAACATGCTTTTTTATCTTGTTTACAGCTTGCTGACCAGCATCGATATTGACACCTGCACTTTCATAGGCTGATTTAATCATTCAGACTGGCTCCTTTGCCAATATCCGTACGGTACTGCATGCCATCAAAATGTACATTGGATACTGTTTGATAGGCAGTATTTATTGCCTTTGGCAAATCTTCTCCAATACCGGTAATATTTAATACCCTTCCACCAGCAGTTACTAATTTTCCCTTCTGCATCGCGGTTCCAGCATGGAAGATAATCTCGTGCTGGTTTTCATTCTGCGGCAAATTAATTTGAATCCCTTTATGAATCTGCCCGGGATAATTAGCTGAGGCTACCACAACAGTAACCGCTGATTGCTCTTTCCAGGCTACAGAGGCAGTAGCTAGTTTTCCGGATATGCAGTCCAAAGCAATTTGTACCAGATCTGATGCCAATAGAGGTAAAACGACTTGTGTTTCAGGATCACCAAAGCGACAATTGAATTCAAGCACTTTTGGTCCTTGATCCGTTAGCATTAATCCAGCATAGAGGATACCCAAATAGGGTGTTCCTAATTCTTTCATTCCATTTACAGCAGGCAAAATGATGTTTTCCATCATGGATTGAATGTCATGCTTTGAGCAAAAAGGAACCGGGGCGTACGCGCCCATACCACCGGTATTTGGCCCTTTTTGACCATCAAGTAACCGTTTATGATCCTGCACCGGAATCATTGCAACAGCGGTGTTGCCATCAGCAAAAGCCATCAATGAGATTTCCGGACCTTGTAATCGTTCTTCGACGATGATTTCATTACCAGCTTCCCCAAATTGTTTCTCCAGCATAATTGAATCAATAATCTGGCGGGCTTCTTCAAGTGATTCTGGTAAATAAACACCTTTTCCGGCGGTTAGCCCACCAGCTTTGATAACAAAATCATAGTTTATTCTGGAAATGTGCTCTTTGGCTTGCTTTGCATCAGAAAAGACGGCATATTCAGCAGTAGGAATATTGAATTTTCGCATAAAATCTTTTGAAAAAGGTTTTGAAGATTCTAATTGAGCAGCATCTTGAACAGGACCGAAAGCCGCTATCCCAGATCTTTTCAAATCATCAACAATCCCGTTTGCCAATGGCACTTCTGGACCAACCATTACAAGATCAATTTTGTTTTGAAGACAAAAGGCCGCTACGGCTGGATTATCCATTATATCCAAGTCTACATTTTCGCCACATTCGGCTGTCCCAGGATTGCCCGGTGCAGTATATAAATGCGCACACAGAGGTGATTGCTTTATTTTCCAGGCCATGGCATGTTCACGACCGCCGCATCCGATTAGTAGTATTTTCATATAAATCTCTATACTGTATGTTGCAATTCAAAACCGGCCTTAATATGAACATGGTTCACATCCAGTGGATATTGTCCGGTGAAACAAGCATTGCAATATCCACTTTTCTTTCCAATTGCCTGCATCATATTTTCAACCGTCAGAAATTCCAATGAATCGCTGCCGGTATGTTCTCGTATTTGATCGATTGTCATATTGTGTGCAATAAGTTCCTTGTAGGTGCCCATATCCACCCCCATGTAACATGGATGTGCAATAGGTGGGCAGGTAATTCTCAAATGAATTTCCTTTGCTCCGGCCTCCCGAACGAGCTTGACCAGCGCACCCGTTGTATTCCCTCTAACAATGCTGTCGTCAATCATAACAACCCGTTTATCGCAAACATTTTGTTCGATCACATTAAATTTTAATTTAATGCCTTGTTTGCGTAATGAATCAGTAGGTTCGATAAATGTTCGACCAATATATCGATTTTTTATAAACCCTACATTGTACGGTATGCCAGAGATTTTTGAATATCCAATCGCGGCAGGAATCGATGAATCCGGAACTGGAATGACCACATCAGCGTCAATAGGTTTCTGACGATATAACTCTTCACCCAAGCGCGTACGCACTTGATGAACAAGCAATCCATCCCAAATACTATCTGGCCTAGAGAAGTAAATATGCTCAAAAGTACATAATGCCAAATTTTCTTTTGGTGCCACAGATTGAAATACTTTTAAAGCAGAATTACTGAGGGAAATAATCTCTCCCGGATGAACCTCTCGTACTGCAGTGCAGCCAATTGTATGCAGTGCACCAGATTCAGAAGCAACTGCATGTCCTCCGCTGGGTAATAAGCCCACACTTAATGGCCGGAATCCCCATGGGTCGCGAATAGCAAATACACCATCGAGGGTCAATATCACCATTGAATAGGCGCCACGTAATTTGGGCATTACTTCATGAATGCGTTCTTCCCATGTATCGCCCTGGGCACCTGCCAGCAACATGGTAATTACTTCAGTATCAGAAGTTGAGGAGAAGCCAACACCGTGCTGGAGCAATTCTTTACGTATTTCTTCTGCATTTACAAGGTTTCCGTTGTGAGCAACTGCGATAGGACCATAAAATGTCTCGATTAAATATGGCTGCGCATTATGTGCCGTAGACGAACCCGTAGTAGAGTATCGTGTATGGCCAATACAGTAATCCCCGTACAATTGATTCAGGTTATCAGGATTAAAGACCTGCGAAACAAGACCAACGCCTTTATGAATATTAATTCGTTTGCCATCCGACACTGCAATACCGGCAGCTTCCTGCCCACGATGCTGTAATGCAAACAAACTAAAATATGCCATGCGAGCCACGTGATCATCCGGTGCAAAGATACCCACTACACCACATTCTTCTTTCGGATGATCCGAATGTTCTGTTACATAATCAAAAGCGTTTTCAATCATTGAGTTCCTTATCTGCAGAAAGTATTGTTTCAATTTGCCTAAGTTTATATTCCTTGACTCTAGCAAGTAAGGATTCATCATGTAAAGAAAGTATTTTAGCCGCAAGGAGGGCTGCATTTTCCGGTGCCAGTACAACTGCAGGTGCAACACCGGACGGCATTCGTAAACTGGAAAAAATATCTGCGCCGCCAAAAGCATTGCTTTGTGGGGGGCAGGCGATCACCGGAGCATTGACATATCCATCCACAAATCCGGACAATGCATTTGAGCGTCCTGCAATTGTTACATAGACTTTTGCATCCGAGATGTTTTCGTATTGTTCTAATAATTGTATTAAATGTGCGGCTGTTTTATGCGCAGATGCAACATGCATACTGACAAGTAAACCAAAGTTTTCTGCCGCAGCTTTAATTTTATTCGCATGATCTAAATCTGATTTTGATCCCATGACAATGATGACGTTTACCTTGTTCATGATAACACTCCACATAATTGCAAGTTATGTATCAATCTATCATTAACCGGATACTCACCAAGGATAAAGGTTCGCCCTGATAACATTTCATAGCTATGGATATAATTCTGACTGGATTTAATGAAAAGATCATCATCTAATTCAGGAATTGATCCCTCACCTTGATATCCTTTTCCAATATATGCCATGCGGATGGATTCTTTATCAAAACCATCAGGCTCTTTGCCTTCTAAAAGGCGCTGCTGATAAGTATCAGCTTTCCAGAAGCGCGATGAATCAGGTGTATGAATTTCGTCAATCAAGATTAATTTTCCATTTTCATCATATCCGAATTCATATTTCGTATCTACCAGAATGAATCCCGCTTGCCGAGCTTTTTGTTGTCCAAATTCAAATAATTCCAATGCGGTGTGCATTGTTTCCTGCCAGATATCTTCTGGTAATAATCCATTGTCTATGACTTCCGCACAGGTTAAGCGCTCATCATGCCCAGTGGGACCATCTTTTGTCGTGGGTGTCACAATGGCTTTTTCCAGTTTTTGATTTTTCTGTAGTCCATCAGGGAAGGTGTACCCATAAATTTCCCTTTCTCCTAATGAATATCTTTTCCATAGGGCGGTCGATGTTACACCGGTTATATATCCGCGAACAATGACTTCGATAGGAAATGGCGTTGCCTGTTTCACAATCATGGCATTGGGATCAGGTGTCGAGAGCATGTGATTTTGTACAATGTGTTCTGTTTCTGCAAACCACCATGCCGATAATTGATTTAAGACCTGTCCTTTGAACGGAATTTTTGCTAACACTTTGTCAAAGGCAGATAAACGATCTGTTGTGACGATAAGCCTTTCTTTGTCGTTCAGATCATACCAATCTCTTACCTTTCCGGAGATTTTGTTCCCCAATGGCAATTCGGCTGAATGAAATGCTGTAGATAAAACATTTCTAATTATTTCTGATGAAACCATGAAAACTCCTACATTTGATTGGCGTACTCAACGCCATTTTTGAAGATTTCCAGACCAGTGGGGGTGGTATTTCCTCTGGTTCTTCGATAATGTTGGTAAGGGAATATATTGTTCTCAGGATGAGGCATCAATCCCAGTACATTACCTGCAGGGTTACATATTCCGGCGATATCCATAATGGAACCATTAGGATTATAAGGATAACTGCCTTCCGCTGGATTCCCTGAGGGGGCTGCATAACGCAAAGCAATCATATCGTTTTTAAGTAGCGTTTCTATATACTTATTATCTTTTACGAAGAAATTTCCTTCTCCATGTGCAACGGGACATTCGATAATGGACTGATCTTTCTTAATCCAGACACATTTCGCTGATGCAGGACGTAAATTAACCCATCTGCACTCAAAATGACCAGATTGATTAAATGTCAATGTACCTTCAGTAATCTGAATATTGGTTTCATTTTCAAATATCAATCCAGACTTTACCAATGTTTGAAATCCATTACAGATACCAATAACTGCTTTCTTTTGAGCTATAAAGGCTCTTACTTCATCAATGAAATAGGTTCTTAAGTCAATCGATAGCAATTTCCCGGCACCCAATGCATCGGCGTAGGAAAATCCGCCAGCAAGGACCAGTATCTGATAATCCTGCCACTTCTTTTCACCAGATTTAAGCTGATAGATGTGAACGATCTCAGCAGCAGCACCAACCTTAGTAAAGGCTTCAGCAGCATCCATATCACGATTTGTCCCGGTTGCCTGCAAAATTAGTACTGTTGGCTTCATTTTTCGCTCCCTAACCAGGCTGAGCGAATATCATCAAGAGGTATATCAGCAATGGTTTGTTTAAATGCATTGTTGAAACATAATTGGCGGTCCAGCTGAACAGATCCGATTAACTGAAAAGGCAAATTCATAAATGCCTTTTCAAAGGCATTTGCATTTCCAGGTTTAATTTCTACCAGAAAACTTGACGTTGTTTCAGAGAAGAGAAATTCATCGATTGCCCGATCAGGTACCAGGATGTTCGCGCCAAAATCACCGGCAATACACATTTCAGCGATTGTTACTGCCAAACCACCTTCGCTCAAATCATGGCACGCTAGAATAGTCCCTGCTTGAATTTGATCAAAAATATTTTTGTATATATCATTAGCAAATGAAAATACCTGGGGGACATCATTATTTGGTTCAATTCCAGTAACTTTAGTGAAATGACTACCGCCATAACTATTTTGATGCTGACCAATAAGATAGATCAAATTACCAGTCGATTTCAAATCCATCGTAATGGTTTTATTCACATTATCTATCACGCCAATGGCAGAAATCAGTAGTGATGGGGGAATGGCATGTTTTTTCCCGTCATTACCAATATATTCATTGTTCAATGAGTCTTTTCCGGAAATGAATGGGGAGCCAAAATATATCGCCGCATCAAAACAGCCGCGCAGCGCTTGTACCAGGCTACCCATGGTTTGTGGATTTGTTGGATCCCCCCAACAGAAATTATCCAATATAGCAATTTTCTGAGGATTCGCACCAACGGCAACAGCGTTTCTTATGGCTTCATCAATTACAGCATAAGCCATCTTGTAGGCGTCTAGTTCGCCATACCATGGATTGATACCGTTGGATAAGACGACAGCCGCCGCAGATTGTGTGCCAATCGGTTTAATCACACTTGCATCGGATGGACCGTCAGCATACACACCAACGAGTGGCTTGATCGCTGTACCGCCTTGAATTTCGTGATCATAAACACGTACAATCGCCTCTTTTGAGGCAATATTGGGATGATTTAATAACGACAGTAAAGTTGCTTCAATATCAGATGAACCGTTTTTGTTGGCATACAATACATTCTCTGAAGATTTTTGCGAAACGATGGCTGACAGATTGCGTTGAGGAATGCCATCATGTAAAAATGACATGGAAATATTTAATACACTTTTTTCATTGTAGGTAATATTTAGCATCTTATCTGATGAAAACTCGCCTAGAATCGTATAATTCACTTCGTATAGATGACATATTTTAATTATGTCAGCCATATTTTCATCTGGAACAGCTAAAACCATACGTTCCTGCGCTTCTGATAACCAGATTTCCCATGGTGCAAGGCCTGGATATTTCAAAGGAGCTTTTTCTAGTTGAATATTCGCGCCATGATGTTTTACCATTTCTCCAATGGCTGAAGAAAAACCACCTGCACCACAATCAGTGATCGCTGTGTACAGCTTTTCATCCCTGGCTCTCATAATCACATCGATCAAGCCTTTTTCAACAATCGGAGCGCCAATTTGCACAGAAGCCCCGGCAACCTCACCGGTTTTGGCATCCATTGTCATGGATGAAAAGGTTGCCCCACGCAATCCGTCACGGCCGGTTGCACCGCCTAATGCGACTATTTTATGCCCAGGTAGGGGGGAGCTGGGATGACTGCCGCGTGGAGCCAGCCCTACACAACCACAATAAACCAATGGATTCGCGGTATATCCTTCATCATATAACACAGCACCATTGACTGTTGGTATCCCAATTTTGTTACCATAATCCTCAATACCGGCGACAACGCCGGATTGAATTCTTCGCGGATGGAGCACACCTTCGGCTAAGGTTTCCATTGGCTTATCCTGAGGACCGAAACACAGGATATCTGTGGCCGCAATGGGCTTTGCCGATACACCAATTACATCCCTGATCACCCCTCCAATACCAGTGTTGGCACCACCAAATGGCTCAATCGCTGAGGGGTGATTATGGGTTTCTACCTTGAAAGAGACCTCATAGTCATCATTTAGAGAAATAATGCCTGCATTATCAACAAATGCGGATAACACCCATTCTGCATTAATAGTATCTGTGGCTGATTTGAGGTATGTTTTGAGTAAATTATCTATCGTATTTGTAGATCCATCGGATTCCTGAACGATAACCTTAGCGGAGAACGTCTTATGCACACAATGTTCACTCCAGGTTTGAGCGATCATCTCAAATTCAACATCGGTCGGGTCGCGTTTTTCGTGTTGGAAATAAGCCTGGATTGCTTGCATTTCTGCTAAATCCAATGCTGCTCGACGAACCTTAGAGATTTCTAATAATTCTTCATTATCAGCAGTGAGTAAATGGATGATTTCTACTTGATCTGACGCAGATGGAAAATCCGGAAAAGTTGGTTCGATGAACCCAATACTTGCGCATTGAATCACCACATTGCACAAAAGGCGTTTGATCAAAGAATTAATTATCTCTTCAGATAAATCTTTACCAGTAATTTTAAACTGTAAGCCAGTGCAAACATTTTCAATATCTTCAATGCCTAACACACTCGATGCACGCTTGATTTGATATGCAACATCATCTGTCACCCCAGGCAATAAGGTAACTTCTACAATCCATGTATCTATTTTTTTCGGTTCTATATTTTTATCTATGGGAGGTAAATACTTTTGGCAGGAAATTCGCTGACTGATTGGGTCACTAAGGAGTTCATTCGCTAATCTGATCTGGTCTTGCTCACTGATATCCCCCTTGACAAAGTACAAATCCTTGCATTGAATGTGATTTACCTGGGTGAACCCCAGGGCATGAGCGTCGCCGAGATATCCTTTTGAGCGTGGATTATCCGGCCGATGATCCTCACAAATAAATTTATAAACAGGGGATTGCAATGGAGTTCCTGTCATGTGCTTGGCTTCCTTTTCCTTAATAATGCAAATGTATAACAGAACCTATAGCTGTGCCATGATATCTTTTGCAAAATGAGCAGCCCGATGTGCTGCAATCCCTACATAGGTTTCTACATTCGTTAATTCTTTAATTTCGTTTTGTGATAAGTATTTATTAATGATTTCGTTATTTGAAATGATATTGCTTAATGGGTTTGGTTTCCCTTTTTTTACATCTTCCCAGGCGATTAATGAATTTTGGCGTAATAATTCATGTATTTCCTGCCGATCTGCGCCATTTTTTGCGGCTGCCATCATGATTCGTTCCGTTGCTGCAAATGGGGCATATATTGCAAAATTACGTTCAATTTTATCAATATTTACTTGAAGGTCCTTTATGATACCCAAAGAAACAGTAAGCATTTCGTCGAGGATCAAAAAAGCTTCAGGTAAGATACTACGCCGGTTAGCACTGTCATCCAGGGTACGCTCTAATAAGGAATGTGCCGCATCCTGCCAGGCAACTGTTGGTAATTGCGCTAGTAAACGTCCAAGGGAGTCAATTTTTTCTGATCGTATTGGATTTCTCTTAAATGGCATGGCTGAAGAACCAACTTGACTTTTACCAAAGGGTTCAGCTAATTCTCCAATTGGAGGAGACTGTAAGAAGCGTAAATCAAAAGCAAATTTATATAACACACTACCAATTGCTGCACACTGAGAGAGAATATTGTAATCCTGTAAGCGCGGATAAGTTTGATTGGCGATTGTGTAAAAGGGTAAATCTAATGCTTGGCTGATTTTCTCTTCAAACAAACTATAATTTTCAAATCCGAAGAGCTCAATATAGGAAGCTGCATTTCCGACTGCGCCTTTAAATCCTTTGCCTTTGATTTCTGTGATTGATTTTTTAATTTTGAAGTATTCTGAAAACAAATCCTGAGCATAAAACGCCAAACGATATCCCAATGTAGTCGGTTCTGCAGGCTGTAAGTGAGTAAATGCCATCACAGGTAGATCGGCATATTGACTCATTTTTTTGGAAAACTCGATCAGTATAGATTTCAATTTCTCTTCTATCAACTGAACAGATGAACGAACCCGTAAAGCATCAGCATTGTCCTCGATATCCATGGAGGTGGCACCTAAATGGATAATGCCGCCAGCCAGAGGGCACTGCTCTGCGTAAGTTTTCACCTCAGCCATCAAATCATGATGGATTTCTGCTTCAATTTGTAATGCACGCGTAATATCAATATCATCTACATGTGATTCAAGCTCTGCGATTTGATCGTTTGTAACGAGTCCAAATTCTGCTTCTGCAGAGGCCAGGGCAATCCAGATTTGTCGCCACAAACGACGTTTGTTTTCTTCGCTCCAAATTGTGCGCATTCCGGTTGAGCCATAGCGCCAGGAGAAAGGGGATTGATATTGGGAGAAATCCATGGATTATCCTTTCTGCACAAAAATCGTTCTGAAAAAAAAAGTCGAAACCTCTCTGCGGGGGTTTCGTATTGTTTATAGTTTTTCCTCGAACATCTGACAACGATTTCAATTGTATAGACAACAGAAATTGCCAAGCCATAGTATACAACAGAAAAGGGTGGATGTATATATATTTTAAGATTATTAAACGATTCTTATTTATTGTACTGTTTAATCTATAATTTCATTTGTTTCATCTAATACCAATATTTTTGGTTGGAAGTTTTTTGTTTCTTTTTCATCCAGCAAGCCATAAGCCATAATAATTACTTTATCTCCGCGATGAACAAGTCGGGCAGCAGCACCATTTAACTGAATGGTTTTACTGCCTGGTTCCCCAGGGATTACATACGTTTCTAACCGATTGCCATTGTCAAGATCAGCAATCTGAACTTTTTGCCACTCATTTATGCCCACAAGATCCATAAATTCCTTATCTATTGTGATGGATCCGATATAATTTAAATCACTACCAGTCACGGTAGCGCGATGTATTTTTGCTATTAACATTTCACGTAACATAAAGCGTTCCTTGAAAAATAACTTTTACAAGATTTGAATATACCCTGAACAGTTAAATATATCAATGCATGCGCAAGTTTAGCATTCAATCTTGATAGAATACTAATACTCTTGATCAAATATTTCGCTGTATTCATCATCCAGTTCAGTATCAACCAGATGTGCATAGCGCTGTGTTACTGCGATATTCTTGTGTCTTGCAAAGGTTTGCGCTAATTTCAGATTCCCGGTTTCATTCAATATACGGGTCACAAAATAATGCCGGAAAGAATGGGGGGTAATTGTTCCTACAGCTTCTGGTCCTAAGGCTTCTCTAACGCGTTCATTGACTATTGCTCGGCCAGATGTTGTTGAAAGCGGTTTGATTTTATTTCCTGCACCTTTATCGTGCCGCGCAAAAACTGGCAGTGAACCCATAGCTTTACCAGTTGCACCATCCATTTGACCACGTACCTTGAGATAGTCCTTTAATGCTTTCATAGAACGCTTTGAAAAGCGAATTACAGCCTGGTAATCACCTTTGCCGATCACCAATGCCTGACGTGTTGACCAATCAATATCGCCACGCCGCAATCCACAGACTTCATGGATACGCAGGCCGGTGTCAGCCAAGGTCAGTAAAAATGCTCTGTCACGATAATGTCTATATTTCTCCTGCTCATCGTTAGCTGGTTTATGATTTAAGCGCATAGCATAATCAAGCACTGTTTCAATATCATATTTTGGAAATTGCGGCAAACGTATACCCGGACGACGGGCGCGTTGACGTATAAGTAGGCGAATCTTTGCCAAGTTAACGGGGATAATGCTTTCTGCTGCAAGAAATTCATAAAAACCTGTGACAGCGGTTAAATATAATCGCTCGGTTGCAGGAGAGAGCTGTTTCAGATTCGAAATGAAAAGAGCCACATGATCTTCGTTGATAAGTTTAATATCAGTAGTCTCGGGATCAAACTTATTTTCCTTAAGTACGTTTAGAAAATGATCCATCCCATGCGCGTATGTTCTGGCTGTGTTTGCACTACGTGCCTGATTCACTGTATCATGGTAACGATAGGCCGTTTCAATGATTGTTGCCATAGCTCTCCTTGGTTATGTTAATTGTACTTATCGTAACCATAAAAGTCAAGTACTGATTTTCTCTCTTTTTGTCCTCCCCTATTTCCAATGCAGTGGTTTACAATTAGAATTAATCTTTGTAGACCCATCAGGATCTTATGAAAAAGTATTCTTTAAAGTATGGCGAGACCTCCCAAGATATAATGATTGACGATCAACAATATGATATTGACGTTATTGAGCCAAATTACGTACATCCGGATAGCGAAACGATTTCAGATCGCATCGTAGCACAGTTATCACACCCGATTGGGCAATTTCAATGGAATACCTCATTGACAAAAAATCCGGATACGAAAATCGCAATCGCTATAAATGATAAAACCCGTCCTGTACCCCATGCTCTATTGCTCCCTCCCCTGCTTAATTATCTACTAGAATTAGGCTTCAATAAAGAGCAAATTATATTTTATATCGCCACTGGCACGCATTTGCCCATGCCATCTATAGAATTTACTAAAATAGTACCAGAAAATATCATTCAACAATACAAAATAATCAGCCATGATTGCGACGATGAAGATGATTTACAGTATATAGGAAATACTTCACGAAAATCCCCTGTCTGGGTTAATAAAGCGTTTTATGAAGCAGACCTGAAATTCGTGATAGGAAATATCGAGCCACATCATTTTATGGGATTTTCAGGCGGGTATAAAAGTGCTTCTATTGGCCTGACGGGTAGAAAAACGATTAATAAAAACCACTCTTTAATCACCTCCCCTTCCGCTAAAGTGGGTATTTATGATGAGAATCCCATGCGCCAGGATGTGGAAGAAATCGGTCAAATGATTGGTATTGATGCTGCGCTAAATATCATTTTGAATACCGAGCGTGAAATCGTTCATGTCCTATTCGGTTCTCCGCTGTCAATGATGGAAAAAGGTGTTGCTCTATGTAGAAAAGTTTATGAGACTTCCATTGATAAAAAATATGATCTGGTGATTGCCTCCGTTGGTGGTTATCCTAAGGATATAAATTTTTACCAGGCACAAAAAGCCCTCACGCATGCCAGCTTGATCACAAAAGAAAATGGAACAGTGATATTATGCGGTGAATGCCGGGAAGGTTCAGGCTCTGCATCATTTGAAAAATTCGTAGAACAGACAACCTCATACCAGGACGCATTAACCCAATTTCTTTCTAGTCCTTTTCAAATAGGTCCTCATAAAGCGTATCAGGTGGCAAAACTTCTGGAACATATAAAGGTTGAATTAGTATCTGCCCTGCCCTATCCTCTTGCTAATAAACTACACTTACAATCCTCAACTAATCTCCAGGACGTTTTCAATAGAATTGAAAGTTCTCTCCCTAACGCTGCCACAATAGCTATCTTGCCTAAAGCAATCAATACAATACCCAAATTCATGGAGTAACCCATACATTGAAACCACATCGCTGGACTGATTACATCACGCTCAATAGTCTCTGGTTAGGATTAAATAGCGTGTCTCAAAGTCTGAATCCATTAATTCTGCCGCTCTTAATCCAACAATATGTAGGCGAAAATTTGCAAGGAACCTATTTTGGCCGCATTCGGCTATGGTCATTAATGGTCGCCATCCTTGCTCAAGCCATTTTTGGTGCCATTTCAGACAAATTTACATCTCCTTTTGGGAAAAGAAAGCCTTTTATTCTAGCTGGATTGCTTGGATTAAATATTGTCATTCCCCTTATTGGTTTGACACGCAACTTGTCCGGCACAACTGGATTTTGGGTTCTGTTCACGCTTGTATTGATATTGATGGTATTTGCGAATATGGCTCATGGTGCCCTGCAAGGTTTGATCCCTGACCTTGTACCTCAAAAATTATTTGGTCGTTATTCTGGTATAAAAGCGTTCTTTGAAGTCCCACTGCCCGTTGTGATTGTTTCTCTAACAATTGCAAAGATGATAGGGAATGGGAACTTTTGGGGAAGCATTATCGTACTATTGGTGATATTGGATATTGCCGGATTGATCAGCTTGTTTGTTCCAGAAAGAACAGATCCAAAAACAAAATTCGAGTCATTCAATTGGCGGAGTTATATTCCTCTTTTCTTTATGACAGGTGCTTTTACTGTGGTGATCCTTTCTACCCGTCAGTTACTCCTACTGGTTGAATTACTTGCTGCTTCTTTAGAAATATTTCCCAAAGCAGTCCTCTTTACGATTACAGGAACAATATTAATGATTGCAGCCATAGTAATTGGTGTAAATATTAGTATTCGCATCGGTCTGGGTGCAAAAGATGAAATAAAAACCAATTTTAAGCGTTGGGTAATCAATCGTCTGATGTTTCTTGTGGCGCTAACTAATTTAGTAAGCTTTTTTGTTTACTTCTTACAGGCAAAGCTTCATTTATCCGGAGAGAGTGCCATTCTGCCTGCCTCCAATTTGATTCGTTATGTAGGCATTTTTATCGCAGTCAGCGTACTACCCAGTGGTTGGTTAGCAGATCGATATTCCAAGAAGGTTCTGATCGCTATTAGTTCATTTCTCGCATTTAGTGGTGCCCTTGTTGTAATACTAGCAAATAGCATGAATCCACTGTATATTGGCGGTGTTTTACTGGGTATCTCTGCAGGTTTGTTTTATAGTGTTAACTGGGCCTTTGGTACAAAACTCGTACCAAAGGAAGAGTCTGGTAAATACTTGGGCATATCGAACCTTGCAGGTGCAGGTGCAATCGGCGCTTTTATCGGTGGCCCAATTGCGGATTATTTTACACCCGGATTCCACGTCTAATATATTTTGCCAACAAATTCACCCCAGAAGGGTGATGGTTGTGGCTGAACACACTTA
>JAEKNU010000007.1 GCA_016838895.1 Chloroflexota bacterium
AGAAAAAGAAAAAAAACAAGCAAAAGAACAAGAATAAGGTCCCACAGCCGATTTTGACAAAAAATCGGCTGTTTTTTTGTCAAAATCTTGGCATGCTATTTGCAACCATATTTCGTGAAACAGCGTATAATATGGAAAGTACATATACGAATTAAACCATCAAAGCGATCTCGAAGGATTATCATTAATCATGGCAGAACAATGTATCTTTTGCGCTATTGTCAACAAGCTTGCCCCCGCTGCGATCGTCTACGAAGACGAGCAGGTTTTGGCGTTTAAGGATAATCAACCTATGGCTCCGGTACATGTATTAATCATTCCCAAAACGCACTATCAGTCATTAAATGATATCGATGATAACCAGGTTGAAATCTTGGGGAACCTGCTGCTGCATGCAAAAACCATTGCCAAACAACTAAATCTGGCAGATAATGGTTATCGTTTGATGATCAATACCGGGAAAGATGGCGGACAAACCGTGCCACATCTGCATGTGCATTTGTTGGGCGGCAAACCCCATTTACCTGTTCAGGTAGGCTGATGAATAAAATGCATTATCGCAAAACCATATCTTTGATACTGCTTGTCAGTATACTGACAGCCTCCCTTAGCGCCTGTTCCAAAAACAAACCTGTTGAAGAACAAACCAATCAGCAAGCCTCCTCCCTGAGCACGTATTTACCACCAACCATGGTGCCTGGAGCGCCAATTTACACGCCCACACCCGATGCCCCCCATCCAATTCCTGTTTTATATGAAGACGGAGATACCTACATTGTGCTGCCCAATGATACATTGGCTGATATCGCCATGGAATATGACCTCAGTTTGTATACGTTAACAAAGCACAACGGCATCACCGATCGTGATTATTTGGAAGTGGGTCAAAAAATACACATTCCCAAAGTGTCCAATCTGCCCCCCGGACCGGAATTAAAGATCATCCCCGATTCCGAATTGGTCAACAGTCCCTCAGCGATTATGTTCTCGGTTGAGGAATTCCTGGCAAACCAGAATGGCTATCTAAACCATTATCAGGAAACACTGGATGGCAAATCGCTCAGTGCCGCGGAAGTTGTCAAACGTGTCAGTCTGGAAAATTCAGTTAATCCGCGTATCTTGCTGGCCGTTTTGGAATATCAAAGCCATTGGATCACAGATCCGCAACCCGCTGCAGAAAGCATTGAATATCCGATCCTGTATAAAGACCCCCAACGCGTGGGGTTATACAGACAACTCTCCTGGGCAGCCGATCAATTAAATCGGGGGTTTTATTTATGGCAAATCAACGGGATTAACAAATGGACATTAGCCGATGGTACAGTGATCGCTGCCAATGCCTTTATCAATCCCGCTACGGCCGGTGTGCAGCACCTCATGTCAAAACTCTATGGAAATGACGATTGGATCAAAGCCGTCGGAACGCATGGCATATTTGATACCTATATCAATTTATTTGGCTATCCTTTCCTGCAATCCATTGAACCATTAATGCCGGACAACCTGCTGCAGCCTACCCTGCACCTGCCTTTTGAACCGGGTCAGACCTGGTATTTCACTGGCGGTCCTCACGGCGGTTGGGGAAATGGTTCCGCCTGGGCAGCCCTTGATTTTGCGCCGCCAGGGGAAGGCGACGGCTGTGTACAGTCAGATGCCTGGGTAACCGCCATGGCCAGTGGCCGTGTTGTTTACACAGGAAACGGTCTGGTCATTCAGGATTTGGAATTTGACGGATACGAACAAATCGGCTGGACATTGGTGTACATGCATATCGAAAGCCGTGACCGTGTCATTGCCGGTATGGATTTGCAATCCGGGGATCATATCGGCCACCCCTCATGTGAAGGTGGCGTATCCACGGGTACGCATGTGCACATTGCCAGAAAGTACAACGGCGTGTGGATCTCCGCGGATGGTTCCCTGCCATATGAAATGGATGGCTGGATCACCAAAGGCGAGGGCGACCTATACGATGGTGCATTAATTAAAGGAAATCAAATCGTGGAAGCCTGGGATGCGAGGAAAGATGAAAACCAGATTCAAAGATAATACCTTCGCTTTCATACTTGTTTTTATGCTTTGGATGTTATCCATCCTGGCTTGTTCACGCAGCGTACAGTACAAAGAGCCGCTCAGTACAGCTTATATTCCGACCAATATATCGGTGATTGAAGAAAACAGCGAAAACAATGGTGATGGGTTAATTGGCGGCGGTGCAACCGCATTGGATGCCCCAACCTTTATCCCGCAAGAAAGTGAAGCCACATTGGAAAGTATCGAAGATATTACTGAGGTGACGGAAGAAGTTATCACCGCAATACCGCAAAGCACACCCACGGAAGAAGCCACCCCCGATCCGCAGATAACCCCTGAGGAAAAACAACCCATCATGTATTTAACCCAGGCTGGTGATACGATCGATCTGCTATCCTTGCGTTTCGAAGTTGAACCGGATGAGATTATCGCACCCAGTGAAATACGCCGTGACGGTATGCTCATGCCGGATCAGTTATTGATCATCCCTGATGTCCTGAATCCGGATACAACCACCAGTAATCTCAAGATTATGCCGGATACCATGGTTGTTTATTCCCCCGCGACGATGGACTTTGATATTGAGGATTACATCACGGAAGCCGGTGGCTACCTCGCCGAATACAATGAGTGGGGTAAAAATGGCTGGCGCAGCGGTGCCGATGTCATTGAGGTGCTCTCGTCAGAAAACTCGATTAATCCCATGTTATTGCTGGCTATATTGGATTCACAAAGCAACTGGGTAACATCCAACCCATCCTCTTTCCTGACCATGGATTACCCCATGGGGTATCCGGAATTTGAAGACAAAGGATTATATAAGCAAGTAAATTGGGCAATTAAGGAATTATCGATTGGTTATTATCACTGGCGTTCCGGTGACATGACAGCCATTCGCTTTAAAGATGGAAGCCAGATCAGATTGAATCCTGAACTAAACGCCGGCACGGTTGCTGTGATGTACCTCTATGCCCAGATTCTGCCCTATGATCAATGGAAAGAGGTAATGTACAGCGATAATGGCATTATTAAAATATATGAGCGTATGTTTGGCAATCCATTTGAAAACTCAATCATGTTTGAACCAATTTTCCCTTCGAACCTCGCCCAACCCCCTCTTGAATTACCTTTCAAAGTAGGTCCATTATGGAGTTTTTCCGGTGGTCCTCACTCTGCCTGGGATGAAGGCGGTGCCAAGGCGGCATTAGATTTTGCACCATCCGCTCAGGAATCTGGTTGTGTTGATTCTCCAGAATGGGTTACCGCGGTTGCTGATGGTTTGATTATTGAATCAGGGAATGGCATCGTCAAGCTTGATCTGGATGGTGATGGACACGAACAGACCGGTTGGGTGATCCTTTATTTACACATTGGGACGCAAGGACGTATCTCAAATGGCATGTGGGTAAAACAAGGTGACATTATTGGCCACCCATCCTGTGAAGGTGGCAGATCGACTGGTACCCATGTACATATCGCGCGAAAATACAATGGTGAATGGATATTGGCTGACAAACAAATGCCATTTGTGATGAGCGGCTGGCAAGCCTATTCCGGGAATGCTCCCTATGAAGGAACCTTAATAAAAGGTGATACAATTGTCTCCGCCAATACAAACGGCTCCTATCCTACACGCATTTCTCGATAAAATGCCCCTGAAATTGGAAAAATAGTAGATCCATGAAATATTCTCGAATTTTACAGGCAGGGCATATCCTGCTGATGATTGCAGTTTTGAGTGCTTGTGCCCCTCAAGTTGATAATCAACAAAAAGAATTAGCTGAAACATCCGAAGCGGAATTAACATTGCAAGCGGAAGTTGAACTCACGCTGCAGCCCACCCGCCCTGTGTATCAGCCCGGTGAATTGGTGGAGTATACCGTTCAAACTGGTGACACATTGGATGCATTGGCAGCACACTTCAACACCACTGTAGATGAAATTCGTAAGGAAAACAATGTTCTACCTGAAACCACATCAACGCTGCCACCCGGGCTGCCCCTCAAAATCCCGATTTACTATCAGGCATTATGGGGAAGCTCCTATCAAATCATGCCGGATTGCCTCTTTCCGAATGGGCCAGCACAATCCGATTTTGATGTAATTCAGTTTGTTGAAGATCAACCGGGATGGTTCAAAAACTATACCGCCTACACGGGCAGTAAAACCCGCCAGGGTGGAGAACTGATCGATTACCTGGTCACAAATTTTAGTGTCAGTCCGCGCGTATTATTGGCTATCATAGAATATCAAACAGACGCTTTATCTACTCCGGTTCCGATCGATGAAGAAGAGAATCCCTATCCATTGGGGTTTGAAGATGATCTGCATGTTGGTTTATATAATCAACTCTTATTGGCAGCTAACCTGCTCAATAATGGATACTACGGCTGGCGTACCGGCAATCTGGGTGAATTTGAGCTTGCCAATGGCACGTTAATCGTCCCGGATCCCTGGCAAAATGCTGCCACAATCGCGCTGCAATATTACTACGGCTTTGTGCTGGATGGAGAAGCATTCCAGATAGCCACCCACGGCCCTGGATTCGTACAAACCTATAACGACCTTTTTGGCGAAGTCTGGACAGCATGTGAAGCTCATATCCCCGGCAGTCTCAGTCAACCTGCCTTCATTCTTCCTTTCGAAGATGATAAACCCTGGGCATATACCGGCGGTCCGCATACCGGTTGGGGACTTGGTGAACCCTTTGCCGCTATTGATTTTGCTCCACCCAATACTGAAGGGGGTTGCAAGCCTACTGATTTATATGCTACTGCCCTGGCAGATGGTGTTATCGCACGCAAAGGGATTGCCACCGCAGCATTGGATCTGGATGGAGATGGCAATGAACAAACGGGCTGGGTCGTTTTTTATCTGCATCTTGCCACCGATTCCATTCCTCCAGTGGGTACATATCTCCAACAAGGCGATCGTATCGGATTGCCATCCTGTGAGGGCGGCCGTTCCACGGGTACACATGTGCATATTGCCAGAAAATACAATGGCGAATGGATACCTGCCGATAGTGCGCTGCCTTTCAATTTGGACGGCTGGGTTGCGATCAATGGGAATAAAGACTATCAGGGTTTTCTAAAACGCTTTGGCACAACCATCACCGCATCCGTTTCCGGAGATGTGACCAGTCAAATTCATCGTGAGATAGAAAAAAACAGCCCGTAGGCTGTTTTTTTATTTATTCTTCCAGAATGGTAATGCGCATCGTCAGCGTTGCGATTTTGGATAACATCGCTTGTGCCGGACAATACTTTTCAGCCGATAGCTGAACTGCTCGCTCAACGGCTACCCGATCAATATTCTTTCCGCCCACAATATATTCAACCTCAATTGCAGTGAAAACTTTCGGATGCTCATTGGCTCGATCAGCATGGATTTTGACATCAAAATAAGTTACTTCCTGTTTCTTTTTACTCAGGATTGAGATCACATCCATACCGGTACAGCCACCCAGTCCAATTAGGAACAATTCCATAGGACGAGCGCCATCATCATCGCCACCCACTTGCGCTGAAGTACCCAGGGGAATCGTAAATCCGCTATCGCTCTTTCCGGAAAAACTCATCCGTTCTTTCCAACTGACTGTTGCATCCATTGCTTTCTCCTGTACCAAAGTGTGTCTGTTTACTTAATTTTGCGAATATGTTCCATTAACATGCCTTCCGGGGCAGCCCCTACCAATTCTCCGGCACCTTCATTAATAATCGTGTGCGGCACACCGCTTACGCCATACTGCATGGATAAAGCAGGGAACTCAGTCGCTTCGACCATCTCCGCGGTAATGCGCGGACTTTGTAATGCCATCTGATGGGCAAGGATCACTGCCGGCGGGCAATATGGGCAGGTCGGTGTAACAAATACCTGCAAGCGAATGTCTTTGTCAAGATTCTCTAATTCCTTCTTGGTTTCATCATTCAATCCGGATTCACCACTTGCAACCAGTATCAGTGTATGAATCAAGGAACTAAATTCATGACCGGCTGGAATACCTGCATAGCGAATGCCATAATCAATAACCTGATCCCCATCTTTGCGGGCAATAACTGTCATGGGTGTTTTTTCCACATGATATTCTTTTGCCAAATCAACATCTTCGCCTACATCTAATGTGCGAAATTCAATTTTATCCGATAGGTTTGATACTTCTTCAATTAATTGCTGTGCATCATTACAGTATTCACAATTTTCTTCTTTCGTACCAAAGAAATAAACTGCAATCTCTGATTCCATTGTAGAAAGCATATCAGAAACTTGTTCTTTAATATCATCGTTTAATAAGGGTGCCATTTGTACCTCCAAAAAATAAGTGCATTATTTTGTTGCTCTCACGGAGCATAATGGAGAATCATCAAGTAAAACATCCGCCTTCAATTTGACCGCAATTTGGACATACCAGATTCAACATGCCGTTATAGTCGATGCGTTCATGCTGGCAGCGCGGACAAATATCTCCGGCTTGAATTTTGCTTCTCGACGAACTTGCTACAGCTGGATTGGATTCAAAATGCCAATCATGTTTTTTTGACTGCTGCTTCTTTTCATCCATCAGAATTCTCCATTCTAATTCACTCTATTGGATGCAGGTATCGCTATTCGGTTACATTTTAATCTAGGAATTCTTCAAGGTTTAAGGATAAGAACAGATTTTTACGGGTTTCTTCAGGGATTTGTATATGCGTATCATTCTGATACAGCTCAACGGTTTTTTTCAGTGTATTTACCACGATCTGGCAATTGTTACACTCACCCATATGGTCTTCCAACACTTTACAAATTTTTTCATTTAAAGTGCCATCCACATAATCATTCAAATAGGTTATAAATTCACAGCATTGATTATTTTTCATTTCACACCAACCACTCAGGAGACACGTTCTGCAAAATACGAAGATAGTTCTTCGCGTAATTGCATTCGCGCTCGAAATAATCTGGTCTTAATATTACTTTCATTTGTATGTAATACATCCGCTGCCTCTTTTGTTGATAATCCGGCGACATCCCGTAATAAAAACACCGTTCTATTTAATGAAGAGAGCGTCTTTATCGCTACATCCAGATGACTGCCAGTTTCATCTGACAATAATTCATGCTCAGGTAAGCAGCACCAATCCACGATTTCAACCGGTTGAGGAAGATTTTCATTCTCCTCTTCTTTCTCTTCGCCAATTGGAACAAATAAAGGTTGTTTCTTACGTAAGATCATCAATGCTTCATTGACGGCAATACGAAATAACCATGTAGAAAGGCTTGATTTTCCTTCAAACTTTTTGATCGAACGAAAGGCCTTGATATAAGTCTCTTGTAATACATCTTCGGCATCTTGTTCGTTACCAAGCATTTTTAGGGATAGCCGATAAATATTTTCCGAAGTCATGTCTACCAGTTCGGCAAAACTTTCCCGTTTTCCGTTTTTCAATTGTTCCAATAATTCTGCTTCGTTTTCTACTGCATTACTCATTTAGATGCTCATTCATTGGTTTGGGTTACAATTTTTTCTTATAATCGCGAAATTGGCCAGGTCGGTAAAACGTCCATATCCATTGAATCAATCTGTCCGCTTAAAAAGCGATAATAACCTGCCGCCGCAATCATAACAGCATTATCCGTACAATATTTCAATGGTGGAATATGCACTGTAAATTTATTTTGATTCAAAATGGCATCTCGTAATGCTTTATTGGCCGAAACACCACCAGCAACAATGATTTGCTTTACTTGATACTCATCAGCAGCCTGCAACGTTTTGCGGACCAATACATCCACCACGGATGCCTGAAAGCTGGCTGCCAGATCTTCCACAGGCAATTCTTTCTGGGTCTTCTCCAAATCACGAACCTTACGCAATACTGCTGTTTTTACGCCGCTGAATGAAAAATTCCAGGTACCTTCCATTCTGGATCGCGGAAAGGCAAAAGCCACAGGATCGCCATTTTGAGATGCTTTTTGCACTGAAGGGCCGCCCGGATACGGCAAACTTAGTAAGCGGGCAACTTTGTCAAAAGCTTCTCCGGCAGCATCATCCATTGTGCCGCCTAATCGCTCATAGACTAGATGGTCTTTTACCAAGATTAATTCACTGTGTCCACCGGATACCAACAAGGCAATCAAAGGAAATTGCGGTTCATCTGTGATTACTTTTGGATCGTCCAATACCCATGATGAATAAATATGGCCTTCCATATGATTGATGCCAATTAATGGCTTCCCTGATGCAATGGCTAGTCCTTTCGCTGCATTCATACCCACAACTAATGAACCGGCCAGCCCGGGACCGCGCGTAACTGCAATAGCATCCACATCTTTCACGCTCATATGCGCTTCCTGCAATGCCTTGCTGATGACCTGATGAATGGTACGGATATGCTGCCGTGAGGCTACTTCAGGGAAAACTCCACCAAATTGTTTATGTAATTCAATCTGAGAGTTCACCACGCTGGAAATCAGCCAGCGACCATTTTCAATTACCGCGGCTGCAGTTTCATCACAGGAGGATTCAATACCCAGAATGCGAATCTTTTCAATATTTTCTTTGTTAGATTTCTTTTTTGCCATAACTAATTTCCAAATTTATGATTGCTTCATGGGCAATACCAGATCAAAAGGATAAGGAACAAAGCAATGAAAACTGCCGTCAGCTTCTGCATAGTATGTATCTTCTAAACGTACACCCAATCCTTTTTCCGGATAATATAGTCCGGGTTCAATAGTAAAGACTGACCCTGCCGCCAGAATTTCAGAAGGTGTTGCATACGCCCCAGCGAAAGGCATCTCGTGTACATGCAAGCCAACACCATGTCCTAATGAATGCACATATCCTTCCTCAGTTTTCGGATTTTCCTCAACCGTTGCATGTCCTAATTCACGGAATAATTCACAGGTACGTGCCTGATACTGTTTAAAAGGTTTATTCAATTCCAATTCATTGACGATTGTGTCATACACTTTTCGAACATCGTTATAAACTATCTCTACTTCTGGTGGTGCATAGCCCAAACACCATGTGCGGGTGAAATCATAAAAATAGCCGCCACCCTCTTCACATGGGAAGATATCAAATACAATGGGTACACCCAACCGGATCACGTCTGATGCTGTTCCTGTGCTGTGTGGTACACCGCCATCTCGACCAATCGCAAATATTGTCGATTCAGGGTTTTCTGCACCTGATGCTGCCAGCCATAAATTGATTTTACGTTTCACATCAGCAATAGTCAGCGGTTTTCCATCTTCTTTTATCAGGATATCATCCACCACTTTGTGGTTGGTTAAAAATGCCTTTACCTGCGAGACAACACCAATGGTACGTTCCCCCATCTCACGGATATGGGCTAATTCATCGGAGGATTTGGTCGCCATTGCACTAAGCAGAAGGTCTTCTTGCTGATAGCCTACGAACTCAAGTTTTGGATTTCTTTTTTGCAACAGCGTCAATACCGAGAAAATCGCCCCGATTTCGTTTTCGCCATAAATCGCAACTTTCCCGGATTTTAGTCCAGCTTCAGCAAACATCTTTTCATAACGCATTACCATTGCCAATAACATATCATTCCCGGCTTCTTTCAGCAATGCAGGCATTGGATATTGATTGTAATCAATTGTTCGTATGCCTGTCGCAGCCGCTTCTTCTCGTTCCATCGAAGGATGGAACAATACAGGTTCTTTGTCAACTTGTACAATTAAATCAGCTCGGGTGATATGAGCTGTGCCGGTGAAATAAACCATTGCCGGATTATGCTGAGATCTGCCAATAACAAGAATGGCATCCAGCTTTTTTTCTTTCATCAAACGATTCAGATCTGCTTTCATGAATACCTCTGCTACCTGATATCAAATTTCTTTATCAAAGTTTCCATTTCGGTCAAAAATACACGCTCCTGCGCGGGCAATACTGTCCGTGGATCAAACACAATCTGATCCTGAATCACGCGTGCGACGATGGGTACCTTAAGTGAACGCAGTGCCTTCATAAATACATTAACGCGCGAAACAGATAATGCGAACAACTTTGTCGGCAATGTTTCCTGCGGCATACTGCCGCCACCGATGGTGGATAATCCATCCACCATTTCACCACATTTTAAAACTTTTTTCCAGTCAACAACCCTTTGTTCACAACATTCAACTGGCATTGAAAGCATCCGCCAGATCGGAATCTTTTGCAGGGCTTCATCTTTCAGATAATGGCTGATGGTTGCTTCTAACGCAGCCAGACAAAGTTTATCAGCGCGCACGGCTCGAGCAAAAGGATGTTTTTTAATTTTCTTTATCACTTCTCTCTTACCAACAATCATGCCTGCCTGCGGACCGCCGAACAATTTATCACCTGAAAAACATACCACATCAGCACCAGCCTGAATGGATTCCTGCACGGTCGGCTCATGAGCTACATTGAACATGGATGTATCTAATATCGCGCCAGATCCCAAATCATCAATCACCAGGTGATCTTCTTTTGCAGCCAATTCAACCAGCTCTTTTAAACTGGGTTCTTTGGTAAACCCGATAATTTTGAAATTGGAATGATGCGCCCGCAAAATAACAGCATTGACGTTTTGCAAGGCATCTGCATAATCCTGAAGATGGACACGGTTTGTTGAGCCAATTTCATATAACTTTGCCCCGGATTGCTGCAGCACTTCCGGTATGCGAAATCCCCCACCGATCTCGATCAGTTGTGTGCGGGAAATTACCACTCGTTTTCGGCGGGCTAATGCAGCCAATACCAGTAAAACCGCACTGGCATTGTTGTTCACCACAAAGGCATCTTCTGCGCCTGTCAAAGCGATCAATTTTTGCTCAATGGCATCAGCACGTTTACCGCGTTTCCCTTTTGCCAAATCATATTCCAAATTACTGTAGTCTCCGGCAATGGAAAGAATCGCCTGGATAGCTTCTTCACTTAATGGGGCACGGCCTAAATTCGTATGAATAATGACACCGCTGGCATTAATCACAGGTTGAATACTGACCTGTATCTGACTGATCAACCAGTTTTCCACAGAACTACGAATTTCCTTGATTGAACCGCCCACCAATGTTCCCTCAATACTTGCCTGACGAATATGCTGCAAGCTTGAGCGAACAGCCTTCACCACCAGGGAGCGCCCATATTGCGGGATCAATTCTGCAATAAAGGAATCTGAAAGTAATTGATCAACGGAGGGAATACTTCGCAATCCATCAGTCATTCGCGATTGGGTCTCCACTGTGACTTCTCGGTTAAACGAATTAAATATTCAATCGTTACAACACCTGCAAGCAGTAACAAGAACAATGCAAAGGTTAACATATCCCCGATCATTAGCCAGGCTAAAAGATTGGCAAAAAATCCAATCATAATGGATTCACGCAACAGTACACTTTCGTTGATTGACTCAGGAGGTGAAAATCGTTGATGTATCAGACCTAAGATTGGCAGTGAAAAACCACTGAAACCAATCAGACTGAGAAAGAAGAATAACCAGCGAAACTGCAGTGTGGGTTTGGTGAAATAAATCAGGAAAATGATTCCGCCGATTCCCAATAAACCCAAACTGACACCCGTTATTATGATTTTGCGAAAAGATGGCACGCTTTACTCCTATACTTCCTCTATACAAGAACACATGTGCTACACTATTAACAATGCTTTAATTATATCGCTTTCTGGAGGATCGCATGCCCGAATATCCCGAGATTATCAATCGCAGCAAAGAAATGCAGCAGGCTCTGCTTGGTTTACGTATTGAGCACATTATTGTATTGCAGGATAAATGTCTGAATATTCCGGTAGAAACCCTCATTGAACAGGTTCTTGGTCAAACCTTTCAATCTTTTTCATCTCACGGCAAATGGATTATCGCTGATTTATCCAAAGATACGCTGCTGATCAATCTGGGTATGGGCGGGGAAATTCTTCATATTGATAAACTTGCTGAACTGCCAGAAAAGCATCGCATTATCCTTAGATTAAGTGATCAATCATCACTGGTGATCAATTTCTGGTGGTTCGGTTATTTTCACTTTGTTTATGGAAAAGATTTATCCAGCCATAAAATGATCGCTAGTCTCGGACAGGATGTCATGCAGATTCCTCTTGACGATTTTCATGGCTTGGTATCTCGGTCAAAGCAGCGTGTAAAAACCTTGCTATTGGATCAAAAGAAAATCGCCGGTATTGGTAATTTTTACATCCATGACATCCTGTTCAAAGCAGGTATTCACCCATTGACACCTGCCAATCAACTTTCTGCTGAGCAAAATAAAAAAGCTGTATGAATGCATGCGTAGTGACCTGAAAAATAGTGCTGAAAAAGGCGGGGCTTTTTACGAA
Source organism: Chloroflexota bacterium (assembly GCA_016838895.1). Lineage (GTDB taxonomy): Bacteria > Chloroflexota > Anaerolineae > Anaerolineales > Anaerolineaceae > UBA5203. Next base: position 12,362 of record JAEKNU010000007.1, read on the forward strand.
CAGGATTTATGGGGTGCTACAGGGCATTTTCATAAGGAAGAAATCGCCATCGGATATAAAGAGGGAGAATTCTGTCCTGTTTGTAAAACTGAAATTACAAAAATACCTACCGGGTCTACCACCAGTTATGTTTGTGAAACGTGTCAGCCGATGAAGATTGAATCCTAGAATTTATCAATATGATGATCAAATCTCTCACCGGGATAGCCACTGAAAAATGTCATCGTTTTAATCCAGGCTACTTTTTCCTCTTCGATTAATTCTTCATGCTTGTATTTCCAATTATGCTTGCGGACAAACTCAAGCATGTTTTCCCGATTATCTGATAATCGCTGTACCGTATCCTGAATCAAAAATTCGCTTGCCTCTGGAAATTCAACCATATATTTCGTCAGACCAATGCGCAAATGATTCAGGCATATTCCATCGGATTTTTCGTAGGTAGCAACCATTTTTTCATCATTTTTTGTGATTACCTCACATAACGTGGAAAAAGTGTTTTCTCCGGTTATATTGACTGTTTCGCATGCAGGACAAGGCTCTTTTGATTTTAAAACATTTGGCGTTTCGGAATACCTCAAATGTATATTTAACTTTGCCAACAATCCACGCAATTTTCGATTCACCTGTTCTTTGCGTTGGATATTGTGTAAATCTGTGGCAATGTTTTTCGACAGGGATTCATAAATCAGATTTGTTCCCAGCGTAGGTCCGCTTTTTGATAATTCAATGGCAACAAAGGTACGCAGATGTTGAGGGCAGAATCCTAATGCGTTATTTATCATTTGTCGACTTTGATAATCGGTTGTACTCTCCCATAGCAGAGATGTCAGTGCATGAATGGCTGCTTCATGTTCCATGCGGCAAATCATGCAACCCGGTTTTTCCATGGCTTCGGCCAATTTTACAATCGATAATGCAAATGCCATAATACACCTCAACGTTATTAGTATATTGATTTTATACACGAAAATACTTGTTGACTGTTGTAAATCATCGTTCCATTTTATCAAAATCATGATTACAATGAGACTTGAATATATAATCAAATGAGGGTAATAATGAGCTGGATTGATTTACACATGCACAGTAACATCAGTACGGATGGAGAATTCTCACCCGCAAAACTGATGCAATTATGCGCCGCAGCCGAGCTAAAGGTTGCTTCACTGGCGGATCATAATTCCGTTCGCGGCATCGCCGAAGCTGCACAACAGGCAGCACAAGGAAACATTGAGTTTATTTCCGGCATCGAATTGGATTGTCAATTTGGAACAGTGGGGTTACACCTTCTTGGTTATGGTATTGATGAAACCCAGCCAATCTTTGCTGAAATTGATGAGCTGATGATACAGCAGGAAAAGGACAATTCACAGAAGTTAATTGATCAGGTTGAGAAACTGGGCATCCGGCTGGATCATGATACGATTTGGCAAATGGCGATTGACAATATCGTGACTCCTGAGATCATAGCAGAAGTGGCATTGCTGCACCCGGAGAATGCTGACAATCACCTGTTACAACCTTACCGCCCAGGCGGGGAATTCTGCGACAATCCATTTGTAAATTTTTATTGGAGTTTGTGTGCACCTGGTAAACCAGCTTACGTTGATAGACATATCATATCTCTCCAGCATGCACTTAATACAATCCATGATGCCGGCGGCGTTGCCATTTTGGCCCACCCCGGAAACAATATCAAAATGGATAAAAACCTGGCCATGGCGATCATTGATCAAGGTGTGCAGGGGTTTGAAGTATACAGCAGCTATCACTCTACGCAAGAGACACAATTCTACAAATTGCTAGCAGAAGAATACCAATTGCTGAGTACTGTTGGCAGCGATTTCCATGGCAAGACAAAACCCGCTGTTGCTTTGGGTGGCGTTTCATGTGATGAAAAGGATGAGATGATTTATCGAGCACTAATTGCGGCGATTCGCAAACAATAAATTGTTTGCAAGTGTTTGACCTATGAATTCCAGCATGTTACAATATTGAAAATACGAAGTTCAAGGCTCAAATATGCAGGCAAAAACCTTTGTTATGATGATGAAAAGAATAATAACCTTTTCTGGATGATGGGAGTCCTGCTTTCACTTGACGATTACCTCTCAATTCCGGAGAGGTTTTTTTTAATTTGATGCTGAGATGAGATTCGGAGGTACATATGACCAGGAAATACACGAATAGACGATATCTTGATGGCCTGCGCGAACGCGTACTGGTATTTGATGGTGCAATGGGAACCAGTATTCAAAACATGGATTTAACCGCCGACGATTTTGGCGGAGAACAATATAATGGCTGCAATGATTATCTTGCCCTGGTCAACCCTGAAGTTGTTGAAAAAGTGCATCGCTCTTTCCTGGAAGTCGGTGCAGATGTCATTGAAACAGATACTTTCCGCTCCAATCCACTCACTTTGCAGGAATACGGCCTTGCGGATAAAACCTATGATATTAATTTTGCTGCCGCGTCCATTGCCAGAAAAGTAGCCGACGAATTCAGCCAAAATGGTCAACCTCGATATGTAGCGGGGTCCATCGGTCCATCCGGAAAGCTCATCTCCATGAGTGATCCTGAACTCTCCAATATCACGTTTGATGAACTGGTGGATATTATCTATCAGCAGGCACTTGGTTTGGTCAAAGGTGGTGTTGATTTTATCCTCATCGAAACCCAACAGGATATTCTGGAAGTAAAAGCGGCTGTTCTTGGGGCGCAAAAAGCTTTTCAAGAAACCGGTATTTATTTACCTATTCAGAGCCAGGTCTCGTTGGATACAACCGGACGTATGCTGCTGGGTACTGACATTAGTGCGGTCCTATCCATTCTGGAAGGCTTACCGATTGACGTGATTGGCATGAATTGTTCCACTGGTCCGGAACACATGCGTGAAGCCATCGCATATCTTAGCGAAAATTCCACGCTGCCGATCTCCTGTATACCCAATGCCGGCTTACCCCTTAACGTAGATGGCGAAGCCGTCTATCCTATGAAACCGGAACCCTTTGCCAGCGAGCTGTATGAGTTCATCAATAAGAATCATATCAACGTGGTTGGTGGCTGTTGTGGCACAACACCGGAACATATTTCTCAATTGGTTAATAAAGTTAAACACCAGGCACCTCAGGCTCGTGAAATTGAAGAAGCGCCCAAGCTGGCATCCAGTATTCGGGCAGTATTCATGCAGCAAACTCCGCCACCTTTCCTGATTGGTGAGCGCTGTAACACTCAGGGTAGTCGTGCGTTTAAAAACATTATTCTGGAAGAGGACTTCGATGCCGTCCTGGATCTAGCCAATAAACAAATTGATAACGGCGCTCATGGCCTGGATATTTGTGTTGCCCTGACCGAAACCGCCAATGAAGCCCAGATAATGGAGAAGGTGATCAAAACGCTTGCTCCAGTTGTTTCAATTCCTTTCATTATTGATACGACTGAACTAGACGTATTGGAAGTCGCGTTGAAAACCGCACCGGGTCGCTGTTTGATTAATTCCACCAATCTTGAAAGTGGCCGTGAAAAAGCAGATAAGATTTTTGCATTAGCAAAAAAATATAATGCGGCAGTTCTGGCGCTGACCATTGATGAGCAAGGCATGGCAAAAACAGCCCAACGAAAATTGGAAATTGCCCAACGCATCTATGATATTGCCGTCAACGAGTATCAGCTAAAACCTGGCGATCTTGTATTTGATGATTTGACCTTTACCATGGCGACCGGTGATGCTGAATTTGCCAATTCCGCAGTTGAAACCATGCAGGGTTTGAAATTAATCAAAGAAAACTTGCCGGGTGTCCTTACATCACTGGGTGTTAGTAATGTTTCCTTCGGTTTAAAACCCCCAACCCGTAAATTACTGAACAGCATCATGCTCTACCACTGTGTTCAGTACGGCCTGGATATGGCGATAGTCAATCCAGTACAGATTATTCCCTACCCGGATATTCCAGCAGAACAAAAAGAACTCGCTGAAAACTTGCTCTTCAATCGCGATCCTGAAGCATTGCAGAAACTGATTGTCTATTTTGAAGAGAATGCAGGCATTAACACAACCAGTCAAACGTCAGATTCAGCACTGCAAGCCATGTCGCCCCAGGAACGCCTGGCATGGAAAATACTGCATCGCTGCAAAGACGATGTAGACAAAGATATTGACGATATTCTGGCACTCACGCCTGAGATACATCAAAGTGAAGCAGCCGTTAGCATATTAAACAATGTTTTACTGCCGGCCATGAAAGATGTCGGTGATAAATTTGGTAGTGGGGAACTTATTCTGCCGTTTGTACTGCAATCCGCTGAAGTGATGAAGAAATCGATTGCTTATCTGGAAAACTATCTTGATCAGGTAGCCGGCGTTTCCAAAGGAAAAATCGTACTGGCTACCGTTTACGGTGATGTGCATGATATCGGCAAAGGTCTTGTCAAAACGATCCTCTCCAATAATGGCTTTGAGGTTATTGATTTAGGCAAACAGGTTCCGGCAGAAACAATCATCACTGAAGCGGTAAACCATCAGGCAGACGCTATCGGATTAAGCGCATTGTTGGTTAGCACCAGCAAACAAATGCCCTTGATCGTTAATGAATTACAGCGCCGCAATTTATCTTTCCCCGTCCTGATCGGCGGTGCTGCCATTAACCCGCGCTTCGGGCGACGTATTCTACAAACTGAAGATGGTGAATACTATCAACCTGGTGTCTTCTACTGTAAAGACGCCTTTGAAGGACTGGATGTACTGGAACAACTCCGCATTCCGGATCAGAAAGATGCATTATTGAAAGATACTCGTGAAAAAGCTGATTTTGAATTAGGACGCGCAACTCACTCAGCCGTATCAAATGCCAATGAAGGACAACGCTCATCTGTCGAACTGGCACCCGATATTCCTACACCGCCATTCTGGGGCGCAAAACATGTCAAAGAAATGCCCCTGGATTCTGTATTTACCTCTCTGGCAAAACGGGAACTATTCCGTCTTTCATGGGGTGCCAAAAACACCCGTGGCGAAGAATGGGTTAAGTTGGAAAAAGAATACGAAGAGCGTTTGAACAAAATGCGCAAAGAAGCATTGAAGAATCCCTGGCTCTTCCCACAGGCAGTGTACGGCTACTGGCCTGCTCAGGCTGATGGTGATGATCTGGTACTCTATGACCCTAGACAAGTAAATACTTCAGCGGTCAGACAAGAAATCATGCGCTTTAGCTTCCCTCGACAACCAAAAGGTGAATTCCTCTGTTTAAGTGACTACTTTGAACCCCTTGGTTCAGAACGTATTGATGTGGTCGCCTTCCAGATCGTAACTGTTGGGCAGCAAGCCAGTGAAAAATTTGATGCACTACAAACCGCTGGCGATTATTCAGAGGCTTATTTTACGCATGGTCTGGGTGTTCAGATGGCAGAAGCCACCGCAGATTATTTGCATCAGCACATCCGCCGTGAACTTGGTCTTACTACAGAACGCGGTCAGCGATATTCTTGGGGTTATCCGGCCATACCCAGTCTGGATGATCATCAAAAAGTATTCGAATTATTACCTGCAGAAAAAGATTTGGCAATGAAATTAACATCTGCCTTTCAGATGGTGCCCGAGCAATCGACTGCCGCCATTATTCTTCATCATCCCCAGGCCAAATATTATTCAGTAGGTGAAGACAGATTACAACAATTACTTGTATAAAGGGGTAATTATGAAAAAAGGAAAATATCAGGCATTTCGAGCCTTTCTTGAACAGTCGCCGCCTCTACTCAGTGATGGTGCAACAGGTACAATGTTGAATCAACGCGGTCTGTCCATTGAAACCTGCATGGACGCTCTGAATCTCGAACAACCTGCAGTGGTTGCTGAGGTCCATCGCCTTTACATTGAAAGCGGTGCGCGGATGATTCAAACCAACACTTTTGGGGCAAATCGATTCAAACTTGAACGCTACAATCTACAGGATAAACTTGGCGAAATTAATATCGCTGGGGTGAACCTCGCACAAAAAACAGCCGAAGCATCCTTCAAAGATATTTTCATCGTTGGTGATATTGGCCCACTGGGTGCTCGCTTAGCGCCCTTTGGAAAAATTCAACAGCATGAAGCACGTCAGGTTTTTTATGAACAGGCCAAGTTTCTTGTCGAAGCTGGAGTGGATGCCATCATTGTTGAAACCATCTCAGATTTAAACGAGATATTACAGGCCATTCAAGGTGTCAAAAATGCCTCAACAGAGATTCCCATCATAGCATCAATGACTTTTACACGCGATGACCGCACTTTATTAGGTGATAACCCGGTAAAGGTTGCCCAAGAGATCGCTGAAGCCAATGTTGACGTGATCGGGATCAACTGTTCTGGTGGTCCAAATCAAATTCTTCGCATTCTGCGCACCATGCGCCAGGCAGTACCTACGGCAAAATTCTCTGTTATGCCCAATGCTGGCTGGCCTGAAAGTGTGGATGGCCGCTTCATGTATCCCGCTACCTCGGATTATTTTGGTCAATATGCACTTACCTTCTGGAAAGCCGGTGCTTCCATTATCGGTGGCTGCTGCGGAACAACCCCCGCCCATATTAAATCGATGGCTGATCAATTCAAGCAGGTGGATTTCAACAGTGTACCGCTGGAAAGCATAGTCGAAAGTACAGAAAGTACGGATATATCGCTTGAAGAACAACCCACAGAACTTTGCAAAAAGATCAATGCCGGTAAATTTGTGATCGCTATTGAAATGGATCCGCCTAAAGGTTTATCCACCCACAAATTGCTGGCTGGTGCCAGCCTGCTTAAAGAAGCTGGCGCAGATGTAATCAATGTGGCCGACAGCCCCATGGCACGTATGCGCATGAGCCCTTGGGCAGTGTGTCATTTGGTTCAAGACAAACTGGACATCGAAACCGTTCTACATTTCCCGACACGCGGCAGAAACCTGTTACGCGTTCAGGGCGACTTACTGGCAGCCCATGCCCTGGGTGTACGAAACATTTTTGTGGTCATGGGCGACCCAACCGCAATCGGGGATTACCCTGAAGCCATGGATCAATACGACCTGGTGCCTTCCGGATTGGTAAAATTGATCAAACAGGAATTCAATTTGGGTATTGACCATACCGGGCACAATATTGGTCAGCGTACAAATTTTGTTGTTGGCTCAGCATTAAGTCTGAATCCGAAGAATCCTGAAAAGGAAATCAAAACGTTAAAACGAAAATTGGATAACGGCACTGATTTTTTCCTTACCCAACCGGTATATAATCCAGCAAAAGCGCAGCAATTCTTGCAGCAAGCACAGGATAATATAGGAAAAATATCAGCCCCGATTTTTGTTGGTATGCTGCCCCTGGCAAGTATCCGCCATGCAACTTTCCTTAATCAGGAAGTTCCTGGTATACAAATTCCTGATTCTTATCTACAATTAATGCAGAAAGCAGAAAATAGTCCGCAAAAGGATGAAAAAGTGAGAACCGGTATAAAAATTGCTACTGAATTAATTGAGGAAATGCGTTCGTTTGTGCAGGGTGTTTATCTCATGCCCGCTTTCCATCGATACGATGTAGCCGCCGAGATCATTGAGACCATTCGGGCTGCAGATTAAACCACAATAAGGAATACAAAATGCTACTTGCAATTGATATTGGCAATACAAACATTACCCTGGGTTTATATCAGGGCGAAAATTTAAGTGCCAAATGGCGTATGGCAACTTCTTATGAGCGTATGCCGGATGAATATGGTTTACAAATCGCCGGATTTCTCAATCATAATAAAATTGACACCAGTCAATTGCATGGCATATTTATCGCATCGGTTGTTCCCCCTCTGACGGATAAAATCTCTGATGCCTGTACGACTTATTTGAAAATCAGCCCCATGATTTTTCATCACAACATGCAAACAGGCATCAAACTGGCTTATGAAAATCCATCCACCATCGGCGCAGACCGCATCGTGGATGCTGCCGCCGCAAAAATTCTATACGCTTTACCAGCCTGTATCGTGGATTTTGGTACTGCAACAACATTCGATGCCGTTTCAAGAGATGCCGAATATTTAGGTGGTGCGATTGCCCCGGGCATTAATATTGGTGCCGAGGCTTTATTTGAACGTACCGCGCAATTACCCAAAATCAATCTGGCGATACCCGAAGGGGTTATTGGCAAGAATACTGTGCATGCTATGCAATCCGGTTTGATATTTGGATATGTCGGACTGGTTGAAGGCATGGTGGCAAGATTCAAAACAGAATTGGGGCAGGATACAACCATCATTGCTACTGGTGGACTGGCAAACATGATTGCTGAAATAATTCCATGCATTGATCACGTCGCCCCCTGGCTGACATTGGATGGTATACGGCTGATATGGGAGATGAATCGAAACCATGAGTAATCCACTAGCAGGAAAGGAAATTCTTTTGGGTGTCAGCGGTTCCATCGCCGCCTATAAGGCTGTGGAATTAGCTTCACGATTGACCAAACAAGGCGCTATTGTATCCACAATACTGACAGATAGTGCGGTGAAATTTGTCAATCCAATCAGCTTTCAGTCCGTTACTGGCCAAAAGGCTTATATTGAGGCTGATCTGTGGGGTTCTGAAGGACATGTCACTCATATTGGCCTGGGGCATAAAGCAGATTTTTTCGCGATTGCTCCAGCATCAGCCAATACCATCGCCAAACTGGCCAATGGCATTGCGGATAATTTACTAACTGTCACTGCCATTGCCTGTCATTGTCCTATGCTCATTGCACCGGCCATGGATGCAGGAATGTTCGACCATGTTGCTACCCAAAGCAATGTGGCAATCCTCAAAGAACGCGGAGTACATTTTAGTGGTCCCATGCCGGGGCATCTAGCTTCCGGATTGGTAGGGGTTGGCCGTATGTCTGAACCTCAGGATATACACGCCCGCATTCGATATTTGCTATCAAAATCTGGTCCACTAACCGGTAAAAAGATCATGGTCACTGCCGGGGGTACACAGGAAGCTATCGATCCGGTGCGTAGAATTACCAACCGCTCATCTGGCAAGCAAGGTGTTGCAATAGCCCAGGCTGCTGCTGATGCGGGTGCGGAAGTTACCTTGATTATTGCCCCACATTATTTATGCCTGCCTGATGGTATCAAAATAATTGATGTCGTTTCAGCTGCGGAAATGCATACTGCTGTTATGCAGCATATTCCTGCTCAAGATGTGTTGATTATGTCTGCCGCTGTAGCGGACTTTCGCCCAATTGAAAATGAGACTAAAATAAAGAAGGGTAAAGGGATACCTCAGCTTGTCCTGGAACAAACAGAAGATATCTTATTGGCTGTTCATCAACAAAAACAGAAAGATAATCTTGACCTAAAAGTGATCGGATTCGCTGCTGAGAGTGATCATTTGTTGGAGCATGCCAGTCAAAAAGTACAGTCAAAAGGGCTGGATATGATCGTTGCCAATGATATTTCAAAACCCAATGTCGGATTTTCCGGGGATACCAATCAAGTCAGCCTGGTTTTGGCGGATGGCACTATTGAAAATTATCCTCTGATGCAAAAAAGTGAAGTTGCTGATCTCATCCTGCAAAAGATAGCCTTATGGTCATCATAAAACGAATTATATTTACAAGCATTGCATTTACACTGATATTCAGTGCCTGTACACCTATGGGTGAACGAGAGCCTGTTACCCAACCATGGGAAGAACAGGAACCAATGGGGATTCCAACTGAAACGCTCGTACCGACTCAGCAGCTTTCCCTAACACCCGTTCCGGAAATTTTACTGGTGGAACCAACGAGCATTGCAGTTACCGCCACCCCATTTTCAATCGACGAGCAAACCACAGATAATTTATTCGCACTTCCCTCAGAAGATGAGCACCCTGTTTATGGTTTATATGGGTATCCTCAAGATTACAATCCATTAACAGGTGAACGTGTTAATAACCCTGATATTTTAAATCGACGTCCGATACTTACAAAAATCTCTAATTTCCCGGCAGTTGGTCGTCCACATGCTGGACTCTCATACGCTGATGTTGTTTTTGAGTATTACATCGGTCAATTCACGAATCGTTTTCTGGCACTGTATTATGGTGATGATGCAGCCAAAGCCTGGCCGTTACGTTCCGGACGTCTCGTTGATCCCCAGATTGCCACCATGTTTCAGGGCATTCTTGTTTATGGGAACGCCGATGAAGCACGCACAAAATCGATTCAGGATATATTAGGTGAAAATTCTTTATCTTTCAATGAATCACCCTGCCCACCCATTTGTGGATACGCAACACATGACGCCACTGGTGTTTATGTCATCACAGATGAAGTCTCAAAATATTATGACCGTGTCGGTAGAGAGAACGAAAAGCCCTATCTGAACAACTGGTTGTTTGATAATCAACCACCTTTCAGCAATCAATATGCGATGACTGTGGGTGTTGAATACATTAATTGGAATCGAGGTGAATGGCGTTATGATCCGCAAAGCGGAAAATATTTGCGCTGGATTGAATCCTGGGAATATGAGGATTTTCCACTGATTCCTCTGGTTGATCAATTAAATAACGAACAAATTGCCTATTCAAATATTGTTATTCTATTTGCTGAATATATTGAGCTTGCTCCAACTGCCCATGATGTGAAATTCTGGAGCAATACTTATGGTGAGAAAGCCTACTTTTTCAGAGATGGTTTATTGGTTGAAGGTGGTTGGTATGTTCCTGATCGCAATAAACCCATGGTTTTCCTGAATAAGGATGGTACTCCATATCGTTTGAAACCAGGCAATACCTGGATTGTTATTGCAGGCTTAGCATCTGAATTCAAACAGCTTGGTGTAGGCGAACATTATCTATATTTTGATTATCCATAAAAAAGGAAAGGTTTTTATGAAACGAAATACACTTTTCCAAAGCATCTCATTATTTTTATTGATGTTGCTACTTAGTGCTTGTTCTATGCAAACCAAAGCACTTTCCACGCCAATCAGTACTGCAACAAAAACAAAAGCCGTGCCTACAAAAACGGCTAGCATTACATCAACAGTAACTTCACAATATACTGCAACTGCAAGCCCAACCGCTACGGCAACGCCTGTGGTAGCTGGTCCGGAAGAATATTCTGATGGCATGAATCCTCTCACTGGACTTTTCGTTGATGATCCTGAAATTCTCTCGCGCCGACCGGTATTGATTAAAGTATCCAATTTCCCACGTGAAGGCCGTCCGCATGCTGGATTATCAAATGCGGATATCGTCTTCGATTATTACATCGGCGAAGGCACCAATCGTTTTATCGCCTTGTTTTATGGAGAAGAATCAGAGAAAGTTGGACCTATTCGTTCCGGACGGTTAGTTGATGGTCAAATTGTTCGTTTGTACAATGGTATTTTGGGTTATGCCAGTGCGGATCAATACAATGTCAACCCAACCATACTGCAAAAACTCGGTAGCCGGGCTATTTCATTTACACCGTCCAAGTGTCCGGCACTATGTGATGATGGTGCCAATAATGTCTTCAGTGTATCTGCGAATACCAGCGAAATGACCAAGTACTACAATAATATGGCGGGGATCACAACGTTTGATCCACAATTAGGCGGCATGTATTTTGAATCAGAGGCCCCCCAGAACAATAATCCTGCTGATACAATCACCATCAAATATAATGCTTTCAATATTGGTGAATGGCAATATGATGAACTTGAAGGCAATTATTTACGTTGGATTGAAGAAGTTGATCAAGACAACAACCTCAATATGATTCCCCTCTTGGATCGCAATAATGATGAGTTAATTAATGCGGAAAATGTGATCATTTTGTTCGCAAATTACATCCACTACAACGCAACCCTACAGGATATTGAATTATGGTATAACTATGATGGTAGGCGTGCTGTTCTTTTTAGAGACGGTATTGCACAGGAAGGTATCTGGAAATACATAGGTCCGGATCAGCCCCTGCAATTTTTCACCGAAACTGGTGGTCCTATGGCATTGAAACCTGGCAACACCTGGATTACCATTGGTGGATTGAGTTCAAGCCTGGAAACACCTGAATCGGGTCGTTGGACTTTTCAATTTTATCTCCCGTGAAGGCTTTATGCGCGTATTAATCATATCTGATATTCATGCAAACCTAACTGCCCTTGAAGCTGTACTCAGTGCCGCCAGACTCTATGATGCTGTCTGGTGCCTGGGTGATATTGTTGGTTATGGGCCAGATCCAAATGAGTGTGTTGATGTTGTACAATCGCTACCCAATCTGGTTTATCTTACTGGCAATCATGATGCCGCTACATTAGGGAACATCAATCTTGAAGCATTTAACAGAGATGCTCGTATCTCTGCTCAATGGACAAAATCCGTACTCGGTGCTTCAAGCATCCAATTTTTGAAAAATGCCCAGGAAAAAGCGGTACTAGAAAATGTTACCCTGGCACATGGCAGTCCACGGAATCCCGTTTGGGAGTATATGCTGGATACCTACACTGCATCTATCAATTTTGAATATTTTGAGACAGAGGTATGTTTTGTTGGTCATACGCATCAGCCAACCATTTATGTAGAAAGTGACGGCCCGCGAAAAGCCATCTGGAAATATCTTGCTCCTGGTGAAGTGTTCAAAATTAGTGAAAGAACCATACTAAACCCTGGTTCGGTTGGACAACCACGTGATCACGACCCGCGCGCTTCTTATGCTTTATTCGATACTGAACAACGCGCCTGGCGGTTGATGAGGGTGGAATATGATATTGCACAAGTACAACAACGCATTATTGATAATGGACTTCCCCGCAGACATGCATTACGCCTAAAACAGGGTTGGTAAACAGGAACCAATCCTGTTTCTTTTTCGTTTAGTAAGTAAGTTGATTTTCATTTACCTGAATGATCTAATTACAAGCATAACTCGAGGAGGAGAAGAATGAAAAAGTCATTATTGGCGATTTTAATAGGTTTGTTGCTTCTAAGTGGATGTAGTAGTGCTGCATCACCGATGATGGCAAATGAAGCCTATAATATGGAATCAAATAAAGCCTTTTCATCATCAAACGCTGGTGGATATGCTGGGGAAGCACCAGCCAGCATGGCATATCAGGAAGAGGCTGCTCCCCCCGAACCTGCTGTAGATAGTGATGATTCAACCACCACCAGCGCACATTTTCAAGCCAGCAGTACGGAACGTATGGTAATTTATAATGCCACGATTGAAATTACCGTTCGCGATCCACAGATTACCATTAATGGTATTCAGGAAATGGCACAGAAATATGGCGGATTTGTTGTAAACTCGAATATCTCCAAAATCTCAAATTATATTGATGGCTATGGGTTTTATTATCTTTCGGAAGCACAAATCCAGATTCGAGTACCCGCTGATAAATTGGATGATGCCATGCACTATGTCCGTGAACAAGTGGATGACAAAGATCTTGATATTGCCAATGAAAGCATTACTGGTCAGGATGTAACCAAAGCCTATTCTGACCTGGGCGCACAACTGGTAAGTCTCGAAGCATACAAAAAAACGCTTCTTAACTATTTGGATACTGCCAAGAATACAGAAGAGGCATTAGATGTATTCCGGGAAATTCAAGCCACAGATACCAGTATTGAACGAATCAAAGGGGAAATGAAATATTACGAAGAATCATCCAGCTATTCATCAATTTATGTCACAATTCATCAAAGCGATGATGAACTGGAACAAATTCGGAATGAATTGCAAGAAAAGATTGAAGAAAAAGGGCTGGGGAAATTTGATATTAATGATTGGCAGCCTGCAAAAATTGCTAAACAAGCTGCTGAGTCATTGGTCAATGTATTAATGGGCATCGGGAGTGTATTGATCTATATCATCGTACTGATTGCCCCAGTATTGGTAATTATTGTCGCCCCCATTTGGCTCATCATAAGAATCTTTTCAAAAAGAAAAAAGAATAAGAAACCAGAAGAAAAGAAAGTTGACGAAATAAAAGAAGGGTAATTTGCAAATGAGCTGGATGTAAATCCAGCTCATTTTTGGTTTACTCATTATTCTTCTTATGAAGGACTCTTATTTTAATTTTTCCATTTCCTTTGATTGGTACACGGTATATATTTTCCTGAATTTCATCCCAATTTGATTTATTGGCGTTGACTAGAATCTTTTTTACCTTTGAGTGAATGTATAAATCAACAAATCCATTCATTTCCTGATTCAGGTTTAAGTTGAATTTATCCATACCTTCCACTGAAACAATTTTTGTTAATTCAATCCCTTGTAAAATATGGAAATTACTCCCCAAAAAAGTGGCTTTGTGTTCATCATATGGGCGAACTGCCAGAACAATTGCACTATGTGGTTGAGCAGGAAATGCAATGACTTCATCATATGAAACCAGGCGAATTTCATCATTCCAAAAAGAACGTATCCAATATTTCCCTTCTGATAAATGATAATCTTGCAGAGAAAATTGAACCTTTCCGATTTTGTCTTGCCAATAATAATTAGCTATTACGGTCCATTCAGACGCTTTTGTCGTGCATGCCACTTTCACCATTTCCGGTACCGTTTTGCTAAATAAATCCAGTACATCCACTTCAAAATCATGAATCGGTAGAACTTTCTGAATCAACGCCATTCGTTCCGCAGGTAATTCCGGCATATTGTCAGAAACAAGGAATGCACCTCCTGATAGGCCAATGATACTGGTCAGCGTTTGTACTTCCGTTTGGGTTAATTCGCTATCCGGGCGTACCAACAAACAATCCGGGTCATTTATCCACCATTTGCGATGCATGTATTGCCTGGTAAGTACATTTTGGATGGCATTCCGCGCAGATGGCATATTTGGCTCTCCGCGGAATGGAAACTCGACCCCAAAATATTTTGGCATCCAGCTACTGCTGACATCTGCACCTATGCGCATGGCATCGAAATAGCCAATAGATGTTCCGATTGGTGCCCCGCAGCCCAGCAAGTAAATATCCGCACCTACTGCTTCGCGTATCGCTTCATACCCTTTTCTCAATATTTGCGCACGTGTTAAGCATTTATCATATCGTTCCCCGTCCAAAGCCGCTGCATATAAGAAATCAAGTTTCAGATATGGGTAACCCCATTTCTCGACTGCTTCATGTACAACTTGTGCCGCATATGCCAGTGCATCCGGATGGGTCAAATCCAGCGCTGTGGTAAATACATTCCAGATGAATCCGGCATTTACTGGTTTGCCATTTTTGTTTCGCAATATCCAATCCGGATGTTCATGGATCAAATCCGATTTTGGATGCACAATAAAAGGTGCCATCCATAATCCGGGTAATAAATTCCTTTCCTTGATAGATTCAGCTATAGGCGCAACGCCATTCGGGAAACCTGGTGCATTTTTTAACCAATCCCCTACTTGCTGTTGATAACCATCATCAATCTGTACCAGATGTAATGGCAAACTTTCCCGCAAGTTTGCGATTTGCTCCAGGTTGTCGCGAATAATCGGCTCTGAAATATCCTGATAAAAATAATACCAGGAACACCAACCTGCATGGGTTTTAGCAGAAGCACCAACACCATGAACTTGCTGTACCCAGGTAGTATATTGATCCAAAGGACTATCATCAACCTTGAGATACTGTAGTATGGCCCAATCACTGATTATGGTTTCACCTGCATTCAGGAAAACGCCATCAGCACTCGCCCATATTTTCAATGAGCTTAAATCATTCATATCCAGTGAAACTGCACCAAACTGTTCCCGTTGAGACAGAAAACCCAATAGGATCCCTTCTGAACTGGATTGGTCCGAAATGACCCCAAAGAAATCACCGCTGAATTTCCCTTTTTGGCGATAGCGCGGCGTGCTCTTGTCGTAACATAATGGTTTCTGCGCAATGGATAGGTTTGATGTCATCATACGGTCTTTTACCCCATAAGAAGCGGTATGTGACCAGCTTTGCCAGCCCTGTGAGAAAAAGCGCAATTTGCTTAATTGCCCATCAAATGCCAAACCGGCAGCACTTCCGGTTTGAAATTCCAATAAGGTCAACTGATCAATTTGTAGTGCTTCCCCAGAATTCTGCACGGACAGCCGCCACAAAGCTGCTGCCTCATCATCAGGGATCAGCAACTCAAGCACATAGTGCAGGTTGCTTTGTCGTGATTCAGCGTTGTATGTTTGGGAAATGGATTTTCCAAACACTGAATCCTTAACAACATTCTCTTCTTTTTTGACAAAGGTTAACGCATTCGAATATTCGTGATATTGCTGTTTTCCGGAATGAAATCTAATAGAAAACACTGCATCCTTTATTCCAAAATGTTTTTTATTTGCATCGTTAAAATTGAGTGTTCCTAAACCGAAATCAAAAAAGGATTTCATAAACCTACCCTGTCAGACTGTTTGGCGTATTGAATCGTGCATATTGTACCAAATTTTTAACCCCACGAACAAATGTTCATCCTCTGGTATAATCATGCCATGCAACCCATAATCGCATTGGACCTTGAAACAACCGGATTGAATCCCGGAATGGATGCCATCACAGAAATTGGTGCGGTCAAATTCAACGAAAAACGAATTATTGATGAATTCAAAACCTTAGTCAATCCCAATCGTCCGATCCCTCCCATGATTTCCCGTCTCACGGGAATCACCAATACGATGGTTGCCAATGCATCGCAAATTCATGACGTCATTCCGGAATTTGCCGCCTTTGTGGGTGATGATCCTGTTCTGGGTCATAATGTGCAATTTGACCTCAGTTTCCTTAATAAACATAACATTCTGAACGCAAACAAGTCTATTGATACCTATGAATTAGCCGCTGTGCTTTTACCAGGTGCATCTCGCTATAATTTGGGTGCATTGGGCCAGCAGTTGGGCATTATTCATATGGGGTCACTGCATCGTGCTTTTGACGATGCAAAATTAACGCATACTGTATATGTCAAGCTCCTTGAAATAGCCCAGAAATTGCCCATTTCCTTGATTGCTGAAATTGTACGTTTGGCAAAACCCATGCACTGGGGTGCTGATTACCTCTTTCAATCTATTCTCAAAGCCCACAGCGGTGAAATCATCGATCAAACGCACACCGATTGGCTGCATAATAGCCGATTAATCAGCCAACTTGAAGACACAGTCGGACAACCCCTGGAACCGATTGAACCACCAGAACTGCTAGACATTGATGAAGTGAGTGCCATACTGGAACATGGCGGGGCTTTTTCCAAACATTTTTCTCATTATGAAAAACGCAATCAACAACTTGAGATGCTGCAATCCGTCACAGACGCAATATCAAATTCAAAGCATCTCATGGTAGAAGCTGGTACAGGTACCGGTAAATCATTTGCCTATCTTATTCCATCTGCATTGTGGGCATATAAAAACCAAGAACGGGTTGTCATATCCACCAATACGATTAATTTGCAGGATCAGCTAATTAACAAAGACATCCCGGATTTGAAAGAAGCCTTGAATATTGATCTCAAAGCGGTGATCCTCAAAGGACGTTCCAATTATCTATGCCCTAAACGACTTGAGGCTTTACGCAATCGTGGGCCAGAAAACGTCAACACCATGCGTGTACTCGCTAAGATCATGGTTTGGTTATATCAAAATGGCAGTGGCGATCGCAATGAAATTAACCTGAACGGCCCCATCGAACGAGATGTTTGGATGAAACTCTCCGCTGAAACGGAAACCTGTCGGCCTGAGGTTTGTCTTTCACGATTAGGTGGCTTGTGTCCTTATTATTTGTCCAAGCAATCCGCCCAAACTGCACATCTCATTGTCGTGAACCACGCCTTATTACTGGCAGATGTGGCCATGAACAACCGCGTGCTGCCTGAATATAAATATCTTATCGTTGATGAAGGGCATCATATAGAATCTGCCACAACCAACGCCTTGAGTTATCGTATCAATCAATCTGATTTAACGAATTTATTCCGTGAGCTTGGTGGAACCAGAACAGGCGTCCTTGGACGTTTACTGACCCTGGCAACTGACACTATCACACCCGCGGAATTAGCTGCCGCAGAAAAAATGACCCAGGGGATTACCGATTTAGCTTTTCGCTTAGAGCAAGACCTGAAATCGGTTTACATTACCCTCAATAATTTCCTGGAAGATCAACGAGATGGTCGGCCTGTCAATGCCTACGGTCAACAAGAGCGCATTATTCCAGCCACGCGCACACAGCCCGCATGGACAGAAGTAGAAATCGCCTGGGATGTTGCTCTGGATACGATGAGCACACTGCTTAGCAAGTTACAAACATTGGTCAAAGCCTATAACGATATAAACAATCAAAGCAATGATGAATTTTCAGATCAACTTGACAATATCACCAATCTTTCGCGCTCATTGGGCGAAAACAAAGAGGTTATGAATGGTATCGTCAGTCAACCGAATCCGGATTACATCTACTGGTTGGCACTTTCTCCACGGAATGGGCAAATCAGTGTCAATGCTGCGCCATTGCATATCGGCCCCTTGATGCAAAAATTCCTCTGGCATGAGAAGAATAGCGTCATTATTACCTCTGCAACCCTGACTGCCAATGGTGACTTTGACTATATCCGCAATCGTTTATATGCTGAAGAAGCAGATGATTTGATGCTGGGCTCACCGTTTGATTATGAAAATTCGGTATTACTCTATATTGTCAATGATGTTCCTGAACCCAATGCCGCCAGCCAATACCAGCGCGCGGTTGATCAATCATTGGTTAGTCTGGCAACAGCAACAGATGGCAAATTGTTGGCATTATATACCTCTTATACGCAATTACGAAAGTCATCTGAAGCATTGGCTTCCCCACTTTCCAAAGCCGATATCACAGTTTACGAGCAAGGACAGGGTGCTTCGGCGAATTCATTGCTTGAAAATTTTAAAATCTCGGAAAAAGCAGTATTATTGGGTACGCGTTCCTTCTGGGAAGGCGTTGATGTACCAGGTCCAGCTTTATCCATAGTAGCAATTACAAAATTACCCTTTGATGTTCCCTCTGATCCAATCATCGCTGCCCGCTCCGAAACTTTTGAGAATCCATTCAATGAATATATGCTGCCAGAAGCCATTCTGCGCTTCCGGCAGGGGTTTGGGCGTTTAATTCGTTCAAATTCTGATCGGGGTGTGGTCGTTGTCTATGATAAACGGGTACTTAGTAAATCTTATGGCAAGCTTTTCCTTGATTCACTACCCCAATGTACGCAACGAATCGGCTCAAAGCATGATTTACCAAAAGCTGCTGCAAGCTGGCTCAATATATAAATAATTGTTTTTATTCCAATAATAATTGTGCGGGCGACCTACGGTCGCCTTTTTGTTTATTTCTCTACTGATTCTAATTAATTATTCTATATCTGTTGAATTAATATCTACAAAAAAGCAGCCGTTGGCTGCTTTATAAATTCCTTCTATATTTTCGGTGCAGGTGAGGTCAGGTGATACTCACCAGGTGAATCATGCGGATCATATCCAGAAATGAGTATCATTGCGCGTGCCTTGCCATTTCCCGGATTATGCCAGCGATGCTCTATCTTGGATAGAAAGAACAAGGTATCGCCAGGATTGAGTACATAGTGCTGGTTTTCAATCTCATATGCCAGCTGACCTTCCAAACAATACACCATCTCATTACCGGAATGTACCAGTTCATGATTACCACTGGAACCATCTGGCTCAACGGTCAAAATGTAAGCCTCCAACTGTCCTTCAAACTGATCTCCACCCAGACCTTCCCATTTGCCATGTAGAAAATGAATTTCATTGCGGTCTGCTTTAGGACAAAAGATCACTTTGGATTTTTCATTTTGTTCACGGAAAAACGCTGCTACAGGTACTTCCAATGCTTTTGCTAATTTTGTTAGTGTGCTGACTGATGGAGAAGTTAAATTACGCTCAATCATACTCAATCCATTCGCGGATAAACCACTCATTTTGGCCAGGGATCGCATAGAAACATTGCGCTGCTCCCTTAATGCACGTAATCGCTGCCCTACATCCACCCCACCATATTCTTCCATTTTTTCATTCATTGTGTCCTCCAATAGCTGGTAGGGATAATTTCACAAATAATGTGATGAATCAATCATTACTTTGCTGGATTATACCTTATTGTGTGGTCAATGTACAAAAATAAGGGATGATCTTCATTGGTAACAAATGTAATGATTGTTTGACAAAAGAGAGCTTGAGGTGAATCAAGCTCTCCATCTGGATGTATTAATATTTATTTAGGATAAACCAAGGATATTGCCATTATCAAGATCAATATCAATATCAAAGAATGCAGGTCGAGTTGGCAAACCTGGCATCGTACTCATGGTACCCAATAAGGGATAAACAAACCCTGCACCAACAGATACACGCAAACTGTTTATTGGAATACGATATCCATGTGGAACCCCTTTTAAATTCGGATCATGACTGATACTCAGATGTGTTTTTGCCATACAAATCGGCAATTTATCATATCCTAATCGCGTATACTCCTCAATGCGTTCTTCGGCTTGCGGACTGAAATCAACACCATCTGCGCCATACACTTCTCTGGCAATCGTATCAATTTTTTCTTTGATGGATATATCCAAAGGGTATAAGTAATCAAATTTAGATGGTTTGTTGGCTGCCTTGACAACGGCCTTTGCCAGTTCAATGGCGCCTTCCCCGCCTAACTCCCAATGACGGCTGACAACGGCATCATCAGCACAGCAATCACCGATTGCACACTTTTTGATCAAATCCAGTTCAGCCTGGGTATCCGTGATAAAGCTATTGATTGCTACCACGACAGGAATACCAAACTTGCGCACCGTTTGTACATGATGCATCAGATTTCGAATGCCCTTCTCAAGTAATTTCAGATTTTCCTGTGCATAAACCTGATCCAATGGTTTTCCGGCGCTCACTCGTGGACCGCCGCCATGCATTTTTAACGCCCGCACCGTTGCGACAAGCACAACCACATTGGGTACTAAACCGGATGTACGACATTTGATATTGAAGAACTTCTCCATGCCCATATCGGCGCCAAATCCGGATTCAGTGATCACATAATCAGATAACTTCAGGCCAATCTGATCCGCAACGATGGAGCTGTTTCCATGTGCAATATTGGCAAATGGCCCGGCATGCACAAAAACCGGTGTCCCTTCCAATGTTTGCATCAACGTTGGTTTAATAGCGTCAACCAATAAAACGGTTAATGCACCCGCAACACCAATATCTTCCGCCGTGATCGGTACGCCTTTGCGACTAATCGCCACAACAATTTTCCCTAAACGCTTTCGCATATCCGCCAGACTGGTGGTCAATGCCAGAATGGCCATGATCTCGCTGGCCGGGGTGATATCAAATGCCGTTTTGCGTGAAATACCACGTTCGGCTGCTCCCTTTCCGATGGTCACGCCACGTAAATAACGATCATTCGTATCAACCACCCGCCGCCACAAAACCTTTTCAGGGTCAATATCCAGACGGAACATCTGCCGGCGTTCGGCAATCGATAGATCACAAGGATCTGTATACTGCAATCCCAGTTTTCTCAAACGCCCCTGCATACCCAAGCCAAACACACGGTTACCGTGTTTGTCTGGCGGGCAAAAACGGTGAAAGAGCTGCTCATCTGTCTGTGTAGATTCATGAAAAATGCGCGCATCAATCGCGGCTGCGAGCAAGTTATTGGCTGCCGTGATGGCATGCATATCACCGGTCATGTGCAGGTTGAAATTCTCCATCGGCACAACCTGACTGTAACCGCCACCTGCCGCGCCGCCTTTTATACCAAAAGTAGGTCCCTGGCTGGGCTGCCGGATGCAGGTCATTACGTTGTAGCCCAAATGCGCACTCAAGGCCTGTGAGAGGCCAATTGTCGTCGTTGTCTTGCCTTCTCCCAAAGGCGTCGGTGTAATGGCTGTAACATCGATGTATTTGCCGTCTGGGACATCTTTTAAGCGTTCCAGTACATCCAGACGTACTTTAGCCATTGCCGGACCATAATACTCGACTTCATCATCCAACAGTCCCAACTCCCTTGCCACCTGCGAGATGGGTTTCAAAGTTGCTGCTTGTGCAATATCAATATCGGATGGCACCGGAGATTTTGGTTTAATTTTCGTTGCCTGAAATGGAATGGAATTGCCTTTTACATGTTTCTCGTTCATACTTTCCTTCCTTGGCTGAACTACGGTTAATTTGAAATATGTGGCTAAACGATATAAATATTATCGAATAAGGGGGAGTTAAATGCAAGATAAAACCATCGGTCACTGAGCCTGGTTAAGTTGACCAATGGTCCATCTTTAAAATATTAAATTTACAACCCCATAACGTTCTTGAACAAATCCATTTTCGGATGGAAAAACATCAATCAGTTGCAATTTCAGCTCAATCCCGCTTGGTCCGAATAGTGGTATGCCAGAACCTAACAAAATAGGAATTCGCGTTATCGTGATCTCATCAATTAACCAAGCTTTTAGAAATCGTTGAATTGTTTTTCCGCCATCAATATATAAATGCTTTTTGCCTTGTTTTTCCAATTTCGATACTATATCTTGCGAATTCCCTAACTCAGTCCGCACTTTTCCCTCTAAATGGTCTGGTAGTTGCATATCCATACTTGAAAGGACAATAACATCGACTCATTCATAAGGCTAAAATCCGAAGGAACGCACTATCTCAAATGAATGTCTGCCCATGACAAGTACATCAACCGTTTTTATAAATTCATCATACAGCAACCCATTCATTAGCGCAGACGAATATTCCGGTCTTTCCAGCCAATCAATAGCACCATCATTTCTGGCGATAAAGCCATCCACACTGACTGCAATATAGACCGAACATTTAACTGGCACGGTGACCTCCATGAAATCTGATTTACGTAGTTGATTGCTTTTTCTTTTCCTTTTGGTAGGCAACATACAATACAATCAAAATGATTGGCAAAATGAAATCCCAATATAGAACCAGTCCCGAATTACTTGGCGAATAGTTGTTCAGCTCAATCATATGAATAATGTGGGTAAATCCTGCTCCCCACATAAATATTGTTTTAACAATAATGAACGGCAACCAAAAGGATTTATTCCAAAATCCAATAAATCCGATCAATCCAATACCAATTGCAGCAAATGCCAATTCCATTTGAAAGCCACTATTTACAGGCCAGCCAATGGATTCCGCGACTTGATCAGCATAGATAATATGTCCCATTAACCCACTCACAATAGAAAACCAGCCAGCAAGTCCAATTGTGTATATCAAACTTAATTCAAGCGTTGTTTCTTTTCGATTTTTGTTTCGTGTGGCATATAAATGGATTGTAAGTGAAATGATCGTAACAATAATTTGCAAATAAATGTTAAATCCTGAAATTTTAAATAATTCGCTCATGATAACCTCAATGTAATAACAATAATTCTTTGCCGATGAAAATGATTCCCGACATAGTAAACAAGTGAATTTTCACTGGATAAAATGAAAAAATCAGATGGAGCAAGGAACATGGTTAGATTTGGGGAGTTTGAAATTACAGTGAACTAAGCATCTACCTGCCTGAAGAACATCATTTTACGTTTTCGTTCCGGCTGCCAATTCATCCTCAAACAGCCACTTTTCACCTTCTTCATAGTTGGCAAACAGTTTCACCATATGCCCTTGATTTAGAAACACCGTCTCCAGAAATGAAAATTCGCTTGCACGTTTCCCTACAATCAACGCACGCCGTAAAAATAAAGATACCCCGGATTGCTGTGCAGATTCCGGCATACTATAAATATCAAACGTATTTACGGTTAACTCGGCTCCCCGCATATCATTTAAAATACGTTTACAATCCGTTTCTGCAACAATATTTGCCACGTCGGCTGCAACACGCTTAAACACCAGCAATGAAAATTCACCATTGATAATTACAAAAATATAATCTTTTTCATGGCTGTATTTTACTGTATATGCCATACCACCCTCCCAGTCAAAACCAATAATCAAAATTTGGACATGTTTACTAATTTTATTTTTAGGATAGCTTCGAAGTGAGATTTGGTGTAAATCTATCTGACCAATAAACAAATTAAGCTATAAGGAAGAGTACCTTTTGTCTGTAAGAACATTATAGAGCTTTCCCAGTGAAAAACAAAACTCGTGCTCAAAAAAGTTTATGTATAAATCAAAACAAAAAAAGACCGTACACTTGTACGATCTTGTGTGGGGCGAGAGGGGGTCGAACCCTCACGATGTCACCATCGACGGATTTTAAGTCCGTTGCGTCTGCCTATTCCGCCACCGCCCCAACGCTTTCATAATTGTAATCCATCTGATGAAATCGTCAAGGTTTATATCCCAAATTAATTCATCGTGTCTCCCATGATTTTCTCATACGTCGATATACCCTTGAAAAAGTTGAATTGAATCTGACCAATGGACTGGATTCTTTTGGAATAATCATACCCACACGTAAAGCTTCCAGCATACTTTCTCGGTCATTAAAATCAGGCATTATCATGCGCGTACGGCCAATCTCAATTTTGGTGTGCGCATCCGAACCAGCAGTAGAAAGCAAACCGTGATTTTGAGCCGCTTCCAGCGCGCGCAAATTATATTCAGGCAGCAAATTGCGGGCATTGAAAACTTCCAATGCATCAATTTCACTGTAAATTTTTTCCAGGTTTTCCAATTTCCATCCTCTGCGTGGATCAAACGGATGTGAAATACTAATCACCCCGCCTTGTTCACGGATCGCTGCAATGGTCTCCATAGGAGACATTCTTGACGGAATTTTTTCTTTAATCAAATAAGCCAGGATTTCGCCCTGATCGGTCATTACTTCTTCGCCTATTAATACCAGATCCGGTGCTAAAGCCTGCGCTCGCAAGGCTTCATGTATGCTGTTGTGGTCTGTGATAAAAATGCGATCTAAACCAGCCTGTCTGGCAGTTCTAATTAATTGTTCTGCGTCAACCAGTGAATCCGGTGATCCAGTGGAATGACAATGAAATTCTACATGTATCATATTCGTTTCCTCTACTTATCTATCTCGATTATATCGCACATCCAATACCAGCCAAAGGAAAGAAAATTTTGTTAACTAAATCTTAAAATTTATAGCTACAAAAGCAACCTAAGCAATGGTAAACTATAAGAAACTTTCATACTGACAATAAAATGGGTTTGTGCCGGAATTTATTTGATTCACTCACAATCACCAATATAAAAAGGGATTATCACATGTATTCTGAAAGTGAAAAAACTGGTTCGGAAAATGAGATTGTAGTCATTGGTGCCGCTGGAATTGATCTTGTCGGCAGACTGACTGAAATGCCTGATCTGGGATCGTCTGTACCTGCAGAAGTCCGTCCATCTTTTGGCGGTGTGGCACGCAACGTTGCAGAAAACCTGTCAAAGTTGGACCAGAAAGTTACCTTTATTAGTGCCGTTGGGAACAATGTTTTCGGCACTTTGTTACTTAGTCATCTTTCAGAAAACGGCGTCAACACCGACGCCTGTATCATCAGTGATAATTTTTATACTTCTTCGTATCTGGCAGTATTGGCCGAAGATGGCAGCCTCAGTTTTGCTTTGGATGATATGCGAGTCATGTCCGACCTGACACCAAAAACCATCCATGAGCAGGAAGAGATTATCAAAAAAGCAGCTTGTGTCTTTTTTGATGCCAATGTCCCTGAAGATACCATTGCAGCGATTATTAAGATTGCCAATCAGTATCAAATACCCATCTATGCTGATGCAACATCACGTAGCCTGGCAAAACGTATACAACCCTTCTTACAGCATTTCAAACTACTAAATGCAAATATGAGTGAGATGGAAATCCTCATTGATCATAAATTTGAAATTACCGGACGAACCTCGGCATTAAAAGCTGCCCGGATACTGGTCAATCAGGGGGTGGAGATGGTGGTCATCCCCATGGCCGATTTAGGGGTTTGCTACGCTACATATGACACTAGTGGGCATGTTCCGGCCATTAAAACAAAAATCCTCGATCCCACTGGTGCTGGTGACGCTTTATCCGCAGCTTTGATCTTTGGCATTCTAAACGATATTCCCATTGATGATACCATTCGTCTTGGTGTGATGGCGGCTTCACTTACCCTTCATCATCCTGGTACTGTTTTACCGAGTATTTCAGTAGAAAAACTATATGATATGACGATGAATTAGGGAGAAGCAATGAATTTATTATTACACAAACGCTGGAACATCCGCCCTGATGTTGAACGGGCAATTGTCCATCAACAACCCATCGTTGCGCTGGAAACCGCTGTTGTTACTCATGGATTACCCTTTCCGACCAATCTCGCTCTTGCACAAAAAATGGAACAAGTAATTCTTGAGGAAAAGGCACTGCCTGCTACAATCGGAGTTCTGGATGGCAAAGTACAGATCGGATTGAATGAAAACCAGCTCGCTGAATTGGCTGACCCAAAAACAGAAGTACAAAAGATCAGTCAACGCGATTTTGGCATCGCTTTGGTAAGTGGTTTTAATGGAGGTACAACCGTTGGCGGGACGATGGTTGCAGCCTCAAAAGCAGGCATACGTATCTTTGCTACCGGTGGTATTGGCGGTGTTCATCGTGAACCAGCCTTTGATGTATCGGCTGATCTGATGGCATTGAACAGCATTCCAATGATTGTTGTGTGTTCCGGGGCAAAATCCATTCTAAACCTCTCCGCAACAATTGAAGTATTGGAAAGTTATGGCGTTCCCGTGATTGGTTATAAAACTGATGAATTTCCGGCATTCTACGCCGCTGAAAGTGGATTACCGGTTACGACCCGGGTTGATTCCGTCAAAATGATTGCCAAAATTGCCAGAGAACAATGGCGTTCCGGTTTACGAAATGCAATTCTTGTCGTACAACCCCCACCTCAGGAATCTGCACTACCCGCCGCCGAAATGGAAACCATTATTCAAGCCGCTATTGAAGATGCTCGTAATAAAAACATTTTCGGTGCCGCATTAACACCGTATCTCCTTGATCGGATAAATCAATTGAGTGAAGGTCGCAGCATGTTTGCCAATCTGGCGTTGCTGGAAAATAATGCTCGGCTGGCCGCAAAAATATCCCGAGCATATTACAAATCGCGCGATAAAATGATCTAAATCGCTAAGGTACAGTTGGCGAAGGCCAGCGCGTATCTGTCGGATTGGGGGTGAAAGTCTGCGTTTTTGTTTTCGTGCGCGTTGGTGTATTGGATGCCGTCGGTGTCTTGGTTATTGTTGCTGAGGTCGTGGGAGTACGCGTATGAGTCGCTGTAGGTGTGCGACTGGCAGTTGGGGTGTTGGATGGGGTATAGCTGGGAGATGGTGTAAACGTTGCAGTGGGTGGATCGCCAACAATCGTAAATTTACCGGAACTGATCCATGTCATTCCAATATAAATTTGCACATCATATTCTCCTGGCAACCAACTATTGGCCCCTTTGTGACAATCAGTATATCCATATCCACCAGTACTGGCATCCCATGGTTTGGTTTCATAGCAAATCACTTCCTGATCCGATAGACGTACCCAAACGCTACTCCATTGGACGCCGGTATTCATTTTGTCATAGCTAAATACACCGAAAATATCAGTTACAGGATGTTGAAATGTCGTCACTGGACTGACCGCCTGATTATTTTCATCGATCGTACGTGCAAAAATCAACGGGGAGAAAACAACATCTTCTGCAGGTTCAATGGTACTTACAAATTGCTCTGAGACAACAACAGGAATTTGCGGCGTATAAGTGATCTCTGGTGTGTTGGTAACGGTTGGCGACAAAGTAGTCGTTGGTGTTAGGGTTATTGTTGTGGTTTGAGTAATGGTCGACGTAATTGTAATGGTTGGTGATGGCGGAAATATCTGATACAAAACTGGTTCAGCCTGACGGTGCAAAAACCAGGCTGTTAATCCCATTGCCAAAGATAAAGCCATATACCACCATCCAGTGGTCATCTGGCTTTGCCTTTTATGGTAATATAAAATTTTCCTACCGTTGCGGATCAACCCCAAACCATAAAATAAGCTACCTAAAAATCCGATGATCGATAGCACAAACGCTGTTTGAACGGCTGTCTGAATGTCAACTTGCATGATGGCTACTCATTACCTAAGACTTAATGCCGATTATAGCATGGCTTCCCAATATGATTAACAGTTTCGCAAGTTTTACAATTGCCATAGCTTCTTTCATTGCGGAAATGCAGTATTTTAGGTAAAATCAAATAAAATTTATATAAAGAAACCTATATGGCACTTCAAATCGACTCCTTGCTTAACAACCGATATCGGATCAAAGCAATCCTAGGTCAAGGTGGCATGGGGGCCGTTTATCAGGGTGTCGATGAAACACTTGGCATCTCGATAGCGGTTAAGGAAAATTTATTCCTCTCCGAAGAATATGCCAAGCAATTTCAGAAAGAAGCTAAAATCCTTGCCAACTTGAGACATCCCAACCTTCCCCGGGTTGGTGATTATTTTTACGTTGAAAATCAGGGCCAGTACCTAATCATGGATTATATCGAAGGCGAAGACCTGCGCGAACGTATTGAACGATTGGGTTTAATTCCCCAGTCAGAAGCAATCGTCATCGGTGCAGTGATTTGCGATGCTTTATCCTACTTATCATGCCGTGATAATCCCATTATCCATCGCGATATCAAACCTGGCAATATCAAAATCACATATACTGGTGAAATATCACTGGTTGATTTTGGTTTGGCAAAAATCATGGACGGCGGCCAAATCACGTCTACCGGTGCCCGCGCAATGACCCCTGGTTATTCTCCACCGGAACAATATGGTACCGGCCGTACAGATGTACGCTCCGATATTTATTCTTTAGGGGCAACAATTTATGCTGCTGTGACAGGTTCCATCCCCGAAGATGCATTGTCACGCGTAACCGGCAAAGTACAATTAACACCCATACATGAGATTATTCCTGAAATCAACAAGAAATTTGAAAAAGCCATTCATAAAGCCATGGAAGTGGAAGCCGAAAATCGCTTCCAAAATCCGGATGATTTCAAAATTTCATTGTTAGATGCCGGCAAATTACCAAACGTCCTGCCGCTGAATTTATTAGTACCACCACCTCCTGCTGAAGGGGACACAATAACAAAACCGGAAAGGCGTTCTCCTATAGAATATGCCACATCACCATATTTTCTGGAGCCGCTGAAAGAGTTCACCGAGTCTCAACTCTCAAGTCAGAAAGGTAAAAATCCTAGACGAAATTTGGCACTATTCTCGATAATCACAGCCTTTATGCTGGTACTGATCGCTGGTGCTATATTTTCCTATCAACAACGTGCCTTTTCAAATATGCTTTCAAATATTGTCAATAATTTACCCGAACCGATTAATTCATCCGGGTTAATCAATAGTGAATTTCAAAATACACCATCACAAGTTATACAGCCTACCAATTCGCTATCTGTGGCGGAATTGGAAAACACCGAAACCACATTTATCGAAAGTCGTGAAAATTACCCAATCGTTGGCGGCGGTGCTGAACAAATCCTATTTGCTTCTAACCGTACCAATGTTTTCCAATTATGGATCATGAATTCCAATGGCACCGAACAGCGCCAATTAACCAGCGTGATTGGTGGTGCCTGTCAACCGAATTGGTCACCTGATGGTCGCAAGATTGCATTTATATCCCCTTGTCGTGAGAAGCTGCAACAATACAAAGATGCAAAAATATTTATATACAACATGGAAAATGGTGAAATAGAAGCAATGCCGCAAACCGTGTTTGGCGACTATAATCCTGCCTGGGCACCTGATGGTAATCGTATAGCGTTCAGCTCCTACCGAAATGGTGTATCACATATTTATCTGTACTCATACATAACTGGAACGCTGGAAGAATTATCTGATTCACGCTATGCAGATATGCAACCCGTTTGGCATCCGGATGGAAAACAAATTGCCATTACCAGAAAAATATATTTTCCACATGTATGGATCATTTCAGATACGGGTGTAACACAATATCAATTCAGTGTGACTGGAAATTTGCTTGATATTTGGCCAAGTTGGTCTCCCGATGGAGATACAATTTTATATACCCGTAGTGAGGAATCACCGGATGTACCTTGGTTGGTCAGCCAGGAATACGAAGATCGTGGAAGATCTGTAGAAACTGAGATACCCGTAAAACATGATTATATTCGTCGCCCAATTATTGAAGGACGTTATTCCCCAGATGGCCACTGGATTGTTTTCGAAAGCTGGCCTGATGGAACAAATCATGATGTTTATGTCATGGATATAAACGGTGAAAACATCATGCGCCTGACAACAGATCCTGGCATTGATGGCAATGCAGTATGGCGACCAACAATACAGTAGTTCACCTGAGGAAATCATGCCTTTATCTGTAAATACCCGATTAAATCAACGCTATAGAATCCTTGAAATCATTGCAATTGGCGGGATGGGCTCTATATACAAAGCATTGGATGAAAGTCTCAATATTGAAGTTGCCTTAAAAGAAAACTTGTTTCGCGGACATGATTCCACGCGACAATTTCATTACGAAGCAAAAATATTAGCCAATTTAAAACACCCAAATTTACCCCGTGTAACTGATCATTTCTCCATTCCAAATCAGGGCCAATACTTGGTGATGGATTTTATTTATGGCGAGGATTTAAAAGATCGTATTGAAAAATTGGGGGTATTACCTGAAAGAGACGCACGCCTAATTGGTGCGGCAATTTGCAACGCATTATCCTATCTACATCATCAGGAACCAAAGATCATTCATCGAGATGTAAAACCCGGAAATATAAAGATTACCCCGGCCGGAGAAGTATATCTTGTTGATTTTGGTTTGGCAAAACAAGCACACCCGGGTCAGGAAACAACCACCGGTGCACAGGCATTAACCCCGGGATACGCTCCTCCTGAACAATATGGACAGGGGACTGAACCACGTTCGGATATTTATTCACTTGGAGCAACGTTGTACGCTGCTGTAACGGGTGAAGTGCCAGCCGATGCGCTGGCAAGGACCATTGGAAGTGGTGAGCTTGTCCCTATTCAATCCCTTAACAAACTAATATCTCCCGGATTTGCAAAATGTATTGCTATAGCAATGGCAGTGGACCCAAAAAAACGTTTTCAGAACGCTGAACAATTCAAAAATGCACTATTAACTGGGGATAGTATTAACACGCAAGATCGCGATACTAAAAATTATCGAATCGCCCCCATGGATGTTAATGCATTACCAACAAGGTCAGCTTCAAATGGGAAACGCGGGAATACGCATGCACGAACAACTTTTGGTGGAGCACAAAAGAAGGATCCTTCTTTAAAATCCGAATCAACAATCCCACTTGGTGTAATCATTGGCATTATCACCATCATTGTCCTATTTGGAGCATGGATTGGGTATCGAGTTTTGACCAATATTTATCAGGCAACGCAGCAATCCCAAATGCAACCAACCATGGCAGAAATTGTTGAAGCTACTCAAAGTTCAGGATTGACTGAGACGGATGAAGTTCCAACCTCCGATACTCCCGCACCTGCGGATGAAAACACGCCATCTACAGAGGAAATTATTCTTGATACAACACCTGAAAATGCAATTGGTGGCAGCAGCGGAGTAATCGCATTTGTTTCTACGCGCTCAGGAATTCCGCAAGTCTGGACAATGAAAGCGGATGGCTCGGAACCAACGCAAATAACAAATTTACCTGATGGTGCCTGCTATCCGGATTGGTCTCCTGATGGCAAAAAAATGGTGATTACTTCTCCATGCCGTGAAAAACAAGAACTATACAGAGGATCAGCCTTATTCATCATCAATGCTGATGGAAGTAGTATGCGGCCAATTATTTCTGTCCCCGGGGGCGATTTTAACGGAGTCTGGTCACCAGATGGAACCAAAATCCTCTTCACTTCATTGAGAGATAATACGAATATCCCTCACTTGTATGTACTTGATATTCAAAGCAATACCTCTACTCGCATAACAAGTGTAGCGAGTCATGACCGCAATGCAACCTGGTCCCCTGATGGCAGCCAAATCGCGCTTGAATCAACTCGAGTAGGTGTTTCTCAAATCTGGATTATGGATGCGAATGGCGAAAACATAAAAGAATTCACCAATAATGATGTTGGTGCTGGCTACATGCCCGATTGGGCAGATTCAGGAAATATAATCGTATTCAGTTTGGGCTCAACTCGTGGATTATATGCCAAACAAGTCGAGAATCGCTCCGCTCCTGAGGTTGAGATAACGAGTATGCGTCCCATCCGTGATGCTGCATTCTCCCCAGATAGCTATTGGATCGCTTTTGAAGGTCAGGAAGGCGACAATAAGGAAATTTTCCTCATCACCATAAATGGCAGTGGCTTGCTAAATATCACCAAAAATGAGGCCGACGATTTTCACCCAGTCTGGCAACCCTAATTCTTTTATGCTAAAAATTTAATTGGATACTAATTGTTTGCGGTATTTCTCACAGAATAGTGCAGGAGTACCCCCAGTATGCCAGAAGAGAATTCTTTCTTCTGGTTTTATGCTGCCATTCTCCATAAATTTTAACATGGCTCCGGCTGCTCTACCCGTATAAACAGGATCAAGCAATACTCCTTCTGTTTTGGCAAATAGCAATATCGCCTCTTTTTCCAATTCCCCCATCACGCCATAACCTTGACCTAAAAAAGTATCATCCACAATCAATTCGCTTTGCTTCTGAACAGGTTCCCCATCCAACATCGACAAATCTTTCAATAGTTGATTGATATATCCAACAATAGTCGATTTATCGAACAAGATACTCACACCATATACTTTTCCACGCCAACTTGAGCATCTGGCTCCGTGAAGCAAACCAGCTTGTGTTCCTCCCGATCCGCATGCCAGAACAATCCTATCAAAACAATTATCCTGCGCAAGCATTTCATCAAAGGCTTTCTTATATGCATATGCGCCAATAGGTGTTGATGCGCCTAGAGGGATAAAATATGCGCTCTTCCCGCTGGAGGTTTTTTCCTCCATTACATTCTTTACTGTAGTATCCATCTTATCTGGAGAACATTTAACAATCTTTGCGCCAAACAATTGATTCAAAAATAAATTGCCAGATGGAGGATCTTCGCTTTCTCCATCGTGCAGGATCAATACACATTCAAGACCATAGCGTGCACAAATAGCTGCTGTTTGCCTTACATGATTGGATTGTAATCCACCTACAGTAACAACTACCTCAGCTTTCTGATGCAATACATCTGCAATAACATATTCTAGCTTGCGCGTTTTATTTCCCCCAAATTCCAATCCAGTTAAATCGTCCCTCTTGATAAATAAATTAGGATATCCAATTTTTTCGCCGATTCGTTCAAGATGTTGAATTGGCGTTGGTAAATTTGCAAATTGGCAATGTTTCATTTTTAAGTTATCTCTTGATTGATCTGATTTCGACGCATGAAGCGCATCAACCCCAATACGCTTGGTAAAACAATCGATATTATCTGATACCAGAAAGGTTTAACCACATAGTCCCAGGCGCCTATCCCACGTACAAGAGAAGCCCCCAGTCCCTGTTTGAATCTGAAAACACCATACATACTATCTTTTTCATCAATTTCATCAGGTGCGCCCCACATATCATAAATTTCACAGCCTAATGATTTTGCATATTTGATTGCTTCCCATTGTAGCAAATATGTGGGCATCAAATTCCGCTGCTTTGTAGTTGACATTCCATAAAAATACCATGCCCGCTTTTGATATACAAAATTCATCAATCCGGCTAAAGGTACATCATCATATAAGGCGATTAAACCGTATGCCATTTTTGCTTGATAAAGTTTCTTCCATAATGAATAGTAATAATCTTCATCCCGAATAATAAAACCATCACGTTGGGAAGTTTCCGCATACATTTGATATATAAGATGGAAATCTTCTTCTGTAGCAGCTCGAATTTCTACACCTTTTTTCATCGCCAGACGAATATTGTAACGCGTTTTCTGTTTCATATTCGCTAATAATTTTTCTTCATCATCAATCAGTGATAACCAGAAGGTGTTCTTAAATTGAATTTGTTCCCTGGCATAGCGCCATCGATTTTCTTTTAATTGTGCTTCAACTGTCTTTCCTGCACAAGGAGTTACTATTTCCTGATTCTCTTCAATGTTAAAAAAGACTTCCGGATCTATTTTGATATAAACGGCCTGGTTTTCTCTGGCATATTCACCAAGATCTGCCAATACAATGCTTACAAGTTCTTCATTTTGCCAATCCAGAATCGGTCCCCGTGGTACATACATAATCGCTAGCGGGATTTGCAGTAGCGGTAAAACATTTGTTTTAATCAATACACTCGCACCACCTAACAAGTTATCCTCATTATCCCACCACAATAAAAATTGTGCTCTCCAACCAGTTTTTCCTTTGAAATCCGCCCACTGAGTGGATTGCAGAACATGACAGGAAAATGCCTGGCTCATACTACTTTCCCATTTTTCCGCTGTACAGATTTCTCGTTTAAGCATTTCTTAAACCTTCCTTCTTCAATGTATCAATCATGGATTGATGCCCGGCACCGGCAATATTTGTTGGAATCTCATTCAGCGCAAAATATTGAAATGCCTCAACTTCATCATTTTCGATAAAGTCACCATGTAGTACCTGGCAATCATAAAAAAGGACAATGCCATTCCCGCGCGGATCATCCCAATATTTAAACACCATACGTAAATCATTAACCTGAACCTGTAACCCGGCTTCTTCAAATACTTCCCGAATAACACCTTCTTCCAGTGTTTCTTCGTATTCCAGAAATCCTGCGGGTAAATTCCAATACCCACGCCAGGGCTCCTGGGCTCTTCTTAATAATAAAAGTTTCTCGTTCTGGAAAATTACAGCAGCAATACCAACCTTATGTTGTCGATAAAGCACTTCCCCACAATTTTTACATTGCTCCCGAAAGTAACCATTATCGCTGGCATCCACCAATATTGAACCACAATGATAACAATAATGTGGTTCCTTAGTCAAGTGCATTTCGCTCACTCCACCAACGGTATAACCAATAGATCGGTTTTATGTAGACTTCATCCCATGCACCAGCTAAACGCCTGATTTGTCCGCCAAAGCCGCGTTTAAAGCGGTATACGCTCCATAATCCATCCTGGCGATCCATGAAGTTATCTTCTAATGTTTTTTCATCTGCATCAGGGATACCCCATAGATCATAACTTGTACAACCCCTTGCTGCACAGTATTGCATGGCTACCCATTGTAATAAATATGTTGGCATCCGATTGCGTTCTTTATTGTTGGAGGCACCATAAAAATACCAGGATCGCTTCCCGGAAATGAATATCATTATGCCAGCTAGCGGGATCTCATCATATGAAGCTATGAACAATTTGCATTTTTCTTTTGGGTGAAATAAATCAAAAGCAGCTTGATAATACGCTTTTGAATGAACGCCAAATTCATCACGCTGTCCGGTTTCAATCATCAGATCATGAAAGGTTTCCACAGATTCGCTTTCCTGAACTTGTATTTCTTTTTTCTTTGCCAGACGAATATTGTAACGCGTCTTTTGTTTCATACCAGCCAGCCAAGAATCCTCATCTTCAGAAAGATCAAGAACAATGGTATTCGGTGGTTGTACAGATTTTGCCGAAATCCATCCAGTCAGTTGATTTGCCAAAGGACTTTCATCAAATTCATCCTGCCAGATATCAACTTCAATTTTCAGGAATATACAATGTTTCTGCTTACAGAATAAGCGTATCTCGTTAATCAATGCTGCATTTGGTTGACCAATTGGACCCATAGGAATATACGCAATATGAAATCCCAGAGGTAAACGGCGCAGCAAAAGTTGGGCACCACTGGTTTCATGCACAAAATGATGAGCAGACCAACCAAATCGTTGCTTAAGTTCTGCCCATTGGGCGGTTTGCAAGATATGAACATTTTCCTGATCAGTCAGGAAAGATTCCCATTCATTAATCGTAACGCGTGTCATTAGTATATCGTCGTTATCTCTTGTGGAGGTGTACTGCGGATTTTCGCATCCGGGATAAGCTCGTCCAATAAATGAATGATCGCTGTTGGTTCCCCTTCTCTTGCCAGCTTAATTAATTCATCCACTGAATTTGATAATTCTTTTCCGGATAGCTCAATATGCCGCTCTGCTTGTCGAATATCAGGATGCGGGGTCGATTGAGAACGATTACCTTCATCCCATAAATCTTCACTTAGTTTCTCGCCAGCCCGAATGCCAGTAAAGACAATTTCAATATCCTTCCCTGGTTCTAATCCTGACAATCGGATCAAATCTTCCGCCAGATCAAGAATTCGTACTTGCTGCCCCATATTCAATACATAGGTTTCGCCGCATCCTTCCATTGAAGCTGCCTGTAAAACAAGATGTACAGCTTCAGGGATAGTCATAAAATAGCGTTTCATATCCGGATGAGTGATCGTAATTGGTCCACCTTGTGCAATTTGACGCTTAAAAAGCGGTACAACACTACCACGGGAACCCAATACATTGCCAAATCGAACAACTGAATAGGCTTTGTTATACCTGTGCGCTGCATCTAATACCATCAACTCAGCCATACGTTTTGTTGCACCCATCACATTAATCGGGCGCACGGCCTTATCAGTTGAAATCATGACTAATTTTTCAATATCATGTTCCAGGCATACATTTACGACATTGCGAGAACCGAGAATATTATTCGTTATTGCTTCTTCGACATTAGTTTCCATTAAAGGTACATGTTTATGAGCGGCAGCATGAAATACTAATTCAGGATGATGTCGTTGAAATAAATTATTCAAACGCTGATAATCGCGTACATCACAAATCAATGGTCTAATTAACAATGAGGGGAAACTATCATGCAGTTCAAGGACAGATTCAAAAATACTATTCTCACCATGTCCAATGAGTATAAGTTCCGAAGGTCCCCAGCGGGCTACCTGGCGACATATTTCCCGGCCTATTGAACCACCGGCACCGGTAACTGCAATCGCTTTTCCACCCAGGGTTGCTCCAACTTCTTCAAATAAAGAACTTACTGTCTCCCGACGAAGCAAGTCTGTAATTTGTACCTCACGCAAGCGGCTGATACTGACAATACCACCAAGCAATTCATAGATACCAGGCATTGTGCGGAAAGGTGTCCCCTTAATGCGACATACATTTGCAACCAGACGAACTACACGACCCGGTGCACTTGGTATTGCGATGATCACCTCATCAATTGAGCGGCGTTCAAGTGTTACAGCAAGATCGGTCAATGTACCGATAACCGGAACACCATATATTTGTTGATTCTGCTTGGCAGGATTATCATCCAAAAAACCAATTGGATATAAATTCAATTGGAGGTTTTTCTGTAATTCGCGTACAACCATTGCACCAGCATCGCCAGCGCCAATAATGAGGATACGTTTTCCCTGGCTGCCTTGTTTATTTTGACCAGCATTTATGCGGTATTCTGCAACCAAACGCATAGTAAAACGTAAACCACCTACGGTGAGCAGGGTCAACAGCCAGTCAATAACCAGTACAGAGCGTGGGAAGCCGGTAAATACACCCATACTGAACATACCTACCAGCACAGTAGATACCAATACCGAAGCACTTGTTACCGCAGCCAGGATTAATTTTAGTTCTGGCACACTGGCATATAACCACATGCGCCGATATAAACCAAAGAAGTAATACACCAATGGTTTTATAATCAATGAGGCACCTAATAACCACATTGCTGAAGGTAAATATGTATAAAATGCCGGACTTAATTCAAGACGCAAAACATAACTTCCTAATACTGTTGCAACAATCAGTATCAGGTCCCCCATCATTACGTAACGATTCCTGATGTTTGGCTTTGCTTTCATCTATTGTCCTCTCAACCCAAAAACCGTTCCAATTGTTCGTATAATGATGGAAATGTCCATGATCAAATTTTGATGTTTAATATAATATAGATCGTACTCTAATTTTACACGTGTTTCTTCTACAGTGGCGGCATAACCAAAATTGACTTGCGCCCATCCAGTTGCGCCAGGTTTTACCAGCAAACGCGCTCGATAAAATGGGACGTCTTTTTGTAGTTTTTCAACCAGTGTGGTTTGTTCAGCACGCGGGCCCACCAGGCTCATGTCACCGCGGAATATATTTATAAATTGGGGGAATTCATCCAAATGGCTTTTGCGCAAGAAATTGCCCACCCGAGTAATTCGATTATCAGTCTGACTTGCCATACGAGCAACGCCATCCTTTTCGGATTCCTGAATCATCGTACGGAACTTGATAATGCGAAATTCTTTTCCACGTTTACCTAACCGGTCCTGAGTATAAAATATCGGCCAGCCACTGTCGATTAAGATTGTCAAAGCAACAAAGGGAAAGATCATTGCTAAAATGCCGAGACCAACCAATCCACCAGCAATATCCATTAACCGTTTTGCTGCATTATAGAAACTACCCGTATGTGCCTGGTCCAGGAAAGATCGCAGCAACCAATCTGATTTTAATAATAGAATCGGTACGCGTCCAAGTAATTCTTCATACAAAACCGGCATAGTAGTTATTTCAACGCCAGATTCTTCAGCGTTAATTAATTCCTGAAAAGTTTCTGAATTCATTTCGCCAGAGATAGCAAACACCAGATCTGTGACATGTTCTTCTTCAATAATCTTCTTAAGATCAGAATTGGCTCCGAGTACAGGATAGCCTTCAAATTCTTTACCTAATTTTTCAGGGTCATCATCAATATAGCCAACAACAAAAAATGGCGGCGGCCAAATCTTATGTAATACAGAAGCCAATGTCAACCCCGAACGACCACAGCCTACAATTAAAACACGCCGCATAAACATCGGCGTGGTAAAAATTCGGATATATAAGTAGCGCCATAGAATAGTCAATACAAAAGTAGAGACTATGAATGCTGCAACACCACGTCGAGGTAATGAATTAGGATCAGATGTAAAATACACCAACAAATACAATCCTAAACTAATTACTGCTGCAATTGTCACTGACTTAATGGTTTTTCCTCGATTTGCAGCACTGCGCACATCATACAATTCAACCAAAAGAATAATCCACAAGATTGGCAAGAAATAAAACCAAATTTCTGGACGCTGTTGAATGAATTCCAGGGTAAAGTGCAGCCAGTCCTGCTTTGACCAGAAGAATAATGCAATTACGATAGAAAGATAGGAAACAAAAAGATCGCCAACTAACAATATTATGCGTCTTTCTGCATCATTTATCCGCCAAAAGAATGGTTTCTTTTGTATGGATTTAAAGTTACCCATTTGTGGTAGATTTTCTCCCGCGAAACATTGTTAGAGTACTATACAGAAACGCACTACCCCAAACAATGTGCATGACCATGATAGCCAAAGGCATTCCACCAAGTAAATATGATTGCTTGCGTTGGCGAGCCTCTTTGAAAGATCCAACTAATAATACCAGAAAATACAAAATAATCTCAATACCAAGCAAAATTTTTGCCGGCATCCAAAATATAGAGCATATCAGCAAAAATAAGATAGATAATACAAATAAAGGCGGCATAGCCTGTCGCAACTTGATCGTATCCGGATATCGACGCAGCATCTGGAATTTCCAGTACCCATATCGCCAGTACTGGACTGCCAATTGTTTCAGCGTTTCCCGGGCATAATAATTGGATTGAATTTCCGGATCTAACCAGATTTGCCCACCATTTTGACGGATACGAGTGTTAAATTCGTAATCTTCGTTTGATAGTAAACCTTCATCAAAAAAACCAATTTTTGAAAGCAATTCCCTTTTAAAACCGCCAAAAGGAACCGTATCCACATAACGGCCGGTTTTTGCAAAGCGATAGAATGCATCACCCACCCCAAAGGGGTGCGATGCTGCTGCTGCAATCGATTTTGATATCCAATGATCTGAAGAAGGTTGAATTTTCCATACCCCTCCGATGTTATCCGCTTTTCCAGCCTTAAGTAATTCAACCGTTTTTTCAATATAAACAGTATTCGGCTCAGAATGGGCATCCATTCGGATGATAAACTCACCAATGGCAGCATTCAGTGCAACATTCAAACCAGCCGGAATGTTTTTCTTGTCATTATCAAGAACAATCACTTTCATTGTTGCATGGCTATGCGCAAATTGTTCGATACGCTGGCGGGTTTTATCGGTTGAATGACCATCCGCTATAATAATTTCTATTTCCGCTGTTGGAAACGATTGGTCGAATAATGCCTGTAACGTTTTTTCTATTGTCGCTTCTTCATTAAAGCAGGGAATAATTACACTTACTATGCAATTTGTTTGTTCCGCCACAAAGATTTTCCTCAATTTATATCATTTACTGGCTGGCAGGATAATGGTAAACGTACTGCCCTGCCCAAGTGTGCTTTTCAACGAAATTTTGCCGTCATGCATTCGAATAAGCTGTGAAACGATAGATAAACCCAGCCCAACACCGTGCTGATCATCTGATTTCCGGGATAAATCTGCCTGGAAGAAGCGGTCAAAAATATTTCTCTGATCTGCTTCGGAAATCCCTATACCAGTATCTGCAAATTCGATTTGATGTTCATAGCCTGATGATTTCCCATCGATACGGATTTTTCCACCAGCAGGTGTATATTTTATCGCATTATCCAGTAAATTTGTAAAAACCTGCATCATTTTATCGCCGTCTGCCTGACAATAAAACTCTGAATCCAGATGGTATGTAAGTTCTATTTGTTTCTCAAGTACTTGTGGCTTCAGTTTTTCAATCACGGACAGGATGATTGGTTTCAATGCAATCAACTCACAATTCAACGGAACCGAACCAGCTTCAAGACGGGTTAACAAGAGCATCTCTTCCACCATGCGCTGCATGCGATCGGCCTCATCGAAAATAATGCTGGCACCCTTGCGGAATTCTTCGCTCGATTGCAAAGTGCCATCCAGCATTGCGCGTGAATATCCCTGAATAGATGTAATCGGTGTTTTTAAATCATGGGAAACATTACCCAGAAATACTTTTTGCGAATGACGAACTGATTTGATTTGCCTGATTAATTCATTAAATGTGGTGGCCAACTGCTGTACTTCATGCGGACCTTCCACATTGAGCACTTTACTATCATCACTCAGCATCACCGGTGCATTGGATGCCATATTCTTTAAAGGTTGATTCATCCAGGAGGAAAGCCAAAAACTTAACACAACGGCAGCAAAAATTCCCAGACCACCTCCGATCATCATCGGGCTTGCTAATTGTTCCCTAAAAACAGAAAGAATCGAAATTCTTTGGCGTGGCGTAGCCAGCAACATGTATTGCTTCTCGGATATGCGTCGCACCAGATAGAACCAGAAGTGATTCTTATCCCCGCGATATAATTTCGTCTCGCTGATTTCATCAATCGCTAATGATGCATCTAAAAACAATTCCAAATCCGGAAGTACACCACTGGCACTATCATAGTCAATGAACCCATCAGATTGAAACAGGACAACCCTTATCCTGCGATTCGCGGCTTCCTTGGTTAATGCTCGTTCCAGCATCTCTGTTGATATATCACGCTCGACGCTCAATCGTGAACTGATCCATTCGCTGGCTAAATTCAATTGTTGAGAACTTTGCCGGAAACCAATCGGATATTTTATCGTTGACCAGATAAATCCAAAAATGATACCTGAAAGGATAATTAGTATTAATACAAAATAACTAATCAATAAGCGTGTTTGCAAAGTTTTCATACTTTCTTAACACATTTATATCCAATACCAGACACAGTTTCAATTGAAATCTGGCTATTGGATAACTTTTTACGAAGTTGTGCAACATGTACGTCAACAGTGCGTGTTTGCCCAGCAAAATCATACCCCCAGGCTAATTGCAATAGTTTATCCCGCGATAATACAAAACCAGGATGTTGAAAGAATATCCATAAAACTTCAAATTCCTGTGTCCTTAATGGAATCTCTATTTCATTTACCCTGACTTCACGTTTTTGAGGATCCAATATAACATTACCCATTTTTAGCACTTCTGATTTTTGTGCATTTTGATTCAGTATTTCCCCGCGGCGAAGAATTGCTTTCACCCGAGCAACCAACTCACGCGGATTAAATGGCTTAGTCATGTAATCATCTGCGCCCAATTCCAGCCCTAAAATCTTATCAATGTCTTCATCACGGGCAGTTAACATTAGAATTGGCACTGTGATCCCTTCAGCACGGAGTTTTTTACATAATTCAAAACCGTCCAATCCGGGCAGCATCACATCCAACACAACAAAATCAGGCTGTTTGGCTGTAATCATCTGATACGCTTGCAATCCATCCTGGGCAGTTAACGTACTGAATCCCTCTCGCTCTAAATACAGGCAGGAGAGATCCAGTATGTTTTTCTCATCATCAACAATCAGAATTTCTTCACGATCCATGCGTTATGCCATTAATGCCACTGCTTCAATTTCTACAGCAGCACCTTTTGGTAAAGCTGCTACCTGTACAGCAGATCGAGCCGGCGGTTGATTAGTAAAAAATGTTTCATAAACTGCATTCATCTTGGCAAAATCATTCATGTCACGCAGGAAAACTGTCGTTTTGAGCACATACTCCAATCCTGAGCCACCAGCTTCTAATACCGCCTGAAGATTTTGTAATGCTCGCTTTGTTTCTGCTTCAACACCACCTTCTACAAAATTACCTGTTTGCGGATCCATACCCAATTGGCCAGAGGTATAAACAAAACCATTTGCCTGAATACCAGCCGAATATGGACCAATTGCTTTGGGTGCTTTATCTGTAATAATTACCTTTTTTGCCATGGAATACTCCTTTTATTTGCATCTACAATACCATTGTATGTGTGCCTGAATATTCCGTAAAGGTTAATTCACCTATGAATCAATACTCCAATTCCTGTGGGTTCTGTGATACCCGTTTACGGAAAATCCAATATGACCAGAATTGGTATGCCAGTACAACCGGTAAAGCAAATAGAACTACTTTCGTCATCAATTGCAATGTAACATCACCGGAAGCGGCATTGAAAACTGTCAGACTCCACTC
Source organism: Chloroflexota bacterium (assembly GCA_016838895.1). Lineage (GTDB taxonomy): Bacteria > Chloroflexota > Anaerolineae > Anaerolineales > Anaerolineaceae > UBA5203. Next base: position 55,434 of record JAEKNU010000007.1, read on the forward strand.
CGGGTTAGTACTGGAAATAAGCACCCGCGGAAATAATTGGGTAAATACACCAGCGATAGCGACTGCAATTGAGGTAGAAGTCATTGCGAATGCCCAACCGTCTTTCTTTTGGCCAATCATTTGCCCGGCAATTAACAGGGTTATCAAAGCAACGCCAGAAAGGATTAGTGGAATAACACTATGAGTACTGACATCCGTGGCAAAGTAATTATAAATCGCTGTACCAAAGAAGATGATGGTCAGCGGACGTAGAAATTTTTTGGCAATTACACGAGATTTATCAATGCCATCTCCCTGTAATTTCAGAGTGAGGAATAATGCGCCATGAACGAGGAATGCCAAAACACTGATGAGGCCACCTAATAGCGCAAATGGGTTTAATAAATTCCAAAACCCACCGGTATATTGCATAGCTGAATCAATGGGTACCCCACGCAGGAAGTTTGCCAGAGCAACACCCCATAACAAGGCTGGCAGGAAACTGCCAATGCTGGTTGCCCAATCCCAGAAAGAACGCCATAATGGGTTTTCGTCTTTACTGCGGAATTCCAATGCTACACCCCGTAAGATCAAACCAACCAACATCAAGAATAATGGCAGATAGAAACCGCTGAACAGTGTGGCATACCAATGCGGAAAAGCGGCAAAGGTTGCCCCACCAGCCGTAATGAGCCAGACTTCATTACCATCCCAATGTGGTCCAATGGTATTGATCACCATTCGTCGTTTAGTATCCGATTTTGCAATAAAAGGAAGCAGCATACCCACGCCCAGATCAAAACCTTCCAGAACAAAATAGCCAATATACAGAACAGATATTAAGATAAACCATAAAATTCGTAAGTCCATTTCTGCCTCCTATTCCTGATACCCAACACCAACAGCGGCGGTTTCCAATGCATCGGGACCGGCTTTTGCATATTTCACCAAAAGATAAACATCAGCGAACATCAATAAACCGTATAACAAAACAAACCCGATTAACGATGTTAAAACCATCCCCGCACTTACATTTGGTGATACTGCATCTTTAATTTTCATTACCCCGTATACAACCCAGGGTTGTCGGCCTAATTCCGTCAACAACCATCCAGATGTATTTGCGACATAAGGTAAAGCAATCGCAATTGGCAGGAATTTTAATACCTTCAAGTTTTCAAATGGTTTCTTCCGCCATCTCATGAATGGATAAATCGCAAAGATGAGCACCATAAGAAAACCAGAGCCTACCATAAATCTAAATGTCCAGAAATTTATCGTCACTGGTGGAATGTAATCTCCTGGTCCATACTTTGCTTCAAATTCTGCCTGTAATTCAGTAATCCCTTTTACCTCACCTGCTAAACGATTGTATGAAAGGAGACTTAAGCCACCAGGAATCTGAATCGTCAAAGGATTCCTCATATTCTTCTCATCAATGATAGATACGATTGATAAAGGCGCCGGATCTGCTGAATCCCAAAGGGCTTCAGCAGAAGCCATTTTCATCGGCTGCGTGGCAACCATATGCTGTGCCTGAGCATGCCCAATGCCTATCACCATAATGATCGCAATCAATCCATATATGGAACTCAGTTTGAATGATTTCTTGAAGAAATCGATGTTGTTCCCCTTAATGAGATGATAAGCGCTAATGCCCAATACAAACATGGCTGCGGTTGTAAAACCCGAGAAGACCACATGCGGAAATTGAAGCCAAACATTCTTGTTGAGTAACAAAGCTGAAAAGTCCGTCATTATTGCTCTGCCATTGACAATCTCGAATCCGACAGGCTGCTGCATAAATGAATTGGCAATTAATATCCACAATGCAGATAGAGTGGACCCGACCGCTACACACCAAATAGCAAATAAATGCACTCTTTTGGATAATTTTTCCCAACCAAAAATCCATACACCAAGGAAAGTAGATTCCAGGAAGAATGCAATCAGGGCTTCTAACGCCAATGGTGCACCAAAAATATCACCCACAAATCTGGAATATTCCGACCAATTCATACCAAACTGGAATTCCATCACAATACCGGTCACAACACCCATGGCAAAATTGATCAGGAATAGCTTTCCCCAAAATTTTGTCATTTTCTTATAAACCGGATTCCCCGTTCGGACGTAAATAGTTTCCATGATGGCAACCAAAACAGATAAACCAAGGGTCAACGGTACGAAGAAAAAGTGATACACACACGTGGCAGCAAATTGCCACTGGGCAAGGATTACAGAATCCATCGCTCTCTCCTTATTTGAATTATTAATATACTAATATTTAGCTAATTTATCCAATTTTTATTATTCTATCATCAATGTGAAATTATTTACAAACGGGATACGTCAATGATTATATCTTGAATGCAACAAGGGCTGGTATAATTACCATCTACTATGATTATAGTAATTATTGCGGAATAGAGGTTAATATCCGATGCTTGAAAAAATACAATCAATCCGAAATCACTTCGTTGACATCACAAAAGAGATAGAATCTAATATTGATGATTATCAAAAAATAGCTGGGCTAGCAAAAGAACGCTCAGATCTTGAGCCAATTATTCAAGCTGCAGATGCTTATGAAAAGGCCACAAAAGCTCATCAAGATGCTCAGCAATTGCTGGATTCCGATGACGAAGAAATGCGGGAAATGGCGAATATTGAAGTCCATGAACAAAAAGAAATCATAGAAGAGTTGGAAATAAAACTACGCTCTTTGTTAGTACCAAAGGACCCTCGTGATGACAAAAATGTCATCCTCGAGATTCGAGCTGGCACCGGTGGGGATGAGGCTGCACTGTTTGCAGCAGATTTATACCGTATGTATACCAGATATGCAGATCGCCAAAATTGGAAAACAGAGATCATGTCTGAAAATGAGACGGGTATTGGCGGATTTAAGGAAGTCATTTTCCTGATAAAAGGTACCGGAGCTTATTCCAAATTAAAATATGAATCCGGTGTCCATCGCGTACAACGCGTACCCTCAACAGAATCTTCCGGACGAATCCATACTTCAACCATTACTGTTGCCGTAATGGCAGAAGTCGCCGATGTGGATATACAGATTCCTGAAAATGACATCAAAATTGATGTCTACAAATCGGCTGGTGCGGGTGGTCAATCCGTTCAGAAAAACTCAACTGCTGTCCGTATAACCCATCTTCCTTCCGGATTAGTGGTTGCCTGTCAGGACGAGCGCTCACAATTGCAAAACAAATTACGTGCAATGAATATTTTACGTGCCCGATTATATGCAATGGAAGAAGAAAAACGCCAATCAGAACGTGAAGCCAATCGTCGCTCTCAGGTTGGTACAGGTGATCGTTCTGATAAAATCAGAACGTACAATTTCCCTCAGTCCCGAGTCACAGATCATCGCATTAATTATTCATCCTTCAACATCATGAATGTGCTGGATGGAGATATTGATGATTTTATCAATGAGATGAACATAGTTGAAGAAGCGGAACGCCTGGGTACCAATGGTAAGGAGTAAAATACGGAAACACTTCGTTCATGGATTGCTGATGCTGTTGCATCGTTAAAAGATACCAGCGATGTGCCGCGTTTAGAAGCTCAGGTGCTGGCAGCGTATGCATTCGGAAAATCCCGCAGTTGGATCAGCACCCATGACGACATCCCCCTCACAGCAAAGAAACGCAAGTTCCTGGATAAATTATTACTTCGCCTAATTGCTGAAGAACCCCTGCCTTATATCACTGGAATGCAGGAGTTTTTTGGTTATCCATTTCGCGTCAACCCCAATGTGCTTATCCCGCGCCCGGAAACAGAACAACTGGTTGAGATTACCCTGCAATGGCTTGCAGCCCATCCGCATTGTCGAACCGGCATAGATATAGGAACCGGCTCTGGATGTATTGCCATATCCCTATGTCGTCAAATTAAAGATTTACACATTACCGCAGTGGATATTTCAGCGACCACACTGGAAATTGCTAGACAAAATGCGCAGCTAAATGAAGTATGCCATCAACTTACCTTTGAATTAGCAAATTTATTACCTGAGAGTGTTCCAAAAATTGATTTTCTGTGCGCAAACTTGCCGTATATCCCCTCATCAGAATTGGACACACTGAAAGTAGCCCAACATGAACCCGTCGGTGCCCTGGATGGCGGAGAGAATGGATTCACTTTAATAGAAGAGTTATTGATCCACTTGCAATACAACCCACCTGCATTTATGATATTTGAAATGGATATCAGCCATGCCAAACTGGCAACCTCATTTTGTGAAGGTGTTTATCCACATTCAAGAATAAATATTGTTCAGGATTTAGCCGGACACGATCGTTATTTAATCATTGAAACAGTTTAAAGAGGTGTCTTTCCTTGAATATACTCACACTCATCATCATCCAAAAATCAAAGATTTTCTTTGCCCATCAGATAGTGCAAAGTAATCAGGTGAAAAATTAATGAGTAAAATAATTACATCGATTGATCCAACAGCCAAATATACCATCAAAAAAACCCTTGAAAAAGATGGTGTTGTCGCAATTCCTACAGATACCATTTATGGGATCTCCGTAAATTATGGAAATGCAAACGCTATAGAAAAAATCTATACGATTAAGAAACGTCGTAAAGACAAAGCGTTACCAATTCTAATTGGTGATTTATCTCATTTAAATCTGGTAGCAAAAAATATTTCATCAAATGCGGAAAAACTGATTGCAGCTTTCTGGCCTGGCGCATTAACCATTGTATTACCGAAGAAGGAAAACCTGCCAATAAATTTATCCGAGTATGATAGTATCGGTATCCGCATGCCAGATCATCAATTTACCTTAGAACTGCTGCAATTTTGTGGACCCCTTGCAACAACATCAGCCAATATCTCAGGCAGGGATAACCCGACCAGTATTCTGGATGTCGTCATGCATATGCGCTACGGTGTGGATCTCTTTGTCAATGGCGGGAAAACGGCAGGAGATATACCCTCAACGATCGTGGATTGTACAACATCTGAGATAAAAATTCTGCGAGAAGGTGCTATTCCTACAAACAAAATCTTTGAAGTCATTCAATAATTTTACTTATCAAAAATTTCCCCCGATCGCGATATGGCGATCGGGGGAAATTTTTTTTATCGCAATGAGAAAAATAGAATCAACACACCCAGGATAGCAATACCTGGGAAACATGTACTTCTTGTGACCATATTTTTCAATTTGGTAGTTGAGGAAGAAAACCTACTCTCATTTTCACTGTAGGGAATTACAGAGACTTCCTTCCCGGAATCCAGAATTTGATAGGCTTTGCCGTCAATCACAATGATCATATGGCTGCCTAAAGCCAGACTTTTCTGTATTTCCGGATAATCCTGCATTAATTTGTAGTATTCATTTGATAAGAATGAAATTGATTTCAATTTCATCGCCTCAGCATCATAAAGTGTATCCACCCACTGATCATCCTGCCACAAGAAAGTGCGATTTCCAGCTATTTTTACCGTCTCATGTTCTTCAATCCATGTTTGCGGTGCACTTTGCGCATCCGATAGAGCACCTTCTTCAGCAGCCCGATCAACAGCCTCAGCTCCAAAAGCAGATGCAGAAGGCATTAACTCATAGTTTTTCATGGCTTCATCTGCCAAATTTTGCTGATTTTCAACACCCAGTACATGGGGTTCCTCAACCAGGTAAGAAGTGTATGGCGTCACAATCCCGTAACGCACACTGATTTGAATCACCTGTTCAATCAATTCCTCATTCATGCCATTCAAACGAATTTCTCTTAACAAATAACCAATCTTACGCGTGGCCCAGATACGCGGCAGCATATCAAACTGGGTCGTTTCGCCATCATCACCTTGTGAGAATCTCAAGCCACGATACATCATCTCTTCTCGTTTCCCATTGACCTCGCCGCTCAGTGTCAAATTTATTTTGCCGCCTTGCTTATATCGACCTGTAACAATCACCTGATTCCCGGCAAACAAATCCGGTAAGGGCGACGGATACATATCATATTCTGTCATATTGCCAAAATCCAGGTCCAGATCTGTCAGCACAGGTGAACTGATTTTTTCATAGAACCCTGACAGGATTTCGTCGATTTGCATATCCGGTTTTACATAAGTACTGCTGCCATGGTTTTCCTGGCTTAAACTATCCAGTAAATTGGTATCCACATCATAGCCAACACCAAAAGAAAAGAAGCGTACATTATCGGGAACTTCCTGTGCGAAATTGAGTAAAATTGCATCCGTTTCTACTTCACCAGCGGTGGGTAAGCCATCTGTCAGGAAAATAACATACGTTGGCCGCTCATCATCCACAACGGATAATGCATCCAACAGTGCCAGATTGATATCCGTACTGCCGGAAGCTGATTGATGATCAATCCATGAAATGGCATCATTCGCCTGATTAACATCGCGCATGCGATTTTCAAAGCTCATTACCCGATCACTGAATACCGAGATATAAAAGCGATCATCTTCATTTAATCGATTCAGAATGGATTTTGCCGCTTCCTGTGCCTGGAGAAATTTCTCTCCCTCCATGCTCCCTGATCGATCCATTATCAGGACAATATCTTTCTCAACTGCCGGCTCACCCGTTTCAATGGGAGGTGCCAAAAGCAGCATGAAATAACCATCCGCATTGCTTTCATCGGTATCATCCATATAGGAAAGTAAATGAACCGCCTGATCCTCTCCCATGGAAAACAAAATTTTAAAATCCTGGTCCGGCAGTACATCTTCTTCCTGATACGAAATATCAGCCTGGTAGCTGCCTTTTTTATGAATATTAATCACATGACTGGGCGAGTAAATGGCACGTAAGGCCTGCTCGGATTGAATTTCAACATTCACTTCAACATCCTGCAATGGTTTCAGTGAAAACTTTTCTGTATTTAACGGGTAAACAAAATCCAGCAACCCATTTTCCACAGTCAATACCTGAGTGTATTCCAATTCAATGCGCTGTTCTCCGCCAGCCGGTATGGGATAAATACTGGCCTGTACTGCACCCTGGCCTACATATTCCAGCAGTGCCGGATCTTTCAGTTGATAAACAATTTCCTCATAAATATCGCGTGCTTCATCGGCATCCATGATTTTGCCTTTAATGGGTTCATTATCCATCCACATTATAAATTCATCCACACTGGCATCCTTGGGAATCGGAAAGATATATTGACCGTCAATTTCATATTTGTTGGGATTATAAAACACCTGATCCACATGCACAGTGGCGATCTGATTGATGATCTCCACATCCACATGGTGATAGCGGATTTCCAACTGCCTCATGGGATGTTCGGGTTCTGGCCACGGGCACCAGCCATCCTCGCAAGGCGGCGGCTCAGGAATAATGATGCCGTCCGCGAAAACCGTGGATACCTTTTGAAATAAAAAGAACATCGAAACAAATACAATCAGGGCTGCTTTTTTCATGGTCGTTCCTCCAGATGAAACGCTATCAGTAGTTCAATAACGTTTAATATGGATGTTCAGTTCCCGAAATCAGCTCAAATAATCATTTCGCAGTTGCCAGTAGTGTGTAAATGCGCCGCCTTTCTTTACCAGCGCTTCAAAATTGCCCCGCTCCAGAATGCTGCCCTGCTGAACAAATAATATTTCATCAAAGCGCGATAGATATTTCAAACGATGTGTTACCCAGATTACCCCCCGTTGCCCAACGTTGTCCAATACCTTTTGTATTAACTGATCTTCTGTCTCTGCATCCAGATTGGCAGTTGGTTCATCCAGCACAATAAACGCGGATGGCTTCAGCCAAGCCCGTGCAATCGCCAGTCGCTGCTTCTCTCCTGCACTGATATTCATGGCGGATTCCTGCAATTGCGTATCCAATCCGTTTGGTAATGCAGCAAACCAATCACTCAATTGCACAAATTCAAGCGCTTGAATCATTTTTTTGTCAGAACATGCTGTATCGCTAATTATCAGATTTTCCCGTAAGGTCTGATGGAATAAAAATGGCATCTGCCCAGCAATCGCCAAATGATTTCGGTACACATCTCGATTTAATGTGGTTAATGGTGAATCATTGACATTTACTCTGCCGCTGTCTGCCGTCCGAAATCCCTGCAAGAGTTGTAAAATTGTGGATTTTCCTCCCCCGCTGGGCCCCACAATCGCCAACCGTTTACCCGCAGCCATTGCAAAGTTGATGTCCTGTAATGCCGGATACCGTTCATCTTCATAGGAATAGCTGACCTGTTCAAAATTGATTTCCTTCACATCACCAACTGATGCAAGCAGTTCATCAGGTTGATTTGATGCGGCATTGGTAACTTCCTCCAGACGGCTGATCGCCTGATTGACTTTGCCCAACTGCACGGCTGCCTGTCCCAGAGATTGGGTCGCCTCAAAGGAAGCCAATACCATTAACCCACTGACGGATATCAGAACTGGATTAAATCCGGCTGTGTGGGTTGCCTGGATCACTGTCAGAAGCGTCATAATAAATGTTGTTTGCAGTATCAGAAAATTTATCAGGTTAATTCCTTCACTTAAGGTATCCAGATGGTCTTCTTTGGTTTTAATTTGCGTAGCCGTTTTGTTCAACCGTGTCATGGCTTGTGCTTCTTGTTGGAAAACAATGATTTCCTCGGCAGCTTGAATCGCCCGCGTGACCTGCGCACGATATTTTCCTTTCAGGGATTGTATTTCCGTTCCCCTACGGTTTACGATCACATATGTAAGCATTGGGGTAATCAATCCGCTAACGGATAAACCTATAAACAGAATCCAGCCAGCCTCAGTATAAATGGTGCTTAATACAAGGGAAGTAATAACTGAAATCAGAAAAGCCGCTATAGCGGGTGCGATGATGCGTACATACAAATTTTCCAGCGTATCAATATCATCCAGTGCCCGGTTAACCAAATCACCCTGTTCCAGATGTTGTCCATCAATCGGAAAAGCCGCTTCATAGCGTTCAAAAAACCAGACTCGCAGCCCGATTAAAATCTTGAAATTCACCGCATGGCTGACCAAACGCTCTAGATAACGAAAGACACCGCGTGAAATACCAAAGAAGCGTACACCCACAATGGCAACCTGCAATTCAGCAATCGACGGATGAAAACCCGCCTTGGTAATCAGATAGGCCGAGGTACTCATCAGAGCAATACTGCTGCCTACGGTTAACACGCTCAACAATACAGAGAGCAGCATTTGCGGGTAATATGGTTTTCCTTTTTCAATAAATCGTAATATGGATCGCATCTGCTTACCTCAACCTTTGATACGTATCGACCATAGCAGCATATCGTCCCTGTTGCTGCATCAATGCCAAGTGTCCGCCCTGTTCGATAATCTTTCCATTTTCAAGCACCAGAATTTGGTCCGCATTCATTACCGTTTGTAAGCGGTGAGCGATGAGTAGAATTGTTTTTTTCCTTTTGATTTTTGTTAATTCATTGATGAATAATTTCTCCAAATCAGGATCCATTTGCGAGGTGGGCTCATCCAGAATTAATATCGGCGAAGGTGAAATCAGAGCTCTGCCTAATTGAAGCCGTTGCAGCTCGCCCCCGCTGAAATTGCTGCCAAACTCATCCATCGGGGTTTGTAATCCTTCAGGCAATTGAGTAATTTTTTCTATCAAGCCAACGCTCATCAGCACTTGCCGCACCCTCTCTTCATCTGCTGCCGGATTTGCAAACTGTATATTTTCAAGGATTGATCCTTCCGCATAAAAGGATTTTTGCCCAATCCAGGCAAGCTGTTGATACCAATGCTTCAAAGAGATTTCCTCGGCAGAGATACCATTCATTAGCACTTGGCCATGCTCCGGCTCAACAAACCGTAATGCCAGTTTTGCCAATGTGGATTTGCCGCTGCCTGAGCGCCCGATTAACGCCGTAACCGTACCTGGTGCACAAGAAAATGAAACGTCATGCAAAACTTCGCGTTGATCATCAGCATAATGGAAGGATATATTCTGAAATTCCAATGAAACCTTTTCGTCTAAGGCTACTTCTTCCACATTTTCCAACTGTTCATGCTGCATGACTTTTCCCAATACTTCATAGAACTCGATGGCGGCTGTCTGGCCAGTCATCCCGGCATGGAATTTCAGCCCCAGCAATCGCAAGGGCAGATAAAACTCCGGCGCGATTAATAAGATAAAAAATGCGGTTTGAAATTCGATTCCGGATGATAACAATCGCAAACCAATTTCGACGGCCACAACCGCCGTACTGAGCGTAGTCAATAACTCCAGCGCCAGGGCGGAAAGAAAGGTGATTTTCAATATATCCATGGTCATGTTGGCAAAGCGTGTGGAGACGCGTTCAATTTCGTTGAGACTTTTTCTTGATTGATTAAATTGTTTGAGGACTTCCATACCGCGAATATGATCCGCAAAATGATCCGCCAATCGACTGAGATACCCCCAGCGATATTCAGTCGCTTTTTTGGATTGGCTACCAATCAGCATCATAAAAAATGGAATCAAAGGTGCCGTTATCAAAAATACAATGCCTGTAATCCAATCCAATGGAAAAATGAAAAACAATACGGTGATTGGAATCATAGCGGAGAGAATTGCTTGCGCAATATATTGGGTGTAGTATTGTTTGATCGCATCCAGTTTATCGGTAAACAATGTTGCGATGCCAGCGCTGGTAAAACCCCCGGTTCTGCTGGCAATCAAGGGCAGTATTTTTTCAAATATATTCACCCGCATGCCATGGATAATACGGCTGCCAACTTTATCTGCCGTAAATTGATACAAAAACTGAATCACACCGCGCATGCATATAAAAAGGATCAACCACTTGAATACGGGTGATGAGATCGAAAAAGCCTTTTGCTCAAATACCGCCTGATCCACGATGATGCTGATCCATTTTGCCTGATAAATAATACTAATGGCAGTGATAAAAGCAAAAAGGAGCAACCCTCCCATAAAGAGCGGCAACTGCATCAACGCTTTCCATAATTTTCGTTGCGGTTTCATAGGTTGATTTTGCGCTATCTGCTGTAATCTGTCAAATCAGAAGTTTATTAATAGGACAAAACACTCAGTTACAAAACACCTCTCATCCACAGATAAGAGGTGCTCTTGGTCGTAATAAATCAACACTATGGTTATTGTTTTTCCGGTAATGGATGCGCTTCCCGATAAGCTTGCAATACATCGCGTAATTCATGAACTGCTTCATGCCAACCACGATGTGTCTCCCTGAAGGACTCTTTTAAGGATTCAATGGTTTCTGCGGCTGACTCAATATCGGTTACTTCTCCATCGGCATTGAATCCGGCATGCTCAGCATAAATTGCCTGGCCTTCTGCGTAGTTGGCTTCCAGATCAGGGATCACAGCCAAAAACGCATTCAGAGCGGCCTGAACATCACTGGTATCTTCACCTTGTTCTTCCTGTCGTTCAATGGCTTGGGTAATTCGTTCCTCAATGCTCACTACCCTTTCCAGGTCTTTACCGATATGCTCTTCCAACTTTCCTGCCACATCATAAGCCCTTTCCAGAAAGTGATTGGCACGTCCTAAAAATGTTTGCTCACCCTGATTCGGATCTGGAGTTGGTTCAACTGGCGGAATCACTTCAGCTGCTCCCGGGCTTGCTAAAACAGTTCCAATCGGTGTTAACACTAAAAGTCCCAACAATAAAGCAGGGAGAATGATCATTCTTATTTTCTGTATCATTATGTACTCCTTATAACTAAAGATAGTTAAAGGATAGAAGATGCTGGTAATGCTGGTATATTGAAAATGTAAACAGAATGTAAAATCAGTCCTCGAATTTGAGCATATGCAATATATTTGCCAATGCGGCCTTGAAAATCTCATCCATGATTTTCATATCCACCTGATATGGACTGCCCATCACCCCTTCAGGAAATAACTCACGTACCCTGGTCGCGCTAATTGATGTTTCTGCATCCGCTACAACTTTGCCTTCTTGGGGAAGTTCCCCCACCATGGCAAATGGAAAGGCTTCCAACCAGGCAGCGTGCGCAGGTTTCAGATCATGTTTTTTACAAATATGCAGCACGGCAGGTGCCTGCCACCATGAATACCATTTAATTTGTAAATCATCATAGCGATTGAGCAGCTCATCAGTCAATGTCGTAGCAATATGATTACCGCCATGCCCATTGACAATTAATATCTTGTGAAAGCCGTGTTGTACCAATGAAGTAATCAAATCATCCAAGATAGATAAATAGGTACTGGAACGCAGAGAAATCGTCCCGGGGAATGACATGAAGTATGGGCTAACCCCAAAATTGAGCGCCGGCCCAACCAGCACATGGCTTTCCTGGCTGGCAGCATCAGCCAATGCCTGGGGAATGCGCACATCGGTCAGCAAACTCAAATACCCATGCTGTTCACAGGAGCCCAACACCAGCATGATACGCTCATCCTGCTCAAGGTATCGCTCTACATCCATCCAGTTCAAATCATCTATGCGCATTTTCTCTCCTACATTGCTGCCTACATTGTTGCCATTCATCGCCGATGGTAGTATTAATCTTATTCATTCTCTATTGTATTGAGGTGTACCGATAAACACAACCATTGACATTTCACAAAACACTCCTGAACCATTGTCATCAAAACAAACACTTGCCCTGAGTGTTTGCTATATGGTCTCTTTTATTGCCATCGGCATCGGAGAAGCCATTATCGGCCCCACCCTGCCCAACCTGGCTGCCCAGACCTTTTCGAATATCGGCAGTATTGGATTTCTCTTCACCGCGCTTGGTTTTGGACATATGATTGGTGCATTCGGTGGTGGTCGCTTGTATGATCGCATGCAGGGCCATTGGTTAACTGCTGCCATGTTTTTGGCTGCTTCTTTTGTTTACTTCAGTATTCCAAATGCACCCAGTTTATCGGTTTTAGCTTTATTGATCGTCATTTTGGGTATTGCCCAGGGTGCCATGGATGTGGGCATCAATACCCTGTTAATTTGGGTTCATGATGCTGCAGCTGCCCCCTATTTGAATGCATTACAATTTTTCTTCGGCATAGGTGCTTTCATCTGCCCTCTGGTGATTGCACAATCTCGTCAAATCACGGGTGGGGTAAAAGGTGCCTATATCTTTGCTGCAATAACCATGCTCCCAGTGGCAATCTGGCTAATTTCGCTCAAACCACCTCAAAAGCCAGATCATCAAATCTCTGATAATGGAAACATAACCCATCCGCTCTTGATTTTTGGCATCGCGCTTTTTCTCATGTTATACATCGGCGTGCTGACCGGTTTTAGCGGCTGGCTGTATACCATCATCACCACCGAAAAAATACTGCCCATCATCCAGGCTGACTATCTGGTCTCTGCCTTTTGGGGCTCCCTGACCGTTGGCCGTTTGGTGATGATTCCAATTTCGCGCCAAGTAAATCCACTCAAGCTGCTCTTCTTCGATGTTCTGGGATGCACGTTAACCATGCTGCTATTTATTACGTTTCGTGAACAAGCAGCCATTGTCTGGCTTACCACCATTTTGATGGGCTTCTTCATCGCCTCGGTTTTCCCCTCAGCGATTGCCCTGGCCAATAAATACATGCACATGAGCGGTACTGTCACTGGGCTAACCTTTTTGGGCGGTAATACCGGTACCCTATTCATTCCCTGGATCTTTGGACAAATCTTTCAAGCTTCCGGCGGAAAGGCTGTCTTAATTGCCATTCTGGTTGATTTACTGCTTGTTATGGGAGTACTGCTTTTCCTGACTTTTTACACACGCAAATTACCGATTAGAAGGAATAGCCCAATCTAGTTATTCATTATCAAGCACATTAGGTCTTAATGCAGTCATTCTAATATTCACATACCAATTATAAAGAAGAGACCCTAAGGGTTTTAAAAAACCCTTAGGGTCTGGTATATAAATTTTATCAATAACCAGTATCAAACAACAATATTGACCAGGCGTCCGGGAACCACAATAACCTTTTTCGGTGTTTTGCCATCCAGGAATTTCTGTACTGCCGGGCTGGCCAATGCCTTCTTTTCAGCATCAGCGTTGGAGATATCCACCGTCACCATGATCTTGTCGCGTACTTTTCCATTGATCTGCACAATCAACGGAATTTCTTCTTCTTTGGCTGCCTCGGCATCATATTCCGGCCAGGGTTGCGTATGGATGGAATAGGATTTTCCCAATGCCGCCCATAATTCCTCAGTAATATGCGGGGCCACAGGCGCCATCAAACGCAAGTAAACATCAACGGTTTCGTTCCAGACAGGTGTGTTCCACAAGCCGGCCGCTTTGGCTTTGAACATCTCATTCATCAATTCCATCATCGATGAAATGATCGTGTTGAATTCAAAATGCTCAAAATCATGCGTTACTTTATCAACCGTCTGATGTAATTTCCGGCGCAGGTTTTTTGACACTTCTGCATCATCGATTATGTTATCAGTCGGTTCCATCACGGCAGTCCAGGTACGCCGAATCCAACGGTTGGTGCCATCGATACCACTGTAACTCCACGGCGCGCCCAGTTCCCAACGGGCAAAGAACATCAGATAGGCACGAATCGTATCTGCTCCATATTCATTCACCAGATTATCCGGAGCAACCACGTTGCCACGGCTTTTGGACATTTTCTCGGAATCCTCGCCCAAAACCATACCCTGATTACGCAGCATCAACATCGGTTCAGAACCTTTGGTAATGCCCATATCACGCAAGGCTTTATGGAAAAAGCGTGTATAAATCAAATGCATGGTGGCGTGCTCAATGCCACCAGTATAGATATCCAACGGCATCCAGTAGTCGTATTCCTTTTGATCAAACGGCCAAGTGTCGCAATTCGGGCTTAAGTAGCGCAGATGATACCATGATGAACACATGAAGGTATCCATGGTATCCGTCTCACGTTCCGCATCCCCACCACATACCGGGCATTTCACATTTTTCCAGGTCGGGTGCAATTTCAACGGGCTTTCCCCTGTGGGTGTCCACTCCACATCATCCGGCAGCAGCACCGGTAATTGATCTTCCGGCACGGGCACGACACCGCATTTGGCACAGTGAATCATCGGGATGGGTGCACCCCAATAACGCTGCCGTGAGATCAACCAGTCGCGCAGGTGATAGTTTACAGCTTCCTTGCCAATCTCTTTGGATTCCAGAAAGGTAATCATTTTGGGGAAGGCTTCTTCCATGCTGGTGCCGCTTAGCGAACCGCTGTTCACCATTCCGCCCTTGGCCGGGATGGCTTCGGTCATGTCAGCTTCGATAATCGGATCAATATCATTCGGTTGGATGACAACTCGAATTTCAATACCGAACTTGCGCGCAAACTCAAAGTCACGCTGATCGTGGGCTGGCACGGCCATGATTGCGCCTGTCCCATAGGACATCAGCACATAATCGGCAATCCAGATCGGAATGCGTTCTTCATTGACCGGATTAATCGCATAACCACCTGTGAATACACCGGTTTTTTCTTTATCCGTGGCCTCACGCTCAATATCCGTCTGACGGGACGCCGTCTCACGATAGGCTGCCACTTCAGCTTTTTGGGCATCACTGATCAATTTATCTACCAGGGGATGTTCCGGTGCCAGGACCATGAAGGTCGCCCCAAACAGCGTATCCGGACGCGTGGTAAAGACCTCCAGATCATCGCCTTGTTCGGTCTTAAATACCACGGATGCCCCGCTGGATTTTCCAATCCAGTTGGTTTGCAGCAACTGTACCCTTTCCGGCCAATCAATCGTGGAAAAGTCCAGCAGCTCATCTGCATAATTAGTTGTTTTAAAGAACCACTGATTCAATTTCTTTTTAATGACTGGCGTATTACAGCGCTCGCAATGCCGGTCATCGCCCCAGACCTGCTCACGTGCCAGGGTTGTATTACACTGCGGACACCAATCCACCGGCGACATCTTGCGATAAGCCAGGTCATGCTTGACCAGCTGAACGAAGAACCATTCCGTCCAGTGATAATATTTCGGATCGGCACTGACCATCTCACGGCGCCAATCGAACATGGCACCCATCGAGCGTAGCTGTCCGCGCATGCGCTCAATATTTGCAAAGGTCCAGGTTTTGGGATGAATGTTATTTTTGATGGCCGCATTTTCCGCAGGTAAACCGAAGGCGTCAAAGCCAATCGGGAACATGACATTGTAGCCCTGCATGCGCATAAAACGCGCGCGCGCATCCGATGGCGCCATGGCATACCAGTGACCGATATGAAGGTCGCCGGATGGATAAGGAAGCATGGTCATTGCATAATATTTTTTCATATCCGGGTTGATATCGGCATGATAGATACCGTCATCATCCCATTTTTTCTGCCATTTGATTTCGATCTCTTGTGGTTTGTATTCCTGAAATTCCATATTCGCCATGCTTGACTCCTTAAAATAAAAACTTCCTCATCCAAAGGGACGAAGAAGAACACTCCGCGGTACCACCCAGATTGCCCATGATACAGGCCACTCAGGTTCGCGATATCGGGCGAAACCGGCTGCCTTACTTGATTTCAGGCATGCAACGTACTGTTTTCACAGTTGATTGGCGAGGACTGTTCCTGTGCTCCGGATACACCTTGTCAGACTTTCAGCCGCTGATCTGACTCTCTGCCGAATAACAGCATACTCCAATCCGTTTTATATCGTATTTTGTAAAATAAACACCCAGGAAAAACAGCCTGAGTGTCTGAAAAGTGGACCCAGAGAGACTCGAACTCTCGGCCTCCTCAATGCCATTGAGGCGCGCTCCCAACTGCGCCATGGGCCCATTTTTGTCTATTCTATTTGTAAATTCCACCGCAAGCTTCAGTCAGGCTCGCTCCAGTGGACCTGGAGGGATTCGAACCCTCGACCTCATCAGTGCGATTGATGCGCGCTCCCAACTGCGCTACAGGCCCTTACTTGAGGGTGCGTTTATTTTAATACAGTGAAGGGGAAGTGTCAAGGTGAGGGAAAAGTTGTGGGGGAAAAATCGTAGCCGGATTGAGGAAAATCTTACTAATTCTAATTTCAGATAATTACCAAAACCCGACATCAGGGTTTCCCGCTCATTTCAACATCCCTAGAGAAAACTCAACATCACCAATCCCCCCAACACAATGCGGTACCAGCCAAACACTTTGAAATCATGTTTTTTGATGTACCCCCGCAAAAACTTGATCGAAACCATCGAAACCAGAAAAGCAGTCAGCGTTCCAATCAACAATATCAAAATCTCGGAACTACTGAATACAAATCCTAATTTCAGTAATTTCAGCAAGCTTGCCCCAAACATGGCCGGAATTGCCAGCACGAAGGAAAAATCTGCGGCGGTGCTACGTGATAAACCCAACAACAGACCACAAAGAATGGTCGCCCCGGAACGAGATGTTCCGGGGAAGATGGCTGCCATTAATTGGGCGATACCGATAATAAAGGCTGCTGTATAGGTTATGTTGGCAATCTCGACAATCTTTGGTTCTTTACTGGCATTCACATACTCGATTAGTAGAAACAAAATCCCTAACAAAATCAACATCACGGCAACTGTTTGATAATTATAAAAAACTTCATGCAATGTATTATCAAGTGTAATTGCATAGATGCCGGCAGGAATGCAAGCCACAATCACCTTTAGCCATAACACAAGTATCGGTTTCTTCACCTGTAAACCATTCTCATTGGTTATTGGGAAGAGTTTTTTCCAAAACAAAACCACCACCGCCATGATAGCGCCCAGCTGAATAACCACAAAGTACAATTCCTTGAACTCGGTACTAATATTTAATTGGATCCATTCATCCACCAGTATCAGATGTCCTGTACTGCTGATTGGCAGCCACTCGGTAACGCCTTCAACAATGCCAAACAAGATTGCATGCAGGATGTCAATCAGACGCCATGCCATTACTTCACATCCTCGTTAGCAAAATACCATGCACTGAGGCCAAATCCAACGGCAGATACGAGGATAATCAAACCCATTGATAATCCAATCGAGTAACCCGTATCTACCAGGCGATCACTGACCAACAAAAATGTTGCTGTCCAGGGGAACAAGGCGCCCAAACTTTCATTGGCTAAAGCTGCATTGCCCATCACAATTGCGGTTGCAGCAATCACTGGAATGACGACCTGTTTTGTCCATAAGGTTACAAATATGAATGGGGATAGCGTAATAAACAATAACAAACCACCTAGCAGCATACTACCTAAATATTGCATAGCTACCATCCAATCCAGTGTCATGGAATGATACATGGCGATAAATATCGCGGCAAACATCAACATACTTGCCCAGGTGATCAGGGTCAGCACCTGTATCCAGATCAAAAACATAATGAACTTACTGATTAAAAAGGATGATTTAGATACAGGAATTGTCAGAATAGATTTGAGCGTATTTTCCGTGTATTCCCGGCTAAATAAATAAGAACCGATAACCACATATACCACTGTCCCAAACAACAGCATGCTGTACAGTAAACAACTGCTATACATATCTCCAATACCAAATGCTCTTTCCGGTTGAGAAGCATGTATTCTTATTGCTTCAATAAACATCATGGAAGGTGCAACAAAGGCCCCCAGGAAGCTGATCAACAACATATTTGAGTGTTTTAATTTTGCAAATTCACAATAGACGAGATCAAACATTGCCATTCCCTCCGATCAGACCTGAGAAATAATCTTCCAGTTTTTCTTCACTAACAGTCACTTTGGATACAACTAAGTGGTTTTCCACAAAACAAGAATTAATCTCACCGCGTTGATCAATACATTCATATAAACGAATTGTTTGATGATCCAATACTGAATAATCGGAAGTATGAAACTGGCGTTCCAACAGCAAAGCAGCGGTGTTCACATTAGAAACATCAAATTCAACATACTGCCGGTTTCGTTGATGCAAATCAGCCATATCCACTTCTTCCAACAGGCTGCCTTCATGCATCACACCGATAATATCGGCCAGTTGTTCCACTTCACTTAACACATGACTGGAAATAAAAATGGTTATTCCTTTCTCTTTACAAAGTGAAAGCAAGAATGTACGAAGTTCATGAATACCAATCGGGTCGAGCCCATTAATCGGTTCATCCAGAATAAGAAGTTCTGGTTCATGCATGATGGCGGCTGCAATGCCCAAGCGTTGTTTCATGCCCAGGGAATAATTGGAATAGCGTTTCTTGGGCTCTTTTTCCAATCCAACGACAGATAATGCATAATCAATGCTATCCTTGCGATGCATTCCCCGTAAGCGGGCCAATATCTTCAAATTTTCCGGTCCGGTCAAATTTTCATAAAAACCGGGTGATTCTACCAAAGAGCCAATTCTGCGATATATTTTATCCGGATTTTCTGTATGAGGTCTACCAAATAATGATATGTTTCCGCTCGTGGGCCGAACCAAATTCAACAACATGCGCATGGTGGTTGTTTTTCCAGCGCCATTTCGTCCCAATAAACAGTAGATCTTTCCTCGCGGAATATGCAAATCAAGCGTATTAACGCCTAACTGATCCCCGAATTGCTTTGTCAGTGCATGCGTTTCAATCACAAATTCTGTCATTGTTAAATGTCTCCTTTATGAAATGAATTTTAGCAATCAATCCTGACAAAGCCCTGTCTTAATTCTTACTTTATTCTTACTTTTTATAGGGGAATTTAATACAAAAAACGGTATTCGTTTCATCAGACCTGGAAACAGAAATTTCACCATCCAAACCACGAACCAACTCATCCACGATTGCCAAACCAAGGCCGCTGCCGCGATCCGACCGAGCTGCATCCCCTTTGTATAACCGACCAAATATATACGGCATCTGATCCGCCGGAATTGCCTTTCCGTTATTTCCCACTTGTATCAAAACAGAAGCAGTATTTTTTTCAACACAGATGTGGATCTCAGAACAATGGCCATGCTTTATGGCATTTTGAAGTAAATTATTAATAATCCGAGTGTATGCAAATTTATCCAAAAACAGAATAAAATCACTCTCCGGAATAGTAGCATTTAACGTGATTTGCGATTGCTCAAATACCGGCAACCACTCAATAAGAATCTCACGGGTATATTCATTAATCTCTACCGCTTCTAATTGATATTGCTGCTCCTGGGAATTCAGTTTAAACCAATCAAAAAGTGTATCAATATAAGCTTTTAAATCATTAGCTTTCCGATATGCAACTGAAATATATTCCTCTGTCTCACCTGAGTCCAGGGTACCCTTATCCAATGCCTCCAGATAACCCAGTAAAGAAGCCAATGGTGTTCGCACATCATGGGAAAGGCTGGTTAATAACAATTTATTTGCCTGATCAGCTTTTTTGAATTGTTGAAATTCTTCCTGATTTTCACCAATGATCCGGTTCAGCTCAAAGGCGATATCGGTAGGGACACCATTATGTCTGGAAAATATTTTCTCTTTATTTCCCGCCCGGTATCGTTGCAATAATTTCAACCATTCTTTTTCTTCCTTTTTCCCGCGCCATAGATAGAATAACAAACTCAAACAACCAATTAATAAAACAATAACAATGGCTTGTAACATCATGCATCACCACCAAACTTGTATCCCACCCCCCAAACCGTCAAAATATACATTGGATTTTCAGGGTCAGGTTCAATTTTTTTACGTAAACGGCGAATATGAACCATGATGTTATTGCCATCAAAGGCGTACTCTTCTTCCCAAACCCCACGATAAATCTGTTTCTTTGTAAACACCTTACCCTTGTTGCTTGCCAAAAAATAAAGCAAATCAAATTCTTTGGCTGTCAATTCAATCAATTGATCATTTACACTGACTTCATGTCGAGTAAGATCAATGTGTACATTGCCTGTATTGAGGATTTGGTTTTCATCATTATCGTCTGGATTAAGAACGGTGTATCTTCTTAAAAGAGAAGCAACGCGAGCCAAAAACTCATTTATGCTAAATGGTTTCGTAAGATAATCATCTGCCCCCATACGTAAACCGGTGACTTTATCAATTTCACTATCTTTTGCTGTTAACATCAAAATTGGAACATTACGTTTATTACGGATATTGGTTAAAACATCAAAACCACTTATTTTGGGTAGCATGACGTCCAATACCAATAGGTGATAATCATTCATGAGTGCTTCGTTCAAACCGGATTCACCATCATGACGAACAACAACAACATAGCCATCGGTTTGAAGATTTTTCTTTAACAGCTTGCATAAATCCTTATCATCATCTATTAAAAGGATTCGATTTCTCATCGTGTACCTCATACATTTCTGTTGTATCCTAGAAATTTATTATACTAACGATATATGAATGGCATAGATGAAAAGTTGTTTTCCGTTCACATGTAATAATGCTGAAACACCAACGGTTAAGTACCTAATTCTCGATTTGACAACTCCTATTCATTATTGTTAATTATGTTTAACTTTGTAGAATAAAGAGAATTTTGTAATTATTAGTGGAAAACACGAACGAATGGCTACCCTGCATCTCCCAATCATTACGGATAATACTAGAAGACTCTTTATTGATATGAGATACACAGCTTTCAGCTTGGAAGAGGATTAACATCGAACTCATCAACTGAAAGTATTTGCATGGCTGCCTATTACTTTGTGGTTTGATGTTCCATGAAATATTGGTTATTGACAAACAAATTCCTGCGTGCTATTATAGGTTTATCGTTAAAGTTTAACGATAAACCTATAATATATCAATTTTGCAAACATGGATTACTTATGAATAACAACTTAAAAAATATCGCTGAGCAAGCTGGTGTATCTGTAATGACAGTTTCCAATGTCCTTAAAAGAAAGGAAGGCCATTACAGCCAGGAAACATTTGAAAAAGTGATGAAAGTAGCTGAGGAACTGGGCTATGTGCCAAATATGGCGGCAAAATATTTACGCAAAGGAAAAATGGGCCTAATTGCCCTGG
The DNA here is from genome assembly GCA_016838895.1 of Chloroflexota bacterium. GTDB lineage: Bacteria > Chloroflexota > Anaerolineae > Anaerolineales > Anaerolineaceae > UBA5203. The sequence goes on from JAEKNU010000007.1 coordinate 77,299, forward strand.
TTTTGCCGGATATCATGAATCCATATTTATCTGAACTCTCACAGTTTGTCATCGAAGAAGCAAGTCGCCGGAAATATACGGTCATTCTTAGCTTTACAGATAACGACCCTGAAATTTTGCGATCAATTGTGAGTGGTGCACTCCAATTACCTGTGGATGGCATCATGATGGCCCCCCACCTGCTGGATCTATCAGAATTCAGGCACACAGTCCCCGTCGTGCTGTACGGCGAACGTCAACAGACAACCGTTTTTGATAATATTGTCCTCGATAATATCGGCATTGCCCGCAGCGCTACCAAACACCTGATCAGTCTTGGAAGAAAAAATATTGCCTCGATTGGTATGACATCAGACACAGCATTGGGCAATATGCCGCAACAAAGAGCCGAAGGCTTCATCCGGGAAATGGAATCAGCGGGGCTAACTATCAATTCCGAATGGATGATCCCCGTAGCGGTTCCAAATTATCATCGAGATCACGGCGCCGAAGTCATGGAAAAGTTATTGTCCTCAAAAAATAAACCGGATGCAGTTTTTTGTTTCAATGATTTACTTGCTCTGGGTGCGATAAAAGTGCTCATTGATAAAGGATATCGCGTCCCAGAAGATGTGGCTGTTATTGGCGTGGACGATATTATTGATAGTCGCTATTACAATCCTTCTCTCTCTACCATAGCCATCGACCGTCGCGAAGCTGCTTCACTTGGCGTAAATTTATTACTAGACCGAATCAATGGGAAGAGAACAGATTCACCAAAATATTTTGAACCTGGTTATTCGCTGATTCCCAGAGAAACGACCCTTGGAAAGGGGTATCAGCAAATTTCTGATAGATAAAAATTAACCATTTCTGATACGAGGCTATGACATGACGAGTACAATTTTAATTGACTACGATCGCAGCATTGGGGAAATTGACCCTCATATTTTTGGGGGGTTTATTGAGCATATGGGGCGAATGGTATACGAGGGAATCTATGATCCGGAATCTCCACTATCAGATGAGCGCGGTTTTCGCACAGATGTTTTAGCAGCTTTGAAAGAACTAGCCCCCACGGTTATTCGTTACCCCGGTGGGAATATGTTAAGTGGCTATCACTGGTTGGATGGTGTGGGTGCCAGGGAAAAACGTCCCCGGAAGCGGGATTTGGCGTGGCAGTCCATCGAAAGCAATCAGTTTGGTCTTAATGAATTTATGCAATATTGCCAGGAATTAAAAACCGAGCCCATGCTGGGTGTCAACTTGGGAACCGGAACGATAGAAGAAGCCGCGGCCTTGGTGGAATATTGTAATGCTGATTCAGGCAGTTATTATGCCGATTTGCGTCAAAGTCATGGCATCATGGAACCCTACCATGTAAAAAAATGGTGCCTTGGCAATGAGATGGATGGTCCATGGCAAATTGGACATTTGGAAGCAGATGAATATGGGCGCAAAGCCAGAGAGGCTGCAAAAATGATGAAATGGCAGGATTCCTCCATTCAGTTAATTCTTTGTGGGTCTTCCAATAAAACCATGCCGACTTTCCCGGAATGGGACCGCCAGGTACTGGAAACCTGCTGGGAACATGTAGATTATTTATCCATGCATCATTACGCCAACAACAACGCCAATGACACTACCAGCTACTTAGCTTTGGCTCTTGAATTCGAATCCTTTATTGATACATTGGAGGGCACGCTCAGGTATGTACGTGCAAAACAACGCTCAAATCATCAGGTATTTTTATCCTGGGATGAATGGAATGTCTGGTATAAAAACATGGAAACACAAGGGACCTGGTGTGAAGCGCCCCATTTAATTGAAGAAGTCTATAATCTGGAAGACGCGCTTGTTGTTGCACAATGGATGAATGTATTTTTACGCCGCTGTAATGTATTGAAGATGGCCTGCCTGGCCCAATTGGTCAATGTCATTGCGCCCATTCTGACAACGCCCGAAGGTTTGTTGCGTCAGACAATTTTTTATCCTTTTCAATTGTTCAGCCAGTTTGCCTCAGGAAAATCCATGGAAGCCCTATGCAAATCTCCTCTGATAGAGACCCCGGAATTTGGTGATGTTCCCCTATTAGATGTCTCAGCAAGTTTCGATGAAACGACCCGAAAAGGTGCTGTTTTCATTGTCAATCGCAGTCAAAATGGATCTGAATCTGTAAATATCAAATGGCAGGGCTTTGAACCTCTCAAAACTGCCCATGTTTATCAATTGGCGGGAGACAATCCAAAGTTGATTAATTCATTCGATCATCCGCACAACGTCAGGACAGTAGATTTAGGAGATATGCCCGTCGTCGATCAAAACATCAACATAGAACTACCAGCATTATCCTGCACTGTAATTGCAGTGTAAATATCAACAAAAAGCTAGTCCATCGTAATAATTCGACCACTATGATCCCCTATCAGGTGATCATCTAATTCAACTTGTCTATTTGCAGGAGGTGAAAATAACAACAGATTATCTTTATCTTAACAAAAAGATGAGATTGCAGATTATTCTTTTCATACAAAATTTTGAAGGAGAAAAAATGAGAATCCGTTTGTCTTTGTTAGTTAATTTCATATTGATGGTTAGTCTACTCCTCGCCGGATGCCAGTCCTCACCCAATGCAGATCCAGTAGAGACAGTAGCGGAACAACCAGCCACTGCAGCCGATCAGGCAGCCGAAGAACCTTCCGAAGTTCAAGCTGAACCGGTCACCATCACTTTCTGGAACAGTTTTACCGGATCAGATGGCGACACATTGAAAGAAATCGTTGCAGATTTCAATGAAGCCTATCAGGGAAAAATACTTATTGAAATGGATATCATGTCCAGTTCTGTATTTACCCAAAAAGTACCGCCCGCAATTGCTACCAATACTGCCCCTGATCTAATCGCATTAAATATCGCAGATACACTTGCCTACTCAAAGCAAGGCTCCATTGAAGATTTAAGTGATTTCTTCAGCGTTTCTGGTGCGGATCAAACCGATTTCATCCCTTCCGCACTCGAACTCGGAAAATTCGATGAGAAACTTTACGGTATTCCTATGCAACTTTTGGATACTACCAACATGTATTGGAACAAGGATCTCTTTGAGGCTGCAGGCTTGGATCCAGAATCTCCCCCGACAACCTTCGCCGAATTGGAGGAATATGCCATAAAACTTACTGATGAAAGTAAAGGCCAGTATGGTTTGGGCATGTGTGCAAGTGCTGCCCCCCAATTCTATGCCGTTTTTATCAAAGGCAATGGTGGTGATGTTGTAGATGTGAGCACAAATAAATCGGTGCTGGATTCCGATGCCAACATGGAAACGTTTGAATATCTGCATCGTTTGGCATATGAAGAAGAGGTCTCCCCTAAAAGCACTGGTGGCGTGGCAATGGATAACTTAATGCAAAGTGGTCAGTTAGGTATCTATATTAATGGCCCATGGCTCATCCCCGGTTTAGTTAGCCACAACATCAATTTTGGCGTAGCACAAATTCCAGGTGGCTCTGCCGGTGCAGTGGCTATATACGATGGAACACTGTTCTCTATTCCCACTGGTACGGAAGATTCCCAAAAAGTGGCCGTATATGAATTCCTGAAATACTGGAATTCCACCGAGATTGGCAAGAAATGGTCATTGTCTGTTGGTATTCCGCCCTATCTCAACTCTGTAATCAACGATCCCGAAATTCAGGCAGATGCAAACATCGCGATTTTAGCCAACAACGGGAAAAATGCTGCCCCATGGATGGGTGGTGTTGATAGTGCGGCAAATATTGATGCCAATGTATTGTTCCCTCTGATTGAACAGCTTCAAAACGAAGGTGACGTAGAAGAAATGGTTAAAGGTGCCTCCGAGCAGATTGATGCCATTCTTCAAGAAAATTAAGCGATAATTAGGACTTGCCTATCCATCAAGTAGAATGATGGATAGGCAACAATTTTCAATATTGAACGAAGCAGGTATGTCTTCTATGGCCGATTATCATTTGCATTTTACCAGTAATTACCTGAATAACAAATCGGAAACAATGCATATACAGCAGCAATATGAAATTAATTAAGTTGAAGAGGTATAAAATATGCCAAATATTCTCATACGAATTTTGAAATACTTTAAAAAGCCAAAAGGTGCTGCATATATATTTTTGCTTCCCGCAATTTTGACACTGCTGGTATTTGTATTCGTACCTCTTATTTATGCAGTAGTAATTAGTTTTCAGGATGTGACCATATTTCTAAATCCGCCAAATTTTGTTGGGTTCTCCAACTATGAGAGAATGTTTCACGATGATCGTTTCTGGAATGCCTTGAAGAATACATTCATTTTTTTATTTGAAGTACCATTGCAGGTCATTTTAGGACTGATTGTTGCAGTACTTCTTTCAAAAAATACAGTATTTCAAAAATTTGCTCGCACCGTATTTTTTATACCAACAATCTGTTCTTTAACTGCGGTGGGCATTGTCTGGTCTTTTCTCCTGGACCCTCAAATCGGGATACTACCATATTATCTTTTCCAACTTGGATTACCTCGTTTAAAATTCCTCAGCGACCCAAACATGGCCATGCCGGTAATTATTCTAACAACCGTCTGGAAAAATTTTGGGTTGACGATGATGATTTTAATTTCTGGTATACAAGGCATCCCGCAAGTCTATTATGAGGCATCTAAAATAGATGGCGCGAACAGCATTATTCAGTTCTTTAAAATCACCCTGCCACTCCTCATACCCAGCCTTGGTTTTTGCATTATTACAAATACAATTGGCTCATTTCAAGTTTTTGATCAAATCTATGTAATGACTCAAGGTGGACCGCTCCATACGACAGAGACGTTAGTTATGTACATTTACAATGTCGGGTTTGCCACTCAGCCCTTCAATTTAAGTTACGCCTCTGCTATCGCGGTCATCCTCTTCATAATTATTATGGTTATTTCCCTGCTGACAAATAACTATATTACGCAAAGAGAAACTGTTGATATTTCCAAGGGATAGAACAATGACGAAAAAAAATGTGCTTGGCCAATCACTTTTATATCTATCGATGGGTATTCTTCTCATCATCGTTGTTTATCCTTTCTTCTGGTTAATCTTAACCAGTTTTAAGGTTGATACGGATATTGTAAAATTTCCTCCCACCCTGTTTGCCAATCAATTTACCGTTTCATCTTATATCAAAGTATGGGATAGTATTCCCCTCTTGGACTTCCTGAAAAACACTGTTATTTTTTCCGGCTCTGTTACTGTCATTTCGGTGCTTTTTGATGCAATGGCCGGATATGCATTTGCACGCTACAACTTCAAGGGGAAAAACTTTTTATTCACCGCAATCCTGATTACAATGATGATCCCCTTCCAGGTACTTATGATTCCGTTATTTATTGAGGTATTCAAACTTGGCATATTAAATAAGTACGCTGGTTTGATATTACCGAGAATGGCGGATGCCTTTGGCATATTTTTAATGCGGGCTTCGTTCGTTGCACTGCCAAAAGAACTCGAAGAAGCGGCAAGAATCGATGGCTACAATGAATTTCAAATTTTTTTCAAAATCATGCTGCCCCTTAATAAACCAGCCATTATTACATTGGCAATCATCAATTTAATGGGCAATTGGAATGATTTGCTCTATCCCTTGATGTTAACCAGTACCACAAAAATGCGAACGCTCTCAGCAGGTCTGGCACTTTTCGTTGGGCAAAGAACCTTGGAATATGGTCCAACCCTGGCCGCAGCCGTAATTTCATTAATCCCGCTCTTCGTTGTATTTTTGTTGGCACAAAAATATTTCATTAAAGGTATTAGTACAACCGGATTAAAAGGATAATTCACCAAATAATAGGAAAATTTATATATACAAAGGTATTGAATATGGAACAACTCATTGGAAATAATTTTGCTTGGTGTGTCGGAATCGAAGATACATTCATACCTCAAACACGGGCGGATATGCGTGCTTTAGATGAATACCAATTAATGGATCATTACCGTCAATGGAAACAAGATTTTGATCTTGCATCTGAATTAGGTGTAAGTCATATTCGTTGGGGAGTGCCCTGGTACAAGGTCAACCCTGCTCCCGGTGTTTTTGAATGGGCATGGGTGGACGAGGTGCTAGACTATTTAGTTAACAAAAAAAATATTCAGCCAATAATTGATCTGATGCATTACGGAACACCATTGTGGTTGGAAAACTCCTTTTTGAATGCTTGTTATCCGCAACGGGTTGCTGATTATGCCTATGCCTTCGCATCCAGGTATAAAGACCTGATTCGTTTTTACACACCTCTAAACGAACCAACTGTTAACGCAGAATTTTGTGGAATGCGTGGTGAATGGCCACCGTATATGAAAGGCAATGATGGCTATGTAAAATTATTAATCCCCATAGCTCGAGGGACAGTATTAACCGCAAAAGCAATAAGAGAAGCAGATGCCAATGCTACGCTCATCCAGGTTGAGGCTTTTGGGAAGGCATGGACAAAAGATGAAAGATTACATAGTGTGGTGAAAGATTGGTGTGAAGATCGGTATTTAGGTTTCGACCTGATTACCGGTGGCTTTTCTGAACGTAACCACTTATATGGATTTCTTCTCAAGCACGGCGTTTCGGAGCAGGATATCAACTGGTTCCGGGAACATGGCTCCAAGCCCGATGTACTAGGTGTCAACTACTATCCAATTTCAGGAGGGGAATTGATAATGGGTGCAAATGATACACCCGAACTAAAAATTGGCCTGGAAGCTACAGATCTGTTGGAAGTTTTCAAGAATGCATGGGATCGTTATCAACTACCGATGATGCTCACTGAAACCGGATGTACTGTCACTCAAATTGAGAAACGAAAACAATGGATGGATGAAACGATCGCTGTTGTTCGCCAAACGCAGGCTGCTGGCATACCAATAATTGGATACACCTGGTGGCCGCTTTTCGATATGGTGGATTGGGCTTATCGATTAGGAAAAAAGCCATTATCCCATTATATATTCCCAGGTGGTTTATGGTCATGCAAAGCAAGTCAATCTGGTGAAGTAACCCGTAAACGAAATTCTTTGGCTCAACGCTATAAAGAATATATTCAAGAAAAAAGATAATCACTTCGAGAAAATCGGATGGCAAAATGGCTATCGTGTGATACATCAAGGCCACTGTGATCAGTGATTCACCGCAATACTCCTGGGTTGGTTCATAATGTTATTCACTATCCAGCCCGATTCTTCAACGATTTGATGGATTTAATTACAGACTACTTTGAAAATACTTCCTTCAAGTAGTGTCATAAAATTTGAATTATTTATCGACTTCTATCATCTGGTAATTTATTGGTTCATATACTCTCCCTATAGACCGTGGTTAAGGCGAGGATAAGTGGTTTCATCTATACAAAAACTTACCTCGCCCAAACCCGCCCTTTCAAATAGAATTCACATTCATATCAATACAATTTAAAGTTATTCCTGCTAACTACACCGCTGCCAAAATCCGACATACTAAACAGGAAATACTCACAAAACCATCAACCATTCTAATACCATATGGTCAGGTTCAAGGATTCAAATGGCAAATACAGATCCAATATCATGGAAATCTCCAGAATAATCCAGAGATTTCTTTATCAGTTTTCTTTTCACGTAAATCAAATATACTTCTTTTTTACCAACATATGCCGATATTCCGGCAAAGTAACCAACAATCCAAGCTTCGATTTACTAGTTTTCCAGATTAGCCCCATTTGATTCTATGACTTTCTTATACCAGTAAAAAGACTTCTTTCTGCTTCGTTCCAGCGTTCCACCCCCAATGTCATCCCGATCAACATATATGAAGCCATATCTTTTTTTCATTTCACCGGTAGATGCCGAAACAAGATCAATACATCCCCAGGGGGTATAGCCCATCAAGTCAACACCGTCTATATTAATCGCTTTATTCATTTCCTGAATGTGGGCTGCAAGATAATTAATGCGATAGTCATCAATTATTTCTCCGTTTTCCTCTACTTTATCGATTGCTCCAAGTCCGTTTTCGACCACAAATAAAGGAATCTGATAGCGATCATACAAAATATTTAATACAATCCGCAAACCAGCCGGGTCAATTTGCCAACCCCAATCTGATTCTTCAAGGTATGGGTTCTTGGGCGCTTTAATGAATCCGGGCATATCCTTTGGAATCAATGATTTATCCGCGGTAGATGTAAATGTCATATAATAGCTGAAACCAATGTAGGCGACAGTGCCCTCTTTCAAAATTGCAGCATCACCGGCTTCCATTTCAATCTTGATGCCTTCTCTTTCAAATTGTTTCAGCACAAAAGCCGGATAATATCCGCGGCACATTACATCGCAAAAAAAATAAACTTCGCGCATATCCTCAATACAGGCCAACACATCATCCGGATTACAACTAAATGGATAACGGTTTAGCATACCTGCCATCATACCAATTTGGAAATCAGGATTAATGGTTTTACCCAATTTCACGGCTTTTGCACTGGCGAGCAGCAAATGGTGCGCAGCCTGGTAAATCATTTTCGTATCGGCTGACAACATTCCCCCTCCAGCCCAGGCCGCCGGACCAGCCACAGACAAGCCATTGATTTCATTAAATGTCATCCAATATTTTACTTTGTCTTTGTAACGGGTAAAAACAGCTTCACAATAGTTTTCAAAAAAACCAACCACTTTACGATCTGACCAGCCAGCATATTTTTGGGTTAAATAATACGGCATTTCATAATGAGAAAGCGTCACTACAGGTTCAATACCATATTTCAGCAATTCATCGAAAACATCATCATAAAATTTTAAACCTGCCTCGTTCGGTTCACTTTCATCCCCATTGGGAAATATACGGGTCCAGGCTATCGACATACGATAGCATTTGAATCCAAGTTCCGCAAACAGTTTAATATCCTCTTTATATCGGTGATAAAAATCAATAGCGGTATGGCTGGGATAATACTTCCCTTCAATAATGCCATCCGTAATTTCCCGTTCTACCAGGTGTGAACCATTTGTCATCACATCTGAAATACTTAATCCTTTACTACCTTCCTGATACCCCCCTTCAATCTGATTAGCGGCTGTCGCACCACCCCACAAAAACGTTGTTGGAAATTCCATGTTTGTCATTCTTTGCCTCACAAAATTCTGTCATCAATGTCTCAAGCTTTTGAAACAGCTTGAGACATTGTTTAATCAATTTTTTGCCGCAATACCAAACTGAATTCATAAAAAAGGGTTCCTCAGAGAGATTATCTTCAATGGTGTTTCTGTGCTCCCTTAACAAGTTCGGTACAATGCTTTTCGATCCACTCTCTGAGGATTTTACAAATCTCAACTCATATTTCGATCTTTACATTCTCATCCTTGAATGTAAAATAAGTAATTAAGAATGCGATTACTAATGTAACAAGTGTTGCTACAACATATCCCCAGAAATCCGGATTAGCCACAAACAGGATAAAGGAAAATACACCCAGACCGCCAAGAATTGTTTGCTGGAAATCAATTGCTGCGATGATAGCACCGCCAACGCCACCCCCAATAATGGTTGCCAGCAAAACCATTTTGAATTTGGTTGCGATACCATATAACGCTGGTTCGGAAATGCTGAAAAGGGTCGGCACCATAACGGAGGCTGCCAGGGTTTTACTTTTGCTATTTTTGGTTTTAATATAAACAGCTATCACTGCTCCAGCTAAGGCAATCGTAGACATGCTCGTTGTTGCCATAATTTGTGTGTAGCCTTTTGTGGAAAATTCTTGCACAATCAGAGGTACTTCCGCATAATGCGCACCGAAAAGCACCAAAGGAATATGGATTGCGCCTAGAATAAATCCGCCTAGAATACTGGCACGCACAAATATCCAGGATACGCCTACCGTGATGATCTCGCCAAAATATACGCCCAACGGGCCAAAAACAATTAATTCAACCGGAATGACAATCAGGAACTCAATAGCGGCTACAAGAAGCAATTGCAGCACCTTTGGCATTTTATTTTCAAGCCAGCGTTGAATATAACCCGCAAAGAAAACGGCCAATAATATTGGAATTACGGATGAAGAATAATTCACCACGCGGATGGGAATACTCAAGAAATGCAGAAATTCCGTGCCCGCACTGGTAGCATCCATAATTGTCGGATACATAAGTGCACCGGCGATACAAAGAGCAAAGTATTCATTGCTTTTAAATCGCTTTGCAGCACTGACCGCAATCAAGAATGGCAAAAAATAAAGCGCTATGTTCGAAATTAGATATAAAATTTGATAGGTTTCACTTTCAGCAGAAATCCAGTTAAATGTTGATGCGATTGACAAAAAAGATTTTATGATACCCGTTGCAGCAAGGCAGGGAACAATCGGCACAAAAATACTTGCCAGTAGTTCCAGTCCTCGATTAAGTGGGTTTTTATCGGATTTGCTATCAGACTCTTTACTGACACCTTTTTCGGCGCTTGGCAGCATAAGGGATAGCATTTTGTACAGTTCTCCGACATTCGGTCCAATGATAATTTGCACTTGACTCGTTTTTTGAACGGCATCAATGACACCTTCCAATTGTTTTAGCTGCTCAAAATTTACTTTCTCAATATCAGCAACCTTGAAACGTAATCTTGTCATGCAGTTATAGCAACTGATCACATTATCGGCACCCCCAATATTCTTCAATATATTTTCGGCTAAAATTTTAAAGTCCATGCATTTCTCCTTAGAATATTATTGTGTCAAGCAGATAAATCTCGTTTGCCCTTTCCGATGTCCGCAGTGATTTTCGCAATCATACTGGTTTCATCAGATAAATCCCTTCTTCTTTTCTCCGTCAGTCAATCCGATGCATACTTTTCTCATAAAGAACACAAATCACAGCGAACGGCATTTCGTTTTGCCTCCGAATGATGAAATATCCTATTATTTTTGAAAAACTACCTACTGATATTGATTAGAGAAACAATAATACTTCCTTCTGCTTCGTGTTTCCAAGTTTTTCGAAATGGTTCTTATGCATTGCCTTTCCAAATTATGTCATGAGAATTGATTGGAAAGTTAACCTGTCATCGTTGTTAAATCACATACTCTTTATAGCAAAATTTATTTGCCGGGCTTTCAGTTTTTATCTGCAATTTTGTCATCTATAAATTTAATATTCAGGATTAAGTAAGCCATTTCTTCTTTGCCTATATCTTTGCCATATTTGTCTCGAACAAAATTGCGTATTTCTTTTACACATGCATAAGATTCGGGATAGTTCTTTTTCGCAGCCTTATACAAGAATTTATCACCGTTGGAAACCTCATCCGTGGTAAACATCCGTTGAGCAAATAATTTCAAATGTGTAATCAGCCGGTAATAATAAATGGCTTCTTCATCCATTTCAGTATCATAAAATGATTTTATGATATCCAAAATTTCACCGATAAATTTCGTTACATTCAATGAATCATACGCTTCCACATTAATGGCAGCATTAACGATATGCAGGGTGATAAATGCAGCCTCATCTTCTGGTAAATCAACCTGTAAAACATCCTTAATGATTTCCAGTGCTTTGCACGCCACTTCAAATTCATCTTTGTAAAAACATTTTATATCCCAGATCATCGGATTCCGGATTACAAAACCTTTCTGAATTCTCTCAACCGCATAACTGATATGATCCGTAAGGGTTAAGTAAATGTTTTCGTTCAACTCAGTATTTAATTTTTCTTGCGCTAACTGTACAATATCTTCTGTGATCGAAAGATATTGAGACGGTATATTTTTGATTAATTCTTCCAGTTTGGAAACGACGGATTTGTCTGTTAAAGTAAATATTTTTTCTATTCTCCCCTCTTCAAGTAAGTCTGTGCATTTTTTTTGAAAAGCAATGCCACGCCCCATAACAACAATTTCATTCCCTTCCGAATCAAGAGAAGTTACTACATTATTGTTATGAATTTTGACAATTTCCATCCTGGCACTCCTTTTTGCAAAGAAAATCACAGAAATAAAAAAAACCAAAATCAAAGAGCGATTTTGGTTTTGCCTGCAGATACAGTAACAATCCGTATTTTAATTTTAACTATAGTAGCATTTCTTGTAATGCTTGTCAACGAGTACTTTTCCAGTTTTCAAAAAAACTTGAAACGTGAAACTCGCATCTGCTGCCTACTTAATTATATACTTCAAGTAATTTAACAGACTTTTGCAAATGCTGTAGAGGAACAGAAACCACATCTGAATATTCATCCGAGTTGGTAATTACAACCGGTGAGTTTATATCATGGCCGGCCTCGCAAATTGCCTGTAGGTCAAAAGTAATTAACTTTTGTCCAATACATACTCGTTCATCTTGTTTCACCCATACATCAAAATATTTTCCATGAAGATTGACAGTATCAATACCAATGTGGATTAATACTTCTACACTTTCATCGGAAAGAATACCAATCGCATGCTTTGTTATTGCAAGGCTGACAACCACGCCATTTACAGGAGAGTAGACTTCACCAACTTCAGGTAAAATTGCCACCCCTTTTCCAAGATATTCATTCCTGAACGCTTCATCATCAATTTGTGATAGCAGCATCAAATCACCTTGAAACGGACTGTAAACAGTACCTATCACATTTGTCTGGTTACCATTGGAATTTTTTTTTTCAGAATTTTTATTAAATACCATCATTACCTTCCAGTATTGTTTCTCCGGGGCGAACCGCTTATTTCAAATAAGCCATTCTCTCTCACGATTATTTTCCATTTACCCAAAAAACAACAGATTTATTTCATTGTTAATAATCTATTTTAAAAAAACAGGCAAAATCAAAACTATTTTCTAGCCTTGGTTTTGCCTGTTTTCCAGTTACAATCCAATTGATGACCCATTTGAAATGGTTAAAAAATCATAACATAGGAAAACTGGTTCGTCAATCTGTTTTTCCTTGACATCTGTTTGTTATCATTCTCACTATTATTTTCTACCCGATATTATTGATATATGCACGCGGATGATCTATATCAAAAGATGCGATATATCATATCGCTGATTTTCTTTCTTCCATTCTTCTCATCATAATATATTAAACTTACCAAAATTCATCTTCAGCTATTGACAACTCTTATTCTGTTTAGTATACTTACGTTCTACTTATTAGCATCTAGGTGTATTTATGCAAAAAGAAAACAAACGAGCACGTGTGGCAGAACTTCACCGTCAGATTGTTATGGACTGTGCCAAAGGTCTTTTCCTTGAAAAGGGATACGAGGCCACCAGTATGGAAGAGATCTGTGAGGTTTCTACTTACAGCCGCCGCACCATCTACAAGTACTTCAAAAACAAGGAAGATATCTATTTACACCTGGTTTATCAGGGGTTGGAGAACTTACATCAGGAAATCAAACTGGCCATCAACAGTACACCTTATTTCATGGCCCAGTACCGCGCTGTATGTAACGCGATGAAAGCCTATTATCAAAATCATCCGCATTCATTCCAGGCAGTGAACCAACGGAAATCAACCGCTGCTGATCAAGTAGTGGCACCCCAGATACTATCCGATATATCAACTATCGGTGAAGAAATCAATCTAGTACTCATTTCCTATATTGAAGCCGGTATTAAAGTCCACGTGGTTCTGGATACCATTCATCCCAGACAAACTGTATACGTTCTATGGTCAAGCATTTCCGCGTTATTAGAGATGGCCGAGAATAAGGAAGAACACATTAAAAAACAATTTGGCATCTCTATAGACGACTTCCTGCAATATGGATTTGACCAGATCATTGATTCCATTCTGGAGGAGCGCATTCATGGAGCAGCATAAAACCAGTATGACCGCCCTGGTTTCGGCCTTTGCACGTGCCTTCCATGCCAAAAACGATTACCCCTTGATTTTCAATGATGCATTGGCCTATGAAATAATTGGCGAAGAACAATATCAGCAGATCGCCCAAAACATGCTGACAGGATTACCGTTTTTCTCTGCCGGAGAATCCGTTACATTGAATTCCGATGAAGCAGCCCTGAAATGGATTGTACAGACGCAACTTGCCCCCACACCTTTGGCACGAGCTCGATACTGTGAGGATATGTTGCAAAATGCCATCCAATTGGGCTGTACACAATACGTCATCCTGGGCGCCGGATTGGACACTTTTGCCTTTCGACATTCCGAGCTACTGGAGAAAATATCCGTGTATGAGCTTGATCATCCTGCAACCCATGCTTTTAAGCAGGAGAGAATTCAGCAATTAGGTTGGAATATGCCCGATAACTACCAACTGGTGCCCATTAACTTCGTAAGTACATCACTACCAGAAGTTCTTTCCATTGCCAATTATCAACAAAACCAACGGTCTTTCTTCAGTTGGCTGGGCGTATTATATTATCTGGATCAGCAGACCATTGCAAATACATTAACAGATATCGCCACAATTTCTGCCCAAGGCAGCAGTATCATGTTTGATTACCCAAACGAACAACTTTTCACCTGCTCAACCAAACGTGTACAGTCCATGTTGGGAATGGCTCATGCCACAGGGGAACCGATGAAATCATGTTTTGCATATCATGATTTGGAAGCAATGTTGGAAATGTCAGGTTTTCTTCTCTATGAACATTTGTCTACATCGGATATTGAAAAGCGCTTTTTCCAGGGAAGGGACGATCATCTTCACGCATTTGAAACAGTGGAATATGCATTAGCCGTCAAATATTGACGGCTAATGTCTTCTTCACCGATTATTCCCCAACTTTAAATACAGAATTACGTAAAACCAGCTCAGTAGGTAATACATAATGAGTGTTGTCCACTTCACCATTAATCGTGTTTAGCAATAATTCAGCCGCCAATTGACCTTTTTTACAATGGGGTTGTGCCACAGTTGTAAGCGCCGGATTAACCGATGCGGCCATGGGAATGTCATCAAAACCCACCATAGAGATTTCCTCATCCGCAATATGCATTTCTCTGGCAGCATTCAATGCCCCAATGGCCATGATATCGCTCATTGCCACAATTGCGGTGGGCCGATTCCGGCCTTTCCAGATCACCCGAAAACTTTCTGCACCGCCGTATTCAGTACACGCCCCTTCTATCAAACGGATGTGTTTGCGATCTAGCTCCAACCCATATTCTGATAAGGCTGCCAAGTAACCATTCATACGGTAATGCAGTGTACCGTGATATTCCTCATAATGACCTTCTCTACCTGAACGAATCGCTAATATTCGAATATCTCGATGGCCCTGCTCAAGGACATGCAGCATGGCCTCTTTAGCGCCCGTTTCATCATCAATATTGACTGCCGGGATATCTTCTATTGGATCACTATCTACGGTAATAAAAGGTACTCCGCGTTGACGCAGCACCACCATGGTGGCTTTATATTCTTCCAAACCCAGGGTGATAAATCCATCCACTGCAGCATTCTCAATAGCTCGCCTTATGCTTCCTTTTAAGGGAGGGACCAACATTAAGGTAAATCCTTCTCGTGTGCAGATTTCTCCCACACCTGCCAGGAATTCCGGTATAAAAGGATTACGAATTACATCCGGGATGGATTGTGGAAACAACACGCCAATCGTACCGGTGTGGCCGGTACTCATACTGCGTGCAATCGGATCCGGCGAATATCCCAATTCCTCGGCTGTATCCAGTATGCGTTTTACAGTTTGTTCTGGTAAACGCTCGGGGTTATTGAACGCAAAGGAAACTGTTGTTTTAGAATATCCAGCCTTTTTCGCGATATCATTTATGCTAACTTTTTTCATGCATCCTCACCAATAATATTATGACACAGGAATAAAAATCAAAGCTGATTTTTGCGCTACACTGTCCAGAATCAATTGACCATTCTGGCTGCTGATTATTTTTCCTGAAAAGTACTCTTTAAAATGAACACCCTCTTGATATTCATCTGGCAATGGAATATGCACCTGTTGTCGCGCTTCTCTTGGATTTAACACAATAATCATCTCGTCAGGTGCCATTTTTCGTTGAAAAGCAAATACGCCATTAAAAATCAATAATGCATCCATCGATCCGGTTTGCAGAGCGGGATGGACTTTTCGCAACTGAATCAACTGCTTGTACAAATCGTGGATGTCTTCATCCCACTCAGCCTCGCTCCAGTTCATACAACGTCTACAATCAGGATCATTCTCACCACTCAAACCAATTTCGTCACCATAATATATCATGGGCGCACCTGGCAATGTAAAAGCAGTAATGACGGCCAATCTCATGCGTGCTTTGTCCCCAGCACATACTGTCAATATACGGGCAGTATCATGGCTGCCCAGTAAATTCAATTGATACGGTGCAGCTTCGCCGTAGGTATCCAGCAATCGCCGCGTAAAATAATAAAAATCCTCCGCATCCATGCGGTCATGCACACAATAATCAAAAATTAAATCACATAATGGATAATTCATAATGGCATCAGAAGTACCGCTGTTTACCCATGGTGCCGGATCACGCCAGGCTTCCGCCACAATATAGGCATCCGGATTGCTGCGTTTGACCACTTCTCTAAATTCGAGCCAGAAATCTGCTGATACTTTCCAGGGCACATCCAGACGCCAACCGTCAATGTCGGTCTCCTCCAACCAATACTGTGCCACCCGCAAAAAATAGGCTCGAACTTCATTGTTTTCAGTATTCAGTTTTGGTAAATAATGTGTACCACCACAAGTTTGATAATTGGTTGGCTTCTGAACAATTGGAAATGTATCCGAAATAAACCAATCCCGATATTTTGATCGCTTGCCGCGCTGGAGTAGATCCTGAAATGCCCAAAAACCATCTCCGCAATGATTAAATACTGCGTCCAAAACAATACGTATGTCTTTCTGATGGGCAGCTTTCACTAGTTTCTTGAAAGTTTCAAGATCTCCAAAAGCCGGGTCAATCAACATATAATCGCATGCATCATACTTATGATTTGTATTGGCCGAAAATATCGGCGTTAAATAAAGGGCATTGATTTCCAGGTCAGCTAAATAAGGCAGGCGTTCAATAATACCCGCCAAATCGCCCCCGAAAAAAGTGTCCAGCCCTGGTGGGTCCCCCCAGGGTAGCGTACCTGCAGGATCATTTGAAGGATCACCATTGCAGAATCGTTCCGGAAATATCTGATAAAACACGCTTTTACTTACCCAGGCGGGTATGGAAGAATTCATCATATTCATATTCCTGTAAATATTATTAAGCTTTCATTCCGGAACGAGATAGACCGGATATAAATTTCTTTTGCGCAGCAAGAAACAATAAAACCGGCGGCACAGTCGTCATCACC
Source organism: Chloroflexota bacterium (assembly GCA_016838895.1). Classification (GTDB taxonomy): domain Bacteria; phylum Chloroflexota; class Anaerolineae; order Anaerolineales; family Anaerolineaceae; genus UBA5203. Next base: position 94,574 of record JAEKNU010000007.1, read on the forward strand.
GTACCTGCCATCCAATAGGTCCATTCAGTCAGGTAGCGTCCGCTAAAAGCCTGCAATCCGGTTTGGATAACCCGCATACTGGTGTCATTTGCAACTAAAAACGGCCACATAAAATCATTCCAGGCAAACATAAAGTTAAAAATCGACACGGTCAATACAGTTGGCATACACAAAGGGATAACCTGCTTCCAAAGGATTTGCCAATGGGAACAACCATCAATCCGAGCTGCATCAATATAATCCTTTGGTACCGCGATAAATGCCTGCCGTAAAAGGAGAATACCAAACGCATCCACCATACGTGGAACAATAAGCGCCTGATAGGTATTAAACCAGGAGAAATCGCGAATGATCAAATACAATGGAATGACGATGGCATAAAACGGAATCATCATGGTGGTCATGTAGGCCATGAAGAGCACATTACGCCCCTTGAATTTGAGAATAGAAAAGGCGTATGCCGCCATACTGCCAATCAACAGACGGGATAAAATAATCCCCAATGCAACAATGATGGTATTAAGGTAATACCGTCCAAAGGGTGCTGCCTGCCAGGCGGTGACATAGTTCGAAAAATCATATGTAATTGGGAACAACATCGGACCTTCGGCCATATGTCCGCGTACCTTCAATGATGCAGTCAACATCCATAAAAAAGGCATGATAATTAAAAAACCTACTGGCACAAGTACCAACAACATCATCAAATTTGTTGTCACTTTTCGGGTAAAAAATGTTCGTGTACGTGTGAGCCAGCTTGTCCGTAAAGCACTATTTGTTTTTTCGCTCATTTACTGCTCCTCGTACGAACCCAAACCCACCACCCGCCACTGGAAAATAGTAACAGATGCGGTGATGATAAGGATTATCACCGCGATGGCTGAGCCTAATCCCATTTTGAACAAGGTGAATGCATCACTGTATAGATATTGCCCCAGCACCTCTGTCGCTCCGGACGGCCCACCGCGTGTCATTACCAGTACCGAATCAAAGACATTGAAACTGTCAATCATTCCTAAGATAACCAGCATAACTGTTGTGGGTGCAACCAGCGGCAGGGTAATAAAACGAAACAGATTCCAGGCATTGGCGCCATCCATGCTGGCACTCTCATAATAATCTTTTGGAATAGCCTGTAAAGCCGCCAGATAAACAATTACAGTAAAACCAATACGCCTCCAAATACCCAGTGTCATCACAGTCGGTAAAGCCCAACTGGTGCTGGAAAGCCAGTTGGGCCCAAGAATATCAAAATTCCTTAGAAAAGAATTGATAAAACCGTAATTTGGATTGAAAAGTAATATCCACACCATCGCAGCAGCCACCGTAGGTGTAACCGTTGGCAAAAAATACAAGACTCGCCAAAAGGAAGTCAACACCAATTTCGGGTGATTCAATACCACGGCCAACAATAATCCGCCAAGTACACTGACAGCGGTAACCACAAAGGTGTAAGTAAATGTCACTTGAATCGAATTCCAGAAACGGTCTGAACTGAATAAATAAATGTAATTCTTCAAACCGATAAAAACTGGTTCACTGGCAACATTATTCCACTTAAATAGACTAAGCCGAATGGTTTGTGCCATCGGATAAAAACTAAAAATAATGATCAACACCAGACTGGGGAACAAAAAGAAAAAAGCAGCCGGGAGATCACCCCATTTTCTTTTCTTGATGAATTGATTTGTAATAGCCATTATTACCTGCATCATACTGGTTTTATCGTAGATATAAAATTGCCATAAGTTAATGATTATTTCATTATATAAAAAATAGTGGGCAGCGAATGAATTTTGATGTTGGCTTCTATATTCGCTGCCCGATAAAACTTAAGCTGCAAAGAATTATTGATCCAGCACTACATTGACAGCTTCTTCTGCAGATGCTAAGGCATCTTCAGGTGTTGTTTCGCCAAGCATTGCTTTTTGAATTTCACGTGAGAAAGCATCAGAGATTTCATTGTAATATGGCGTGGCAGGACGTGTATGCGCAGCCGACATTCCTTCCACAAACGGTAACATGCGCGGTTCAGTCTCATTGACCCAGGTCAAATAATCACTGTTTTCACCAACCGATTTACGAATTGGCATAAATCCGGTGGCCATATCCCATTTGAGTTGTGTCTCGGTACTGCTCAAGAAGCTCATGAAACGCCAGACAGCTTCCTGGTTCTCCGAATTTTTGAACATAATCAAATGCTCACCGCCGATATTACTGGCAGTCTGCCCCACTTCGGGACCTGGAACCGCGGCGATAGCCCAATCAAAAGCGGCATCCTTACGATAACCGAACAGCCAGGAACCATCCAATTGCATACAGGCTTTGCCATCGCCAAAGGCGCCCCAGGCAGCCGGAACAGCACCATGACCATTGAGCATATTGGATACATACGTCAAGGCATTTATACCCTCAGGGGTATTGAATGCTGCCGCACTATTATCTGCATTGAGGAATTCCCCACCAGCCGCCCAAAGCCAAACCTGGAACTGCCAGGTAATGCCTTCACCAGTTGGCTGTGTGTAATACTCGAATCCAACAACACCGTCCGCAGCATTTGAGCATTGTTCTGCCATGGCTTGCATTTCGTCCCAAGTAGTCGGTGGTGTTTCAGGGTCAAGTCCAGCAGCAGTAAATAAATCTTTATTCCAGATGACTTGCATATTATTGGCACTTACAGGTACAGCATAACGGCTGCTATCAATCACATCATAACCAACCAGCAAGGAATAGAAGTCATCAATATCGAATGAGCTGTCCGCAGCAATGATTCCGTCCAGTGCTTGAACAGCTTCATTATTGACCAGACCTGGTACCCAAATCAAATCTACCGCGGCAACATCTGGCGTTGTATCGGACAAAATGGCTGTCTGTAACAATGTTTTGTATTCATCATAGCTGGGTTGTACCACGGCAGTGACCAAAATATCAGCATTAGCAGCATTGAATTCATCCACCAATTCAGCCATCATTTCGGCATTTGCACTGTCGTATTGATGCCAGAAAATGATTTCCACTGGCCCAGCGACAACTTCTTCAACTTCACTTTCCGCAGCGTCCTCACTGACGGATTCTGTTACGGGTTCTGCTTCTGTTTCTGCGGTTGGTTCGGCCTGTGATGATTGGCAGGCACCCAACAGCAGAGAAGCAATGATCAAGATTGCGACAAAAAGTAGGGCACGTTTGTTCATAGTCTTCTCCTGTAGGTTTGGGTTGCAACAGTTTGACAATATATTCAAATACAAAGACGAATTATGTCTGATTCAACAGACAATAGAGCAAATAAATCTATTAAACCGGTTTAGTGAACCGGTTTAATAGTAGTGCTTTTACATACGGCTGTCAAGTAGCAATTTACCCACATAATGAAACAATCACCCACTCAGTTTGTAAAAAATACTATAATAAACACAATATCCTTATATACCAAGGAGTACTGTCATGACAGAACGAATTTCCAACCTGCAAAACACACTCGCATCCGCCGATGCGGATGCCTATGCCATCAATCCCGGTTCCATGCTAACCTACCTGACAGGACTGACTTTTCATCTCAACGAACGCCCTGTTGTGCTCCTCATTACACCCGATAGTGATCCATCCCTCATCCTGCCAGAATTTGAACTGGAACAACTCACTCGCGTACCTCAAACTTTCCGCACTTTTACCTATCAGGATAATCCCCATACATGGGGGAAAGCTTTCCAGGGAGCAGCGCAAGCAGCTGGTTTGCAGGGCAAGAAAATTGGTATTGATCCGATTCAATTCCGCTTTATGGAGATGAATTTTCTGCAGGAGGCAGCCCAGGTTGAATTTATTGTAGCCGGTGAGCTGTTCGCCAACTTACGCATGTGCAAGGACGAGCAGGAAGCGGATCATATGCTTAAGGCCGCTCAGATCGCTGAAGCGGCATTGGAAGAAACCATAAAAATCATCAAAGCAAATATCACCGAAAAAGACATTGCCAATGAACTCACTTATCAACTGCTTAAAAACGGCTCTGAGACAGACCTGCCGTTTCAACCCTATGTTGGCTCCGGCCCTAACGGAGCGAATCCGCATGGTTCAGTAACAGATCGCAAAATTCTCCCAGGTGATTTTATTGTCATTGATTATGGTGCCCGTTGGCAGGGATACTGTTCCGATATTACGCGTACCTTCGCAGTAGGCAAGGTAGCACCCGAACGTGCGCATATTTATGAAATTGTCAAAGAAGCCAATCGTGCCGGTCGAGAAGCCGCCAAACCAGGCATACGCGCAGGTGATGTAGATGATGCAACCCGCCAATTAATTGTTCAAGCTGGCTACGCGCAGTATTTTACACATCGCACTGGTCACGGTTTGGGGCTGGATGTACATGAAGACCCTTATATGTTTGCCGAAAACGATCTGATCCTCAAACCTGGGATGACCTTTACTGTTGAACCCGGCATTTATATTTCCGCTGATTTTGGGGTAAGAATCGAAGATGATGTTATCATCACCGCAGATGCTGCAAAAAGTTTAACCACATTCCCTAGGGATTTAATTCAATTGTAAAAATACCATGACAAAATTCGAAACACAATTATTTGATGAACGTGCCCAACCGTTTTATCATCCCGGCTCGCGAACGGGCTGTATATTGATTCACGGATTCACCAGCACCCCACATGAAATGCGTTGGATCGGCAATAAACTTTCCGAAACATGGGGATTCAGCGTGATGGGTGTCCGTCTGGCGGGGCACGGCACCAGCATGCAAAACCTGGAACGGTCCACCTGGCAGGATTGGCTGGCCAGTGTCGAAGACGCATATCATTTCTTGCGTCCCAATGTGGATCGCTTGATCGTGGTAGGATCTTCCATGGGTGGCGCGTTGGCACTCAGTGCCGCAGCGGATTTCCCTGTTGACGCTGTGGTGGCTATCTCTGCCCCATATGACCTCCCTCGAGATAAACGCCTGTTTTTCCTGCCCTTGCTCAAGCCTTTCTTTATCAAGCTCAAAAAAGGGAAACCGGATTGGCAGGACTCCGAATCCGTGAGAGAACATGTTGCTTACACCCATCGAACCCCACATGGTATTGTGGAACTGGATGGTTTACTCGAATACATGCGCAGTAAATTACCAGAGGTTACTGCTCCACTGCTTATGTTCCAATCTGTTCATGACATTACCATACCAGCCAACAGCATGGATGCCATCTCAAGCAGGGTTCATTCAAATGTAAAAGAAACAAATTGGGTAATAACCAGTGGGCATGTCATCCCCATTGAACCGGATAAAGCCTTTGTCACGGACAATATTGCAGAATTTATAAAAAAAATATCCTGAGAAACCTATGAGTATACAAATAAGAAATCACATTATCGGACCATTACAAAACAATTGTTTTCTTATCCTGGATGAAAACAACAATGAAGCTGTCATGATTGATCCCCCACTGCAAGTGGAAAGCATTTTTCCAAAATTGCGTGAGCAAGGTATAAAAATCACTCGCATCTTGATTACCCATGCTCATTTTGATCATATCGGCGGCGTGCAGGCTGTTTTGAATTATTTCGATCCACCGCCTATAATCTACATGCATCAGGCGGCCTTGGATCTATGGAAAGCCAAAGGCAATGCGGATGCCTTCAATATTCCAATCCAGATACCTGAACAACCTGATGAATTGTTGAAAGGTGAACCCTTACTCGCATTTGGCAATATTCAATTTCAAACATTATTTACACCGGGGCATACTAGTGGGCATTGCACATTTTATAATGCCGAGACACAATCTGCCTTTTGTGGTGATGTGATTTTTCATCGCAGCATCGGCCGAACAGATTTACCGGGAGGCGATTTTAACACTTTGCTTTCCAGCATTCGCAAGAAAATTTTCACTTTGCCACCTGAAACATTGCTATATCCGGGGCATGGACAGCACACCAGCGTTGCCGAGGAAATGAAGTTCAATCCGTTTTTAATTTGATGGTCGAGCGAAGTCGAGATTGTTCACCTTGGTGTTGGACCAATATGATCTGAACACCTTGATTACCCTCTAAAATGTTCAAAAACTGTAGTGGCAATTCATGAATTGCCACTACAGTTTTTGAACATTAACGAAAGACCTGCCATTTCTGACAGGTCATTGCTCTTATTAATTACAAGACTACTTTGCGTAATCCACTGCTCGAGTTTCTCGGATAACTGTGACCTTAATCTGACCCGGATACTGCATGGTCTCTTCCACTTTCTTGGAAATATCTCTCGCCAATCGGGTCGATGCAAGATCATCAATCTCTTCCGGACGTACAATGATGCGTACTTCACGTCCAGCCTGGATGGCAAAACTCTGGGCAACGCCCTTATAGGAGTTCGCAATATCTTCCAGAGCACGCAGACGTTTTATGTACTGTTCAAGGTCTTCCCGACGGGCTCCCGGACGAGCACCGGAGATGGCATCGGCCGCTTCAACAATGACGGCTTCAACACTTTCCTGCTCTGTCTCATGATGATGCGAAGAAATCGCATTGACAACTAATTCATGGACGCCATAGCGCTTGGCCAGTTCAGCACCAATCTGTGCGTGGGTACCTTCCGTATTATGATCAATGGCTTTACCCAGATCATGCAATAATGCAGCCGTACGGCAGACTTCCACATTTGCGCCCAATTCGGCACCTATCACAGCAGCCAGTTTCGCCGTTTCAACGGCATGTGCCAATTGATTCTGTCCATAAGATGTTCTGTATTTCAAACGCCCCAATACCTTCAGAATTTCCGGATGCAAACTGGGAACATCTGCATCAAAGGCAGCTTGTTCTCCGGCTTCAGCGATGGTTGTATCCATCTGCTTCTCTTCTTCTTCCAGAATCTTTTCGATATGCGCCGGATGAATTCGTCCGTCTAAAATCAATCGCGAGAGGGATAAGCGTGCAATCTCTCGGCGAACCGGATCAAAACAGGAGATGGTAACAGCTTCGGGGGTATCGTCTACAATGACATCCACACCAGCAGCCTGCTCAAAAGCACGAATGTTACGGCCATTACGACCCACAATACGGCCTTTCATCTCATCATTGGGCAATTCCACGAGTGAAGTGGTCACCGACGATACATGATCGGATGCAACCCGTTGGATGGCATCGGCTATAATTTCGCGGGCACGTTTTTCACCTTCCTGGCGGGCTTCAGCTTCAATCTGACGAATAATGCGTACCATGTCAGAACGGGCTTCTTTTTCAGCAAATTGCAGTAATTCATCATGGGCTTCATCCATCGTCATCTGAGCGATTTTCTGAAGCTCTGCCAAATGTTGTTCCTGCATACGCTCAACTTCATTCGCGCGCCGATCCAAAGCAGATTGCCTTTTATTAAGATTCGCCTCACGTTGTTCCAAACGTTCAACCCGAAAATCCAGTTCGGATCTCCGTTTTTGTAAACGCTCTTCTTCTCGCGACAAATCATTCCTTCGGCGTTGAATCTCCCCTTCAGTCTCCTTCATTACCTTTAGAGACTCATCCTTCGCTTCAAGTTCAACAACGCGGGCATTTTCCTTAGCGACCTTAATAATATTATCGGCCTGGTTTTCCTGCTCACGCAAATAGCGTTTAATACTTGTACGGATCACGATAAAACTGACACCCACACACAATACAATAAACGCAATTAAAAATCCTAAAATAGCTCCATTTCCAAATATATCTTTAAACATCATCGCCCTCAGTTATTAAATTTAAAGGGTGCTTCTCTTCCGCATGCAATTCATCCCAAACCAATCGCACCGTTTGACGGCACTCCTGATATGCAAAACCTCGTCGATTTAGATAACCAATCAATTTTTTTTGGAATTGATCATAAGGTAATGCCTGTACACGTCTGATATACCGTTTGGCAGTATCATACGCTAATTGGGATTCATCAGTAATATCGGATAAAGCACTTTGAATGATTTCATCTTTGATTCCCTTGGATTTTAATTCGTGAACGAGCAATCGCCTGCCACGGGGCCGATGGGTAATACGGAAATGCACATACGACGCGGCAAAATCTTCATCATTAAGCATTTGCAGCTCATTGCAGCGCCGGATGACATTTTCCACTACTTCATCGGAAAACCCAAGATCAAGAAGTTTTTTATTTAATTCATACGTAGTTCGGGCACGGTATTGTAAATATCGAGCAGCACGTTGGAATGCAATTTCATATTCATCATGCGACTGCAATTTCTCAATTTTGATGTCATCTAAAATTTCCCCAACTTTCAACCAGGCAGCCACAATACGAGACAAGCTAAACCGATACGAGCCATCAATGTAAATGTTAACCCGATTCGGATTCCTTTTTTGCGCAGTTATTGCCGATATTTTATTTGACATAAAAAAAACAACCAAATGCTACCAAATAAGCTTTTGGTTGAGTTTCGTCTAAATGTTCTGATCCATCAATTGATTATTAGTACTTAAATTGATGACATCAATGATCGAAATCTTCGAATCTGTCAAGTTGACCGAGGTCAAAATAAAAATATTTATTATTACGATCTAAACTTAATTTAGTATGCGACTCCAAAATAGGCTCATACTTCTTTAAGGTTAAGTGACAGATATACGCTATCTCGATATTGATCTTCAATCTCACACAGATGTGAGAACATCTTTCCGAAATTCAAACCTATGCTAACCACTGGTAAGCCAAACTTAAATTTATCTAATGCAATAATTATACATTATTTTTATAAAAAATGCGTATAGAATGTATTATTTAGCAATTTTGTGGTAATTTTCCTCTATTCCCCTGTCATTCTCCTCTAATTCAAATTCAGATGGTTTTTTTTCCTCAATCCTTCTATAATACAATTATGTTCAATCGACTTTTGCAATTAATCAAACCATTGGAATTCAATCGTAAAGAGGAAATTCTTATTCGACTTTCCAATGAATCCAGCCCGGATGTGGATTACTTCATATTAACGATGCTATCATCAATCATTGCTACCATGGGTCTAATAACAGATTCATCCGCAGTGATTATCGGTGCTATGTTAGTTGCTCCAATGATGTCGCCTATATTAGGCGTTTCATTAGCTTCTGTTGCAGGTGAGCACAAGGTTGTAAAAAAAGCGGTTTTCGCTTTACTACAAGGCATAACGTTTGCGGTTATTTTGTCTGCGTTATTCAGCTTATTGGCCTATCAATTACCATTTGGTGCTTTGCAAGACATTCCAGCAGAAGTCTTGGCGCGCACTCAGCCTTCGCCATTTGATCTGATCATCGCATTGGCAGGTGGTGCTGCAGCAGCATATGCTTTAGCCCAGCCGGAATTATCAGAAGCTTTGCCTGGCGTGGCCATTTCTACTGCGCTTATGCCACCACTTTGTACTGTTGGCATTGGTATCTCTATCTGGAATCCAGGGATTATATTTGGTTCATTACTACTCTTCTTGACCAACTTATTTGCAATATCATTTGCGGGAACATTGGTTTTCATCGCATTAGGCTTTCGCCCCTTGCGTATGGAAAAAACCTGGCGTGGCATCCCAAAAAACGTATTGATTGCCGCAGCACTTGTGCTAACGATTACAATTCCATTGGTAATCGCAACATTGCAGTTCGTACGTTCTGCCAATTACATTCAATTGATCCATAATAGTGTTGTAAATGAAATTAGTATTCTGGATGATGCTGAGTTGGTCAATGTTGATATAAACTCACAAGACTCATTATTAAATCCGGATGCACTGATTCAGTTAACCATTCGTATACAGGTAAAAAATAGTCCCTCTTATGAACAAGTCGTTATGCTGCAGGAGAACGTTGCCGAAGCAATCAATCGAACCGTCTCATTGCAGCTTATTGCAGTACCATCAACCCGCCTTGATCCGTTGATACCACCAACTCAAACCTACACAAGTACCCTGGGGCCTAGCCCAACCCCCACTCAATCACTCACGCCTAGTCTTACACCCACGATTACGCCTACACCTATGCCATCATCAACGATAACACCATCACCCACATATACACCGTCGCCTACTCCCATGCTGGCATACATATTCCGTACCGATGGCGTGGGGATTTATGTCCGAGATGAGCCACGAGGAAATCCGCTATTCAGCTTGCCGGAAGGTGCTTTAGTCGAAATGCTGGATAGCAGAGAGACTGTTGGCAATGCAAAATATATTCAAGTCAGGGATGTGACTGGAAGAATCGGTTGGGTCCCTGCATATTATATTTATATTGACCCATAATCAAAAGTAAGGTTTCAGGAAATAATAAAAAATGTTAAATCATGCTACAATTAATACTATGGATACAGAATCTCATGGAAAACCGATAAAGCGTCCGTCAACGCTGAAACATAATAAACAAAGTTTTTGGCAAATATTCTTCCCAATGATTATTTTCATCCTGATCATTTTGGCTTTGTGTATTCTTATCGTGATGAATGCATCTTCAGATACTGGGCAAAATCAGCATTTTGCAAATATTTCCACGATGTACTTGCTCATTCCTCCGCTGCTTTTCACATTACCTATTATCGGTATTTTGATCGCATTAATATATTTCATAAGCAAAATTTTTCCCTATATCACAAAATATGGTGCTCTGATTCAAGAGAAACTGGCGATGGTCAGAGAAATGCTCACCAAAGGTATGGATACTGTCTCACAGCCATTTATCAGTCTGCCGGCATATTATTCAAGCGCCAAAACATTAATTTCAGAGATTCAAAAGGGTTTAAGGAGATTTACTCATTATGAATGACAAATTTACCAGAACATTGCTGGTCGGGACTATTGTTGGCGCATTAACTGGATTGGCTGCTTCCTATATCCTGGTCAAAAGAGCGGACGATGCTGAACAAGAGCTGCATATTACGCCCAAAGAAGGCGTTCAATTAGGTGTGGGCATTGCCAGTCTATTTCGGCTAATTACATCGTTAAATGAATAATTACCTAATCAGATCTTTATAATCACTCCATGCCAGAATCAATTGTCGATTGCTTCATCGCGGGGGAATTAACCCGTGATTACATTGTTAAATCTCAAAATGAAAATCGTTTGGATATTCCTGGTGGGCATGCGCTGTATGCCGTCTGTGGCATGTTACTTTGGCAAGAAAGGCCTGGTCTACTTTCCTTAGTAGGAGAAGATTACCCTCAACAATGGTTAAGTGAATTTGCAGACCAGGGTATTGACCTGCAAGGCGTGCATATTATTCCTGAAACCCGCGATCACCGGCGTTTTTATGGGTATCTGGAAGAAAATCGGCTTCAAGTTGATAGCCCAATTTCATATTTTGATAGAGCAAAAATACCCTTCCCCAAAGCACTGATTGGTTATCAACCCCAGAGAAAAGTGCTCGACGGACATGCATTAACTGCACCCGGTTTCTGCAAAATTAAAGATATACCCACAGCATATATGGATTGTCCTTCGGTACATTTGTGCCCAATGGATTATCAATCCCATCAGATGCTACCGGATGCTATGCGACAGGGACATGTCACTACCATCAGTATTAATGCTTCACCAAGTTATATGGACCCTTCATTTTTGGATCAGATTCCGTACCTTGTTAATTATCTGGCTGTATTCCATATTTCCGAAGAAAACATCCGCTCATTGTTTCGTAATCGGAGTAAGGATCTCTGGGAGATGGCTGAAACTATTGGTAGATATGGTTGTGAATTAATTGTAATTCATCGTAATAATAATTCTTATTACTTGTTTAATTGTGCCAATAAAGAAAAATGGATTGTTCCACTGTACCCGGTAGATGTAATAAATGTTATCGGAGTAGAAGATGCTTTTTGCGGGGGATTTTTAGCAAAGTTCCGCAAAACATTTGATCCAATTGAATCCTGCTTGTGTGCCTCCATATCCGCTTCTTTTACAGCCCAGGGCTTCGGTCCATTTCATGCATTAGATACATATCCGGGTTTACCAGAAGCCCGACTTAATTCCTTAAGAGAGATGATTAGAAAAATATGAAAAAAATCCCGCAATCATACATCCAATATGCTGTTGAACAGTGCAAAATCCTCCAGCAGATTCCTTCCCCTACTTTTTATGAAGAAAAAAGTGCGGCGTATATCGCTAAACAATTTGAAGCAGTCAATTCAGAAGATACAGTAATCGATTCCACCGGTAACGTACTAACAAAAATCCGGGGAATCAAATCCAATAAACCCATCATTATTTCAGCTCATATGGATACAGTACACGCTCTTGATGTAGATCTGCAAATTGAAGAAACAGAAGAACGCATTACTGGACCTTCTATTGGTGACAATTCGCTTGGATTGGCAGGTTTATTGACCATCCTCCGCTATTTTGATGACCTGAATATAACCCCCTGGCAGGATATCTGGTTGGTGGCAAACACAGCGGAAGAAGGCCTTGGCGATCTGCAAGGCATGAAAGCTGTAGTGAATATGTTCAAACGAAAACCAATGGCCTATATTGTTCTTGAAGGTCTTGGTTTAGGCCGCGTTGTTATTCAAGGTCTCTCCGTTCAGCGATATCGAATTCGGCTGGAAGGCGATGGCGGACATTCCTGGGTAGATTTTGGAAAACCATCTGCAATCCATGAAATGACTAAACTGATTGAAAATATTCTGGCGGTTGACATTCCAAAAACGTGTAAGACTAGCATCAATATTGGAAAGATCAGTGGTGGGAAATCAATCAATTCCATCGCACCCAGTGCAGAATTTGAAATCGATTTGCGATCTGAGAAAAACGATGTTTTGCAGACTTATATTGAAGCGATCTTCAGTGTTATTGAACAAAGTAAAATACCCGAGATGAGAATCACCTGGGAAGAAATAGGAAAACGCCCCGGTGGAATGATTAAACCCGGCCATCCATTGGTACAAAAAATCAAACAAGCCTTATTAACTTATAACATCGAACCAAAGCTGACTTCCGGTTCCACAGATGCCAATATCCCCCTTTCTCAGGGTTTTCCCGCTATCTGTGTTGGATTAACAGCAGGAGATCATGCCCATTCGCAGGATGAGTACATTGAACTGGCACCAATCGCTGATGGGCTATCGGCTGTTATCTATTTATTAAATCTATTATGGGAAAAACCAAAGCCTTCACGGCGTACCCCAGGGAGAAAGCGCAATTAATTCAAATACTTGTAATGGTTCATTTTTCCCTTTTGCGAAGAATTTCTCTTGTGGTGTGGCATCGACAACCGCATCTAAACTGGTTTTGACATAATCACTAATCAGGATCTGCCCGGGAGCAGCATGTTCCTGAATCCGTCTGGCAGTGTTTACACAATCGCCAATTGCGGTAAAATCCATTCTCGTTTTGGCGCCAATTAATCCCAGAACAGCTTCCCCACTATGTACACCAATACCGAATGAGAGTTGATCAGTTTCATCAATTGATTGATTCAAGCGGTTGACCACATTTTTTATCGCCAATGCGCTACGCACGGCCCGGAGAATATGATTTTCCTGCGGTATGGGCGCATTAAACCATGCCATCACGGCATCTCCCAGAAATTTATCAATGGTTCCACCTTCTTCCAGGATAGCGTTTGCCGCAGCGGCTAAATATTGATTTAAGACAAAAACCAACTCTTCAGGAGTATGCCTTTCACTGTAGGCTGTAAATCCTCTAACATCAGCAAATAGAACACTAATTGTTTTTTGTTCACCGCCTGTCTCTATCTCGTTCTCCTGTAATTGATCAATAACAGCCGGAGAAACCATTCGTTCAAACAATGCATTCTTGGCCTGCATTCTTTTCTGTTCCGTTAAATCCTCTAATACCATGGCTGTACCCATCAGGTTGGAATTTTCATCCTTCAATGGCGAAATAGAGATCCGCACATCACGCATGCCTTGCAGCGGATTCTCGATTTGCATCTCCATTCCAGTGATTACTTCTTGGTTTTTTAGTACTTTTTCAAAATAGGCTGATATGGATTGTGATGCCTGTAAAGCTTTATCAATTGTCTGATGGTAAATATCGACATTTTTTTTGCCAATAATCGTTTCCGACGATTTATTTTGCATGGTGATCAACAACTGTTCATCTGTTGTGATAACACCACTGGTAATCGAAGCAAACACATTGTCCATCGTTTGTTTCAGGGATTTTACCTCCGCAAGAGAGGTTTGGATTTGTTGAAATAATTTAGCATTTTCAATCGCTACAGCAGCCTGATTGGCAAAGGGTACCAAGCTTTCCAACAAAGCATCAGTAAATATCCCACTGCGTACGCGATTTTCAGCATAGATTGCTCCGATACAGGTTTCACGTGCCAGAAAAGGAACACATAGGATAGAGCGTAATTGATACATCATGACACTTTGTTGTTCAGCAAAACGCTCATCCATCTGAGCATTCGTAGTAACCACAGGTTGGCATTGTTCAATAACCTGCTCTATGATCGTTCGGCTGAATTGAATTTCAGAGCTTTCCAGTGATTCCTTTTCCCAATTTCGTGCAATTCGTATTTCATGCTCACCCTTATCATCCATTAACGTCAGGAAGCATCGCTCTGCGCCGGTGATCTGGATAATTTTATCCATTACCTGTTCCAATACCTGATCAATTTGTAGTGTTGAATTGATAATACGGCTGGTTTCAACAACACCTAAGAGTAATCTTGTTTGTGAGTCCAATTTATTGATCAGATCCATTATTCCGGAAAAAGATTCAAGCAACTTTTGTAACTGCAGTCGCACAGCTACAGGAATTTGCTCATCGGCAGTGATGACCTGTAATTCTTTTTGGAAAGCATGGATTATATTATCTGCTTTTGGGATTTGAATTGTTTCTTCCATTTCTTCCGGCATATTAGAATCTAAACTTATAAGTGTACCAATGCGATATCAACGCTTTGCGTATCCTTCGATATCGTGTTTCAATTGCATGAGAATCAATCTCCATTTCATGATATTGATTCTCATGAAAAAGTTCTACGAATGCTTCAACTTCTCCAGCCACATCAGGGATCAATTGCTTTAGCTGAGTATACTTCTGACGAACAGTATCCCCTTTATTAATATCGATATCAATTAATCCACAGAGCCAGGTTAATTGAGCGTCAATTTTATGAATACGAATTAAATCTGCATAAGCTGCCCAATGATCAAGCCAATTGGGGATCCCTAAACCAATCACATCCACACTACTGCGTAGAACACCTGCAATTGTTTTTCGTCTTGGAACCAACACATATCGATTAATGAGAACGATCCCCAAAACAAATGATGTCAGAATAATCAGCCAAATCCATTTTCCAAGCATATCCCATACAGTTGGGGTTAATTCTATAATTCCTTCTTCATCAAGAAAAGCATCAATATCTTTTTCCGGTTCACTACTCGAAAAAATATTCTCCCCTGTAACCGACGCAGCATTAATAACGTTTGTTACAGGCTCTCCTATTGGTAAATCTCGAACGGGTTGAGCTGAAGTTGGCTCAAACTCTACCCATCCTACGCCGGGGAAATACACTTCAGGCCAGGCATGGCTGTCACGTACACGTACATTGTAATAAGAATCTCCTGCAGGTTCACCCTGCGCATACCCCGCCGCAAAACGCGCCGGTACACCGATACTGCGCAGCATAAGTACTTCAGCCGTTGCATAATAATTGCAAAAACCAATTTTGCTATCAAATAACATCCATTCTATAGGTTCTTCTGCTTGCGGTGGTAAGACCAGTAGCGGCTCATAAATTATTTCCGTACGTAGATATCTTGTAATGGCTGCTACTTGATCATAGGGTGTTTTTGCGTCAGCAACAATCTCGCTGGCTAATTCCTGGATGCGAATTGGAAAATTCTCAGGTAATTGTAAATAGGTCTCCAGTACCCAATCCGGATATTTTGTACCGGCATTGCGAAGTTGCATTACAGTTGGTTGACTAACATGAATCCTTGCCTGATATTTATCACCACGCTTTAACGGAATAAGCGGTTGTACACTCATTAAATCCAGATCATCCTCACCAAATTCCTCGCGCCCAACAATGAAAACACTCTGATCCACCCATTCAGGAATCATAGGCAAGTAGAACGTCTTTGAAAAATTGGCTTTTAATTCAAATTCCAGATCAACTGCCTTCCTGGCAGTATACAAAATTAGTGCTTCATTAAATATACTTCCGCTTACTTGTTGACGATCATTTAATGTATTAATCCATTCCCCACTACGATAAGTATCAAAACTATGTCCATGCCAATAGAATCTTACATCCAGATCATCCCGCTCAGGAACCTGCACCATAAATAACGTTTCATACCCAACGGGTATATTTGATCCCAGACTGAGCGTGTCTTCATAATAATCGGTGGCTGAGTAAAACGGTGCTTCCAATGAAGCAAACATATTAGATACCCGTGATCGAAAATTGATCCATGATTCTGAGATATTCGCACGTGGTTCACTGCCCGGAATAAATAGTTCACTAATTGTAGGTACATTCCATGAAATTAGTACAACCACCAGGCTGCTAAATGCAATACTTTTCAAAATATTGAACCCAGTTTCAGAATCGATTCGATACCCTTTTTCTATCCAGCGCTCTTGTTCTTTTAGATACCAAACTCTACCCACGATGATAAATACCAATAATACAAAAAAGCCTAAGTATCGACCTGGATGATCCAAATATGGGGGAAAATATTCAATTAGCAGCAAATAAATTGCACAAAGGAATAATGCGACCCAGGGCGTTTTTTTACGTATAAAGAAGTATGCAACAAACACACTGGTAAGCCAGATTAATATACCTAAACTGACATAAAAAAGAACCGGATCTTCCACCGGAAGATTGTTCAAAAATGCATAAAATGAGAGATTTAGTCGATCAATGAACTGGATTAATACATCCCGAAAAACCAGGGTCGTTCCTTCAATCAGGGATAGCGCCTGCCAGGTAACCCCTACAATCGTATATCCAACGGTAAGCAGCAACACGATAGGAAATTTGAAGGAGCTAAACCCCAATAGTGCTCCTAATAGATATCCTGAAATCATTAACCAACTAATTCGTTCAAGACCTGGAATCCATTCAGTGGCTTCCAATCTCCAGGAAATGGTTAACAATGCTGCTAACAATAAAATGTGAGTTAATAAATCACCGATACGTTGGTTATTCAACTTCATGAACTGAGTGTACAATAAAACTGGAATGTACGTCAATGAATAATGGAGAACATAATGGAACAAATCTGGTTTGCAGAGATTCAAATTCTTGAACAACTTCAACAAGTGGCAATATGGATCATTCAGTTTTTTAAAGGGGTCACCTTTTTAGGTGAAGAAAACTTTTTCATGGTGCTTATGCCAATATTTTATTGGTGTATTGATATGAGCATAGGCTATCGATTCACACTGGTTTTATTACTCAGCAATTGGATAAATGCATTTTTTAAAATGCTAATTCATTTTCCCCGCCCTTATTGGCTTTCTACATCTATCAAGGCACATGTAATAGAAACATCATTCGGTTTGCCGTCCGGACATAGCACAAATGCTGCAAGCATATGGTTGTTTCTGGCAAAGCAATATCGTAGTAAAAAATTGTGGGTTGCTTTTTGTATCACAATGACCCTGCTCATCATGCTCAGTCGATTATTTTTAGGTATGCATTTCATCAGCGATGTGTTGGCAGGGCTCTTGCTCGGAATTCTATTGCTTGTTGTTTTCTTTTGGGCTGAAAAGAAATTCTCCTCCAAAATTGATGCACTTCCCATACAAAATAAGATTTATCTGAGTATTGTTTCTACTGTCCTATTTGTATTAATTGCAAACTTTCCAATTTTAATAAACACCTTTACTTTGCCCCCGGAATGGATTGAACGCTCTATTCAGGCAACCAATGGTACTGCTCCAGCGCCGTTTGCTATCAAAGGAATGATGACGCTGGCTGGCGTTTGGTTTAGTATGAATATTGGTTATGCCTTGCTTAAAGAAACTAATCATCCACTGACAACGAAGGGCACACCAGTGCAGTATCTTTTACGCATTGTCATCGGTCTGGCAGGGGCAATGGCTTTACGATATGGCATAAAAATGCTGTACCCTGCTGCAGATGGCATTCTTTTACACTTTTTTGACTTTTTGCGTTACGCGATTATGACGTTCTGGATCGCTTATCTGGCGCCATTACTATTTGTCAAATTAAATTTATACAAAAAATCGTATCATCTCAATAAAACGGGGTAGAGCTAAGATTTAGGAAAAGACCAACCCAAATTAATTTGAGAAGCGC
>JAEKNU010000008.1 GCA_016838895.1 Chloroflexota bacterium
AAATTTTAACAGCCTATGATAAAAATTAATAGGCTTCAGTTCTTTTTCGTTTGCCCCGCTTTATTGAGATGATACTGAAAACTGTCATAAATGCGCCAAACACCATTCCTTCAGCTTGCTTATTAATTTGTGCACATTTGCCAATAAGTTCTCTACTACCATTTCTGACACAAATAAGAATATCTCTTGATTTCACAAATAGTTTTCCAGGAATTTCCATTTGCACAAAAACATTGTCTTCAAAACGAAGTTGTTCTTCTTGAACATTTGAAGAGCGAAGCACTAAAATTCCGTCATAATGTACGTTTTTAGGGCTATAGGTCAAGCCAATGATAGACTCGCCTATTTCCCCAAGACTTTTTACACCCCAGTCTTCAGGAATTACCCCAACTTCGGTTTGCTTATATCCCGCTTTCACTGCCATGAAAACCCCATCTTCTCAAGGTGCTGGTTTACTTTTTCTTCCAATTCAGCGACTTGCTCATTCATTTGGGGCAGCGGGGTTTCGTAGCGTTCGGTGAGTTCCCTAAGGCGTTGGGTAAGGCGCTGGCTAATGCGTTCCATCTCAGCTTGCAAAGCGGCTTCCAAAGCAGCCAGCCATTTCTCATCCACGATCAGTATTTTGATCTCTTCTTCGCTCAATTTAGGATATTGGGCAACCACGGCGGCATCCAAATCAGCTTCGGCAGCTTTTATCTCATTCTTCAACGCACCTTCTTCGCTGTAGGCATCCAGCCAGGCTTGCAAAATTTCACTTTCTTCCTGCGCTTCAGGGTCGCCTTTCAATTCTTTCAGGCGGGCTGTCACATTGGCTTTGTTGACCTTATCCAGCTCCGCAAAAGCGCCTTCCTCGCCGCCGTGCTCTTCTTCCAATTCCGTTTTGTGAGCACTTGCATTTTCCAGCCTTTCGTTCAAAGCATCTATGGCCGCCTGTTCTGCGCCAAAATAATGCGCCACCACAAAAGGCTTCGGCAGCAGGTCGCAAGTCCAGCCCTTGTCCTTTTCCTTACCCTTCTTATCCACTTCAATAACTCGATATGTCTCAGCCTTCCAGCCATCTACAGCGATCAAATAGAGATCATCCCGCATCGTCTCATCCAGGTAATCCATCAGATGCTGATAGATGCCATACGCATCTACCAACGGCATGCCTTCATAATGGCGCAGCAGACCCGTGCCCAGGCTCTCGATCCGCTCCTTGGGCAGGAAGCCGGCTTGTAAATCCCGCAGCGAGGCGGCATTCTTCTTCTGCCACACGCCGAAATGCGCATTCATCTTCTCCATAAAACCGGAAAATTCCGGATGGGCGTAGATCGTCTCTTTTATTTTGGCTGGTGGGATCAAGAGTTCCACATAACCCGGACGCAAATCCCGGAACAAACGCGAGCGCAGAGCTGGAAAGCATTCCCAGTACTTCTGCATGGCGTCAACATCAGTCCTTGGAATCCCGCCCTGCAAATGGGCGGCGATATCCTGCATGTCATCAACCTCCTGGCTGTCGATATAACGCGGCAAATTTAAATTGAATTCGTTGCGTTCAATCTCATCCAAAGAGACCATGCGAGCGTACTTCGGCACATCCTGACCCTTGCTAAAAACATCCACAATCTTATGCAGATCACGCTCCCGCAGCCGGTTCTTGGGACCATCCTTCATAAAACCCGCACTGGCATCAATCATAAAGATGCCTTTGCGAGTATGGGCTTCTTCCTTGTCGATCACAATAATACAGGCAGGGATGCCCGTGCCAAAAAAGAGATTGGCAGGCAAACCGATAATGCCCTTGATATACCCCCGTCGCACCAAATTACGGCGAATCTGCGCTTCGGCATTCCCTCGAAAAAGAACGCCATGCGGCAAAATACAAGCGCCCTTGCCCGTGCTCTTCAACGAACGCACAATATGCAGCAAATAAGCATAATCACCCTGTTTTCCGGGCGGCACACCAAAAGGGGTAAAGCGTTCATACGCATCGTTGAGCGGGTCCAGCCCCGTGCTCCAGCGTTTATCTGAAAAAGGTGGGTTGGCAACTACATAATCAAACTGCTTTAGCATGCCGTCGTCCTTGTATTTAGGATCGGTCAGCGTATTACCTTGCGTAATCATGGCAGTCGGATAATTGTGCAGGTACATATTCATGCGCGCCAAACCGCTGGTGGCTTCATCCTTCTCCTGCCCGTAAAGCGCGACCGGTGTCCCGGCTTCATCACCTACTTTCAGTAACAACGAGCCCGATCCACAGGTCGGATCGTAGACGGTCGTGTTGGCCCCCGTCTCTGCTTCACGAATGCCCAAAATCTGCGCCATGATACGGCTTACCTCAGCAGGGGTGTAAAACTGTCCCTTGCTCTTGCCACTCTCGGTCGCAAAGTGGCGCATCAGATACTCATAGGCATCCCCGAGAATATCATCCCCGCCGGCCAAATTCTTCGAGAAATCGAGCGCCTTATGCTCAAATATGGCAATCAAATTCGTCAGACGGTCGACCATCTCCTTACCCGTGCCAAGTTTGGTTGCATCATTGAAATCGGGGAAATCGGATACCGATAGCTGGTTATTCGCATTGGCCAACGGCGCAATGATCTTCTTGTTGATCTGGTCGCCGATGTCGCTTTTGCCCTTCAGGGCCACCATATCCTTGAAACTCGCCCCCTGCGGGATGGTGATCGGCGCATAGGGCACCCCTGCATACTTATCGCTGATGTACTTGATAAAGAGCAGCACCAGTACATAATCCTTGTATTGGGAAGCGTCCATGCCGCCGCGCAACTCGTCGCAGCTTGCCCAGAGAGAGCTGTAAAGTTCACTTTTCTTGATGGCCATTGATTCGTGTCCTGTGTAAGGGGTGTGTGTCCGCGTGAACGGCTTTATGTATTATAGCCTGTTCCTGTTTCCAGGAATAAGGGTTTGGGGCTGGATCCGATCTATTGGGGTTTAGCTAGCCATACCCGTTTGTTTTTCCAACCCCCTGTAACTTTGATCCCACTATCTTTGGACCACATTACTCATAAACCAAATAAAAAAATTACGGAATTTTATTGACGCTCGCCCCCCTCTCTAACCTGTTGCATGATTTCATAAGCATAGTATTTCGTATGATAGGCAGCTTGCAGGGTTTCCGAGTTTAGTTCGACTTAATTCTTAGTTTTTTCCGAGTTTAAGGACTGATAATAAGAACCCATTATTTATATGACATTTCAATAAACCTCTCGATTAACACAAATCTGGTTAGCCATCAAGAGTTTATGAAAGATTTCCTGCTTGATTTAGAAGTTGATTGACCAGTTTGCGAAATTCTTCCAACAATGGTCCTTTAAAGCCAGTTTCTTTGAAGGCTTTGAGGCAATTCTCGTAATACCATAACTGATCTTCCTTGCCGGCATTGAATCGTTCCCAGATGTCATCCCCCAGTCTTTGGTGATCTGCCAGGATGGCACGGGCATTGTCGACCTTATCGGCAACTGTGACTCGCAGAAGAGATGGATCTGTCTTTTTAATATGTTCGATATATGCCTCTTTGCGGACTTTCCAAGGTGGTTTTTCTCCTCCAGCATAATCGTGCGGTGTATCACTGGATATTTCAATAATATCAAGAACTTTCTTCCCGAATAGCTTATGGATCTCTTCCCGACTTATCTCCTCGGGTTTATCTTCGAGGGCATCATGCAGCAACGCCGCGATGGCTTCCTCTTCGCAACCTCCATCCAGTTGAACCATTGCACAGACTGAAAGCAAATGAGCCATGTAGGGTACTGGGCTTTCCTTGCGCGCATCCCGGCCGTGTAATCTGAAGGCTAATTCTAGTGCCATGTATAGTAGTGGCGTGAGCTTGTAATCTTTGTCCATCATCATATTGATCCTTATTCTAATAAATTTCTTCTCGTGTTAATCAATCTACATGGCTACCTGTTTCTTCTCTCTTTTTTTCTTCTTACAGTCTGTCCAGGTTCCCCTCTCCCATCCGGTAAAGATCTGAATTTTGGGGAGGGAGGAATGGCGTTGGGATTTTATCCTACCAACGGCTATTGACATAAATACTTCTTAAATCTGATAAACAGGGCATTCTTTTGGAGATCTCACTGAGGTGGTTGATGGCATCCGGGAGGGGTAACTATTTGAGTAAGAGGGACCAGGAAGTTTGCTCGATGTAGTTGAGCTCTGTACTGCAGCCAGTATCTTTCCAGAAATGATCGTTGATGTTTTTTATAATTTAGGCAAACAATGAGCCGTGATCCTATAAGTTAGGGATGGCTATATTATAGACAAAAAATGGGGAGTACATGGTTTTTTTTCGCAATTGCAGGTGTGTAGGGCTAAAGGCCTTGCTGAGGACAGAGGGCAAAACGGCACGCATGGCTGTCAGTTTTTGGTAGCTATGAAAAATGAATGGATAATCATAGATGTCACGTTGTAATTCATTTAATATCACAAAATGGATAAAATGATCATGCAAATCTATTGAGATTTTTGATCTCGATTCGAACGAAAAAAGGTACCGAGATAATATCCGGTACCTTTTTTTGTTTTCAAGTTCAATACTAATTTCCAAAAATAATTATGCCCCCTAGGATAAGCCTGTTTCAATCTTTATTATAGAAATGAACTATAGAGAGTAGGGATTTCATGTTTGTCCAAACAGTCTAGATGGAAATGGATCAGTTACCCATGCTTGTTTTATCTAAATTAATCGAAATAAACGGAGCAACAGTCTCTGAAAGAGGTTCATACTACCATAGGATTTTTATGATCAATCAAAAAATGCAATTATCGGATAGACACACAAAAATGCTCAAAGAAGAATCAGGCATCTCAGATCAGGTGATTCTTGCACGCGGATACCGCACCATCACAAGTGAAGCGGATCTGGTACAATTCGGTTTTTCGCCGGCGCAGCGCAAAGTGCCTGGCTTATTAATGCCACTCCATACCACAGATGGAAAAATTGGTTTGTACGTCTACCGGCCGGATAATCCGCGTACTATAGAAGACCGTACAAAACGGGATCCGGATGGACTTCATCCGGTCAAAGTACTCAAATACGAGATTCCCAAAGACGCCGGCGTGCGGGTAGATTGTCCCCCACCCTGTTTGAAAAAGCTACAAAACCCATCCATCCCTCTTTTTATCACCGAAGGACAAAAGAAAGCCGATGCATTAGTTTCTCGTGGTGCCTGTGCCATCGCTTTGCTGGGAGTCTGGAATTTCAAAGGCAGAAATGAATTTGGCGGCACCACGATCTTGGCAGATTTTGACTTCATCGCCTGGGATAACCGTTCCGTTCATATTGTCTTCGATTCGGATGTGATGTACAAACCAACTGTTCGTCTGGCTTTGGAACGCCTGACAGAAGTTTTGCAGCGTAAAGGAGCCAGTGTATCTGCCGTCTATTTACCCAATCATCCCAGTGGATTGAAATGTGGGGTGGACGATTGGCTGGCAGATGGCCACACCCTGGATGAACTGCATGCAATGATTGAACAGCCGCGACCGATCGCCAAGGTGGCACAACCCACAATAGAGCTATTGGATGAACCCTCCCCAACCATTTCCCGTCCTCTCTGCCTGATTGGAAATTATGCTTATGCCGCTACCTGGCTGCCGATGCGTATCACCTCTCGTGAGACACTGGACAAACAAGGGAATCTCATCAGACAAAATCCACCCAAGGTGGAGGAGAGACTGGGATTGTTTATCATCCGTAATGATGGCCAAATTTATGGAGAATACAGCGATGAGCAATCCACTCATCATTTGCAAGACTTAGCATTGAACATCAAATTACAGGAAATGATACCGTCATCCAAACGATGGTCTACCCATGGCGTTCGTGCCTTTGTAAATGGCAAGCGTCCTGACCCAATTCAAACTTTCCTCAAGCTCACGAAAATAGTCAACCGTTTTCTGGATTTTGATCGTTCCCTGGGAGATCAACAAACCATGGCAGAGCTTTTAGCCTGTTACATCCTGGCGACTTATTTTCTGGATGCCTTCAATGTGATCGGATTTTTATGGCCAAATGGCGGTGCGGGATCCGGGAAAACCAATCTTCTGATTGTAGTAACCGAGCTGGCTTATTTGGGCCAACTGATCCTGGCTGGTGGCAGTTTCGCAAGTCTGCGCGATTTGGCAGATTACGGCGCCACCCTGGCCTTCGATGACGCCGAGAATATTTCTGATTCAAGACAGACCGATCCCGATAAGCGCGCGCTGCTGTTGGCCGGAAACCGGCGGGGATCCAGTGTACCCCTCAAAGAACCAGATGGACCTGGCAAGTGGAAATTGCGGTATGTCAATGCATACTGTCCGCGCTTATTCTCTGCGATCCGCTTACCAGAACCGGTACTGGCTTCCCGTACAATCATCATTCCACTGATCCGCACAACCGATCGGGAGAAAGCCAATTATGATCCCCTTGACTATACGCTATGGCCGCATGATCGCAAAACCCTCCAGGATGAATTATGGGCATTGGGATTATCGCATTTACCCCATCTTCACGAATATGGGAATTTTGTGGCGGAAAATGCCCGCCTGCGGGGACGCAATCTGCAGCCCTGGAAAGCCATTCTCTCAGTGGCTGCCTGGTTGGATGGTTTGGATCATAAGCATGTTCTGCAACGTGGGGAGAGCCTGAGTGATCCCCACGTCGTGGTCAGAGGGTTATGGCAGCGGCTTGAGGAGATGTCCTGGCAATATCAGCAAGAGGAGACCGTCGATTTACAGTCGGGTGATCAGACCAACCTGGTCCTGAATGGAATTTGTTCGTTAATCCGTGACATGAGTGACATGAGCGACATCAGTGACATATCATCCATGACATGGACCTTCTCGACCGCGCAAATCTGTGAAGCAGCTCAATCCTTTGCTGAAAGTCATGAGGCTGATATTGATCCGCAATCCTTTACTTCCAGAAAAGTTGGCCGCCTGCTCGGAAAGCTACGCTTACACAAGAGCAGGAAAGCGGGGAAAGGTACCCGCCAATGGAAAATCACTGCCTCAAATCTCGAAAACTGGGGAAGAGGATATGGCATAATGCTGCCTGAAATATTGACTGTGAAATCTAATGTCACTCATGTCACTGATGACCTAATGTCACAGACAGAATCAACAGCCTGGGCTAATTGTGAAGTTATTCTACGTTTACCAGCAGATTGTGTGTTACCTACCATTGGGGGATGCTGGCGCACCATGTCCGATGGCCGTCTTGAGGCTGGATACACTTCAGAGCAACTGGCCATGGCATTGTCGATATTTCTCAACAAGGAAGTAGACGTTGACAAATTACTGGACACACAGCCAGAGCAATTGTGTCAACGATTAACCAAAGTCACTGGTGGAGAAGTGCTTCGTATTCATCTAAAAGAGAAAGGGCATACGGCTGGATGATTTTTGTGATCCTAATATCCTATTGGCATTGCCATCTTCTTCCAGGCAGCCATGGATCTGAAAGAGAAAAAAACAGATTCCGTTTGTGAGCCCCACGGATGAGTAGAAAAGGTAAAACAATTTCACGAAATCAATAACGACATGATTTTGCCGTCAAGTCGAAAACATCTTGTATCGAAAAGGAAAATAAAAAATGCCTTTCAGGCATTTTTTATTTTCTAATCCTATCTTGGGCGATTTTATATACCATATCATCACTTCGGATTGAAATCACAATAACTCTCATAACATTGTTATTTCTAACTAGCCCGTAAACAATCCGAATCCCCAGTTTTCTTAATTTTATTTTTAAAAAGCCCGCCAAATGGCTCGACTGCCGATTCCCAAGAGGTTTTCCATACCCCCCTTCTGCTGCGGGGAGCGGATTTCCAGAAACTTTTTTTATGGATTTTAATACCTGGATTCGTTGAGAATTATCAAGCGATGCCAAATCCTCTTCTGCTTCATAAGAGTATTCAACGCACCAACTCATTACTCAATGTCCACATCAGTGTCGTCGTCAAGTTCAGATTCATCAATGCCCAAATTTTTCAAAACTTGTTCTTGGGTCAAGAATCCTGTTTGTTTGGCTCGTTCCATACGCTCCTCAGCTTCAAAAAACAGGGCATACTCCTCAAGCATATCAACCATTTCCTCGTAGCGAACAGGATCAACGAGAACACATGCTGGGACATTGTTTTTTAGAACAATCTTTGAACCACTTGTCTTGACTTCTGCAAAAATTTTATTCGCTTCTCCACGGTTAAACCGGGTTATTGGAACGATGGCATCAGTTACTGCTTTTAAAGAAAGCGTTGTTCTCATAAGTTACTTTAACCTCAAAATAGATATAAACCTTAATTCAATTATACGACTTATTGACTTATTAGTCTATATAATCATCTATTTCTAATGCGATTATTTAAGCGCAGTAAGTGGAATTCCCCCAAAAACGACTGATTCATTAGGATTCGTGTTCAATGGGAATCCTTTTCTACACAGCCCACCTGTTTTTTATTGGACATAATAAAATTTTTGAATTCTCATTATCAACTCAAATCTAAACCTACAGATTGGAGGACAGCTCGCGCAAGAATCATGTGACCAGGAATGGTGAGATGAACACCATCCCAAGTTAGTTCTTCAATCGACCCATGCTGCACAGCCATGTCGAAGATCGACTGGGTATCCACAAATAAAGTTTGATGTCTTTGAGCCAAACGGTTCACAGCTTCTCCAAATTTATCCATCATCACCCGCATAGGCTCGCTTTGCGGTAGGATTAAGTATGGCGTCATCAAAACCAATCCCTTGAGAATAGGTTTGATGGTTATCAGCAACTCATTCAGTGTTTTTTCATATTCATCCAACGTGACATGGGGTTGCCCTTTATGATGACTATTGAATTGTTGCCAGACATCGTTAAAGCCAACACAAATTGAGAGCCAATCGGGTTGCAATTCAAGGACATCCTCTTGCCAGCGTGACTTCATCTCGCGAATAGTTCCTCCAGGAATACCCCGATTAAGAACGCAAACATGATTCGATGGCCAACAAGCAGTAATCAGCCCATCAACAAAACTAACATATCCTTTGCCCAGATCAGCATGATTCATGGGATCCCGATCACAGGCTGTGATCGAATCTCCAATCATAACCCAGGTGCTGTTCTGTAAAACTTGCATTTTTAAGCTTTGATAACCTACCTCAACAGCACTATTCAACCAATCTACTTTTTGGATTCCTTTGTTTCTGCGGTGATTAACCAAACTGCGTGCCAGGAAAGAAGGCTGATAACCAGTTTCAGCGATAACGCGCTCAATTCTATTGCGCGTTTCTGGTGAAACATCACAACGCTGATTCAGCACCCTAGACACTGTCTGGGGAGAGACATTGCACATTTTGGCGATATCTTTAATCACTAACCGGTTTTTATGCTCGCTTACCATAATAGTAAATTCATTGGGATCAAGTTACTTCCTAATAGTCTTACCTGCTCCAATCAAAGGTGTCTCTAAGCTGCAAGCATCAGCCACCATGAATGTCAGGTTTTGTCGTGTTAACGACCAATCGTTGAATTAATATAATCAATTCAAGTTCATTGTTATATTTGTGTCTCGACCTTTGGCTCAATGAAGAAACACTAAATACCTTTACTTATTTGGTAGGACATATCATTCCAGCGTAATTTTTCCTTAAAGTTCTGTACTTGGGTATTCTCGTCTATCAACAGAAATTCAATACCAGCAATCTCCGCAAAATCATGCAACTGCTCTGCTGACACTGCATAACTAAAACTTGTATGATGGGCACCACCTGCATAAATCCAGGACGCAGCAGCGGTTTTTAGGTTCGGACGAGGCAGCCAAAGGGCGTGTGCCACCGGCAACTTAGGAAGCGGCTGTTCAATCTGGACAACATCAACAACATTTGCGACCATTCGGAAACGCTGGCCCATATCCATAATAGAAGTAACGATCGCCTGACCAATGTTGGCATCAAAAATCAATCGTATCGGATCAGACTTTCCACCGATCGAGAGAGGTAGAATATCCAGCTTGGGCTTTACACCTGGTTTAGCAATCGATTCACAGACCTCCAGCATGTGAGCTCCAAGGACTCTGTCTCCGGTGGCGCTATAGTGATAGGTGTAGTCTTCCATAAAAGAAACCCCACCCGGCATTCCGTCTGCCATGACTTTCATTGCGCGAACAAGTGCTGCCGTCTTCCAATCTCCTTCCGCGCCAAAACCGTAACCATCGCGCATAAGGCGCTGAACAGCCAGTCCGGGTAACTGTGTCAAGCCATGCAGATCTTCAAAAGTGGTTGTGAAAGCCTTGAAATTACCTGCAGTCAGGAAATTTCTCATGCCAACCTCGATGCGCGCGCCTTCGCACAAAGAAGTGTTGCGTTCACCACCATGCCGTAATACCGCGGTGACATCATACTCGTCGAGATAAGCCTGCGTCATTTGGTTGATTTCAGCATCACTGGCATCATTTACTGCCTTGACTAAATCCCCCACGCCGTAACCGTAAACATCATATCCAAACTGGATCTGAGCTTGAACCTTATCACCTTCAGTGACAGCAACATCACGCATGTTATCACCAAAGCGGGCTACTTTCGCACCCTGCCAATCAGCCCAGGCTGCCACAGCGCGTGCCCATCTCCCCAACTCACTTTGAACTTCAGCATCCTGCCAGTGACCGACAACGACCTTTCGCTCTAGGCGCAAACGGGAACAGATAAATCCAAACTCACGGTCACCGTGTGCTGCTTGGTTGAGGTTCATGAAGTTCATGTCAATTTCAGACCAAGGAATTTCG
Organism: Chloroflexota bacterium; assembly: GCA_016838895.1. Lineage (GTDB taxonomy): Bacteria > Chloroflexota > Anaerolineae > Anaerolineales > Anaerolineaceae > UBA5203. The sequence goes on from JAEKNU010000008.1 coordinate 10,755, forward strand.
CGGTTGTACTGCGTGTGCAAATGCGCGAACGGTTTCTTGAGTGAGGTCAAGCCTGCGATCCACATTTTGGCAGGTGAGAATGTATGCATCCAGGTGATTAGCCCAATACAGTTCTTCGCAGAATTGGCTTCAAGACACAAATCACGGATCGCATCAGGTGTGGTCAATAAAGGTTTAAACACTACTTTGACCGGCATATACACCGAAGCACACAATGCCACCGCAATTTCACGCGAGTGAGCCGCGACCTGTTCGAGGGTTTCTTGACCATAAAGGTGCTGACTGCCGGTCACAAACCAGATTTCGTATTGCTTTAAGTCAATCATGAGTATGTCTCCCGAATTTTTTTTTCTGTCCATAATAGGCGTTTTCACCATGCTTTCTGAGATAATGCTTATCTAATAACTCTTGCTGCAAGGGTGGAATACTTGGCGTAAACTGCTGAGTGTGAAAATTCATAAATGCGACTTCCTCAAGCACTACGGCATTGTGGACAGCATCTAATTGGAGATACCCCCCAAACAAATGGACCATGGCTATAAACAAGCACAGCTGGAACGGCATCAGGGTCCTTGTCTATGAATGTTTCTTTTATGATCAACCCGGTCTCCTTTTCATATTCTCCTTGAATCTCAACAGGTGTCATCATTCGGGTGCAGGGAATCTCACCATAGAAATAATCAGCATGGGTAGTGCCGAGTGCAACAAGTCCCTGTCCTGCCTGTGCAAAACTGGTTGCCCATCGACTATGGGTATGAACAACGCCACCGATATTGGGAAACGCTTTGTATAATTCGATATGGGTCGGTGTGTCAGACGATGATTGTAAACCTCCATTCACTACCTTACTCGTTTCCAAATCCACGACCACCATGTCTTCAGCCTTCATCGTGCTATACGAAACACCAGATGGTTTTATTACCATTAAGGCTTGCTGACGATCAATGCCAGAGACATTGCCCCAAGTGAAAGTGACCAATCCCTGTTTGGGCAACAACAGATTTGCTTGAAACACCTGTTCTTTTAATTCCTCCAACATTGTTCACCTCAATTCCTCAATTGCGACTCTTTCAATGGAAAGTCCTTTTTTATATAGCTTCATGAAAGTCGCAAAACCAGCTACATCCGCGGGGTCGGGCTCAATTGTCAAGACATTTTCTCTGGCAAAAACATTCTTGGTGAGATAGACCTCGAGTGGCTCATTCCCAGAATTTTTCAGCATGTACATTGCCAGTAAAGCGATTCCCCAAGCGCCGCCATCGCCCGCAGTTTTCATCACTGAGACGGGGACATTCATCGCTGCCGCCATCATCTTTTGCCCAACATCCTTAGTTTTAAAATAACCACCGTGACCGAGGAGTTGGTCGAGTTTTACTTTTTCCTGAACAAAAAGAGTGTCCATTCCGATCTTCAGTGCACCAAGCGACGTATACAAATGTGTACGCATAAAATTTGCCAGCGTGAATCGGCTGCCAGGTGTGCGGGTGAAAATCGGGCGTCCTTGTTCAAAACCAGTGATATGCTCACCCGAAACGTAGTTGTAAGCTAGTAGCCCTCCCCCGTCGGTATTGCCCTTAAGTCCCTGCCGATATAGTATTTCGAATAATTTGGAATGATCAACCTCAATTTTTAATAATTGCGTGAATTCATGGAACAATTCCACCCATGCATTCAGGTCTGATGTACAGTTGTTGCTATGCACCATGGCAACTGGCTTCCCAGTAGGTGTAGTTACCATATCGATTTCGGGATAAAGTTTTGATAATGGTTTCTCGAGAACAATCATGGCAAAAACAGAAGTACCTGCAGAAACGTTACCTGTACGGATGGCAACACTGTTTGTAGCTACCATCCCTGTACCTGCATCGCCTTCTGGAGGACAGAGGGGGACCCCCGCATGGAAATCGCTTGTCGGGTCGAGTAGTTTTGCACCGTTTTCGGTCAGTATTCCAGCTCTGTCTCCCGCAACCAGCACTTTTGGCAAAATGTCCTGCAGTCTCCAGACAATATGTGAAACTTTAAGTTGATCGTTAAACTGCTCAATCCTGCGGATATCATAATCATTAGTATTGCTGTCAACAGGGAACATGCCCGAGGCATCACAAATACCTAATACTTTTTGACCTGTAAATTGCCAATGGACGTAGCCCGCCAACGTAGTGAGATATGCCACATCTTTGACATGCGGCTCATTATTTAGGATCGCTTGGTAGAGATGGGCGATGCTCCAGCGCTGGGGAATGTTGAACTGAAATAACCCTGTTAGTTTCTCAGCTGCCTGTCCAGTCATGGTATTCCGCCAGGTACGGAATGGAACAAGCAAGTTGTCATCTTTATCAAATGCCATATAACCATGCATCATGGCGCTCAAACCAAGTGAACCGATACTTTGGAGAGGGATTTCGAATTTATTTTGCACATCAGTGCGTAAACTGTAAAAAGCCTCCTGCAAACCCAACCAGACATCTTCCAGATGGTAAGTCCAAATGCCGTTATTATAGCAATTCTCCCACTCATAACTCCCTGAAGCAATTGGGCTATGATCTTCATCAATCAAGACAGCTTTAATTCGGGTTGAACCAAGTTCTATGCCCAGAGCAGTTCTTCCACTGGTGATTGCTTTTTGGAGCTCATTTTCTCGCATGATCATCTCCTGGCTAATTAAATTCGTTACATATAATTCTTATCTTGACATAAATTGTGGAAGTCTTGTTTGTTTGAAGAAAAATTTCAAGCTCCAAAAATGGTAAGAATAAATCCTTGTCTCCTTGTTCCATATCAACAATGCGATGGGATGTTGCCAGCAGAAAGGAGAGAAAGTACATGAAAAATTAAGTTCTCATCCGGGCAAACACATCGTGTAATGTTCCATGGAATGGACCATTACTTTCCATCTTGATTGATACGAGTGCCGCAGCAAAATCCAGTGCCTCTTGAACAGTATGATCTGGACGCCAGGCAAGATAGGCGCCAAAGGTGGTATCGCCTCGCCCAGTGCGTCCGATGATGCTGCGATTGGTGAAAGAGCTGAAGAATGCTGTACCATCCACCAGTGCCAGAACACCATCGGCGCGAGTGATAACAACTTCTCCGGCACCCCAAGAAGCAAACTGTCGAGCAGCCTGCTCGAGGTCACGTGTACCGGTCATGATTTCGGCCTCGACAACATCCAGTTTTACGTAATCGAGTTCAGACACAATTGCCTGCTTCTCTGGTACATCTCGAAAAATAATCTCGCCGGTTTCGGGATCGCCCTGACGCACAAAACCTTGCATATCAGCAGAAAGGCGCAGTCCGCGCGCCTTAATTGTGCGAATAAAGGGTAGGTCAAATTCCTGGTCAGAGATCCCCGCCAGATGACATACTCCTGTTTGAAGTGCAGGAAAGTCAGCAGGCTGGAAAAATCCTGCACTACGTACACGAATAATCTGGCGAATATCCACATCCTCGGATGGATGGATGACCTTCATGTAGGTGGTTGCGGGTGCGGGGATAAGCAGCACATCCACCCCAGCCTCGTGCAAGGATTCAACCAATTCCTCATCTATGGGCGCCATACGTGTCACAACCGCAACCTTGCAGCCCACCCGTGCAGCTGCGAGGGCACCGCAAAGCACAGCGCTACCCGCATTGATCGAAACTTCGCCATTGAAATGACGAACTTCATCAATCGCCATGTGACCAATGAAAACAATGTCATACGTATTCATTAAAACTCTGCCTTTGCTCTTTGACCGGCTTCCACCTTATACAACTGTCCGCTAACCCAGAATTCAAGATCAGTTTGACTAAGATTCTCGACCTGCAAAGTTTTCTGTGAAACGGTCACGCGCAGTACTTGGCCTTTCCAGATCAGTGGGAACATGATGGACTGGATTTGCTTCGGTAGACAGGGTTTGAACATTAGGCTTTTTTCATTCAGGGCACTTGCCAATCCCGCAAAACCAAAGACCACCTGTTGCCACATTCCACCCACGTTAGCATAGTGCAGGCCATCATTGGAACGAGGAAGTGAGCCAAAATCAATATCTATTGCCTTCAGCCAAGATTCGTAAGCCACATCCGCCCATCCCAGATCTGCCGCAACCATCTGCCGGTGGGTTATTGAGTTAGATGAGTCGTGAATGGTAAAGGGTTCATAATAATTGAATGAAGCTGCTTTCTGTTCAGGTGTAAATTGATACGGAAAGACGCCCAACAAAGCCAGCACATCTGCCTGCTTTATTACCTTGGAGCGATATCGCTTTTCCTGCGAAACATAAAACCCGAAAAGGCGTGTGCGGTCTGTCCATATTCCGTTTATATCAATCTCGGCAAAAGAAGTGTCGAAATCGTCGCATTGCCAGATGATATGACGATCGTCATCCTGCGGCACAGCAATGAGTGCCGCTACTCTCCCAAATTCTGTTAATTCACAATCTCGCAGGCCAATTTTCCTACACAAGCGAACATACTGCTCTGGATCATTTTGTTTTAATTCAGCTGCAACATCTGCTGCCAGCTGTATATTCAGTCTTGCCACGAAATTTGTATAAGCATTATTGTTAGTCATCGGCTTGTACTCATCGGGACCCATTACACCCAAAATATGCAGCCCTGGCTTACCAGTTAAACTATCCACCCTCTCCAACCAATACCTGGCAGTCTCAATTAAAATCTCCGCACCTTTTTCATACAGGAATTTCTTGTCGTTTGTAGCGCTGACATAATGCCAGACGCCCAACGCCACATCAGCTGCGATATGCACCTGATGATCAGCATACTGCCAGGGAACACATGTTTCATTCCCAGTGCAATCCGATTGCCAAGGATATTTTGCCCCACCATAGCCATAGGCCCGCGCCAATTTTCTGGCAGGATCCAATCCGTTATACCGGAAGGCAGGCGCTGTTCGAGCCAGTTCCGGATGGGTATAGATGAAAAAAGGCAGTATAAAAATCTCGAAATCCCAAAAGACCGAGCCGTAGTACATCTCCGTCGTACTTCCTTTCGGACACAATAAAGCACGATCCTCCAGACCTTTGGCCTTCAGTAGGTGGAAAATAGCCGCGCGAATTGCAAGCTGACTATTATAGCCATGTGTATCCTTTGCCAAAATCTGTATATCCGATGTACGCCATAGCTCTGCCCAGGCCGCTGTGTGATCTTTGTGTAGAATTTCAGAGCCCTCACAGCCCTTCTTTTGAATATTTGAGCATGCAATTTCTAGCAATTGATTGGCAGGAAAATAGGTGTCAGCTGCAGTGAATGAAATTTTACATATCTCAAGCATTTCATTTTTACCCAGATAAAACGATGTGTTACTCGTCGCTTTACGTGTTGTTAATGATACTTTTTGCTTATTCTGAAGGTTGTAAAAACACTGGCTGGCTGTAACAATGCGATTCTCAAGATTGGTCTGTACATCAGAGTAGATCAATTCTCCTTCAGCACCCACAGAATAACGAATGAATTTATCGAATCCGTTGGTACGTACGTTGCTGTCCAGGTAACTTTCTACAATCACATTGGCGGGCTGGTCTACTATCAGGTTGACATCCTGCACACAAGCGAAGCGATCCTTTGGATTCATATAGCGCCGCCAGGCAATTTTCACTTGTTTGCCAGAATGCGTTTTCCAGGTAATTCGACGATAAAGCGTTCCTGTCTGTAAATCGAGCCAACGACAGTAATCATGAATATTACTATGTTCTAAATCCAGTTTTTCATCATCTACCACAATTATTAAACCCAAATAGAAAGGTAAATTGACAATTCCCTTGTTAAGATTGGGGTGATTGGCTTGTATTACTGGCATGAATGTCCCCCAACGGCTCTTACTTTCTCTCGTTTTTTCGAGTGTCGTGTTATCCATGCGGCGATCATATTCAATTGATTGGTCATCGCTTTGAAAACCTTCCTCGATACTGGCCCTGGTGGTCATATAACCAGTACCTAATGAAAAGACAGACTCATAATGACGGTTCTTGGTTATATCGAAAACATCTTCAATAATGCACCAATTGTGATCTATTTTGGGGATTGAAAATTTCATTGTTTACCTTCCATTAAATAAATATTATTTCAAATTTAGGTTTCAGCAATTAACCGCAAGGTTATGATTTCAAAAGGGTTAATCTGTAGTTCTATAAATTGATCCTTATTTTCAACTGGAGTCTGGTTTTGCTCAAGCAGGTTAGTGCGCCAGGATTGTGCCAGCTGAAAACCAACCTTGAGCAAGATGACTCCGCGCTTACGATGACTTTCAAACAAACGAACAATTAATCCATTACCATCATCAGCGGCTTTGACGGTCTCAATTATGACATTTGGGGAATCACAAACAATTAGGGATGAGAGATGAGAATCGTGTGACCTTCGCTTTTTTTCCTGTGACCTGTAACAAACAATCTGGTCATTCAACGCATAAGCCTGCGCGGATGTTTCGGATTCCCAACCTCCTGCGTGTGGCAATATACTGTAAACAAAATGATGTTCCCCTTGATCTGCCTGCGGGTCAGGAAAAGTACTTCCCCTAAGCAGGCTAATCCTTAGGACATTGTCATGTATATCATGCCCATATTTACAATCGTTAATGAGGCTGACACCATAACCACCTTCGCTTAGATCCACCCATTTATGTCCACAAACCTCGAATCTTGCCTGATCCCAACTGGTATTCCGGTGAGTTGATCGCTGGATACTTCCCCATTGAATTTCATACGTTGCAACCGGTGCTAAAATCTCCACCGGAAAGGCCACCTTGAGCAAAACATGACGCTCATGCCAATCAATATAAGTGTCAAAATCAAGACGGGAACTGTTATAAGCGAGTGAAATTCGTTGAATGATTTCACTATGCAAGATTTTCCGTCGAAATTCGACCATTGCACGTAGAGGACCATTTTCCTTCACAGTGATCGAAGCATTTCCGCATAAAGCTAGTGGCTTATTTTCGTAAAACGAATCAATATCCCAGGCATCCGAATCAATTGGGCGGTCCTCAAAGGCCTGCAATTTATTTCCTACTTGCTTTGATGAGAGGACCTCGCGCCTATTGCTTTTATCATAAATACGTGTAATCTCTCCATATGAATTAATCTCTACACTCAAATAATCATTTTCAAGCGAGCCTGTGGTGGCAAATAAAGAAGTTTTTGGTTGAGCTGGCAGACCAATTGTTTGATAAAGTGGGGTAATGCTATATGGGGGTAATTGCCCTGCAGCTATCAATGTGCCTTCCAGAATAGACTGCATAAAGACAGGTTTACCATCCTGATGTTTTAGAGAATGTCCTTCCGCAAGCTGATCGGTCATGTAAGCTAGGTCAGACCGATTGAAACCAATCGGATTTGCGATCAACCAATCACCGTCAATTTTGGCAGAAATTGAAGACAAAGCTCCCTGACAAATTTCCAATCCAGAATGTTCGATTTTTGCATAGTCTTGTTTTGCATCGGAGTAGACTTCACTAATGCTACTTCCAGGCAAGATATCATGGAATTGGTTCAGGCAGATCAATTTCCAGGTTTGACGCAAAACATCTACTGGGTATTGATATTCAGGATCAAGCAAGCTGGCAAAGCTGGCCAGGAATTCTGCATTGTGCAACAAGAATTCGCTCTTGCGGTTTGCACGTTTTATCTCCGCATGGGTAGTGTAAACTCCACGATGTTTTTCAAGATAAAGTTCACCATTCCAGCAGGGTAGATTGCCAATGCCTTTATTTTCAAGACGCTCAAAGAAATCTTTAATCTTCCCGGGACGCACACGGGGTGCTGCTGGGAAATTTTCTAGTTCACGGAGGTTTTCAAGCATTTCACGCGTTGGACCACCTCCACCATCGCCCCAGCCATATAGTATGGCAATCTCATTGTGGGTTTCTTTTTGTGGATATTTTTCCCAAGCTTTAATGACATTTTCTGGCGAAAGAAAAACATTGCATTCATTACTTGCAAAATGCGACAATATTTTTGTTCCATCAAGACCTTGCCACCAGAAACTGTCGATGGGCATACAGTTGGTATCGTTCCAAGCCATCTTAATTGTATGAAAATAGCGGATACCAGCCTGAGAAATTAATTGTGGCAATGACCATGGAAAACCAAAAGAGTCAGGCAGCCAGAGTACTGGAGATTCTGACTCAAGGCCGAAATGTTCCTGGTAGTAAGTACGTCCAAGTAATAATTGGCGGACCAATGCTTCAGCACCACTCAGATTACAGTCTGCTTCAACCCACATTCCACCCAATATTTCCCAACGTCCATCTTTGACCTGACGCTGAATAGCGGTAAATAGTTCGGGGTAATCCTGTTGGATATATTCATACAATTGAGGCTGACTTTGGGTAAAAATGTATTCAGGGAATTTCTCCATCAGACTTAAAACCGTATAAAATGAGCGTCCAGCCTTATGCCGAGTTTGTGACAAAGTCCAAAGCCAGGCCAAATCAATATGACTTTGCCCAATCGCGCATATTTCCGCTCCAAGGCTGGTACCGGCTCCCCGAATTCCAAAATGCAGTCTTGCATGGGCCACAGGAATGGACGCATAGAAATCCTCTCCAAAAGGCTCAAGTAAATTCAAAAGGTTAAATGATTCATCCAATGCTTCTAACAAATCAGGGAATGCAGGATGGTTATTATCAATATTTTTGGCAACATCAAAAACCACTCGTGAAGTTGCTAAAAAATCCCGTGTCGTTTGATCAATCTGGACAATTTCGCATTGTCTCATAAATGGTCGCATCCCTGGCTCAGAACTATCCCAACTCTGCATACCTGTCCAACCATGCAAAGTCAGGGAATGCAATTTTCCATCCAGACAACTATGAGGTAATTGGATTTCCTGATGATATCGGTCGCATGCTGCCTGGGGAACCTGGTCAATATAAACTAATGCTTCAGGGTAGCCAGAATCATCACCTGTTCCAATTGGCAAGTACAAGGCAGTTGGATCGATGGTCTGCCAATCAGAAGGTAAACATATGTGGCAGTGTAAAATAAAATTTCTCTGCCATTCTCCCCAATACGAATTTGGGAGAATGATTTCATTCTTGAAGTTATTTGGTAGATGAAAATGGTTTGTTCCTGGTTTTTCTAATGCTTGATAGCTAAAAGGTGCCAACTCAACACGCCTGCGATAAACAAGATTATTGACTAGTTTTAATCTTTGTTGGATTTTCTGGAGAGTGAGTTTGGCTTTCAATCTTCCTTACTCCTGTGAATAGATAAAGTAAAACAGGCATTGCCAGGTTTTAGCAACACACAGCGCCCAAATCAGGCATGATTCATCCTTTCAGACCTGTAGTAGAAAAACCCTGGATGATGTATCTTTGAAGGAAGACATACAAAATAATTGGTGGAATCGCTGAAATTAGATAGGTCGCCATGGCAAAATCCACTGTGGTCCAACTGCGTTGTCCCACTTGTGCTGCTGCCACCAGACTCACAGTGAACATATCCGGCTTGGTGATTATCACCAATGGCCAGATATAATTTGCCCAAGCATTGACGAATGCCCAAACTGTTACTGTCAAAATAGCATTCTGACAAAGAGGTAGGATAATCAGCCGGTATATGCCAAAATGGGAGGCTCCATCAACTCTTCCTGCGTCAACCAATTCGCGTGATAGACTTTCCATGAACTGTCGAAAAATAAATAAAGCCAGGGCAGAAGCCATCCCAGGAATAGCGAGGCCTTGTAGCGTATTCAGCCATTTAAGTTTGATGGCCACTTGGAAGAGTGGAATTAAAGTGACCACAGTTGGCATCATCAACGAGGAAAGTGCCAGGATGAAAAGAAAGTTTTTGCCAGGGAAATCAAACAAAGCAAATTCATAAGCAGCAAGCGAAGTTACAATTACCATACCGACCACTTGGAATGCTGCAAATAAAAAGGTAACCATACTTGCCTTGAGGATATTCAAGTTGGTTTCCGTTAAGACAGCACTAATTTTCTCAATGCCTGCACTGAATGAACTAGGATATAATTGCTGAGTGACCGGTGTTCCCGGGGGTGAAAAAACAACACTGAAAGTGTACCAGAGCGGAAAAACAGCCACAACTACACATAGCAAAGCCACAAGCCAGCGTGAGATATTCTGGAATAAATGAATCATTTTCATAGATGCTACCCTTTCCTTAATTTCCCAATCGATGTTTTCGCCATGCGAATTGTATGACTGTTATAACCAGTGTGATCGTTAGCAAAATAACGGCAAAAGCAGAAGCACCACCAAAATCTTGACGACCCCATGCTGCCATATAGATTTCCATAACCGGGAAGAGCATTCCATTTCGGGTACCGCCATAATTTACGAATGTGGAAAGACTCAGAAGCCAAGGAATATCAAAAGCCTGCAGTGCGCCGATAAAGCCATTTACAATTACCAGGAAAAGCACTGGCTCCAATTGTGGAATTGTTATGTGAAAAATTTCCTGCCAACGATTAGCACCATCTACACGAGCAGCTTCGAAATATTCTTTTGGGATTGCTTTAAGACCAGCGAACAATAGTAGAAAATTAAAACCGATAGCACGCCACATATCTACAAGTGCCACTGCCGCAACCATGTAACTGGGATCACTCAACCAATTGATTCCGGTAATTCCAAATGCTTCGAGGGCGAGAGGAAGAATACCCACCTTCGGTGAAAGCAAGTAACGAAAAATAGCTGCTGATAAAAACATAGGAATGATAACTGGAAAGAAGTACATACCTCTGAAAAATTTTTCCCAACGCGGAGTAAATGTGTCAACGAGCAAAGCTAGGGCAAGCGCAATGGTGATACCCACAGGCACGGTTACCAGTACAAATCGTCCCAAATTTAGCATGGAAATAGAAAAGCGAGGTTGGTTTACAATTCGGACGTAGTTCTGTATGTCTACAAAAACTGGCGCATGAATACCATCCCATTTCATAAGGCTGATAACAACGCTATACACCAGTGGATAAAAATAGAAAATTGTAAATAAGACAAAGAAAGGCATAAGAAGTACATAATGTTTTGCGTAATTTCGAAAAAACTTGGTGAGAGATCTCATTGCGCACCTGTCGATTGAAAAAGGGATGAACAGCTGTATTAATATTATTGAATTGGATGCGCCCTATGCCCCAAAAGGCATAGGGCGCTGTGGTTTTCTCTGTCAAATGAGAAAAGGGTGGAGAATCAAGGTAATTATTCGCTTGCTAAGATTTCATTGAGTGCTTCTATGGCTGATTGAGCAGCCTTTGCAGGATCTTCACCACCCCATACTGCTGCTGCAGCATCTTTGAAGGGAGTTCGGGCATCAAGAGGCCAGAAAGTGAAGTATGCTGCATCAGCAAAACCGTAGTTCGTGGCTTTTGCCGTCAACACATTTAGGTCATTCTTTTGCACTTCTGTGTCAGCCATGGCAACATCGTTGAGCACGGTACGGCCAAGGATAGAGGCAAAACGTGTAGTTTGGGCAGAATCAGCCAAGAAAGCAGCCCATTTGAAGGCGGCTTCGGAACGAGGACCTTTTGTCACACCTATCCACTCGCCTCCGTTGGTTCCACCGAATTGTGTTTCGGTTGCACCGGGTACGAGGCAATAGTCATAATCAAAATCGGGATTAGCATTCTTAGCGTCAATGAGACCTGGATTAGCCCATGGTCCCATGATGTAAAAGGCCACTTCATTAGTCGTGAAAAGGTCAACATTAGCTTGGTCGCCGTTGCCGATTTCGGAGGAATATGGCTGAACGTTCTTGAAGAAATTCAGCGCTTGGGTCAATGAGTCGGCTGAAACGGTTGTTTTGCCATCAGATACGCCGTTTTTGCCACCTGCCGCACCAACAAATCCCATCACGAACCAGCCATCTACGGTCAGGTCGCCAATCGGTGTCAAACCGGCATTCTGGACTTTTTCCATCTGGGAAAGCCAGTCGTTCCAATCCTTGGGGCAAACAGCCGTATCAACACCAGCTTTGCTGAGGACGGTCTTATTTCGATAAAGCACCTGAGCATAGGCAGTGAATGGTAAACCCCAGACATGTCCATCGGGAGAGAGAGCTTGCATCCAACCGGGATTGAACTGCTTTCCAAACTCCGCAGGCATGGCATTATAATATTTCGAAACATCCTCTACGATGTCGGTCTTCAGAAAGGTATCGCCCTGGTTGAAGGCTACGGTGAAAGCGTCAGGATAAACTCCCGATCCAGCCCCAGCAATGATGGATTGTTCCAGGTCTGCTTTTGGGACAAAGTTGATTAAAATGCCCGGGTTGGCAGCTTCGAAATCAGCAACAAAGGTTTTGAACAAATCACCAGCCTCACCAGTACCCCAGTCTGGGAATGTCCAAAACTCTACAGTTACAACTTCGGCAGCTGGGGCTTCGGCGACAGGGGCTTCAGCAACAGGGGCTGTCGCAGGTTGAGCACCACAGGCTGAAAGGATGATAGAGAGGACGAGCAAAACAACTGGCACAGTGTAAAATAACTTACTTCTCATTAGAAAATCTCCTTCTTAATTTGAATGCATTGTTTTTGTTCTGGAGCATGGTCCGAACTAATCAGTTTTTAACAACACCTCCTTGATTTTGGAAGAATATCCCAAAAGGCTAAAAAATCAGTTCCATACTTTGCATATAGGCAATGTCGGTTATTTAACCGGCGGTGGGCCAGAGCTTTGTCTAATGGATAATTTGGATTTTAAAATTTTTTGGGCGGGTGCCATATTTTTTTGGCGTAAGAATTTGATCAATATTTCAACCCCAACTTTTCCCATTTCATCAGTTGGAAAGTCCATAGTGGTCAGGGTAGGCAACAATCGTTCTGCTCGTAGTGGGGATGCTAAAGAAACAACTGAAAAATCTGCCGGAATGTCTCTTCCATCATCCCGGATGGCTTGATATAAACCAGGTAATCCGGCTTCATTAGGTGTTACCAGAGCAGTCAAATCTGAATGATCAGATAGTAGTTTTTGCAATAGGTGATATGCGTCTTTGGTTGTAGGCTCACATTCACCATAAATAATAGGGAGGTCATATTTACGAATTGCTTTTTGGTACCCCTCACTACAAAAAACAGCAGGGCCATAACCTGAATTGACAAGTTTCGGAGAGTAGTTGATATATGCTATCTTTTTATGCCCCATGCCAACCAGATAATCAAAAGCTTCTTCAATTGCTGTAGTGTGATCAAGATCAACAAATCCAATATCAGTGTTATCCTCCGTTCGCCCAATCATGGCAAAAGGAAAGCCTGATTCACGCAAACGGATCATCCAAGGATCATTGATACGTACTTCCATAAAGATGACGCCATCCACTAAACCTTGTTGGGTCAGATTGACCAATGCTTCAACATCTTTAGGAGAACGCCATAATAAGATTGCATATCCTTCTTTTTCAGCAGCATCGATTGCAGCTGAAACAAACTCAAATTGCATTTCCGAAAGCCCTGTTTTGTACTTTGGAAAAAACAAACCTAGAATTTTGCTTTCCTTATTAGCTAAACGTCTTGCCAATTCATTTGGATGATAACCTAGTTCATCAATCGCTTGTTGGATACGCGCACGGGTCTCCTCAGAAATAGGCCGCTTTCCGCTTAGAGCGTGAGAGACTGTACTAAGTGTTACTCCGGCTTTATTAGCTACATCTTGCATGGTTGGCATAATAGTCTCCTAAATTATCAAAGCGCTTTGTCAAACCGCTTTGATAATAGCACATTTTTTGTTTACTTGTCAATAGGTTTTAATAACCGTATTTATTACTAGTCTTTAAAGAAGGGGAAATGCCTGATAAATGAAACACAAAGGATGTTCCTGTTTTGTATCGCACAGACAAAATGATTTGCCAAGCTTTTCTAACCAATATGCAGAAACAGCGAGTTGACCAGATTATCGATGATAGCCAGTTGTATTGTTTATGTGCTCATCACACGTGCAGCATACTCCCGCATGATTAACATCACCCCAATAATTGCGCATAAAAACTGATGATTGGACTTGAAGGTTTCTAAATTATTCATAGATGCGATTTATATATTGCATCATGGTGAAGTCTAATCCCCCCTAGGATGATCCAATTTTTTTTCATACACTTAGACTAAATAAACAATATAGATCAAAAGTCGCCAATATCGTCGGAATACCTATAAATCGTTGGAGCGACCGTGCCATGGATCTTTCCTTGGCTGGTCGTCTTTTTATTTAATGAAAAAAAGGAGGTGGTAAAAAAACATAGTAAAGAATAAATATCCGCTTATCTAGCCAATTGTCTATGGATTTAACTTAGCAGACAAATCATTTATTGAATTAAAGGAGAAAATATGCACAACAATATAACAGAATTTTCATCCCTACTGACCGGCGAGGAAATCGCAGAAATCCTGCATGTCTCTCGGGCTTATGCCTACCAGCTCATGCGCCAAAAACATATCACAACCGTCAAAATCGGACGCAGCGTACGGGTCAGGCCAGAGGATCTGGAGCAATTTATCGCCATGAATCTGGCACAAAACAGCTTAACAGCTGGACACAATACACAGAACTAATGTTCCATTTTCATTGGGAAAATGCTACAATGATTTGTAACAACCGCACTTTAATAATCGAATATTGGGAAAATTTTGGATTGCTCACAGACGTTTTTCACAGGAGGAAACGATGACACAGCAATCCAAGGAAAGTAAAACAAAGCGACGCGGCAACAATGAGGGAAGTATTCAACCAACTCAAAATGGAACATGGCGAGCTTGGGTGACATTGAGTTCAGGTAGGCGTATCAGCAAAACACACTCTACAAAAACTGAAGCACGTAAATGGTTGCAGCAAAAACTGTCAGAAGAGGAACAACCTCCACAGGCTGAGCTGACATTTGGAGAATACCTATTGGAATGGTTTGAGAACCATTCCTCCCAGATCAAAGAATCCACGCAGTGTGATTACGAAATCATCATCCACAAGTACATCCTGCCAGAATTAAGGGGTGTGGTTCTCAATACACTTCACCGGTCCGTGTTTGATAAGTACTATACAAACTTGCGAAAAATTCCAGTAGGGGACACACAAATCCGGTATATTCATCGGATTATCCACAAGGCACTGCAAGATGCCGTGAACGACCGGATTTTGTCATACAATCCCAGTGATGGTGCAAAAGCCCCGAAAAAGCAAAAATTGCAGCGAATCAACTGTCCGCTAAATGAAGAGCAATGTGACTTGCTGTTATCTACTACCATGCAGAATCCAATTGGACCGATAATCTACCTGGCCCTCAAAACAGGCATGCGACAAGGTGAGTTGTTTGCCCTGAAATGGGAAGATATCAATTGGCAAAATCAGCAGATTCACATCAAACGTAATATGCAGCGTGTCTTACGCGGAGGAAAACAAGTACGCGATTTCAGCACACCAAAAACGGCTTCAAGCAATCGAGTAATTGTTATTGGAGATAAAACCATTGAGGTCTTACGATTTCAACAGAGGGAAGTTGAACTGAAAAAGATGCTGGCAAAGAAACGCTGGCGGGAAAATGATCTTGTGTTTCCGTCAAGCATCGGTACCCCGCTAAGTCAAGGCAATTTCACAAGACAATTTGCAATGACCCTCAAGGAAGCCGGACTGCGACATATCCGTTTTCATGACCTTCGGCACATTGCCGCTTCAATCATGCTCAATCATGGCATTCCCCTCTTGACGGTCTCTCATATTCTGGGACACGCGCAGCCATCCACCACATTGAACATGTATGGTCACCAATTCAGCGCCATGGAAGTGCAAGCCGCTTGTCTGATGGATGATATTTTCTTCAAATCGCAACCCAGTTCACTACCAGCAGAGTTTCTCAGCCCGTCGAATCTTAAAAAATGATATTGAAACCTTAACAAATATTGAGGTTTATTATTATGTTTTATAAGAGTTTTGCACGTTTTTTGCACGTTTTTTTAGGATTAAAGAAATCAGACGGCACATATACCCGTATATGTGCCGTCTGACATCGTAGAAACCCCCGTATATAGGTGACCCATCTGGGACTCGAACCCAGAACAAACTGATTAAGAGTCAGCTGCTCTGCCAAATTGAGCTAATGGGCCAGTAGGCGTCCCTATTATAAAAGAAAACGGAATACCGGTCAATGATGACCCAATCAGCTAATAATGCATATTAAATCTTTTCCATTGTGGCAATTCGCTGAAACAAAGCGCCTCGCGCTTCAGGAAAACTGACCATGGCGCTTTGTAGTATCTGTTCTGCGACTTTCATCTCTTTAGGGGAAACAGCATTTCTGGCAATGCTTTCCATCTCGCTGACATATTTCAATAATTTTCGTAAACCAAATGTATTGGCAGCCATTTCGTCGGGCGCATCTACAGGCAAATACAGCCCTTGTAAGGGAAGATCCGCAACTGTCTATTATGCGATAAATTCGTATTCATAGGATTATCCAATCTAAAAAATGTTTTCTTCCTTATCCTATCAATATTACACCAACAATCGATTAAATAGCATAAGCACATTTTTAACATCAGCTTAATAACTTGTTATAATATGGAGTAAGTCGGCAGATTTCCTGTCAGGTGGGATTAAGCAAAAAAAGATTTGACAGATACACAATATAAAACTATAATAATGAATAATCTCACCCAATATTTTGGTGCTATATGACTGAAAAACAAAATGAACACGCAGATAATGCGCTCCCTATTGTGGAGAGCGACAACGACATAAACCCATTTCGCCATCCATTCAACCGTTGCGCCGATTTTGATGTTGGCAGACGGTTAAATGCATTGCGTCTGGAAAGAGGCTTTTCCATTCGAACCTTGGCTGCAAAAAGTGGATTAGCAGTCAACACATTGAGTTTGATTGAAAATGGCAAAACCTCCCCCAGTGTCAGTACACTGCATCAATTAGCAATAGCCATGCAGATTCCCATTACCAGTTTTTTTGAACCGCCTATTGAAAAAGAAAAAGTCCTTTTCAGCAAACCTGATCAACGCCGCAAAATGCAATTCAATGAAACCCTACTCGAAGATCTAGGTACATGCTTACCTAATTGGGCTGTGCAACCCATGTTGGTTACGTTAAAACCAGGTGCGGGCAGCGGCGATCCTGTAATTGTGCATACAGGATACGAATTTGCATACTGCCTCGAAGGGACGATTCAATATGAGGTCCACAACGAAGGATACATATTAACCCCGGGATGCAGTTTGCTTTTTGAGGCACATTTACCCCACCAATGGAAAAATATCTCTGAAGTGCTAGCCAAATTATTGTTAATTGTTTATGCTGCTTCAGAATTTGAAAAACCAGCCGAAAGGCATTTTGGTTTTGATTAGTCAAAACCGAAGTAAATCAATATTCCAAAACATATTTCAGGAAAAGAAAGCTATGAAATCTCTTTCAAAACTCTTTCTGTATCTGTGCCTAAGTATCGCCTTGATCATTCCGCTAATTTCCGGTTTTGATCAATCACCCATTTCGCCAGATCAAAACCCAATTCAACCCCAAATTAACCTTACCCCCATGGCTCCGGCTTGTCCTCAGAGTGAACAAATTTTCGATGACACCAAAAACCATGTGCTATTCTTTTACTCAAAAGACTGCTCACATTGCCAGCTGATATTTGAAACCATTTTGACTCCCTTCATAGATGAACACAAGGCTCAGGTTCAACTCTGGACTTTGGCGATTGACAATCCATCGAACTATGAAACCTTGATGATGATTGAAAGTTATTATGAAGTACAACCTTCCGAGCGTGCTTTACCAACTCTTCTGATCGGTGACACCCTGATCTTGGGCGAAGAAATGGCACAAGAATTGTTGGCAAGCACACTCGATGATTTATTAATTCAAGACAATATTGCACTTCCCTGTATCCCCGGATTAGAAGCATCTCAACTTGACACAAATGATGTGGATTTTTCTGAGGATATTGGGGTTTGCTCAGAAGAAGATCCATCCGCCTGTGAAACTGGCGAACCCATTTATGCAGCTTATTTTTATCAGGTAGGCTGTAAATCCTGTAGCCGGGCCGAGGCCGATCTGGTTTATTTACGGAGCAAATACCCTAACCTTATTATTGAAGAATTTAATATCTATGATGAAGCAGCCATGGGAGATTGGTTAGCCAGGCAGGCTGGCAGAGCCGAGGATTTTCATTCACCTGCCGTCTTCATCGACAATCATGTCTGGATTGGAGAAGAGGAAATTACCCCACAAACCTTGGATAATGTGTTGGCAACTTATAATGAGAGTGGTGCCGAACGTTACTGGGAATCCTTTGATCCTAATGAAGATAATAGTTCGATTCTGGAACGCTTTAAATCGATGGGTTGGTTCACAGTTGTGGCTGCCGGCTTGATTGATGGACTTAATCCCTGTGCTTTTGCTACGCTGATCTTTTTTATCTCATACCTCACCATGAGCGGCCGAAAAGGCAAGGATATTATTTTTGTCGGGATTAGTTTCACATTAGGTGTATTTGTTGCATATCTGGCAATCGGTATGGGCTTTTACAAAGTATTGGATGTGTTAGGAACCTGGCTAAAAATCGTTGCTCAATGGGTAATCGGCTTAACCGGTGTCCTTTGCCTTACGCTGGCATTTTTTGCCCTGAAAGATTACTTTAAAGCCCGAAAAGGGGATATTGGCGATATGAGCCTCAATTTACCCCATGCCTTACGTATGCGCATTAATAAAGTGATTCGTCAGGGAAAATCTAATCGATACTATGTAGGGGGCGCCTTTGTTACCGGATTGATTATTTCAGTTTTGGAATTGGCCTGCACAGGGCAGATTTACTTACCAACGATTATCTTTGTCAGCAGTATACCTGAATTAAAATTGCAGGCGTTTTTCTACTTATTGCTATACAATTTGCTTTTTATCACCCCTTTGATTGTCGTATTTGTTATGGCATATTATGGAACAACATCCAAAGATTTGACCAATTTCATGCAGAAAAAAGCTGCTAAAGTAAAACTGGGGATGGTTTTCCTTTTCCTTGCATTAGGCAGCTGGATGATTTATTCCTTGTTTTAGATGATAGCTAATAAATAAAAAATCCCCATCGAATTTGTGATGGGGATTTTCATTTTTAGGTAACTGTTATTTTACAACAAACTTAAGTGGGGAAACATTTGCAAATGTATCTGAAACAGGGCAGCGCTTATCCACTTCATGGATGAAGGCTTCTTTTTGCTCCTGTGTCATATCAGCATCAACATTTACAACCAGACTCATATCCTGGAAACCTGCACGGTCACCATTGCTTTTGCCCATGAAAACCTCAGAATTTAAGCCACCCTCAACTGAACATGTCAAACCGCGCAATATAATCTTCTGTTGTTTGGCAACAATTTTGCCAATGGTGCAAATACAACCGGCTAAAGAAAATAATTGATATTCCAAAGGATTCGGTCCAATATTTTTGCCGCCCATTGATTCAGGTTGATCAATATACATGGTGAAATTTCGTGCTTTTAATTCAATTTGAAAGCCCTCTTGCAAGCTCGCTTCAACTTTAATGGTTTTATTGATTGCCATTTTGTGCTCCTATGTGCTCATCATTGTATCCAATGAATGATGTAAGATTTAATCTTTGTGAATTGTATCACAACCTTTCTAAAACACAAGGAAAACAAACAATATTATGATACATTTATTACGTTTTTGTATCATTTAGTTGTATCTTTTTGCTTTCAGACAGAAAGGCCTGCTGTATTGCATTTCTTTGTGCCTGTTCAACCTGTTGATGGCTCAAACCGACCTGATTGACAGCAAACTTATATTCATCCAGCAAGGTGATTGCACTGATCCCGGGATCATCTGTATTAATCGTTGCTTGAATATTTTCTTCCAAAAACCGCTTCAGTGGATGCAAGGCATAATCAGCGACTGTGCTGGTTTGTACATTGGAAGTTAAATTGCTCTCCACCCCGATTTGATGGTCTCGCATGTATTCAATTAATTTTGGATCTTGAAAGGCACTTACCCCATGTCCTATCCGACTTGCCCCCAATTCATCAATCGCCTGCCAGATACTTTCCGGCCCACTGGCTTCTCCGGCATGCACCGTCACCTGCCAACCGTTTGACCTGGCACATTTGAAATGCGGTACGTACCACTCACCAGGGAAATTATATTCATCTCCAGCCAGGTCAAGGGCAATAATATCTTCTTTGCAGGTTTCCAACGCTTCCAATTCTTTCCAGGCTAACTCTGGGCCATACGTACGGCTGATGATCCCAATCAGTCCTACAGGTATATTCAGTGCCTTACTGGCATCTTTTGTACCTGCCACCACTGCCTTTACAATCACGCCAGCATCTATTTTATTGGCATCTGCCATAAACCAGGGGCTAAAACGCAGCTCTGCATAATCAATGCTTTCTTTTTTTAAATCCTCCACTGCTTCATAAGCAATGCGATAACAGCTTTCTTCATCCACCATTATCGCTATCATATACTTGAATTTTTCAATAAACGCCATAACCCCTGGTTGTTTTTCCATGATTTGCACATAGGGGCGTAGACTGCTTTCTGTCCAGGCCGGCAATTTGATTTTATGTTGCTTTGCAATATCAATGATGGTGCTCAAGCGCACACTACCGTCCAAATGACGGTGTAAATCAATTAATGGCAAACCATTCAGCATATGTACCTCACCTAACATAGATTTCATCCAATTGTAATTAATAATAACTTGACAATCACAATATTTTTTATATACAATACCAGATATACGGGGTATATAATAAGTATAGTATTAGAAAATTATTTTTCGCAATGCAATTTTTAGCCGTATTTTACTAATAGGATTTCGGTACATGAAGCATAGAACGAACGGATTATCAGTATTCCTTCTGATTGTTTTTGTTCTTCTTGGGCTGTTAACGGCTGCTGCAATCAACATCTGGAATATTCCCGCTGGGTATTCCTTTTTGTTGATCCTGCCGTTATTGCCCCTCCTGTATTTTTCCAAATGGTGGGCAGGGCTCGCGGGAACAGCAACTTTCATATGTCTTTGTATGTGCGTTTCTTACCCAGTATGTTCAAATTTACATCTGGAAAAAAATTCGCTAATAATAATTGCACTTCTCATCTTGATCATTCTCCCGTTTATATCTATCATTATTCTGCAATATGTACGCAATGGCGATAATAACCATAATTTTGATCTTGCTCTGGAACTACAAGCTGCATTGTCAAACTATATGCTATCTTTTGAAATATGGAAACTCAAGAATGAAGATATTTTTCACTTTTCTGCTTCCTGCATGGATGTAACAGGGTATTCAGCCGAAGAGTTTGAACAACAACCCAACCTGTTCGAAAAAATACTCCATCCTGATGACCTTCCCACCTATCACAATAATCTGACCGGACAGAATAAATTATCAGGAAAACAAACTCCGATCCACATATTCCACAAAAATGGATCAACACGCAAAATTCAACCCATTAATTTCCCCTTACCAGTCAAAAACGAAAAAAAAATTACGCTGCATCTTCTTTTTCTGGATATAACAGAACAGGAACAAACTCAACTGACTACAGTACAGATTGCCAGAATTTTTAATCAGATCAATCAGAACGTCGTTGAAATGGTTTGGATACAGGATCGAAACCCGGATCGAATTATCTTTGCAAATCAGCCTTTTCGAAATTTTTTTCAATACTCCACCCAAAGGCAACATCAAAATCCATATGTCTATTTGGAGAATATCCATCCTGAAGATACGGATCAAGTCTTTGAAAAGTTGAATTTTTTAAAAGTGGAACACAAACCGGTTGAATTTGAATTTCGAGTGATTCAGAAAAAAGGCAAACGTTTTTGGATTTCCGTAAGAATGATCCCCATTCTTGATAGCAATGGAACTCATATCCATGATGTAGGTATCGCAACTGATATTTCACTACAAAAGAAAATGGCTACGGATTTAAATTTTTCAAATGAGACCCTGACTCAATTAGCTAATAATATTCAGGAGTTATTCTGGATTCGAGAACGCCACAGTCGGGATTTTATATTTGTTAATCCACTATTCGAAAAATATTTCTCTGCATCGGCCGCTGAGTTTCACAATAATCTATCTTTATATTATGAATTGATTTACGAGGATGACCGAATCTGGGTGCAAAAAGCTGAGGATAATCTTTTCAGAAATGGCAAGAAATTTATTGGTGAATATCGATTAATGCTTCCGGATCAAAGTATCCGCTGGGTCCATACCCAGGCATATCCAATTACCAATAACGATGGTGAATTTTATCGGGTTGTTGGTATTACCGAAGATATTACATCATGGAAACACAATGAAAACGAAATTAAAGAATTCGCCCATCAGCAAAATGTGGTAGCGAATTTACAGAAATCTGCCATTAAACATAATGAAATAAATTCATTTTTAAAGGATGTGTTTCTTGCACTAAACCAGTTATTTAAAATTAGATCATGTATATTGTTCGAGCTGGATCAAAATAACAAGCATTTTATCGTACGTAATCCAATTGGATTATCTAAGATTAGCCTTCCTGAAACCTTTTCCGTGAACAATTCATTCCTTCCTGGGTATACACTGCTCGTTCAGGATCTGATTATCTCTGAGGATATACAAAATGAACAACGTTTCCGCATACCTAATTTCCTTGAGGGTCTCCCCATCCAATGTTGCATCAGTGTAAACATTCCTACTGCTGAAAATACATTTGGTGTATTATGCTTTTTTTGTGAACAAAAGCAGCGTTTCACAGAAACACAAATTAATTTTATTCATTCTATTACCAGTCTAATTTCCGAATTTGTTTTACGTTATCAAACAGAAAAGGCATTAATTGCCAGCGAAAAACAATATCGAGAATTAATTGAGTTACAAAATACCGCGATCTTTATCCTCAATCCTGATGGCCTAATTAAGTATGTCAATCCGGCGGCTGAAGAGTTGTTTGATACGCCGAAAGATTTCCTGATTGGATATACCATTTGGAAACTGTTAGATCCTGAATATCTACACATCTACCGAAACCAGCATGAAAAAATTCTTCTGGGTGGAGAAACAACCTTCGAAATCAGCTTCAATAAAATCCCCGATTTTCCAAAAGAAGTAATGATTACTTCCATTGCCAGGCAAAATGAAAAACAGGAGATATATGAAATCATTAACCTCATGCGTGATATTACCCAACAAAAAAAAGAGGAAGATGAATTAGTACAACTTACTATGTACGATCCATTAACTGGAATATTTAATCGCAATTATTATGAAAACGAAATATTCCGCTTAGAAATTACTGATTACTATCCTATCAGTATTATCATCGGCGATGTTGATCGATTAAAAGACACGAATGATAAATTTGGTCATAGCCTGGGGGATCAGCTATTGATTCAAGTGAGCACTTTACTAAAAAGTGCTTTCCGCCCCGGCGATGTTATTGCTCGAATCGGTGGTGATGAATTTGCTGTCATCATGACAAACACAAACCATCAGATGATGAAACAAATGATGGATCGAATCAATATCAAGATCGAACAGGCGAATAAACAACTCGGCTTTCCATTTGAAATTAGTATTTCATTAGGCGGCGCTACCAGCTTGAAAAAAAACACCTTGCGAAACGCGATCCAAAAAGCTGACATGCGTATGTATGATCAGAAAAAAAAGAAAAAAGCCCGTAACACATCTTCCTGATGCATACGGGCTTAATTGATGATGTGCTTTTCCTACCAGCCAATCGTTAAGGATACCAATGCATACAGACCACTGGCAACCAGGCAGGTAGCAAACATGACAGGCAAACCATGCTTAAGCCATACGCCCGGTGTAATAGGCGTTCGTGTGCGTTCTGAAAGTGAAGTAACCACGACATTCGCCGTCGATCCAATAATGGTACCATTGCCACCAAAACCAGCCCCAAATGCCAATGCCCACCATAAATGGCTGACATCCATACCCGCAGTTTCCAATCCATGAATTACTGGAATCAGTGCAATCGTGATCGGTATATTATCTACAATCGCAGACAATATCGCCACAATCCACAAAAGAATGATCCCCTGCCAAACAGTTGGTAAAATGCTACCCTTTGCAATGACATCAGCTAATAATTGTAATACACCGGCTTCTTCAAGACCGCCAACCATCACAAACAATGCCCCGAAGAAAATCAGGATATCCCACTCTACATGGTGTAACACATCCCGAATATCCGGTTGTACCCACAATAGGCCAATACCTGCTGCTGCTAATGCTACAAAAGCCGGCGATACATGCAGTAGATCCTCTAACAAGAAGCTAACCACTGCTAGACCGATAACAATAAGAACCTTTTTTGTTGTTTTGCGGTCTTTTAATGCCCCTGAAGGATTCAATTTTGCTAATGCTTCCGGATCATTGACAAATTCCTTTGTAAACGTGGGTAAAAAAGAACGCCACAGAATTAATAAAGCAACAAACCAAACTACCAAAACAATAGGAAAAGAATGTGCCAAAAAATCATTAAAAGACAACCCGGCTGCAGAACCGATCAAAATATTGGGCGGATCACCAACCAGCGTTGCCACACCACCGGTGTTTGATAACATAGCTTCAGCCATCAGAAATGGCATCGCGCTTAAACCTAAAATTTCACAAATCAGAATCGTTACGGGGGCTATCAAAACAACAGTAGTTACGTTATCCAAAAACATGGATAAAATAGTGGTTGCTGTACCAAGTAAAACCATCAAACGTACTGGACGCCCCTTTGAGAGCTTCCCTACCAAAATGGCAATATATTGAAAAAATCCAGTGGGTTGTAATAAGGCGACAAGAATCATCATGCCCATCAGCAATCCTAACGTATTGACATCTATGGTTTCGATCGCCTGTTCTTCTGAATAGAAATTAAACACCATGCCGAATCCAATCATGGCTGAAGCGCCGAAGATTGCGATAATTGTCCTGTTTACTTTTTCAGAAAAAATTAAACCAAGCGTACCGAAAAATATTACCGAAGAAACAACTGCTGCCGTCATTAACCTACCATCCTTCTTATTACCATAATGCTATACCAGCTTCCAAGTCTCCATCAATGCTGTACCGATATCAACGTGAGATACCAAACCAATTAATATACCGTCTTCTGTTATTACTGGGATATCTTTCAATATATGCTTGCTTAACATTGCTGCTGCATGAAGCAAACTGGAATTTTCTTTCACACAAATTGGTTTTTCCATGATGTCGTGCACAATATGATGCAAATCTTCGTCACTAGGCCTTCGTTTTTCGACCGCCCCAAAATCCGACAAGAAATCTATATTGTCAATGAGTTGCACAAAATCAGGCATAACCAGGGAGAGCAATCCTTTAAGATTTACAATACCCAACAGTTTTCCTTCTTTATCAACAACGGGCAAAGTGCCAATATGATATTTAACCGCAAGTTCAACCGCATGTTGAACTGTGGCATTTGCCGGAATCGAAACGACATTTCTCTTCATACAACTGCTGACATTCATGCTCATCCTCCTCATCCAATTTGGTATTTTGCTTTATAAGATTATACCCCTCAATTTTTTTGATCATTAACTCGATTTACTCATTAACAGGAAAACCATTCCAAAGTTTATTTATTTTCAATAGGCCATATTATAGCTTATTTTATTATCAGACTATGAATACCCAAATGGGTCATATATAATATAATAAAATTAATTAAATTCCATATCGAAAAATGATATTGTTCACCTGAAACAAGGTCACTCATCAGAAAAGGATTATTCCATATGAAAATATACACCGTTGATGCATTCACCAATCGACCATTTCGCGGCAACCCAGCTGCTGTTTGCCCATTATCCAAAATGCTGCCTGATGACACACTTCAGGATATTGCATGTGAGATGAATTTATCTGAAACCGCTTTTTTTGTGCCGGTTGATGATGGTTATCATTTGCGCTGGTTTACCCCGCTCCAAGAAGTTGATTTATGTGGTCACGCCACTTTAGCAACCGCTCATATCTTATGGCAGAAACAATATTTATCAGAAGAAAAAATCGCGGTCTTTTCGACATTGTCCGGCACATTGACTGCCAAAAAGCAAGGGGATTGGATAGCCATGCAATTTCCCAGAGGAGAAACCAGGCCAATTACCTCATCAATTTCAGAAATTCTGCAGGCACTTGGGATTGAAAATCCAGTATTCATTGGCCAATACCGTCCCGATCGTTATCTGATTGAACTTAAGAACGAGGAACAAATTCGCCAGGTTATTCCCAATTTCAGCAAATTAAAAGAGATTGGGGCTAACCGGATCATGATTACCGCGGCTGGCAATGGCGAACCGTATGATTTCATCTCCCGTTATTTTGCTCCAGGAGCAGGTATTAATGAAGATCCGGTAACAGGTTCTGCTCATTGTTATTTAACGCCCTACTGGGCAAAAAAAACAGGTAAAAATGAATTTTCAGCCCATCAGGCATCCGCACGAGGTGGTGATTTACAATTGAAACTCACAGATGATCATGTAATCATTCGAGGACAGGCGATTACCATGTTAAGTGCGGCATTGAATTTGATATAAAATGAACCCATTTCAATAAAGTAGTGGCAATTCATGAATTGCCACTACTTTTTTCTATAAAAACAAACATAAAGGGCTGCTTTTCTATCAGCCCTTTTTGATATATAACATTTTCTCTTGAAACCTAGTATTGCATATATTCTGCACCAGAAATACCACAAACCGGGCATCGTTCCGGACGGGTTCGGGGATGCGTATGTCCACATTTTGGGCAGACATAGTAATCAAATGCTTTTATTTCTTTGTCCAATGAAGCCAAGGCTTCTTTATATATTTCCTCATGCACAACTTCAACCTTTTGTGCCCAACGGAAACTTAATTTAGCCTTTTTATGATCTTCAGCCTTTGCATCTTCAATAAATGCCGGGTACATTTCCGAATGCTCGTAATTTTCACCTGCAATCGCGGTTTTTAAATTTTCTACTGTATCTTTGATATACCCTGATGCGACCATATGATTATAACTATGGATTTCTTCTGCTTTTGCTACAGCGCGAAACAGTTTTGCTATTTGCGTATATCCTTCTTCCGCTGCTTTGCGTGCAAAAGCTAAATAGTGCTGATTAGCTTGAGATTCACCGGAAATTGCTTCGTTCAAATCATCGATTACTTTGCTCATTGTTTCCTCCAGAGTTCACTTTTATCGATTTGATTATTAACGATGAATCAAAAGTTGTCAACCTGTTTTATATCACCTCCCTTACAGGTAGAATTTTGTTTTATGCTATAATGGCAGTCATAATCTTATTTATTTCACACGGATAGAGAAAATAAAACAATGCAATTTCTAATTACCGGCGCTGCCGGTTTCCTTGGTTCTGCCCTCGCAAACCGATTAATTAAAGAAGGTCACGATGTCCGCGGATTGGATGATCTGTCTGCTGGCAATCCTGATTCCCTTCACCCGGATGTGCATTTTACCCGTGGTGACATCAATGACCGGCCAAAACTTTGGACATTACTGCAAGAAGTCGATTGTGTATACCATCTGGCAGCCCGTGTTTTAGTTCCCGAATCAGTACTCTACCCGCGCGAATATAATCTGGTCAATGTTGGCGGTACGGTAACCTTGATGGAAGCCATGCGGGATGTTGGCGTGGGTCGGGTTGTTTTTATTTCTTCCGGCACGATATATGGCAATCAGGAAAATCAGCCTGTTACCGAAGTCGTACAGGACCGTCCAACCTCACCGTACGCTGTTTCAAAATTATCAGCCGAATATTACATCAATACCATTGGAAAGCTCTGGGGCATTGAAACAGTATGCTTGCGCGTTTTTAATGCTTATGGTCCGGGTCAACAAATGCCACCGGTGCATACCCCGGTAGTGCCCAACTTCATCAAACAAACCCTGACTGGCGGTACCATTGTGGTTCAGGGAGATGGCAACCAGACCCGTGATTTTGTCTTTCTGGATGATGTAGTACGCTCCATGATCAAAGCCTCTACTGCACCCAACATCAATCAACAAATTATCAACGTTGGCAGCGGTGTGGAAACCAGTATTCGCAGGGTATCCGAATTGGTTTCTGAAATCACCGGGAAAAAAGCTGATGTAATTTATAACCATACCAGCGACAACGGCGTAAAACGCATGTGTGCTGACTTAAAGAAATCTCGCGAGTTGCTGGGAATTTTACCGGTAACCCCGCTCGAAATCGGTATTCAGCTCACCCTGGAACGCGATCCCCGCTTTAATTTCACCCCTTAACCCAATAGCCAGGCAACATGTTCACCCCTTTGCCGAGAATTTTCTTTCAAAAATCCGCTGTGGAAGTGGCACCTGCCCTGCTAGGTAAAACCCTCTATATGCAAGAAGGCAACCAGCAGATAGCTGGCATCATCAGCGAATGTGAAGCATATCAGGGAGAGCGCGATCTGGCCTGCCATGCACGCGCTGGAAAAACAGCTCGTACACTGCCAATGTACGGCAAAGCTGGTCATGCCTATATATACTTTACCTACGGCATACATTGGATGTTTAATATTGTTACAGATTGTATTAATGAACCGGCCGCTGTACTCATCAGGGCAATTGTGCCGATATTGGGGTTTGAAATCATCGCTGAACGCCGCGCACCTCAACCAAAAGAAGTCTGGACAAATGGCCCGGCAAAAGTATGTCAGGCATTCAATATTGATAAACGCTTTAATCAATTGGATATGTGTCAACCTGATTCACCAATACGCATTTGTAAAGGTATTGCAATACCCCCTGAAGAGATATTGCAATCAGCCCGCATCGGTATTAATCAGACACCCGAACCCTGGTTAAG
This sequence comes from Chloroflexota bacterium, assembly GCA_016838895.1. GTDB lineage: Bacteria > Chloroflexota > Anaerolineae > Anaerolineales > Anaerolineaceae > UBA5203. Next base: position 39,556 of record JAEKNU010000008.1, read on the forward strand.
CATACCCTGGCGTTTTTATCTGGCAGAAAATAGTCCCTGTTTATCAGTAATCTGAAACATCGTCTTTCATAGCATGTATGAATATGGGTTTGCTTATCCATCTGAGGAGCACCTTGGTTAGATTTTTCCCCCATAATCTGCAAGAATGTATGGCACTGTAAGGGGCCCTTTTCATACAAGTTCCGCATATCAACAAGTATTAACGAGATGATATATCCATTAATCCGATCATCCGCCATAAGGTATAATTCACATAGCTTGTTTTTATGTTTTATCTGAAAACATGGCTAGATTTATTTTGGAGAAATATTATGTTCCGAAAACAAACCCCAGAACCAGTAAAACCGCCCAGCATGGAACGGGTTACTTCTGTATTAGGCCCCGGTATCATCTGGAAAGGGAACTTACGCGGCAGCGGTGGTATTCGGATTGAAGGGACATTTGAAGGGGAAATCACCATACGGGGTCTGGTAGTCATCGGAGAAACCGGACGAGTGACCTGCGAGAATTTACAGGCCAATACGGTCATCGTGGCCGGTTTATTAAAAGGCAATGTTACCGCCGAAAAGCTTGAAATCCGCAGTACGGGCAGAATTTGGGGTGATGTCCTGACTGGTGCCTTTGCCACAGAGGAAGGCGGCTTTTTACGCGGCCAGATACGCATGGAAGAGCAAATGGCATTGACCTTTGAGCAGGAAAAAAGCCAAACCGAACCCGACAATACTGAGAATACCAAACCGAACCTGATCACAAAGGAATCCTGATATGTCATTCACATCCATGATACTGACCTTCAGCGCCTGGCTGGGTGCCATGGCAGTTGTTATGATTGCCGGCATTAGTCCCGCAATGAAAGCCCGACCACCATTGATCTTCAAATATCCAGACCGCGAGCGTAAAGCTGCCTTAATTACCGCCAGTATATTTCTGGCACTATCCTTTGCTCTGACTTTCTTAACCCCGGATTGGCTGAAGGATATGCCTGATCGTTTTGATTTATTACACTGGACCTGGGGCGCATTATGCATCCTTCTGGTCATTATTGCATTTCTGGTTTTGCGCTATCGTAAACAACCCCTATTATCCTTCGGTTGGAATAAAAAAATATGGCGATTAGCCAGTCGTGTAGGTCTGTCATTGGTTTTCCTGGCTTTCTTCCTCAGCGGATCCATTTCCAGATTAGTAGAATATTTCTCAGCTGAATCCTTAACCATTTTTACTTTCTTGATTGTATTCAACCTTGCCTGGGAAACTGCGCTGCGTGGATTCATCCAACCACGCATCAGTGCCTGGTTAGGTGACTCATGGGGTTGGTTGGCAACCTCTGTATTCGCTATTATTCTCATGTTACCCTTAGCACTATCATTTGGTGCTTCTTTTGAATTTATCTTCCGCTTCGCCGGAAATCAAATCCTGCTGGGCTGGATCATGAAACGCTGCGGGCACATTTTCCCTGGTGCCGTCTGGGCTGCTGCATCCGCCTGGTTTTTAACCCTATAGGACTGTAATCATTATGTATTTAAGCAAATTATTCACCAGTATCAAACGTGAAACCCCCGCTAACGCTGAAATCGCCAGTCATCAATTATTATTGCGCGCCGGATTCATACATCAACAGGCTGCTGGTATCTTCTCATACTTGCCGCTTGCGCGTCGATCCATGAACAAAATTGAGAATATCCTGCATGAAGAAATTCAAGGCATTGGCGGACAGGAAATCACCATGCCGGTTATTCACTCAGCCGATATCTGGAAGAAAACCGGACGCTGGTATCAGGTTGGCAGCGAGATGGGACGTTTCAAGGACAAAAACGATCATGATATGGTTTTAGCCATGACCCATGAGGAGATCGTTGCCGAATTGACCGGTGATATCATCCGATCCTATCGTCAATTGCCCGCGCTGGTCTATCACATCCAAACCAAATGGCGTGATGATCCACGTCCACGTGCCGGTTTGATTCGCGTACGCGAATTCACCATGCTCGACAGTTACTCTCTGGATACAAACCCAGAAGGACTGGAAGAGCAATATCAGGCGCATTACGATGCATACTTCCGCATTTTTGAACGTTGTGGACTACCAGTCATCTCTGTGCTGTCCGATACGGGCATGATGGGCGGAAAAAAAGCCCATGAGTATATGTATCTCACCCCGGTTGGCGAAGATACGTTGATTCTATGTGATGAGTGTGCTTATGCTGCCAATCGACAGATTGCAAAATTCAGCAAGGAACTCTTCCCAAAAGAAGATTTATTGCCTATGGAAGAGGTCGCCACACCTAATGCCAGTAGCATTGAAGAATTAGCAGCATTTCTGGATATTCCCAAACATAAAACGGCCAAAGCCGTTTTCTTTATGGCTCTAATTGACAATCCCGACGATAATACCGCTTCGGAGAAATTTGTTTTCACCGTCATCCGCGGCGATATGGATATCAACGAAACCAAAGTCGCTCAGGTAATCAAAGCCAAAGAGCTGCGCCCTGCCACCGATGAAGAAATTAAGGCGATTGGCGCGATACCAGGATATGCCTCACCCTTAGGCATCAAAGAGGCCATGGTTATTGTTGATGATTCAATTCCCGAATCCTGCAACCTGGTTGCTGGTGCGAACAAGCCTGGTTATCATATGCGCAATGTCAATTACGGAAGAGATTTTCAGGCTGTGCAAATCGCTGATATTGCAGCCGCTGATGAAGGTCACAAGTGCCCCAATTGCGGTAATGCATTGACGACCAGCCGCGGCGTGGAAGTTGGAAATATTTTCCAATTAGGCACCAAATATACCAATGCAGTAGGAGCCAGCTACCTGGACATTAATGGCCGCGAAAATGATATTTACATGGGATCATACGGCATTGGTGTCGGACGTTTATTAGCTTGTCTGGCTGAAGAGCATCATGATGATTACGGATTGATTTGGCCTGGCAATGTTGCCCCTTATGCGGTACATTTGGTCCTTTTGCAGGATAAAGAGGGTAAATGCGAAACACTGGCAAATGAGCTTTACCAAACATTGAAAGAGAATAAATTGGAAGCCCTCTACGATAATCAGAAGGATAGTGCCGGTGTGAAGTTCAACTCTGCTGACCTGATTGGTATTCCTGTACGCATAACCGTCAGCCAGCGAGCCCTGAATGAAGGCGGTGTGGAACTGAAATTGCGCAATCAAAAAGAAAAACAGATCGTTCCGGCAGATCAGTTGGTGGAAACCATCAAAGGATTATTGAAATAACCGGACCACATATTTTATTAGCTATAAGACCCAAAGGATTTCATCCTTTGGGTCTTTTTTCTCTACTATGCTTGCCGTTTTGTTGGGTTTGCGTAAATAAATAGATAATACAAACGATCATTTGTGAGCGAATTTTATCAAGCATGCCAACACTCCCCAACATACTGAATTCCATCCGCCGTAGGGATAATTCATGAATTATCCCTACGTTATATCAAACAGACTACTATCTCATATTCCATCACGCTAAATTAATGGATAGAAACCATTCGTAGGGCAGGATGCTTTCCCGCCGTTTTTGGCAATTATCCAAAAACACTCATATACTGGAAATTCTCTCAATTCAAACGTCATTTTCCGGCGGGGTCTTTCGACCACCGCTGAATTCCATCCACCGTAGGGATAATTCATGAATTATCCCTACGTTATATCAAACAGACTACTATCTCATATTCCATCACGCTAAATTAATGGATAGAAACCATTCGTAGGGCAGGATGCTTTCCCGCCGTTTTTGGCAATTATCCAAAAACACTCATATACTGGAAATTCTCTCAATTCAAACGTCATTTTCCGGCGGGGTCTTTCGACCACCGCTGAATTCCATCCACCGTAGGGATAATTCATGAATTATCCCTACGTTATATCAAACAGACTACTATCTCATATTCCATCACGCTAAATTAATGGATAGAAACCATTCGTAGGGCAGGATGCTTTCCCGCCGTTTTTGGCAATTATCCAAAAACACTCATATACTGGAAATTTTCTCAATTCAAACGTCATTATCCGGCGGGGTCTTTCGCACCCTATCGGGCACATACTACCGCCCTACGTTGGCTCAAGCCACCCATGAATTCGCTAAGCCACTCTCTCAAAGATTATCACGTAGAACTTCTTTAATCGCTACGGCTACACCAGTCGAATCCGGGTAAATCATGCCATGCCAGATATTGAACTTTTCACGCAATATCTTGCGAACTGCCATTTTGTCTTCCTCTTGAATACGGTAACGCTGAAAATATTTCGCATCTTTCAGCATGTCCTGAATAATGACCGCATGATCAACATTGAATTGCGAATAAAACGTAAACAAACCATCTTGAGCAAGAATTCTCGGAAATTGGATTTGATACAAAAACTGACAAACAAACCACTCCCCTTCATAATTTTCTAAAAAAGCTGGTTTATAGGTCTGCATATGATTCTTTTCTAACATCTCTTTATGATTTTCCCATTGCCTATCACTTTGTTTTAAGTATTCATCATAATCAAATCCCCAAATAAAACCATCATGCCCATTTCCCTTTTGTTCATATTTACCATCGTCACTGTACACGGCAAAGTATGCGGCAATATATGGGGAATAGGACCAATCCAATAAACGAGTGGGGGTACCATAATGCTGCATCAGCATTAATGAGGTGATATCGGATTTCAGTAAATCGCTTTCTTCTGAAGTCGCCAATAATTTATAGGTTGAACGGAACAACTCAATACTTTGACGTTCCATCGCAATTTTTGTTTTGCGATCACATTTTTGGTTAAACGGTGGACGATCAATGGATGGAAACAATTCGTTCTGGTATTCTTTCGATTCTCCACGATAAACCCATTGGCTGGAAGTTAACCTCATTTTTTGCAGTGCCTGAAAAACTTCATCCACCGAGTTTAGTTCAATTTCATTTCCGATCCATTTACTTTTCATTTCGCCCTCGTATTGATCTACAGACATATCTTCATTATAATTTTTTGTGCCATATTATTACAAACAAAAATCCTTTTGACTTGAAAAAATCAAACCTATTACCCTCAAAATCTCCTCTCCAACTCATCAATAGCAATGTCAAAAGCAGGTAAATTTTCCATGCACGTAGTAAAATCAATACTATGAAAACCAATAAATCATCCATCACTATCTCCATGTCTTCTCCGGATCTAACCGAACTGGAGCGCCAGGCTGTTCTGGATGTTGTACAGACCCGTCATCTCAGTATGGGTCCAAAAATAAAAGAATTCGAGGTGGCTGTCTCCGGTTTTGTAGGCAGTAAATACGGTATCGGTGTAAATTCCGGTACGTCCGGATTGCATTTATGTCTGTTAGCAGCCGGTATTCAACCCGGAGATCTTGTCCTGACAACTTCTTTTTCCTTTATCTCATCCTCCAATGTGATACTGTATTGCGGTGCCATTCCCATCTTTGTGGATGTTGACCCGCGTACCGGCAATATTGATCCAGTTCAACTGGAACAGGCTGCCGCGGATATCAGTGCAGGCGGTGAGCAAGCGCGCAAATGGCTGCCCCGTAAAGGCGCTGAAAACGCAGGTGAATTAAAAGCCATTCTCTCCGTGGATGTCTTTGGTCAGCCCGCTGATCATGATGAAATTAATCGTATTGCCAAAAAATACAATTTAATACACATTGAGGATTCCTGTGAAGCCTTAGGTTCTACCTATAAAAATAAAAAAGCCGGAACAGTAGCAGATTTTGGTGTTTTCGCTTTTTACCCAAACAAACAGGTTACCACAGGTGAAGGTGGTATGATCGTTACAGACAATGAAGAGGCTGCTGTTTATATGACGTCCCTACGCAATTTGGGGCGATCCGTTGGAGATACCTGGTTATCCCACACGCATCTTGGATATAACTATCGCTTGAATGAAATGAGTGCCGCCCTTGGTGTAGCCCAAATGTCGCGAATTGAGCAGTTGTTAGCATCGCGGGCACAGGTTGCGAAATGGTATTTCGAGCGTATGAGTGACATACCCTCGCTCTCTTTGCCTCACATAACCGATACGACCAGTTTTATGAGCTGGTTTGTATTCGTAGTCCACTTGAATAATCTCACGGAACGGGAGCGTCTGGCAGAGGCATTATCGCTGGTAAACATTCCGGTGCGCCCATATTTCATCCCGATTCATATTCAGCCCTATTTTGTGAAGTTATTTGGCTACATTGCAGAGGATTTTCCCAACACGCTCTCCTTGGGTCAACGCGGTTTGGCACTGCCATTCTCAGGTGTGATGACGGAAGAACAGGTCGATTATGTAGCCCAACAGATCAAACAGAGTCTTTAATGCTTATGGCAAACGAACAACAGGTTTTCCAACCCACCCGAAGAAGAGGCCTGATATTACAGGCAGGCTTTGTGCTGTTTATTGGTTCCGCAGCAACCGGTGCAATTGCCGGGGCAATCTCTGTAGGTGCAGGAACCGGTTTTGTTCTCTTATTGTTAGTATTTCTGATACTAATCGCCATGCTGCCGGTGTTTATATACCGTTTCATGGCCTTACAAAGTGCTCAATATATCCTTGAACGGGATGGCTTGCGTATCCATTGGGGATTACGCCTGGAGCACATCCCCCTGACAGAAATTGAATGGATTCGCTCGGTTAATGAAACAGGCTTTAACTTGCGTAAACCACCCTTCGCCTTCCCGGGTTCGATACTTGGAAAGCTCAATCATCCTGATCTCGGAAATGTTGAATTCCTTGCATCAGATGACGAAAACTGGATCATGATAGCCACACAATCCAAAATTTTGATTATTTCGCCTGAAAACAAAAATCAATTTCTGGTGGCATTCCAACGTATGATGGAAATGGGCAGTCTGACCCCCATTCAATCTGAATCACGTATGCCGATCGCCTTTGTGGAAGAAGTATTTCGTAGCCGTGCGGCACGGATTTTGTTAATTAGTGGGTTTTTCCTGGCCATTATGGGTTTTGTCAGTACGGCGCTATTTATCCCAACGGCACCGCTCATTCCGCTGGGATATAACAACCTTGGGCAACCCCTGGAAGCTGTACCTGCTGAACAACTATTCTTTTTACCGATTGTCACTTCGCTCATCTTTGCGTTTAATATGCTCTTGGGATTTTATTTTTATCGCAAAGAAGAATTTCGTATTCTTTCTCATATGCTGTGGATTACCAGTAATCTGGTGTCCTTTCTATTTATTCTGGCAACAATTTTATTAGGCCAAACAACGCTATAAGAGGTTCGTTTTCAAATGTCAATCATTCTTGGATTTACACTCGCGTTGATCATCGCCTGGGTTGCAAAATGGAAAAAGAGCCTCAATCGCAGTGGTGCGATTGCCGCAACAATCATGGGCACGATTATTTTCGGCCTGGGTGGGCTAAGCTGGGCTTTTATACTGCTAATTTTTTTTCTTTCCTCCAGTTTACTTTCCCGTTTCAAAAAGCACAGCAAGCTGATCTACGATGAAAAGTTTTCCAAAACAGCAGAAAGGGACGCGGTTCAGGTCTTAGCAAATGGCGGATTGGCCATGATGCTGGTGCTGATTCATTATCTGCATCCCGATAATAATTGGACCTGGCTGTTATTTGCAGCCAGCCTGGCAGCAGCCAATGCAGATACATGGGCAACCGAATTGGGTGTTCTTTCAAAGAAAGCGCCTCATCTAATTACCAACGGAAAATCCGTTGAACCGGGCACATCCGGTGCAATATCTTTTGCCGGTAAGCTGGCATCCTGTGCAGGCGCTGCTATGGTCGCTTTACCCGCTGTGTTCCTCTGGCAGGGAAACTTGCCACCTGCTGGACCATGGGGACAACTCGGCGTCATGCTGATTATTACACTGGCCGGTTTGATTGCCAGTTTACTGGATTCCTTGCTGGGTGCAACGGTGCAGGCAATTTACTACTGTCCCAAATGCCAAAAAGAGACTGAACGACATCCATTGCATACCTGCCAAACACCTACTAAAATTCAGCGCGGTTGGCCCTGGCTTAACAACGATTTGGTAAATTTTTCTGCAACAGTTACCGGCGCATGTAGTGCGCTGCTGTTGGCAATACTATTTAGTTTTACATCATTGTTTCAGATAGATGGTAATTTTTCTGATCAAACAATTTCAATCAACAGTCCAGCCTTTAATGACAGTAGTTTTTTTACTGATGAATATACCTGTCAAGGTGAAAATCGACCCATAGAAATTCAATGGACAAGTCTGCCGAAGAACACCCGGGCTGTATTCATCGCCATGCATGATCTTGACACGCCCATGGGACGTATCCCCCATTGGTTGGCAACAGCATCTCTTTCGCCGGATATTCTTTCCACCACCTCAATTGGCTCCTGGATCATGGGAAATAACTATGCTGGTGAAACACAGTACGCAGGTCCTTGTCCACCCTTTGATCCACCTCATCGCTATGTTGTGCATGTTTATGCACTCAATCAGCCACTGGATCTATCAAACGGTTTTGCATGGCAAGATGCGGTAAATCAACTACCTGGCACGGTCATCGCAGAAAATCAAATAACTGGCAAATATAGCAGATAAAAAAAGAGGGCGAACATATGTTCGCCCTCACTCATCTATCGCAATTCAATTCAAGCTTCATTCCAGATAAAAATAATATGTTCCTCAAGGCGGCTCTCCGGTATGCGTACCTCGGAAATAACTCTTCCCTTTACCGAATTCCCTCTCGAATGCATCAGTTCAGTTGAACCTGCCACTAAAGGATGCCACGCTGGCAATGGCTTGCCTTCAGCCAGCAAACGGTAAGCGCAAGTCTCTGGAATCCACTCCACACTGTCAGCAATATCCGGCGTAACTACCAGACAGGTCGGCACCAATTTAGTACGCTCCCCATAAACAGTACATCGGCATTCCTGCGAATCGTGATAACGGCAAACAACGTCTGTATAAAAAACTTCTTCACCGCCTTCATCCATAATTTTTATCAGGCAGCATAAACCACAGCCATCGCATAAAGCTTCCCATTCTTCATGGGTAAACGCATCCAATGATTTATTTTTCCAGAATTCTTTTTCCAGCAATACAACCTCGTGATATTTATTATTAATTCTGGTTTACCCGCCATACGCAGCGCCAGGCATGTGTAATACATTGAAAGCCAAAGTTTTCCAAAATTGGACGACTCATCGGGCTGGCATCCACAGTCAGATAGCGTACCCCGCGCTGCATGGCTTCCTGCATGCGAATCTTCAACAAGCTTGAATAATACCCTTGTTTACGGAAATCTGGCAGGGTACTCCCCCCCCATAAACCAGCAAACTGACTGCCGGGGTAATACGTTGTCCAGGCAGAGGAAACCGGTGTTTTGTTATCGTATGCTGCAAAAATACTAATCAAATCCGGGTACTGATTTAATTGCAAACGCAAGTACGAAACCAGATTTGGCAATTCTTCATCCCATACTTTTCGTTGTACCGTTAATACGCGTTCTACTTCTTCCGATGAAGTAATACGGCGGATGCCAGGAGAAATATCCTCATGTACCCAGGCAGGGGCTTCAGCCAAATCATATACCATCACCGAATCTGGTGTTTCAACTTCAAACCCCATATTCGCTAATAACGCATTCAGTCCTTCAGGTTGATCATGACGATACGCTTTCCACTCAAAATCCATCCCTAATTTGGAAAAATATCCAATTTCACTTAAGATAACATCTTCTATTTTTTTGTTTGGTAAATGGGAATATATGATCATTCCTTCATTCTTTTTATCCGGAATCATACGGATTACATTTGCAGTTTCTTCCCTGCGCATACCCGGAAGCATAACTTCCTTACGCTGTTCTCGATCGAATATTTCCAGTACATCTTGAATGTCCATCACATTCCTCCTGGTCCAACTTGGATTGATGCGTAGAACGATTTTGGCCTACAGATAAAAAAATCGGATGTATCCATCCGATAGGTATCGTTAATTATTTTTCTGTACAACAGAAATAAAAAATAAAATCTTACTATTCTCACCTGCGCTGTCAGTCCAATGATCTAACATTAATTTTTTGTCTCTCTACTTTTATTATACTCAAATCTGCCATGATTTCTACGATATTTACGTCAATTTTCTGACTTTTTCATGCGAAATTGTATGATAATCCCAATGAGCAATAAGCCCAAAAACAATCCCAACTTCACCATGGAATCCAATGTAAATGCCTCAGAGATCATCCAGGCACCAGCAGTAGCTGAAATCAGAATTAAAGACCACTCAAAGATGGCAAACGTCAAAACAATGCCTATAATACCGCCAATTACAAAAAATATCCAACCCGGAACGTCCAAAAATAAATTGGATGCAATTCCGGATAATGCCATGCCGCCAATAATAAATCCGGCTATACTGATACCGATTTTCTGTACCAGCATGACCAAAAGGACACCCAGGCCGCCTACAATCAAAGCAAAAATCAGGCTGACCCATTCAGATGCATTTGGCAGAAGCAAGGTGGAAAGATAAGTGCCTGCCAAAAATCCTGCTCCACCAACCAACAGCCAGAATAATTTTCGCCCTAAAATCAATAATAGTACGCCAATTACAATCTTTACCAAGAGCATCATAGCAATTCTCCTGTATACCCCTACTATAAATCATTTTTTCATAGAACGACTTTACAAATTTGTCATTCACCATCAGTAAATCAGAACTGCTATTGTACCACCACAGTTCATTTCCGCCAGGTTCTCGAAAATATTTTTCCAATCAATAATGTGAAAACCGTTACCTCGCTGAAAAAAAACGTGATTAATACTATACCGTCACAAACTGAAGAGTGCTTAATCCATGACTTGACGCACATTGCGAATGATCCCCCTCGCGATACACTGATAGAAATAAATATAACTGAGGGAAATCATGCAACCAAGTGCTTATCAAAAAATTCGACCAATCATCGGGGCAATTATCTCACATGTATTAAATGTACCGGTGTTAACTGGCATCTTACTGATCGTATTCTACTTAAATTTACCCGAACCGACGATTAATCGCAATCAGGGTTTTCTGTGGAGCATGCTGCTGCTTTCAATCATTCCACTCAGCAGTTATTTCTTTTATATTCCGGGAAAAGAGAAAAACCACGATAAGGTTCTTCACCGACAGCGCATGGCCAGTTTTGTCATTATGATGTTGAGTTATCCCATTGGCTGGCTTGTATTACATCTGATTGATGCCCCTGGTATTTTTATTACTGCGGCAATTAATTACACATGCATCACACTTGGATTACTCATAATGAACGTAATCCTCAAATATAAAGCCAGTGGACATGCAGCTGGCGTAGCAGGACCAATCGGAGCTATGCTATATCTATTTGGTTTACCTGCAGTACCAATGATTGCACTGCTGCCCATTATTAGTTGGGCACGTGTTCGTGCAAAAGGACATGACTTTATGCAAACTGTGGTTGGTTCTGCCCTATCCATTGGCATTACCATACTGACATTTTGGATTACTGGATATCAGCCCTTTAGCGGGCTGATAAAATAAAAAAACTCCCCGGATTCAAAATTGAACCCGGGGAGTTTTTGTTAATCATCTGAAGGTATTGGTGTTGGCATTGGTTTTCCATACCATGCATCCCATGGATGTTGATCCTGCTGTCGCTCACACAAATAAGTAACAGGATTAGGCATTTTACCATTCCAGCAAAGCTTGGCTCGCCAATTACGTTGATATATTAACGGAGCGCTGAATAATGCTTCCCCGTTATCATCCTGCAATTCTATTCGATAATTTAATTGCCAATGGGGTGGATCCACAATGTAGCTGTGTTTTAATTCCGCTACGAGTCCATCTTCACTTTGATAAAATTTACGTACATACCAGGCAGCACTGTTGCTGTTGTCATAAATGGCAACTAAATTATCTGCATTTTGTCCCTCATCAGGGATTTGCACATAGCACACACTAAATGGTCCCGTGATGGTGAAGCCATTTTCATCATATACAGCTTCAATGGCATCATCCCCTTTTTGAACAAGAGCCGTATCCTTTGGAAACACGGTGCCGGCTTCCAGACACCAGAACTCAAACCCATCAGGTAATGGTTCAATCTCTGGTTCAGACGCAGTCATCGTCGGTGTGGGTGTTGCGCGAATCATATTCACCCCAACTTGACTTTTTGGTGTAAACGCCACAACAATAAACATACCAATAAAGAGAAAAATCGCAATTGCTTTTTTCATTTTTTCCCTCCCCGATAAATTCGGTTTTATAATTTTTTGGCATGTTAAATATACACCTTTTTTGTCAATTTAGCACTTCAATATTCGGCAGCATAGGGATTTTATCTAATACTTCAATAAAATCCTGTGGTTGCACTTCCGCCTGCGATTTATCCATCAACGCCAGAAGTGTGGCTTCCATAACATTTGTGCCAAAACTACGCCCTTGTAAGCGCGGTGTGGTGGTCACCAGAATATGCAATCCACGTGCTTTAAGTTCCTCAACATTTTTTGCTGTGGTTGTATTGGTAACAATGATTTTGCCGCTTAAATCCTGCGGCATAGATTGACGTATTTGTACAAAATCGCCGGCAATTAAAGTAGCTTCCGTAAAATACTTTTGCCATTTGGTTTTGGGATCTTTGTCTTGTTCAGAACCTAGTGGATAAAACCAAATGAAAGGCAGCTGAATAATAATAGGTAGCAAGGCAGCCGCTACAAACCGCACAGTAGATAGTTTCCGTATTGGAAAAGGCAATCCCAGTGTAAACATCAAGTCGCCAAAGGTGGTATCACAACCTGCTTCAACTAATGCATATGCCATACCATATCGGTCAACTGCATTGGTTTTCAGGGCTTTCATCCCTCGCAACGTTTTACCTTCTGTTTGCAAGTGAGCTTCCAGTGCTGTCAGGGCGCGCTTTGCCATGATGCTCTTGATGCCATTACCATCCCCTACTTTGCTTTTGGTGATTGCCTTACGTATGGCTTTTCCATCACGGAAATAGTATTTGCGATCCCCGACCAGCAAATAGAATTCTGTGCCCCCCACGCCAAAAGCGTCTACTTTGCCATCATATTTTTTATATAACTCAATTGCTTTCTTGAAATCACCATTGGTTCCCTGCCGGGATATTTCAATCTCCTGACCCAAAAAATTAACCACGGTGGTATGGTCACGTGAAGGTGACCCGACACTGATCGAAAGTACCTTCTTCACTTTACACTCCATTCAAATTGGTTTTGAGCGAGGAAAGAATCGAAAAACAGAAATAATAGCTATCAGATTATTCGCTCATTGTGCTTAATATATAACACAGGAATCACCAGCTGGGTACTATATATTTAACTTTTTAATAAAAAAAGCAGAAAATGGGAACTCATTTCCTGCTTCTTACTTGGAAATTATTTGCTTTTACAAACCCGATAAATTAATTAGGTACTGTGGGAAAATACTCAACCCACCAATCAGCAGAGCCGCAACCAGAGCAATCAATTTCGGCCATATATCCACGGAAAGTTTGGGTTCCCCAGGCTGCATGAACATGATCATCACCACTCGCATATAATAAAATGCGGATACCAACGATGCCAGCGCGCCAATGACTGCCAATACACCGAAACCTCCGGCGATAGCTGTACGGAAGAGGAATAATTTACCAACCAACCCGATTGTCAACGGCATACCGGTGAAGGAAAGCATGAAAAATAACATGGCAAGTGCCATAGCAGGCGCCGTTTTCCATAAACCAGCATAATCCTCAAGCATTAAGCCTTCGTCGTTTTTCCTTTCCAATTGAGCCACTACTGACCATGTGCCAAAACTGGCAATACCATAAACCATCAAATATACGACAATGGAGCTGATACCATCCTGAATTAAATTCGGTTGGCTAAAAACTGTTAACACCATCAGCATGTATCCTGCATGTGCAATACTGGAATAAGCCAACATACGCTTGATATTCTTTTGCAACAAGGCTAAAACGTTACCCACGACCATGGTCAATGCCGATAGCACCCAGAAAACGGTGCTGAATTGTAAAATATCCAGGGGGAATACACTGCTGAATAAACGAATTAAAACTACAAACCCGGCTGCTTTTGTGCCCACAGCCATAAACGCCACTGTAGGTGTGGGTGCACCCTCATATACATCAGGAACCCACATATGAAAAGGCACTACCGCGATCTTGAACGCCAGACCAATCATCATCAGGGCGCCGCCCAACAGCAAATACACATCATTGGCCGCACCTGTTTTGATGATATTGGCAATCTCTGTGAATTGCATGGTGCCTGTTGCCCCGAAGGTTAAGGCAATGCCAAACAATAAGAATCCAGAGGCAAAAGCGCCTAACAGGAAGTATTTTAATCCAGCTTCAGCTGAACTGCTCTTGCGAATATTAAAAGCAGACAAAACATACAACGGAATAGAAAACATCTCTAATGCCAGAAATACCATCAGTAAATGAGAAGCAGACGCCATCAGCATCATGCCGCTGACGCTGATCAACAATAGTGGATAAAATTCTGTGTGATTATTCTCTGTTCGTTTTAAATAATCAAAAGCCAAACCAACACTCAATAGTCCGGCTGCAGCAAAGAAGGCATTAAAAAATACCGCCAACTGATCAGCCATAACCATTCCCTGAAAGGCAGGTTCAACCTGAACGCGTTGGGAGATACTAACACCCAAGGATATCGCCAGACCAACCGCAGCTAATAAAACCGTAATGGATTTCCTTTTTTCAGGAATCCATAAGTCGACCAGCACGATAACCACAGCCCATAATGCCAGAAATGCCGCGGGAAGAATTTGTAGTAAATCAATCATACTCATGATTCATCTCCATCAATGGACTGTAAGGGCGACCTGCTGTAACATGTCGCTCAATTGATGCATGGATGGATTGATCAGATCCAGGAAAAACTGTGGATATAAGCCAATCCAGAACATCAGAATAATTAAAGGAATCAAAATAATCATTTCCCGTGTGCTGATAGGGGTCAATGCCTTCTTGGTTTCATCAGCAAGCGGTCCCAGGAACACTTTCTCAAACAGCTTCAATAGATACAACGCTGCTAAAATGACACCCAACGCAGCCAGTACTGTAAACCAGATACTGCCCAACACCTCTGACCCAAAACTGCCCACAAGAATTGTAAATTCACCCACAAAACCGTTTAACCCAGGCAAGCCCATGGAGGATAGAATACTGATCAATGCTATACCGCCAAAAATTGGATAAATTTTCCAAACCCCGCCAAAATCACTCATTAAACGCGAATGACGCCGTTCATACAGCATCCCAACAATCAGGAATAATGCGCCGGTACTGATGCCGTGATTGACCATCTGCAATACTGCACCGGAAAGTCCCAGATCAGTAAAGGCGAAAATACCCAGAACCACGAATCCGAGATGACTTACAGAAGAGTACGCTACCAGCTTCTTCATATCCTTTTGGGCAAAGGCCACGGCTGCACCATATAAAATGCCTACCACAGCCAATCCAGCCAGCCAGGGGGCAAAACGCACACTGGCCTCGGGAAATAGCCCCAAATTGAAGCGAATCAGGCCATAGGCACCCATCTTCAATAAAACACCCGCCAGGATCACCGACCCGGCCGTAGGTGCCTCAACATGTGCATCCGGCAGCCAGGTATGTAAAGGCCACATGGGTACTTTAATCGCAAAAGCCAGGGCAAATGCCATGAATAACCAGACCTGTACATCGCGGAACAAGGCACTGGATGTCATCACATCCGCTAATGCGAACGAACCTACTTGATTACCCATATACAACATTGCCAGGAGCATTAACAATGAGCCTGCCAAGGTGAAGATGAAAAACTTCACCGCAGCATAACGGCGATTTTCTCCACCCCAAATGCCAATCAGGAATATCATCGGGATCAGTGTAAATTCCCAGAATAAATAAAACAGGATCATATCCTGTGCCAGGAAAACGCCATTCATGCCAACTTCCAGCAGCAGGAAGACAATCATAAATGATTTCACCTGCGTCTGTACTGCACTCCAGGTGGAAAGCAGCGCGATAGGCACCAGAAAACTGGTTAATAAAACCATTAATAATGCCAGTCCATCAACACCTAATGCATAATGTATGTCCAATCCCAGTATGGAAAACCAGAGAACATCTTCAGATAATTGATAACCCACAGCAGATGGATAAAACTGGACGACGACCCAAATCGTCAGCGCCAATGTTAGCAATGAAGCAAACAAAGCTGTCCAACGGATCGCCTTTAATTGGCTTTTGCGTAAAAACAGCAAGATCAGGGCGCCAATAAGTGGCGAGAAGATCACCCAGGTAAGTGGATTGATTCCAATGCTCATAATCGATCCTTTCGTATGAATTCAACTCAACGTAAAAATAAATAAGCAAATAGTACAACCACACCAAAGAAAAATACCATAGCGTAGGTACGTATAAAACCATTTTGCAAGCGTGCCAGAAAAGCAGAGAACAAGCGTGTGCTGTGACCCAGGCCAACCATCGATTGATCAATTCCTTGTTGGTCAAACTGTTCTGCCAGCCAACCGGATAGTCTTTTGAATGGAGAAACAATCAATACTTGATATAGCTCATCCACGCGCCATTTATCAGCCAGCAGCGTGTAAAGACCAGCTAACGGCCTGGCTAATGGATCCGGTCGATCCGGGCTGCCAAGGGAACGTTGACCATAAAAATTCCAGGCAACCACCAAACCGATCAGGGCCACCACAAAAGCAGTAGCAGCCAAAGGAATAGAAAATCCTACTTCCAGCATTTCAACAAGGCTGTGTTCCAACCAATGGCCCAGAGTATGTAATTCAGGCAACTGCATGACACCGCCACCAAAAGCAAGGATCGCCAGAATGATCAATGGAATCAACATAACAGGCGGACTTTCTTTTGCATTTTCTGCGGCCTTTGTGCGTGCTTTACCAAAAAAGACCATCAACAATTGTCTGGTGATATAAAAAGCAGTCAGGAACGCCGCCAGAATGAGCACTACCAAAATACCCATGGATTGCTCAGACGCAGCCGCCAGGATTTCGTCCTTGGAAAAGAAACCTGAAAGTGGTGGTATACCGGCCAATGCCAGTGAACCAATCAAATAAACCCAGAACGTGGCTGGCATTTTCTTTTTTAAACCGCCCATATTGCGCATGTCTTGTGCATCAAAATCATGCTCACCATATTCGCTGCTAGCCTCGTGTCCGCGTTCCACACCTAAAACAACTGATCCAGCGGCCAGGAACAATAAAGCCTTGAAAAAGGCATGTGTGGCTAAATGGAAAATCCCGGCTACGTATGCTCCCATTCCTACCGCTGCCACCATAAACCCTAATTGACTGATCGTGGAATAAGCCAGCACTTTCTTGATATCGGTCTGCGCTACCGCGATTGTCGCGGAAAATAAAGCAGTAGCCGCCCCCACCCAAGCAACCGTTTGTTGTGCTGCTGGAACTGCATTAAACAAAACCGAGGAACGTGCAATCAGATATACACCCGCAGTTACCATGGTTGCCGCGTGAATCAAGGCAGAAACAGGCGTCGGGCCTGCCATCGCATCCGGCAGCCAGACAAACAGCGGAATCTGTGCCGATTTACCGGTTACACCCAGAAGCATCAATAGGGTAATCGCCAGCAATACACCGGGAATAGCATTCGCCATTGCAGGCACCTGACTGAATACTACATCAAAATCCAGACTGCCAAAATGCCAGAACATGAGGAACATTGCCACCAGCAAGCCAAAATCACCGATACGATTAACGATAAAGGCTTTCTTGCCGGCTTTGGCGTTGCCCCAACCATCCTGGCCTTTCTCAAACCAGAATCCGATCAGAAGGAAGGAGCATAAACCAACGCCTTCCCAGCCAACAAAGAGCATTAAAAAGTTGTTGGCAGTGACCAAAATCATCATTGCCGCTACAAACAAATTCATATAGATGAAGAAGCGTGTAAATCGGGTGGGATCATTCTGATGCCGCACATCATGGTGCATGTATCCAATGGAATAAACATGAATCAGGGCTGCTACACCACTGACCACCAGCACCATCACCATGGACAAGGTATCCACCCTGAAATCCCAACTGAGATGCAACGTACCAATGCGAATCCAATCTGCAAGATGCACAATGGCTGGTTCGGGGTGTTTTAACAACTGCATAAAAACAATGATGCCAGTGCCAAAGGATGCCAATACAGCCAGGCTGCCAATCCAGCCCGAGGCTTTCTCCCCGATCTTTTTCCCGATCAATAAATTTATTAGTAACCCAATCAGCGGGGAAAATACCACCCAGGGTATCAATCTGAGTATCGGATCACTTGTGTATTCAACCAGTGGTGTCATAAGCTACTCCATCCCGCTTAATCTTTTAATTCATTCATATCATCGATATTAATCGATTGTTTCTGCCGGAAAATTGCAACCATCAATGCCAGGCCAATGGCGACTTCAGCAGCGGCTACAGTCATGACGAAAAAAACAAAGATCTGACCGGAAAGCACATTATATTGCGCCGCAAAAGTTACAAAAGCCAGATTGGCCGCATTGAACATCAATTCCAATGACATAAATATCACGATGGCATTTCGTCGCAGCAGAACCCCTATCACGCCAGTCAGAAACATCATCCCTGCCAGTAAAATCAGACCATCAACTGTCATATGATCTCCTCGGCATGCTCAACCGGATTCTTTTCAATACTCGCACGTTGCTTTTTATCCTTATGGGTTATCAGTACTGCGCCAATCGTCGCGGCTAACAGTATTGCAGCCGTCATTTCAAAGGGTAGTGCATATTCAGTAAACAATGCCTTCCCAATCTGCGCTGGGGAGACAAACACCACAGTAGATAATTTGCCGCTGCCCAACCCATTGCGCTGGGTAAAGACCAATACCATTTCAACAATGAAAAGCGCTGCCAGGAAAAACGAAAAAAAACGTTGTCCACGCAGCGGTTCCTTTTGAGATACGGATTCGGCGCCCAAAAGCATGATTACAAACAGGAACAACACCATAATCGCACCGGCATACACGGTAATTTGCGTTAGTGCAATGAAAGGAGCGCCCAGAAACAGATAAATCAAGGCTACATTCAAAAAGTTAAAAACCAGCAGCAAGGCAGAGTAAACTGTATTCTTTACCAGCAGCATACCGATGCCGCTGCCAAGAACCAATACAGCAATGCCAATAAATAAAATCTGATCCGGCATATTACCTTCCTCCTAGTCCTGTGGGTCCTGCATTTCGGGCACAGCGCGGTTATACAGACCCGGTTCGGTTACCTGCGGTGTAGGCCGCCCACCCACTGGTACTGGTACGATCAAACGTTCCTTTGTGTAGATGGAATCCTCGCGTTTCTCAAAGGATAACTCATACTGATCACCCAGTACAATTGCTTCTGTTGGGCAGGCATCTTCACAAAATCCACAATAAATGCAACGCAGCATATTAATTTCATAAGTACTCGCATAGCGTTCCCCGGGTGAATAACGCTCGTTATCCGTATTTTCAGAGGATTCTACAAATATTGCGTCAGCCGGACAGGCAGCCGCACACAAGGCACATCCGATACATTTTTCGAGACCATTCTCATAGCGTTCCAGGACATGTCGGCCGCGGAATCGTTTGCTGACCGGCCGTTTCTCTTCCGGATACTGCACCGTTACCGGTTTACGAAACATTTCCTTGAACGTTGTTTTTAACCCTTGAAACATGGCTTCACGCTCCTATTAATAAAACAATTGCCGCAGTGACAAGCACATTTAACAAGGCAATCGGAAATAGAATTTTCCAACCAAATGCCATTAATCGATCATAGCGGATACGCGGCAGCGTTGCCCGAATCCAGATCATGGTAAACAACCATGCGACAACCTTTACAAATAACCATATCGGACCCAACCAGGGCAACTGCTTCACAAAGGGTCCCTGGAAACCGCCCAGAAAAAGAGAGGAACCAATCATGGCGATGGCGATCATTTTGATATATTCCGCCATGAAAAACAGCGCGAATTTCATCCCGGAATACTCGGAGTGATAGCCTGCAACAAGTTCCTGCTCGGCTTCCGGCATATCAAACGGGGCGCGATTTACTTCGGCCAAGCTGACAATATAAAAGATCACAAAAGCCACTGGCTGCAGTACAATGTACCACATCGGTTTTTGTGCTCGCACAATATCCAGCATACCCATTGAACCTGCCATCATGATCGGCCCCATCACGGAAAAACCCATAGCCAATTCATAACTGATCATCTGAGCAGTCGCTCGTAAACCACCCATGGTGGCATACTTGTTATTGGATGCCCAGCCTGCCAGCGCAATACCATAAATCGATATGGAAGTCACCGATAAAATATACAAAACACCCACATTGACATTTGCCAGATGCAAGCTGATTTGCTGCTCGCCAATCGGGAAAGAGAAATCACCCCATGGAATCACGGCCGTGATAATGAGTGCCGGGATAACCGTCATCACTGGTGCCAGGACGAACATCAATTTATCCGCATTACCAGGAATTAACTCCTCTTTGAAGATTAATTTAATGCCATCCGCAACAGGTTGAAATAATCCAAAAGGACCCGCCCGGTTGGGACCATAGCGTGATTGCATTCTCGCCAATACTTTCCGTTCCATCCAGGTCAGGTAGGCAAATCCACCGGTCATGGCAAGAATGATAATTAATGATTTAACGAGCCATTCTATAATCAAACCAATTTCCATTAATCTACCTCATTTATCCATTTCTGGTTTTAACGCCTGGATTTTTACAGCCACAGGTCCAAATAAGGGGATCCCCATACTGCGCGGGATGACCACACAATCTTCGGGAAGTTCTGCTTCCAAACGCAGGTTTACTTGAATCTTCTGTTCAAATACAATCAATTGGGCAGGATGATCATGGGAGAGGCTTAATTGTTCAGCCGTCTTGGGATTCATCCAAACCGCTTTGGATTCCAATCTATTTTTTAGTAAAGGGGTGTCTATAAGCATGGCACCCAGATCATATAACACTGTGGTGGGATACGCTACCAGATACCCTGCTGGAACGGTTAAGGGCAAAGGTGTATTCGGTAAGACAACATTCAAGGCGGCTTTCCTGTCAGCAAATGTTTCCAACTGCATGCCTAAACCCTGATTGTTTTCATACATGGTGCCGCCATAATACAGATCGCTGCGTCCAATAATCGGCCATTGCTGTTCTGTATTCGCCAGTTTTGGATAACTAATGACCTCATAGCGCTCAATCTGCCGTGAAATCTGCTTCATGATCACCGAGGCGGATGTGTCAATCAGTTCCAGTCCCATTTGCAGGCCTATTTGTGCTGCTACAGCAAAATCAGGTCGGGTACCCTGCGTAGCATCCACAGCCGGATAATAGCGCTGTACACGTCGCTCTCCGCTGGTATAAGTACCTTCTCGTTCGGCTTTCGCCTGCACCGGGAAAACCACATTTGCCAGTTTAGCCGTTTCTGTCAGGAATAACTCCTGAACAACCACAAAGGCACGCTCCTTCAATACTGCCGCCAATTGTGGGTCATCTCCTGCCGGATCTGCTCCGGCGATATATATAACTTCACCTTTTTCTACTGCAGCGCTGAGGTTCTCTACAGGTTTGAAACCCATATCCCAGGCACCCTGAGTATTGGCGTGCGGCCAAACCATCACCAATCCGTTATTGGGTTTGCCAGTATGATGGGCATCTAGCAAATATTCTGCCAAGTAATGTGCCACCACATTGGATTGGGCAATGCCCATACCTTCACCGCCCAGAAAGATAATTACATTCTCAGCTTCATTCAAAAGTGCCTGAGCAGCCTGTACATCAGTTGCTGCATTGACACCGTCTTTCTTGAGTAATCCTTTTACCGCATCAATTTCTTTACCATAGGCATAGCGCAAGGAAAGTGTTGCAAATTCATCCGAACGCGTAGAGCGGGGATGCCAGGAAATGACCTTTGCACCGCGTTCAGCGGCTTGTTTAATCCGCAGCCACCAAACCGGCGCTTCATTGTGCAGGTCACTGGCAGCAATTAAAATGACTGTTTCAGGACCGATATCTTTTAGATTGGTGCCTTTCCCAACACCAACCTGATTGGTCAAGTCGCCACCGCCAAATGTATTGTATAAAATACCCTGCCAGCCGTTATTGAACTGCCGAATATTAAATAAATCCTCATTGGATAAGCGTCCGCTTACCAGGCTGATCAAGCGTTCCTTATGCTTTGAAAACTGTTTCGCCGCCAAAGCCAATGCTTCTTCCCATGTAGCTTCTTGTAGCTGGCCATTTTTACGAATCATAGGCATCGTCAAGCGCTGCGGCTGCTCGGCATAATGATAGCCAAAGCGTCCTTTATCACACATCCAGATTTCGTTTACCGCTTCATTCTGCCGCGGCATGACCCGTTTGATTACATTTCGTCCGCCAGATTTGGCTTCACGACGCACATTATTTACCGTGTTGCAACCTACCGGGCAATGCTCACAAATCGAAGCGGCCTTGTTCATTTCCCAGGGGCGTGCCCCAAAACGGAAATCGGCGGTGGTTAACGCACCCACCGGACAAATATCGGTCGTATTGCCGGAAAAGATCGAATCAAATCCGGGTTCGGATGAGGTGATGATTTCCAACTTGCGCCCGCGTTGATGAAACGCCAATACCGGATCAGCCACGACATCATGTTGGAACCGTACACAGCGCCCACATTGAATACAACGTTCACGATCCAGATAGATCAAGTCACCCAATGATACATGCTTTTGAGAATGCATCTTCTCACTGAAATCAAAACGAGAGGTGGCTGAACCATGCGCCATGGTCAGGTTTTGTAGTGGGCATTCACCACCCTTATCGCAAATCGGACAATCCAATGGATGCGAGGTAAGGATAAATTCCAACACATTGTTACGTGCTTGCTGTACCGCATCTGTTGTAGTGCGTACAACCATGCCATCCGCAACAGGTGTCGTACAGGCCGTTTCCAGTTTTGGTCCAAAGCGAATTTCAGGGTTGCCGTCAGCACGAATTACCGGTTGGCCGGTTTCGCGGTTAATCAATGGCCTGCCAATTTCCACCAGACACATACGACACATACCCACCGGTTCCATCTTGGGATGATAACAAAATACGGGAATATCAATACCGGCCTGTTTGGCGGCATCCACGATCAACATTCCTTTGGGAACGGAGAGTACATGATGATCAATCGTCAGGGTAACTTGCTCTGACATAGCTAGCTCCTCCCCTGTTTATCTGCAGAGATCGCAGTTTCAAAATCAGCTCTATAATGCTCAATCCCGGATCGAACAGCCATCACAGAAAATTCACCCAACGCACACAGACATTTGCCCTGAATCTGTTCAGCGACAGTATCCAATAAATCAATATCTGTTTGTGTAGCGCGACCTTCGTTTATGCGTTTTGTCAATTTGGACATCCAGTAGGTTCCTTCACGACAGGGTGTGCATTTTCCGCAGGATTCATGTTTGAAGAAATCCGTTGTCCGTTCAGTCAGCCAGGCAATATTGATGGAATCATCCACAATAATGACCGATGCCGAACCCAGCGGACAGTTCAACGTTTTCTGTACAGCCTCATAATCCATAGGTGTATCCAATGCTTCCTCGGTTGCCGGAATTAAACTGGATGATGCACCAGCTGGCATTATTGCTTTAATATTTTTACCATCCGGAATACCGCCACCGTGCGTATAAATTAGCTCACGGAAGGTTGTCCCTAAAGGCAGTTCATAATTGCCAGGGTTAACCACATTGCCCGATAAGCTAAATATCTTCATCCCGGGACTTTGCTCAGATCCGACACTGCGGAACCACTGCACACCATGATTAATAATATTGGGTATGTTGGTCAGAGTTTCTACATTGTTAATCACTGTTGGCGAATCAAACAAGCCCTGAACAGCCGGGAACGGCGGACGTAAACGAGGTTGGCCTAATTTGCCTTCAAGAGAATCCAGCAGGGCTGTTTCTTCACCACAGATATATGCTCCTGCCCCTAAGTGAGTGTATAGTTCCAGCTCATATTTGGTACCGAATATTTTCTTTCCCAATAAACCGGCATCTTTCAGCTCGGCAATTTTCTGGTCCAGTTTTTGAGCAATTTCCCAAAATTCGCCGCGCAAATAAATATAGGCCACGTTAGCCTTGACCGCATAAGCAGTTAGCATCAAACCTTCCAAAAACTGGAAGGGATTGCTTTCCAAAATTTCGCGATCTTTAAAAGTGCCCGGCTCTGATTCATCTGCATTGGCCACCACATAATGCGGCCAGCGATTATCAGGAATATAGGACCATTTTGTTCCGGTGGGGAATCCAGCCCCCCCGCGTCCACGCAGCCCGGATTCTTTAACAGTTTGTACTATTTCTTCTGGTTTCTGTTTTGTGACAGCTTTCTTAAAAGCCGAGAAGCCATCATTTTTCTGGTAAACCGATAATTGATCAAGCTGAGGTATATCTAGATGCCGTAGCAGGTGATATTTCGTCATGCTGTCACCTCCTCTTGATGTGCTGCCCGAATCTCTTCAATAATCTTCCTGGTTGATTCGAGCGATTGATTTTCATGATAACGTACCTCACCTCTGCCCTGTAATTGCATCACAGGAGCGAAATGACAGGCAGCCAGGCATTTCACCTCTTCAACCGTAAAGAGACCATCTGTTGTCGCCTGTCCAGGTTTTACCGCTAAATAATCACAAACCGCGTTCAAATAATCTGCTGATCCACGTAGGGCACATGGCAAATCTGTACAGATCTGAATGCGGTATAATCCGCCTTCTTCCAGATGAAAGAGCGTATAAAAACTGGCTACAGAGATCACATCCGTTCGTGAGATTTCTACGATCTCGGCAATTTCTTCCACCATTTCATCACTGATACGCCCAGTCTCACGTTGAGCCAATGTCAGCAATGGCAATAATGCAGAACGTTTCTGCTCCGCTGGATATTTTGCCAGTATGCCATTAATTTCTTTTGCGTACTTCTCTTGTAATTCGCTCACCGGTCTGCATCTCCCAAAATAATATCGATACTCGCGATAATCGCCACCACATCTGCCACGTAATGATCTTTACACATCATGGGCAGCAACTGTAAATGATTGAAAGACGGTGTACGATAATGCACACGATGCGGTTTCGGACTGCCATCCCCTTCCATAAATACACCCAATTCACCACGCGGCGATTCAATGGCCGTATATACCGATTCTTTTGGTGCCGAGTATCCTTCCGTCCAAATTTTGAAATGATGAATTAAGGATTCCATGCTGGTGCCGATTTCGGATCGCGGTGGCGGCACAAATTTATAATTATTACTGCGTACCGCTCCAAATGGCAGGCGATCTAGTGCCTGGCGGATAATGCGCAAGCTTTGGCGCATCTCCTCTACCCGCACCAAATAGCGTGCATAAACATCACCATCCCGGTGAATAGGCACTTCGAAATCAAACTGTTCGTACACGCTGTAAGGGCGTACTTTTCGCAAATCATAGCCCATACCGGTGGCACGCAGGATTGGGCCAGTTACGCCATAATCCAGCGCCTCATCCGTATTAATTTTTCCGATCCCTACAGTTCTTTCCAAAAAGATTTCATTTTTTGTCAACAAATCTTCGTACTCATCAATTCGTTTGGGCATCACTTTCAGAAAACTGCGTACGGCGTCTTCAAATTCAACCGGCACATCGCGCCATAACCCACCCGGACGAATATAGGTTGTCATCATGCGTTGACCGGATATCAATTCAAAGATATCCAAAATCAATTCACGTTCGCGCATGCAGTACAAAAAAATGGACATGGCGCCTACATCCAAACCAGATGTTCCCAGCCAAATCAAATGTGAATTTATGCGGGTCAGTTCAGCCAGAATAACACGTAAATATTCAGCGCGTAGCGGTACGTCAAGTCCTACTAATTTTTCCACCGCCATCGAATACACCAGATTATTCCCCATAGGATTCAAATAATCCAGGCGGTCTGTCATCACTTCCGCTTTCTGGTACGTTTTGGCTTCCATATTCTTTTCAATACCGGTATGTAAAAAGCCAATATCCGGTATACAGTTAATCACAATCTCGCCGTCCAGTTCCAGTAACAATCGCAATACGCCGTGCGTACTGGGATGCTGCGGCCCCATATTCAAAAGCATGGTTTCACCGGCAATCGCCCGATCGGAAACCAGATGGCGAAGTTCATCAACTGTCACTTCACGAATGTCTGACATACACTGTTCTCCTCGTTTGATAGCCTGTGTTACTCTTTTGCATAAGGTTTACGCAGATCAATTTCATCATAATTAAAGGTAAACTGCACTTCCTCATAGCCTAATGGATAATCCTTGCGCAGTGGATGACCTACCCAGTCATAAGGCATGATAATACGTCGCATATCAGGATGATTCTCAAACTGAATACCGAATAAATCAAATACTTCGCGTTCATACCAATTCGCCCCACTAAAAAGCGATACAATACTGGCGATTGATAAATTTTTATTTTTCAGGGGCACTCGTAATCGTAATAATTGATTATCCTCAAGTGCATAAAACTGATAAATTACATGCACTCTGGGATTATCCTGCGGCCAATAATCTACTGCGCTGATATCAATTAACATATTAAAATGATATTCATTTTTTAATTGCTGTACCGCCGGTAAGAGAAAATCTTTTTTCAGCAGTAGGCTGGTTTCATTGACGTAGGTACGTACCTCAACCTTATAGTCCTGCTGGAACTTTTTCACAAGCGTTGATAAAGGTTCTTCCATTTGAACTCCCTGTCTGGTCATATACAGCTTGCTATTTCCATTCACCAAGTTTTTCGCGTTTCACTTTTTCATGCAACGTCATCACACCATGGATCAGTCCTTCCGGACGAGGTGGGCAACCAGCAACATATACATCTACAGGCACGACTTCGTCCACACCCTGCATAATGGCGTAATTGTTGAATACACCACCGCATGACGCACAATCACCCATGGCAATAACCCATTTTGGGTCAGGCATTTGATCATATAATTGGCGCAATACAGGAGCCATTTTTCGAGACACACGTCCGGCCACAATCATCAAATCCGATTGACGTGGACTAGCACGCATCAACTCCATACCAAAACGGCTCATATCATAGTTGGCTGCCTGGGCTGCCATCATTTCAATTGCACAACAAGCCAATCCAAACAACATGGGCCACATCGCATTGGTTCGCGACCAATTTACCACTTGTTCAAGTGTGGTGGTAACCACCCCCATATTTGCAGCTTTTTGTTCTAATCCCATTCCAGTGCTCCTTTTTTCCAGGCATACACAAATGCAACTTCCAGTACAACCAGGAATACAACCATTAACCAAAAGCCCGCGAAACCGACTTCACGAAAGACAATCGCCCAGGGCAGCACAAAAATGACTTCGATGTCAAATAAAATGAACAGAACCGCAACGAGATAATAGCGCACCGATATTTTTCGGCGACCTTGTCCATACGGAACCATACCGGATTCATAAGGCATCTTTTTTTTCTGAGTGGGGCGTCGTGGACCAAAAGCATGTCCTAACCCAACCACAAAAAACCCTACAAATACAGCCAAACCAAAAATGGCAAACAAAGGATAATAATCTGAGATCATAGTTTAATCCCTACTGTTTTTATCTTATTTGTTATTAAATAGTATATCATAGGATGTTTGAACATTAAATCACAATATCAGACATTTAATTGGGAACTTCGCATTCGTGATCATGTATTTGGTTTGTAAATGAAAACACGCTGCTTAGAAGGTTGTTTTCCTTGCAGCGTGTTGATTAATCAGTGAATCAGGTCAGATAGTCGCGCAAGTGTCGACTTCGCGTTGGATGCCGTAATTTACGAAGTGCCTTTGCCTCAATCTGACGAATTCGTTCACGTGTCACATTGAAGTAGCGGCTGACTTCTTCCAGAGTATGATCTTTGCCATCAATCAGGCCAAAACGCAATTCCAGTACTTGACGTTCACGTTCTGATAAAGCAGCTAATGCAGTTTGTACCTGCTCACGCAGCATTTCACGTGCGGCAGCATCCATTGGCTCCAGAGCGTCTTCATCTTCAATGAAATCACCCAATGAACTACTGTCTTCATCACCCACAGGACGTTCAAGTGAAACCGGCTCTTCAGCGGATTGCAGAATTCGTTGCACCTTGGCTGCAGCCCAAATCCAGCGGCGTTGTAATTCCGGATCCAGTGTTTGTTTTTTTTCTTTCGCCTCTTTAATGGCAGCGATATCCTCTTCAGCCAACATGCCAGATTCCAGGGTAAGCTCTTCATGCGTAGGGTCCCGCCCTAACACCTGAACCATGCCTCGTTGAGTTCGTAATAAGCGAGTGATAGCTTCAAATAAATGGACTGGAATACGAATAGTACGTGCTTGTTCAGCAATATAGCGGCTGATCGATTGACGGATCCACCAGGTAGCGTAGGTGCTGAATTTAAACCCTCGCGTTGGATCAAATTTAGTTACTGCGCGCAGTAAACCTAAATTGCCTTCCTGGATTAGATCCAAAAATGATACGCCACGTCCCAAATATCGCTTGGCAATACTAACCACCAGACGCAAATTAGCCCGAATTAAGGTCTGATTGGCTTCTTCCCCTAACCAGGTGATGCGTTCAATTTCTTTTTCTAAATCTGGTTCTGCCGCAATTTGTTTTTCAAAATACTTCATATTTGGCAGATCAGGTTTTTTCTCAAATTTTTCTGCTAGAATTTTTGCTGTCTTTTCAGGCAGGGCATATAATCCGATATAAATAGTAAAGGATTGACGCACCAACTTTTCCCATTCTTCATCTTTTCCCCAAAGGCCATTATCCAGATAAGATCGCAAATAGGAAGGATCATCAGAATACCATTGTTGCCGAAGCAACTGGGCTTCCGAGAGGATCAGGCGAATATCAATCTCCTCCTTTTTCCCCTGTTCAATAAAGTCAGTACGTAATGCCACCCAGGAAGATAATGCTTCCTGAATGACTGCTAGAAAAACTGTCTGACATTTATTCTCGTCACCGGCTTCATTTACCTGACTATAGAGCGTCTCTACAATACGTTGAGATTCAATGCGGGCTGCCAGACGAAACTCACTATCGGCATCCAATAAATTGATCTGCCCAATTTCTTTCAGGTAAAGACGAACCGGGTCCTCCGACATATCCAGCGCAATCGTAGGGTTTTGCAGAATTTCAAGCGGATTTTCAATGGAACCTTCCTCTGACCAGTCATCACCATTTTCTTCATCCTCTGAAGATTTCATTTTAGCTTTGGCTTTGGCTTTACCATTTCCATTTTTCTTTTTTTGTCGAACAGCTTTTGCGGGCGC
The DNA here is from genome assembly GCA_016838895.1 of Chloroflexota bacterium. Classification (GTDB taxonomy): domain Bacteria; phylum Chloroflexota; class Anaerolineae; order Anaerolineales; family Anaerolineaceae; genus UBA5203. Next base: position 68,924 of record JAEKNU010000008.1, read on the forward strand.
TTTTGCTTTTGCAGGCGCCTTTGCTTTTGTCGACTTTCCGCTACCTTTCTTTTCTGCAACGGCTTTTTCACTTTCTTGCGTTGGGTCTAGCTTTTGTTCTTCTTCTTTTTCTTCTTCTTTCTTTCTTCTCGCCATACGGATACTATACCATCACACAAATGTTTAATCCAGTTTTATTGTGCGCCTTAATTGTTGTGTTGCACGCTCAATACGACCCAATAAAAGGCTGTTTTTAACGTGCATCTCCTGAATAGATTCAAATGATTCCTCACCTTGTTCTTCCATTTCTTTTTGCATTTCGGCAAGTTTCTCATTGTTCAGTTTTGCGCGAATTTCTCGAATATTCAGCAGTGTTCTGTACATATCCAGTATCATTTTGTCTTCAAGGGGTTCGCCAAGACTCATAGGTTGCAGTAATTCGTCCACGTTTGCACGTAAAGGTTCAGGTAAATGTTGATAAAAATAATCTTCTGCATCCATTTGATCCTGTGCAAGGGATTCAAACAAGACGCGGCTGATGGTTTGAAATTCAGTCACTTCAAAATCATAATAACTAATACGTTGCAAATTCGCCTTTTGCAATGCACGATCAATAGAATAAGTAGACTCCGGCTTGCGTAATAATAAAGAGAGACAGTGACGCTCCATCTTAAATGTTGGTTGGGTGATGACCTCAATCACCGTCTGCCCTATCTCGTTAATTGTCTGTTGATCAATTGTTGATTTACGACGAGTGCCGCGGCTGCTTTTTCTGATAGGTCTAGATTGCATAAACGTACGTTCGTCAATTTTCAATCGTCTGGCTAATAATTGGCGATAAGCATCCCGCTCTACCTGGTTGGCGACATCATCGATCAATGGCAGCATCTGATCCGCAATATCCCGGATTGCTTTGGGATCCTCCAGATTTTGGCCTTCCATCAGGGTATCCATGACATGCGTAATAATCGGTTTGGCTTCTTTAACAACGTCGGCCCAAAGCGCAGGATCCTTAATAACAATTTCATCCGGGTCCATGCCATCTGGCAGTGTACAAACCCTTAAATCTGCCTGTAAACGTCCTTCCTGCATCACCAATCCGCGTGGATTAAAGGCTATTTCCATATCATGATCCAGTGCATCACGGGCTGTTTGTAATCCCTTCAGGATCGCCTTCTGACCAGCAGCATCCGGATCCAAAGCCAGGATAATCTTACGCGTATACCGTTTCAGGGTTCGAAGATGATATTCTGTTAATGCAGTCCCCATCGGTGAAACGACATTTAAAAATCCCGCCTGCTGAGGAACAATCACATCCATGTACCCTTCAACAACCACGACGTAATCTTCACTACGAATGGATTTGCGGGCTTTATCCAGTCCATATAACAAGCGGCTTTTATCAAACAGTGTAGTTTGTGGTGAGTTTAGATATTTTGGCATGCCTTCAGGGTCCAATGTACGCGCACCAAAACCGCACATACGCCCATTGGCATCCCGAATTGGAAAAACCAAGCGATTGCGAAATCGATCATAATAGCCACTTTGATCACTGCGTTGGGATAGTAAACCAGCTTCATCCAGTGATTCAATCTTCATACCTTTGGCAGTGAATGCATCCAGCAAGCTACTCCATTCATCTAATGCATAGCCTAACCCAAATGACTGAATCGTATCCGCTTGCACACCCCTTTTTTTCAGATAGGCCAATACGGATTTCCCAGCCGGATGATGAAGTAATTGATGTTGGAAAAATTTTACCGCTTCTTCCAGCACATCAGCTGATTGTTCCCGGCTGGCTTCTTCTTCCTGCTGTTGTGGAGTTAATGGTTTTAACTCAATCCCCGCCCGATTCGCCAGATATTTCAAAGTTTCCGCAAAATCCCAGCCTTCCTTTTTCATCACAAATTTGAATACATCGCCGCCTTCATTACATTGACCAAAGCAGCGCCAGGTTCCGGAATCAGGGAATACAACAAATGCCGGCGTTCTGGTATTCTTGTGAAATGGGCAAAAGCCTGAATAGCTTTTACCAGAACGTTTCAGTTTGACGCTCTCTGATACAATTTCCAGTATATCCAGACGGTTCTTGACTTCATCAACTACTGACATTAAATGTCCTTGATTCACTGAGATTTGAATACTATAACACAAGGCGTGTGCTTTCTTGTTAAAAAGCAATAAATTATTTGCGCTACATCGTTTGTGTTCTGCTACACTTCCGATTATACTGTTTATAGAATTTTCTTTGCTAATTCAAAGAGATATATTTTATGAAAAATAAATCGCGATTGCTATTAATTTCTATCTTAATCATCACTACGTTGTTGAGTGGTTGTTTGCCAAGTGTATCCGAGACAGTGAACATCGTACAGTCTCAAACTGCCCTGGCATTGAATCCTATATTACCAACAGACACATCGACAGTAACCCGTGGCCCTACTAAAACGCAGGATCCGAACAGCACCATGACTCCTTCACCGACTGCATTTCAACCACCAACATTGGTTGTTGATTCTGGCGTAAATGTATGGGTAAAAAATGTGGTTGATGAAAACATTGTTGTTTTTAATGACCTCAATATGCAGCAATTGATGGCCATTAATATCGAGGGTGAAATTGGAGATGTGATTGATGCTTTTGGTGCGATCTGGGTCTCTGATATTTTGAATCAGAAGATTTACCGCATTGATCGCAATGCATTCCAAATCACAAACGTTATTCCAACACAAACGCTCAAGATCAAATCATTATCCTATGACGATAACTATATTTGGGTAGGCGTTCAGGAAACAGACACGTTACCTGATATCAACGCATCACCATTTGGCGGCATCCTGCAGATTGATCCGGCTACCAATGAGATTGTTAATTACATTGATATGCAATCCCCAATCGTCGAATTTGCATTTTCGGATACCAAAGTATGGGCATTAGCAGAAACGAATGAGTATTACACCATAAAGACCATTGATTTCGATACGCGAGAAATCACGGAAGGCGGTCAATACGGGATCTGGCAAGGACATACTCGAATTTTTGGCAATAATCAGGGTGTCTGGGTAATTAACGAAAACATGCCGGATACGATCATGCATCTGGATCATACCACTGACGTTTTGCTCTCCACAATTGATATGTCTCGTTATCCGGGTGCAGCGTACGATATGATTGGGGTTGATAACACACTTTGGATCCTGTTGGATCAGGGTAGTGTTGTTCGTGTAGACCTGCAATATAACACAACGCTTTCTGTCATTCCAGTTAGCCGGTATTGCAAAGAATTATTCTTTGCCGGTGATAATGTTTACAGTCTCAGTCACCATGATGGCAAAGTTTATCAGATTCTGGCCGATCAAAACCGCTTGGGTGCCGTTAGCATTACAGGTTCCCGGCTGCCAACACCGACCCCAACCATTAATCCTGATATTGTAGAAGAAGTGGTTTGCGAAGGTGAATTTGTATCACGGCTATCGGTAGGTATGGAAGCCAGAGTAAGTGAATATCCACCATATGCCAACCGGGTTCGCAGTAAACCGGAAAAAGATGGAAGCATTATTGGCTACATTGATCCGGGCGAAAAGGTTGAAATTCTGGAAGGACCTAATTGCAGTGATGAATGGGTTTGGTGGAAAGTCAAATCAGTTGAAACTGGTATCATCGGTTGGACCGCTGAAGGGGATGACGATGTGTATTGGCTAACCCCCTGATATAACGGCAAAATTACAACGCACAATGGTATGATATCAAATGTGATAAGAAAAAATCCCCTCACGGGGATTTTATTTTTATCATTATTTCTTTCTAGAATCCTTGTAGCTGTGAGAAATCTGCCACATCTGCTGATAATGCTACTAGGCGCTGCAATGTTCCCAGGCGATTTTGACGCACTTTTTCATCTTCCGCCATAACCATCACCTTTTCAAAATAATTATTGACCACGTCAACCAACGGCACAAATGCACTGAGAAATTCATCAACCGCATCTGGTTTCAGTTTCCTCTTTTCCAGAAGAGCAATGGCATCATAAAGTTGGTTTTCCATTTTTTCTTCAAACAATTTCGGATTCACTTTGTATACTTTATCTTCTGAACGGGTAATACGTACACAGCGTGCATATGCCGCAAACACATCAGACCAATCCAAACGATTTACCCATGTAGTCAATTCATCTACAGCGATTTTTGCCCGGGCAGGATTTTTACCCTGAACCGCCAGAACTGCAGCAACTATATCATGGGCAGCATGCTGATCCAATAATAAATTACGCATGCGTCCAATAATGAAATCAACACAAGCATCCTGTGTTTTCTCATCTATGGCAACAGGCTGTACTGCAGCAGCAGCCGCGATACCCGCTTTCAAATCAAAGGCGTATCCACCGGAAATTAATATTTGTACCAGGCCCAGCGCTGCCCGTCTTAAGGCAAATGGATCTTTGGTTCCTGTGGGAGCCAGGCCCACTCCAAATAAGCCCGCAATGGAATCCAGCCGATCCGCGAGAGCAATCACCAGCCCTGGTTTTTGCTTGGGTACACGGTCATTAGCATTGCGAGGTAAATAATGCTCATATATCGCGTCAGCAACCTCTTTGGATTCACCGGATTGCAAAGCATAGGTTCTACCCATGCTGCCCTGTAATGAGGTCATCTCCACCACCATATTGGAAAGTAGATCAGCCTTACACAGTAACCCGCCACGTTGAGCTGCTTTTAATTCATCAGCTGATAAATCAAATTTGCCTGCTAATGCCTCAACAATTTTAACAATGCGCTGCGTTTTTTCATGCATTGAACCCAGTTTGAACTGAAATGTTAATGTTTTCAAAGCAGGCAGCATGTCTTCCAGTTTTTGTTTGCTATCTTCGCGTATAAAGAATTCGGCATCTTCAAATTTTGCGCCAACAACTTGTTCATTCCCAGTGGTGACAATATCTGCGTTTTCTTCATTGCCATTGCGAACAAAGATGAACCGATTTAATAATTTTCCATTCTGGTCCTTAACCGGGAAGTAACGCTGATACTTTTTCATTACTGATATCAACACTTCATCAGGCAAGTTCAGATACTTTTCATTAAATGTCCCAATCATTGCAATTGGAGATTCAACCAGGTCATTGACCTCTTCTAATAAGTCTTCATCCACAAATGGAGCACCGCCAACTTCCACCATTTTCTCGGCAACCTGCACAGAGATAATCTCACGGCGCTTTTCGGGATCTAATATAATTTTTTGCTTTTCTAGTAAATCAAAATAATGTCTCACGCTAAAAGCCATTAAATCATCAGAAGAATGAAAGCGCAATCCACGTGTAAAGCGACCTGCACACAAGCCTGCATACTGGAACTCAATCGGTTGATCACCCAGCAAGCACATCAGCCAGCGGATAGGACGAGAAAAGGCAATGTTGGTTTGATTCCAACGCATTGATTTATCAAAATGTAATGAAGAAAGTAGATCAGGTAATGCTTTCTGAAACACCTCAGTAGCGGTTTTTCCAATTTCATTTACTACGGCTACCAGGTATTCGCCTCCATCAATCTCGCGCTTTTCGAGCTGTTCAAAAGTTAATCCACGGCTCTTTGCAAAACCTTGTGCGGCTTTTGTTGGATTTCCTTTTTCATCTAATGTACGTGCATAGGGAGGACCCTTTACAACCGAAGTAAAATTCTGTTGTCGATAAGCCAAATTTTCGATAAATGCAACAGTTCGGCGCGGTGTCCCCGAGACCAATAAAGAGTCATACTCTAGCCGTAAATCAGCAAGCAATTTAGTTAGATTATCTGTCAATTGTTTACGAATAGAGATTGCATCATGAACTGGTAATTCTTCATGGCCAATTTCAAAAACGAAGGGCATGGATCCTAATGGGCGGGTGTGGAATCGCTTTGCAGCGGATTCATTATCATCAACCTTTTTGCAATCCTCATCTACAGTTTGTATTGTTGGGTCAACCCATGGATAGCCTAATGTCTCACGCTGGGCAACGTATGCCTCTGCAACTCGTCGGGATAAATCACGCATACGAGTGAACAAAGCCTGACGTTCCGTCACACCAACAGCACCACGTGTATCCAAAATGTTGAACGAATGCGAGCATTTCAGCACATAATCATGCGCAGGCAACACCAGCTCATTCGCTAAGGCATTTTCAGCTTCTTCTTCAAATAACTCGAACATGCGTCTGACACGTTCGACATCCGCTTTTTCAAAGTAATAGGTACTATGTTCCTGTTCACCTTGTAAATGAACATCACCATACGAGCGATCTTTATTCCAATGAATATCCTTAAAATCAGTTACTTTCTGTAAAGCCATCGCCAAACGTTCCAAACCATAGGTGATTTCAACCGATACGGGATCACATGCCATACCCCCTGCTTGTTGGAAGTATGTAAACTGGGTAACTTCCATACCATCCAACCAGACTTCCCAACCCAACCCCCAGGCACCCAATGCAGGAGATTCCCAATTATCTTCAACAAATCGGATATCGTGCTCCGTTGGGTCAATGCCCATGGCCATTAACGATTTTAAATACAATTCTTGCGGGTTACCAGGATCAGGTTTGAGAATGACCTGAAATTGGGTATGTTGTTGTAATCGATTCGGATTTTCACCATAACGACCATCATCTGGCCGGACAGAAGGCTCCACATAGGCAACATTCCACGGCTCTGGACCCAATACGCGTAAATAAGTTGCCGGGTTCATTGTACCCGCGCCCACCTGCGAATAATACGGCTGCCATATCAAACAGCCCTGTTCTGACCAGTAGTTTTGTAAGTTTAGGATGATGGATTGAAAATAATAATTAGAATTCATTGCGTCTCCGATCTCTGGAAGGCTAATTATCCTATTATACCATTATCATTTTGCCATGAACTACTTTATTTTTAAGTTTACAATTTTGTATTCCCGTTCCTGACCATACGGATAAAACTGGATGAATTTACCTGTCGTTCCAATAGAAAATTTATATAGCGTGTCAACAGTTGTTCCAGGGCATCTCTGATTTCATTTGGTATGTACACCCCGTTTAACTTTTCAAATTGACTACGCTGCATATGACGCATGTACTTTAATGCCGACATGGAAACAGGTTGTGCATCAACAGCCCGCCCAATACATTTTGGACATATCACGCCGCCCTGTAAATATGAGAAGAATTGATTCTGCGGTTGAATGGGTTCCCGACAGGATACACAATTCAACAATTCCGGACGATAGCCCAAAAGATCAAGCAAATGAATTTCGAAAAAGCGAACTACTAAATAAGGATCTGCCGACGATTCCAGGCGTTCCAGTGATTGGGTAAACAATTGATATAATGCATAGTTCCCCTCTTCTTCAATGGTAAAACGATCGACCAATTCCGTCAGGTAACAGGCATAACCGGTTAGCAATAAATCAGCTCTTAGCGCCAGATGCGGATGAATCGTTTCTGCTTGCGTTACAATCCACATGCCTGTTCCACGGGCTAATAACAATGATACTCTGGTGATTGGCTCTAAATGTCCAGCTTTGCGAGAACGAATACGCCGTACCCCCTTGGCAACAATTTTTAGTTTTCCCTGTTCGCGCGAAAATATCCGCAGCAATCGATCTGCCTCTCCCCAGTCACTGTGCTGCAAAATAACAGCCTCAACTTTCAGAGACCGTTTCGAATCTGCGGACATCGATTTATCCTTCTAGTTTTTCTGGTAAAAAAGCACCCGGCAGCAAATCAGCTACGGTTGTTTCTTGAATAATTTCAGCATTCTTGTTTGTGATATAAACTTTTGTATCAGTACCAAACTCTGCCATCACTTGACGGCAGCTCCCGCATGGCGTACCACCATTTTCGGTTGCCACGGCAATTGCTGCAAATTCCTTCTCCCCTTCCGAAACGGCTTTAAATATCGCAACTCTTTCTGCACATATCGTTACCGGATATGCAGCATTTTCAATATTGATGCCTGTATAAATTTTCCCGGATGCGGTTTGCAATGCTGCACCAACAGGATAATGCGAGTACGGTGAATAGGTTTTGGATAGTTGAGCAGCGGCTAATGCTGCCAGTGTCTGTGGGGAAACATCATTGGTTTGTGACATATTCTTCCTCCGAACTGTCCGATGATGGTCTGCGTACTGCCCTAACGGTATGTACCCGTCTTCCGCTGATTTTTTCAACATTAAGTGTCCAGTGATCAATCAGTATTTCTTCCCCGCCTGCCGGAACCTGTCCAATCTGGCTGTAAACGAATCCGCCCAATGAATCAGCCACATCTTTGGTTAAATCAGTATCCAGTAATTCATTGAAGGCATCCAGGTCAATACGTCCGTTAAACAAAAATTCATCATCCGATATTTTTTGTACTTCAAGTTCTTCACTTTCATCGTATTCATCTCGGATTTCTCCGACAATTTCTTCAACGATATCTTCCAGTGTGACCAAACCCGCCATACCACCATATTCATCAACAACAATGGATAAATGAACACCGCGAGCTTGCATTTCTTTTAATAATTCATCAACTTTTTTAGCTTCCGGAACAAAATATGCCGGCCGTAATAAATCACGGATATGGGTTTGTTCTTCGTTTTCCTGATGAATGCGCAATAGTTCTTTGGCGTATAACAAACCAACAATGTTTTTAATGCTCTCTTCATAAACCGGCAAGCGAGAATGTCCTGAGTTCAACACCAATTGAATGGCATCCGGAATAGAGGTATTCACCTCAAGCGATGAGACATCAATACGAGGAACCATAATCTCACGGCACAGGGTGTCTGAAAAATTGAGGATCGAGTAAATCATCTCCCGTTCGCCATCTTCCAGGCTGCTTTCACCTTGTGTATCCTGCACCCAAGATTTCAATTCATCATCCGTAATCGATTGAAAGTTGCGCTGCAATATCGTTCGTGTACCAACCAAACGCACAATCAATTGCGTAAGAGGCCAGAAAATCACATCCATAATGCTGGCAAACCAGGTGAAACGCAATGCCCATTTTTCTACAGTCGGAAGGATTAATGCTTCCAAACTATATTCAATTACCAGCAAAATCACCACAAATACCAAAACAAAAAACACATGTATTAGCATGGGTTGATCTGGCAAGAGCATGTATCGTGCCCAAATATAGCAAAACACTGCGACCAGGGCATGGTTAATCATCAATGCCATTCGCAACATAATGGAAAATCTGGGGGTTTCCATCAGCTTCAGGGCATATGCAGCAATTGGCTTTTGTTCACGGATTTCCAACAATGCTGGTATGCGTAAATGAATAAAACTGAAACGTAAAACCGAATAGGTTATATCCAACAAAATCAGTAAAACAAACATAATCCAAAATATTGAAGGGTCAGGCATCTTTCTTTCTCATCTCTTTTGCAGGAACGCCAATAACGACAGTATCCGCAGGTACATCTCGATTTACAACCGAACCTGCGCCAGTTATTGAGCGTTCACCAATGGAAACGGGGGCAACCAGCATTGTATCGCTGCCAATAAAGGCATTTGATCCAATGACGGTTTTATTTTTGTTTTTACCATCATAGTTGCAGGTAATCGTACCTGCACCTATGTTAACATTCTCGCCAACCTCAGCATCTCCCATATAGGAGAAATGTCCCATCTTGCTTCCTTTCCCTAAATAGGAATTCTTAATTTCACCAAAATTTCCCATATGGACATGATCGGCTAGATAGGCTCCTTTTCTTAAATGACCAAATGGTCCCATCTCTACGTAATCTTCCAGTACGGCATGTTCTAAAACCGACTGTAAAATCATGCAATGATTGCCGACTTTTGTGTCTAGCAGCATACTGTTTGGTCCTACATGTGTATGATGACCAATTTTTGTATACCCGCGTAGCACAGTATTCGGGTAAATAATGGAATCACGGCCAATCTCAACACCTAATTCAATATATGTAGAGGACGGATCAATAAAGGTAACTCCACATTCCATCCATCCCTGATTGATGCGTTTGCGCATAACAGTTTCCGCTTCTGCCAGATGCACACGATTATTAATACCAATCGCTTCATCCGGATGAGTGGCAACCACAGCCTGAACTTTTTCACCCTGTTGGGTAGCGATTTCTACTAAATCCGTTAAGTAGTATTCACCTTTTGCAGATGGCGTTACTTCCCGTAATGCATCCCATAACCAATTGGCACGGAAACAATAAACACCAACATTTAATTCATTAATTAATTTCTCTTGCGGGGTTGCATCCGTTTCTTCCACAATTCTTTCCACACCACCATCGGCATGGCGTACTATACGGCCAAAACCGCGAGGATCATCCGACAAAACAGTTAGCATTGCTATCGGTGTACTATTTTGTCTTTGTAGTTCCAGTAATCGGACGATTGAATCGCGTAAAATCAAGGGCAAATCGGCATTGAGAACAAGTACATAATCTGTTTCATCCTTCAAAATGGATTCTGCGGTCTGAACCGCGTGGCCGGTACCTAATTGTTCATGTTGAACCACAAATCGAGCTTGTTCACCAACAACTTTTTGTACTTCCTCCCCTTTATGCCCGATGACCACAACCGGCGATTGATCTGTCACGCCATCAACCAGGTCCAGTGAATATTGCAGCATAGGTTTCCCTGCAATACAATGTAATACTTTTGGTAAATCAGAGCGCATCCTTGTGCCCTGGCCAGCAGCCAAGATAACTGCAGCAAATTTCTTCATTACTATCCTCGCATTCTTTTTTCTTAATCAAAAAGTTCTTTATTTCTCGCAGGGATTAAAACACAACATGGCCTCATACTACAACATTTTGTAATATCAAGCCATGTGTATCGTTCATCCGTTTCATTTCAGGCAGGGGCGCCTGGATTCGAACCAAGATCAACAGATTCAAAGTCTGGTGTGCTGCCTTTGCACCACGCCCCTGTACTCTCAAAAATGGTCTCAATATTTTAACACACTCTTTTCCATTCTGGCAATAGCTCAATTCCAGATCAGATTGATCTGGCTGAGGAATTGTACAAGGTTTTCCGGAACGATTCATACCCAAAACCTATTCAATTGAATTGATCCCCCGTTCTTTTGCTTCATCAAACGTCAAATTTCGACCACTCAAATCATTGAATCTTGAATCAGCAGCAGATTCCCAGAAATTATCCAAATTATCCTCGGGGATGGTTATCTTCTGAATACTGGAGTTAAGTACTTTTTCAAAAGTTTCGTCAGAGATTTGCGGTATCGAATCCGGAATTTCTGGGCCCAGCTCTGTTTTCTTTTTCTCTTTCTTTGATACGGGTTCAGATTTTTTGGCTTTTTGTGGCAGTTCATCAAATATTTCAATTGGCTGACGATAGAGTTCGCGTGTAAAGGCATCCTGAATGCGGATAAGCTCTTCAAAAGCCAGAGAAACCTTTAATGCTGTCGCCCCTGTATTCAAAATAAGTACCAGCGTAAATTGGAATATTGTCGCAAAGAGAATATCTTTGCCCTTGCCGCGTAATACAAATACATTTCGCGGAGAATCCGTTTCTACATATTGTTGTATTTCTTTTGCAGCAGTACGAGCCCTGACCAGCGAGTGAAGCATATTATCAGTTAGATCTGATTCACTGCTCAATGTAACCTGAAAGAGTATTTTTCCCTTCGAATCAATAACACATGTCTCACGCGCCCCCAGGCGCTGAATCATATCTTGCAGCGTAGATTCAACCTGTTCGGGATTTTCAAATTTTGCTTCTTCCACATCCGGAAATTCTTCCAGGGGATCCTCATCAGAAGGCGGCTTTAAACCCAAAGCTGTTCGGACTGAGTCAACAATCTGGCCTACTTTGAATGGTTTTTGAATAAATCCGTCGATTTGAATCGTATCCAATGATGCGATAACATCAGCATCCTTGATACCGGTTTGCATAATGATCTTTGATTTGCGATCTTTCGTGCGAATTTTCTTTACTAGTTTAACGCCATCCATTCCGGGTAATTGGATGTCAATGATTAACAAATCAAACTTTGCATCCGCCAGGCAAAGTATGACCTCTTCTGCTGAGGGCAATAAAGTTACCTGAAAAGGCACATCCATTGTTTCCAGAGCAGTTTTTAGATATTTCCCCGCTTCATGAGAGTCCTCAACAATTAATACTGAGTAATGGAGTTCGTCAGTTTCCTGTGATTTCATAATTACCTAGTTATTTCCTGAACAATGTTCACCATAATCTAAACTTTCAATTTGAAACAGCGCACTTCTCGTGGAGGCGTTAAGGGTCAGGCCGCAAAAATCCGTGCGGCTAACCACTGTCTTCAAACGATAGTATAACGGAATAATTGGCATGCTATCCACGTAGCTTTGCTGTACTGCCAATTGCCTGCTGGTGTATAAATCGCCAGCCGTTGGTAAGGTGTGTGTAGCTTCATAACATAATGTATCATAATTTTCATCCTGAAAGCCACCCAAATTTATGGTTAACCATTGATTTTCAGCCGTTGGCATCTGATCAGATTGAAAATGAACACATGGATCATTCATGCTGGCGCTCCACGCGAATTGTGCCATATCAAAGTGACGCCCAAACAGCACTCCTTCTGGTCCAGCAGCATACAGTTGATCTGGTTCTACCGTGGTAATTTCAACCTCAATACCACATTCCATTAAATGCTCTTTTACATGTTCTGCAATTTTCACGCGTAAAGAATCTGTAGTGGTAAGATAATTTACTTTGAAGTATGTGCCATCAAATATATTTGAAATACCTATCGCAGTTCGTGGTGTATTTGGGTCCCCATCATATTCCTTCCAGCCCGCCTGATCTAACAATGTCCTGGCTGCTTCCGCATCATACGGTAATGCCTCAGGATCAATCATAGAATACAAAGTACCTGATGGATACAGCCCAACCGGAATCTGTGTTTGATCCAGCAACCAGCGGCTAATTATCCTCTCACGATTGACACACTGTGCAATCGCTTGTCGAGTACGTATGTCACTAAAGAAATCGGGGCGATCTTCACTATACGGATTATAACCATCATCATATTCAAGCGGATATATGCCCAATTCGATATGCTCATATTCGGCTGAAGGCGTACTGTATACCTTTAATTCATTGTTTTTCTGCAATGTTAATACTGTCTCTAACTCTTCAATCAATAATGATCGTTGATCAACCACATCGCACTCACCGCTTAGTAAAGCTGCTATATTTTGATCTGCGTAGTCTCCAATGAAGCGGTAGACAACATAATCAAAAGCCGGTAAGCCTTCATTTAAACGAAAATAGTTGGGGTTTTTTTCCAACGTAATATGGTCACCATCAATCCATTCCTGTATCTGATACGCCCCCCAGCCTAATGGAGCACGAGATACAGCTTCTGATAATGCCATATCTGCTGGGTTGATCTCACCCCAGACATGCTCTGGTAATGGTGTCCAGTAATACATATCATATTGATTCGAGAAGAAACCCGGTACACCTTTCCACTGAACAGATACATCATCTAATGCTTCATAACTGGCAGTTCGCTGCTGAACATAGGGGGATAAGTTTAAAGCCGCATCACCGGCAAGTTGATAGCTGTAAACTGAATCTGCGGCGGTTAATGGTTCGCCATCCGACCACTTCAAATCTGGTAATAATGTAAATTGGACAGATAACTGATCCATCAGCACTACACTGCTGCCATCCCAGGTTTGAGCACAACTGGCATCAAAACAACCAGACGGATAAATCAAAGCACCTTTATCCAGTACAATCAAATCTCCATTGGCGTCAACAACAAAATCACCTTTCTTAACCTCAACAGATGAATATGTTGCTCCACCATTTTCCAGACTTGGTATTTGCTGCAAAATAACAGCTTGTGGTTCATAGTCCACCAGGTCAAATGGGCCATCATAAACTCCTTCTAAAATGGTCCACATCGATCGAGAAGAATCGCCATATAGAAACAATGTCTGTGGTTCTTGCCCCATACAAACAACCAGGGATCGTTTCGGTACTTCGGTCGCTGTTGGCAGAACTAAAGTTTCAGTGGGTAGAATAGCTTCAGTGTTCTCAACCTCAACCGGAGAAAAATTATCAGCAGATTGTAAATTACAACTGCTCAGCAATAATACAAATAAACTCACCAGTAATATTAATGAGAGGTTTTTTAATTGTGTCCGAAAACTCATGAATGCTCCTCATTATGATCAAGATACAAGTACTCTCATTATAACCAAAATATGTCCATACAGTATTCGAATCTGCCAAAATAAAAAAAACCCTCTGCTGTTTTTTTACCAGAGGGCTTGTTTCGGTTCAAATAAAAATCACTGCGTTCCTCGCAAGCGAGGGTCAAGCGCATCACGCAAACCATCCCCCAAGAAGTTGAAGGCGAACATGGTGATCGCCAATGCCAGGGCTGGGAAAATTGCCTGATTTGGATAGGTACGCACAACCTGTGCACCATGTGAAATCATCGCACCCCAGGATGGTGTTGGTGGATTGACGCCCAAACCAATGAAAGACAAGAAGGCTTCTGTAGAAATATAAGCAGGGATAGCCAATGTTTCAGCCACAATTAATGGACCAACAATGTTCGGTAAAATGTGCCGGAACATAATGCGTCCATTGGTTGCACCCATGGTGCGGGCTGCTTCAACAAATTCTTTTTCACGGATGGACAAGACCTGCCCTCGTGTAAGACGAGCCATGGTCTGCCAGGCAGTAAGCCCAATGCCAATAAAAATAAACAGCATACCGCCAAGTTTTTGATCAAAACTACTGATGATATACGAAAACGATCCAGGATCAGGGGCTGAAAAAGTAGATCGGAAGAAGGACATTAATAGAATGATGAATAAAAGGCTGGGGAAGGCATACAGCACATCCACAATACGCATCATAAGATTATCCACTCTTCCCCCAAAGAATCCTGAAATACTACCATATAAAACCCCAATCAAGATACTGATAAATGGTCCAATCAACGCAACCATCAAGGAAACACGTGAACCATAAATGATGCGGCTCAATAAATCGCGGCCTACATAATCAGCACCTAAGGGGTAGTCATTTGATAAAACTGCATATCCCTTCATACTTGGGAATAGTTTTACGATCCAGGCAGGTGTAACATTTTGTTCCTCAAGCACCTGAAGCTCATAAGAACGGGGGGCAATATAATCCGCCAATAAAGCAGTCGTGAACAGTATGATAATGATAATCCCGCCAATTACTGCAGCACGGTTGCGGATCAATCGTCGGAATGCATCCTTTGTCATGCTTTCACTTTTCACAGTTAACGGCTGCCCGCCTGCTAGCTCACGCTTATGAGGGTCCACTTTTAAGTCAACGGTCATTTTGTTTTCTCCTCTATGATTTTTCGGAATCCAGATTCGCCTGATTAATCATAACGAATACGGGGGTCCAGATAAGCGTATGTCAGGTCTACAATCAGATTTGCTACAACCAAAAACAGCGCATAAAGCAAAATCGTACCCATGATAACCGGATAATCTCTGTTTGTAATACTGGTAACAAAGTATTTTCCCATACCGGGAATACCAAAGGTTAATTCGGTGACAAACGTTCCTGTAACCAGAGCGGCAGCAATCGGCCCTAAAACAGTCACAACCGGAATAAGCGCATTTTTTAAGGCATGACGATTCATTATTAAACGCTCGCCCAACCCTTTTGAACGTGCAGTTCGGATGTAATCTTCACGTATAACCTGCAGCAAACTGGCACGCGTTAAACGTGCAATAATTGCTGAACTGCCCAATCCAAGTGCTACGGATGGCATTATGGCATATCGCCAATAGCTCCAACCCAAATTAGAGGGGAATATTCCCAGAATATATGGCGGCTTTGCGCCCCAACCCGTAGGAGGGAACCAGCCCAGTGTAATACCAAATATCCAGATCAAGATGGGTCCAAGGACAATGACGGGAACCGATACACCGAAGATTGCCACACCCATACCCAAAAAGTCCCAAATCGTATTGTGTTTTAATGCACCAAGAATACCCATTGGTATGCCAATGATCAACGCAATAATTAGAGCAAAAACACCAAGTTGTATGGATACGGGTAACTGTTGACGAAATATATCATTTACAGTACGGCTTCGTGAAGCAAATGAGGGGCCAAAATTCATCCAGCGAAACCAAAGTGAGGGGCCTAATTTGATTGTAATAAAGCTATCATCCTGTAAGTCACCTTTATCGGGTGCTACTGTAGATAATCTTGGTATCATTACATCGATCATATAATCCGAATAACGCTTTAAGAATGGGTCATCAAGATGATACCGCTTTTCCAAATTTCTCATAATATCCGGAGGTAATGCTTTTTCACGGTCAAAAGGGCCACCAGGCACAGCATTCATTAGTGAAAAGGTAATGAATGAAACCGCAAAAAGAACCACAAAAAGCATTAATATCCGGCGGACTAAATATCGTCCCATGTAGTCCTCCAAAAATTTCCGAAAGGATTGTTACATTCATAAGAGAGGGGAGAGAAGAATCTCTCCCCTCTCTGTATTGAAAGGTTATTTTGGAATATTTCCGGAAAAACTATTTCGCGGACATATCAATATCCCATTTCTCTATGTGCTGATGACCACCAGTTGACCAGGTACGGGTCACGTATGGTTTGGTCAGAGAAATGGCTGTGTACCAGTAGATAGGAGCCATAACTGCATCATCCCATACCAGGAGTTGTTCAGCTTCGGCATACATTTCTACGCGTTTTGCAGGATCGAGCTCTTTAGCAGCTTCGATTACCAGTGCATCGAATTCTTCATTGGCCCAGGCAATACCACCGAGAGGTTTGGTGGGATCTTCGGGGTCACCAGGATTGGCGGAACCGCCCAATTGGAATACTTCGCGGATGAAGTTATTAGCATCTGCGTAGTCCAAGCACCAGCCCAAACGATAGATCTGGGGAGTATCGGCACCACGGATGGTGTCCAAATAAACCTGCCATTCCTGATTTACAACTTTCACATCGATACCCAGATTGTCTTTCCACATCTGCTGAATTGCTTCAGCAATTTTCTGGTGACCTTCTGAGGTATTGTACATGAGCGTCATATCAACATCAGCAGCAGTGATGCCTTCTTCGTCTAAATATTCCTGCAAGGATGCCTGAGCAGCTGCAGCATCGGTTTTCACACCCAGATCAGGATGATCTTCGAGGGTGGGAGCGCCAGCCAAACCTGGGGTGGAGAACCACTGAGCAGGAATCTGCTCGCCCTTGGTGACGTTGTCGATCAGGCTTTGGCGATCAATAGCCATGGATAATGCACGGCGAACGCGGACATCATCGGTGAATGGAGCAGCGGTATTGAAGCCATAGTAGTATGTACAGAAGGATGGGGAAATCTTCAGTTCAGCGGAGAGGGTCGGATCAGTCTTGATACGATCCATGTCAGCTAATGGAGCACGTGTAACATCCAGGTTTCCAGCTTCGTATTCTGCCATTGCAGGGGATTCATCCAAGAATACCCAGTTTACTTCATTGATTACTGCTGCAGGTACTTCTTCGGTGCCTGGCCAGAAAGGATTGGCAATAATTGTGATATCTGAATCATGTATCCATTCTTTCATAGCATAGGGGCCGTAACCCTGGAAATTGCCGGTTTCAGTCCAGCGATCACCAAGAGCGTCAGTACATTCATCACCAGCAATCAACCATTCAGGTTGTGCGTATGCAACCCACATACCGGCAATAGCGGCATTGTAAGCGGCTGCTTCATTGAAGGTAATTTCCAGTGTGTAGTCATCAACAACTACCACACCAACATCTTCCATGGCACCTTCGCCAGCATTGTAAGCGTTACCGCCTGCAACTGCGAAACCCAAAACATAAGCATAATCGCTTGCGGTTTCAGGAGTCAGTGTGCGCAGCATACCATAATAGAAGTCCTGAGCGGTGACCATACGATCTTTGCCATCACAGCCTTCTACTTTTTCTACTTTGCCACTTTCTGGATTGTAAGTTACCCAGGGAACATCATCTCGCAGATTGAATGTGTAAACCGTTCCATCATCGCTAATATCCCAGGATGAGGCCATACCGGGAGCGACAATGTTGGTTACTTCATCTGCACGGGTTAAACCAACGAAAGTTTCAATTGCTACTTGGATGGATGAGGTGTCGGTTCCCAGAGCGGGATCCAGGGTGGGGATATCACCAGGTCCAAATTCCAAATGCAATACTTTATCAGGATCAGCAGATCCAGCAGCGCCTGCGTTACAAGCGCCTAACAACATACTGGCCACAATTAACATTGAGGCAACAACAAACCACTTTGAGCGCATTTTTTCTCCTCCTAAAAAATGTCAAAACATGTTTTTTTTTGTATTAACCACAATCGTAAATCGACCTCCAAAAATCAATTAACCACTGTGGGAATTACCATTATAACTATATCACACCATATGGCAAGCCACAAAATGCCCTGGAGTAATCTCTCGCATCTCAGGTTTTTGCTCTGCACAAATCGTTTGTGCCAAATTACAGCGTGTTCGGAAACGACAACCCGAGGGTGGATTGACCGGTGATGGGACATCGCCCTGCAAAATGATACGCTTCCGTTTTTCTTCTGCCGTTGGATCAGGAATGGGTACAGCCGACATTAACGCTTGTGTGTAAGGGTGCATCGGATGATCATATAATTCTTTCCGATCCCCAACTTCAACAATAACACCCAGATACATCACCGCAACACGATCACTGATATGGCGAACCATAGAAAGATCATGGGCAATAAACAGATAAGTTAAGCCCAACTCATCTTGCAAATCCTCGAGCAAGTTTACTACCTGTGCCTGAATAGAAACATCCAATGCGGAAATAGGCTCATCACATACAATCAATTTCGGATCCAACGCCAAGGCGCGTGCAATACCAATACGTTGTCGCTGGCCACCTGAGAATTCATGTGGATATCGATTGGAAAAAGCAGGGTTAAGTCCAACTTTATCCAATAAATCCATTACTTTTTCTTTAATTTCTTTTGCATCACCCACGTGATGAATTGTCAGCGGTTCACCAACAATTTCACCTACTGTCATTCTGGGGTTGAGGCTGGCGTACGGGTCCTGAAAAATCATCTGCAATTCTCTGCGGACTTTACGCATCTCTTCTGCTGGTAAATCAACAAGATTTATGTCATTGAAGACAACTTCTCCGGCAGTTGGTTTGTACAATTGCAAAATTGTACGTCCAGTTGTGGATTTTCCACACCCTGATTCACCAACCAGACCCAGTGTTTCGCCTTCATATAAATCAAAAGATACACCGTCCACAGCATGAACAGCGCCAATTTTTCGTTGAAATACAATACCTTGTGTGATTGGGAAATGTTTTACCAAATCCTTTACGTGCATTAAGACTTTCTTTTCGCTCATTGTCGCTCCCTTCCTGTTTTCGGATCCACCCAACAAGCAACATTGTGTCCTTCTTCACCAGATGGCGTCAATGTGGGTCGTTCCTGTCGGCAGCGATCAATTGTAAATTTACATCGAGGGGCAAATGGACAAAATTCCGGGCGCTCCATCAAAACTGGCGGGATGCCATCAATTGACTCTAAACGTCGATTACGGATTTCATCCAATCTAGGAAGGCTTTCCAGCAAACCAATGGTATAGGGATGTTGCGGATTACCATACAAAGTTTTTACAGGGGCTTCTTCAATAATCAACCCCCCGTACATAACATTTACGCGATCAGCGATTCCGGCAACAACACCCAGATCATGTGTAATCCAGACAATTGCCATACCAAGTTCATCACGCAACTTTTTAACCAATTCAACAATCTGAGCCTGGATGGTTACATCCAATGCTGTGGTTGGTTCATCCGCGATTAGAATCTGGGGGGTACAAACAAGGGACATGGCAATCATGACACGTTGACGCATACCGCCAGAGAACTGATGCGGATAATCATTCAATCGATCTTTTGCATTGGGAATGCCGACCAATTCTAACATTTCGGCAGCCCTGTCGTTTGCTTCCTGATGACTCAGGCCATTGTGAATTTCCAATGGTTCTGCAACTTGCTTTCCAATCGTTAAAACCGGATTGAAAGAAGTCATCGGATCCTGGAAAACCATACTAATTTGAGAACCACGAATATGTCGGATTTCTTCGTCTGACATTTTCAAAAGATCTTTGCCTTGATACACTGCTTGACCAGCGATGACCTTTCCAGGAGGTGATGGAATTAAACGCAGTACCGACATTACGGAAACACTTTTTCCGCAACCACTCTCGCCTACAATCCCTAGTGTCTCACCTTCTTTAATTCGAAAAGAAACACCATTGACCGCATG
The DNA here is from genome assembly GCA_016838895.1 of Chloroflexota bacterium. Classification (GTDB taxonomy): domain Bacteria; phylum Chloroflexota; class Anaerolineae; order Anaerolineales; family Anaerolineaceae; genus UBA5203. Next base: position 89,200 of record JAEKNU010000008.1, read on the forward strand.
TACGATCCCTTCCCGCGTTCGGAATTGGGTCTCGAGGCCTTGCACATTCAATAGATCGGCCATGCAACTATATCCTCTTTTTTGTTGTATTGGGGGAAATGAACACTAATAACCTCGCTTAACCTTATTTGGTTAGCTAAATTGTTACAAAACAGTATAACCTGAAAAAAAATCCTTGTCAAACCAACACTATTTTTATGTTTAATCATCTTTGTCTTTGCTATATTGTAAAAAATTTGGCAATTATACAAGGTATTATTCTGCTTTCTTTGTATTATCTATATTCATTTACATTTTTTATCAAATTAGAAAACATTACCAATGTTAGTTTACTAGTAGTCTTGTCAATTTGTCAATCATGATATATAGCCTGTTTATTCAAACGCCAATTCATCCCCTAATCGCATACGCAAATAGGATTCATAACGATCATAATTGATTTTTCCATTCTCAACAGCTTCCCGGATGGCACAGCCAGGATCATCGAGATGTAAACAATCATTAAATTGACAATCTGACACTAAATCCCGAATTTCCGGGAAATATCCATCCAATTCTTCTGGCTCAATATCCCACAAACCAAGTGACTTTAATCCCGGAACATCAGCTACATATCCTCCTTCAGTCAGGGCATGTAACTCACGAACGACAGTTGTATGCTTACCTTTATCTGTAGCATCACTAACCTCACGGACAGCAATACCCAACGCAGGTTGTATTGTATTTAGCAAACTCGATTTACCCACACCCGATGGCCCTGCTAGTCCGCTTAACTTGCCAATCAAGATTTTTTTCAGGTCTCGTACACCTCGTCCTGTTTTTGTGGAGGTGTAATGTACCGGATAACCAATTGGCACATAATGTGAAAACAAAGATTTTGCATCACGTAAACCAATTAGATCAACTTTATTGGCAATAATTTGAACGGGGATTTTCTGTTTCTCGCAAATTACTAAAAAGCGATCTAACATTCTTAACTTGGGTTCAGGCGATGCACAGGCAAATACCAATAACACCTGATCCAGATTGGCAAAAAGCACCTGTCGATATTCACCACGCGGCGTAGGTGCCAAACGTACCAATTCCCTCACACGAGGAAGCACCTCCTCCACTGCTCCACTGCCATCCGCCAGGGGACTGATCAATACGCGATCTCCCACAGCAGTAATATCCCCCAAACGCGGCCCTCTTTTTAAACGACCGCGCAGGCGACAAATATACTGTCCCTGCTCAGTCATGACTGTATGAAATCCTGATTGTGACCTGATGATTAATCCTTCAATCCAGTTTCTACTCATAGGCAATCCATACTCATCTCTGTATCATACCCTTTTATTCTCCTTCCTCTGTGGGGGTCGGCGTTCTCGTAATCAGGTATGATGACTCCCATGGATATAGATGCACTTCCATCCCATAATATTGCGAAATAACCCGGCGGAATATCGGTGCACCAACTTCGGAACCTTCACCACCATTTTCTGCAATCACAACAACAGCAATATTTGGCAATGATGAATTTTGCGTATCTGTGTATCCAGCAAACCAGGCATGTGCGTCTCCAAAAGGATTTTGTGCGGTACCCGTTTTACCGTAAATAGGGACATTAAAATTAAGAAATCGGGCATGTGCTGTCCCACGCGCATTGTTCACCACAGAACGCATCGCATCCTGAATAATTACCAGATTTTCATCAGTAACAGGTAATGTACCTTGCACTTCGGGTTCAAACACATAAGATGGATCTTCCCCAATTGTGCCAATTTTTTCAACCACCTGTGGACGGTACAAGGTACCGCCGTTTCCAATCGCTGCAATAAAGCGAGCCACCTGCAAAGGTGTTACCAACATGGTGCCCTGACCTATACCCTGCTGCACAGCATCTCCATCATTCTGTGGATACGGCATGGCTCCTTCTTCCTCAGCTACCTGACCAATACCCGTTGCTTCACCCAACCCGAAACCTTTGGCAATATCCGTAATCAACTCAGGAAAACCATTCCGGTATAAATCCAGGCCAATGTGATAAAACCATGGATTACATGATCGCATTAAACCTTCTGGTAAAGTAAGCTCTCCACTTGGTGGAATTTCTTTGGCTTTGGTCCAGTCATCCCCAACGTATCCGGCAAGTTCAGTAAATTCATATTGGCAATCATAGATGGATTCAGCGGTAAAGCGACCGCTTTCTAATGCGGCTGCCATGGTAATAATTTTGAATACTGAGCCCAAAGGATATCCACCTTGTGAGGCACGATTTAATAACCGCTGATTTCCATCAGTTAATGTCTCGTTATACTCCAAATTGTTCGTATTGTTAGGATCGAACACATTTGGGTTAAATGTTGGAGAGGAAGCCATGGCTAATACACGGCCTGTATCCCGCTCCAATACCACAATGGCACCATTAAAACCCTGAATCGCTCGTTCAACTCTCTGCTGAAAAGCTGTTTCAAAGGTTGTGTAAATGGACTCCGAGGCTGCCGGGTCTTGTTTATATAATCGTGTTACGATCTCTCCACTAGGCGCTACTATATATAACTCAACACCCCTTGTGCCAAATAAATAATCTTCACCCCATTTTTCCAGTCCGGCCGCACCGACACGATCATCTGCCCGATACCCCAGGCGTTGATAATCGATCAATTCTTCTGCGTACATGGGTTTCACATAGCCCGTAACATGCGGTGCAATGCCACTATCAAAATAATACCTGGAATCGTACCAGCTCTGAACAAACCCTTCCAGACTTGAAATTTGAAGTTCCCTTTCATTTACATCCTGTGCTACTGATTCGCCAATCGGAATATAACCGCTATCATAACCATATTCCTCCAACAGATCATAAATTACTTTCTGTTTTTTTCCTGTCAATATTGATAATTGGGCCACGGTGGCACCATAATTTCCATTTTCAATGGAAATTGGCGCAATACCCAAAGAGACAACTTCTGTCTGTGCTACCAGTGCTTCCCCATCTACATCATAGATATTTCCACGAGCAGGTGTTGTTACATTTAATAGGAGCTTATTGCCCCCACGCAATTCTGGCAGCAACATGCCATCTTCCCATTGAACATGCCATACCCCTTCCTCTAATGAAAGGTTGACCACCATCTCGCGTGTCAGGCTTTCAACCAGGGTTGTGTTGTAAATCACCCGATAGGATACTTGAGCAGAGGTTGGTCTAACCAATGAAGACAATACCGTATATTCAATATCCTGTAAGGTGAGATTGACTGAGAAGTCAATATGCTGTTTCTCATAATCCTCATATGTGAGGGCGTCTTTACTGACGCGAGTCAACATACTGTACATGTTTCTAAAATCATCCAGTTTCCAGGCATCCAGATATGCCGCTATCGATGCATCTACATCAGGTACGGTAGTTGTTTGTACCAGCGGTTCAGGTAAATTCGATGTTTCGGTAATTGTTGGTGCTACCGTAGATTCCGTCTGCGGAGTTGCTTGATTGGAACAAGATGCTAAAAAGATTGTTAAGATTAATAGTAGTAAAACCTTTTTCATAAATTCCTCCTGCTGTTAATCGCAACAGGTGATCTGATCTGTAAAAGATAATACGGAAGATGATATTGGGCAAGCATAATCAAGTTGCTCAGCACATACAGGTCTTGCATCATCAATGATTGATATGCCTTGTTTTTTCATCTGCCGAATAACATGACATAATGGTAATCCCATTACACAAGCAAAACAACCTGAGAAGTGTTCTACCGGATGAAAGGATTCGTTTTGAATCGCATATGAACCGGCTTTGTCAAATGGATCCCCACTTTGAATATAGTGCTCAATCTCCTCATCTGAATAATTTCGCATGGGCACATTTGCTATACAACAATCTGTGATCATTAAACCGGATTCAGGATTTACAACGGAGATCGCTGTTAATACTTTATGAATTTTACCACGTAAGCGCTGCAGCATCGCCCGAGCCTGAGCTTCATTTTCCGGTTTACCAAGGATTTTCCCATCCTGCACCACAATGGTATCGGATGACAAAATCAATTTATAATGCTCATTTCCTTGCAAAGCATGCCTGGCTTTTGATTTTGCCATCCGAAAGACATACGCTTCCGCTTTTTCACCTGCAATGATACTTTCATCAATATCAAAGGACATCATTTCAAAATCAGCAACCATCCAGGCTAACATTTGACGACGTCTTGGTGAAGTAGAGGCCAGTAACAATTCATTTTTGCTCATAATTTTTAAATTCTAACACAGGTCATTCATAAAATATCAACAGCGAATCCTGAAAATATCACTCCGCCAAAACTTGTATAGACCAATTACAATCAGAGCAATGCTTTAACCTAGTGTGTTCATTCGTTGCAATGTACAATGGATATAATTATTTACATAGATGCTGGAGGAAAACATGCAATTATTGAAGGACCGTATTATTAAAGACGGCAAAGTATTAAATAATGGCATTTTGAAAGTTGATGGATTCATCAACCATCAGGTAGATCCAATGTTGATGGATGAATGTGGAAAAGAGCTGGCACGCCGTTTTAAAAATTGTGGTGCAGATCGTATATTGACCGCTGAAATTTCAGGCATTGCACCAGCCCTAATGACGGCTCGCTACCTAAATCTGCCAGTGGTCTATGCCAGAAAAAACAAACCTGTCACCATGCCCGATACCGTTTACTTAACCATTGCCCCATCCCATACAAAAGGGAATATGGTTGAGTTAATTGTTTCCCCGGAATACCTGCCACGCGGCGAAAAAATCCTTATCATTGATGATTTTCTGGCTTCTGGTTCAACAATTTTGGGCCTTGTACGTCTCATTCAGGCAGCCGGCGCTGAATTGGTCGGTATTGGAACCCTGGTTGAAAAATATTTTGAATCCGGACGGGCGTTGCTTTCAAAAAATGGTACTCCTATTGAATCGCTGGCATGCATCAAATCCATGGAAAATGGCACAATCACTTTTACAGAAAACTAAAATCAGGAGAATTGTCTTATGAAAGACGCAATCGCCATCCTGGATTTTGGATCACAATACACACAATTGATCGCACGCAGAGTGCGTGAATTAAATATATATTGTGAAATTTTCCCCTGGGATGCACCACAATCAACCATTATAGCCATACAACCACGCGGTTATATTTTATCCGGTGGACCTGCCTCAGCCTACGATAAAGATGCGCCTACAGTTCAAGATTTTATTTTGCAATCAGGGATGCCAATATTGGGCATTTGCTACGGCATGCAAGCGCTGACACTCAAATTGAATGGCAAAGTAATCCCCGCTGAAGCCCGAGAATATGGCCATGCTGAGGTCGTCGTCAATGAAAGAAACAACCTTCTGGAAGAAGAACATTACAAGGTTTGGATGTCGCATGGTGATCGTATCGATGGTTTGCCCGATGGGTTTCGTACCATTGCCAGCAGCCAGAATAGCCCATATGCTGCCATAGCCAATGCTGATAACCGCATCTTTGGTTTACAATTCCATCCTGAAGTGCATCACACACCGCTAGGAAAGGATATCCTCAAAGCATTTGCTGTAAACATCTGTCAGGTAACTCAAAACTGGACGGCTGATGCCATTATTGAACAGTCTGTCAAAGCCATCCGTGAGCAGGTAGGCAATCAGAAAGTGCTCTCAGCCGTCAGTGGAGGAGTGGATTCCAGCGTAGCCACTGCATTGGTATATGAAGCTGTTGGCAATCAGCTCAGTGCTGTTTTTGTGGATCATGGTTTGCTACGCAAAAACGAACGTCAAACCGTTGAAGATGCTTTCCGCCGGAAATTTGGCACACAGCTTATTACCGTTGATGCTGAAGACCTTTTCCTTTCCAAATTAGAAAACCAACAGGATCCTGAAGAAAAGCGCAAAATAATCGGCGAAACCTTTATCCGTACTTTTGAAGCAGAAGCCAACAAACTGGGCGAAATTCCCTTTTTAGTACAAGGCACCATTTACCCCGATGTGGTTGAATCCAGTGCACCGGATCGTAATAAAGCACAGCGCATTAAATCACATCACAACGTGGGCGGTTTGCCCACCGATTTAAAATTCAAGTTGGTCGAACCTCTACGCTATCTCTTTAAAGATGAAGTACGCAAAGTTGGTGAAGCCCTGGGATTGCCAACTGAATTGGTTTGGCGTCAACCATTCCCCGGTCCCGGCCTGGCGGTACGCTGTTTAGGAGAATTAAGCTGCGAACGACTCAGCACATTGCGTGAAGCTGATGCCATTTTTACGGATGAGCTCACTCAGGCAGGGTTAATTTCACGCCGACCAAAAGATGATCAACCTCAAATTGGTCAGGCGTTTGCAGTTTTATTACCCGTTCGTTCGGTAGGTGTCATGGGCGACCAACGCACCTATCAGGAAGCTATTGCCCTGCGTGCTGTATATTCACAGGATTTTATGACAGCCAATTGGGCACACATCCCCTATGAATTACTGGGCAAAATATCACACCGCATTGTAAATGAAGTAAAAGGGGTTAACCGTGTTGTATACGATATTACTGGCAAGCCACCTGCAACGATTGAGTGGGAATAATCGTATATATCATGGAAGTTGCAATGATTCATTGCATTTATTATTCGGGAGGAATCTATGAATTACGGTGAAATTTTAAAACGAGCCTGGGATACGATATGGAAACACAAGATCCTTTGGGTATTCGGCTTACTGGCCAGTTGTACTGCCAGTTCCAACGGTGGGGGCGGCGGAGGCGGCGGAGGGGGAACAAACACAAATTATAGCAACGGCGATTACTTCAATAATGGCAATCCCTTTTCCTATAATTTTGAAAAAGAGTTTGGCAATATGCCATCCTTTAACCATATGTTTTCCGGTGATGGCAGCGAGTGGGCAATTATTGGCTTGATTATTCTTGGAATACTCTGTTTGGTTGTCTTACTTTCATTACTGTTCATTGCAATTGGATCAGCTGGTCAAATCGGTCTATCCCGCGGTGCATGGTTGGTCGATGAAGGGGAAACAAAACTGACTTTTTCCACATTATGGCAAAGCATTAAAAAGCCCTTCTGGCGCGTATTCTTGATGCATTTCCTGCTTAGTTTACTGGGCTTTGTTTTAGGACTTTTGATTGTCGGCATTGTTGTTGTTATCGCCGTTCTAACATTAGGCATCGGACTGATTTGTCTGATTCCATTCCTGTGCATTTTTGGCCTGCTGGGGTTCGTAGCTGGCATCCTGATTAATATCATGATGCAATTGATGATTCCCATGATGGTAAATGAAGATGTTGGATTATTGGACGCAGTGAAAAAATCTTTTGCGTTGCTCAAAAACAATTTCTGGCCACCTGTATTGATGGGAATTATCTTATTCGTGATAGAAATAGCTATCAGTTTGATCATAGTCATTCCGTTAATTATTCTAGTTCTGGGTGGAGTCGGTGTTGGTGCATTTGCCTCAGGTTTTGGCGAAATGGACCCAACCTTGATTATTGTATTAATCATTGGTGTTCTCTGTCTTTTCATGCCAGTTTCACTATTCGTAAATGCAGTGTTGTATGCCTACCTTGGCTCAGCCTGGACAATAACATACCGGCGGCTCACCAATCGGGAATACCTGGGGGCAGATATTATGCCGTCAGATGAGATTAAATCATCAGCGTTAGAAGTTGAAAGTGCTATACCGGTAGAAGAACCCTTAGAAGAAGTAGCAAAAAAGAAACCGCGGACTAGAAAAAAGAAAACAGATCAAGAATAATAACAACCAAAAACTGCTCTTCATTGGAAGGGCAGTTTTTTATGGATATCGAATATTTTTCATTGTTGCAATAATCAACTTTAAATATCAAGTTCTTTAGCCCATTGCCGGATCGCATCCCAATTACGATAATCACCTGGTTGGGCACGAATAATCGCCATGACAAAAATCATCTGAAAAATATTCAACTTGCCCATATCCAGTTTTCCACCAAATAATGCAATAGACAAAGGCTTCACTTGCGGAGCCTGCTTCAAAATTGGTTTTACATAATTTTCTGGTAAGGCATATTTTTCATTAATAGCCAATTTCTGTATGTTTGCCGGTTCTTTTGCCGTAAAGGGATCAATGTATACTGGAATACCGTTGATCGTTTCAGTGCCATCTTTGGTTATAGAAATGGAAGTGCAAAAATATGCACATTTTTTTGCGGATAACACATTGCGATATTTGCGAATAAATTTCATTGCTCCTTTGTGCCATCCTAATATCATTGGTGCGCCAACAATAACACTATCGTATCCGGACATATCATTAATTTCTATAAAATCTTTTACGGTAACTGTGTTTCCTCTTTGAACCAATTCATCGGCAATAACCTGAGCAACCTCCGGCGTTGAACCCGCATTTGTCGTGAAAGCAATTAAGATATCACTCATTTGTAATTAAACCTCTTCAAAAAAATTCTTAATATGCACCAAATAATTTCGCGAAAAACTGGTGAAATTTATGATAAGAAGTAACCGGTTCCGCATACATCAATAAACATTTCCCTGTTATGGGTTTCACACCTAGTTCGTCGGCCACTTTGTTTGTTTCAATCCCATTGGCACCTTGCTGTAACCAAATATGTTTAATGCCAGATTGGGCAGAATCACGGATGGCTTGAACTGCGGCTTTTGGGGGCAAACTAATCACTACTGCAGAAACTTCATCTTTGATCTCTTCAATATTATTAACACATTTTTCACCATCAATTTCATCTGCTTCAGGATGCACAAGCCTCACCTGATATCCACGCTGTTTCAATTCATTTGCCAATGTATTACCAAATTTCGAACAGGAGCGAGAAGCGCCAAACACAGCAATACTTTTCTGAGCTACAAATTCTTTTACTGACAATTCCATTTTCATCTGTCCTTTTGTTAAATAATTACCAAATTATTTTCCTTAATTCTACAATACATATACGGAATCAAGTAACATTCTGTTGCATTAACAAAAAAAAGCCCAATAAAAGGGCTTTTCCAAACAATAGATTTTTTTATTTTACATTGAAACGAATGTTGAGAATATCACCATCCTGCACTTTGTATTCCTTGCCTTCCAGACGCAATTTCCCTTTGTTCTTCGCCTCAGTTAAACTTCCCAGTTCGATCAGTTCTTCATTATGAATAACTTCTGCCCGGATAAAACCTTTCTGCAAATCAGAATGAATCACACCCGCTGCAACAGGTGCTGTAGCGCCTTTCTCAACGGTCCAGGCACGCACTTCATCCTCGCCAACAGTAAAGAATGACATCAATCCCAGTAGGTCATAGGATAGCTGAATCATTTTATTCAGGGTGGGTTCGGTAATGCCGTATTCCTCCATGAACATCGCTGCATCTTCTTCAGGTAATTGCGCAATATCCATTTCCAATTTACCCTGTAAAGCAATCACTTTGCTTTTGGCGTGTTCATACGTCACTTGAGGAGGTTCCTGCCCTTCATCGATATTAAGAATAATCAGCACAGGTTTCTGGCTTAAAAAGCCATACCCTGATAAATCTTTCTCTTCATCAGCGGTTAAATCTAAATCTCGTATTGATTTTTCTTCACTTAAGGCAGCTTGCAGCCGCTCAAACAGCTCAATCTCATGCTTGATCAGTCCCTTATCACGCCCTCCACCCTTACGGAATTCATCCTGTAAGCGTTCCTGTTTGCGTTCTACCATGATCAGATCATTAATGATGAATTCACCTTCCATGGTATCAATATCACGTTGAGCATTGATACTGCCTGCCTGATGGGGAATGTTGTCATCCTCAAAGCAGCGCACAACCAGTAATAAAGCACCCATTTGCGTTAATTGATTTAATAGTGTGCCGGAAATACCTGCTTTACCGGCGCTGCCGTCTAAACCAGCGATATCTGCATAGGTTACTTTTGTATATATTGTTTTCTTTGGTTTAAACATCGCGGAAAGTACATCAACTCTGTTATCTGGCACATCCACAACTGCTGTATGTACTTCGATCTTTCCTGTAATCATACCGGTAGGTTGATCGCCACATGTAAGTGTATTAAATATTGTTGTTTTGCCGGATTGGGGTAATCCGATAATTCCTAATTGCATGAGATATAAAATCCTTGACCCTTCACAAGATATTAGATATACTTGGTGCATCGCCGAAGTGGCGGAATTGGCAGACGCGCGCGACTCAAAATCGCGTTCCTACGGGAATGAGGGTTCGATTCCCTCCTTCGGCATCATTATAACATAGACAATTTTTGTCTCAGAGAAGCAATTCAGAAATAGCTGAAGCTGCTTCTTTTTTTTTCCTTTGAGGTTAAATTATGAATCAATTTGCTGAATGGCTGGGTTATCTGGCTTCAATTCTTATCGCTGTATCTTTAATGATGCATTCGGTTTTACGTTTGCGCATTATTAATTTAATTGGTGCAATTGTTTTTACGATTTATGGGGTTTGGATTCAGGCTTATCCGGTTGCAATGGTCAATGGCTTTATCATTTTTATTGATCTGTATTTTTTATTGGAAATGCGCAAGAACAAAGAATACTTTCAACCGCTGCGGGTATACCCTACCAATACCTACCTGCGTCAATTTCTTGAATACTATGCGGATGATATCGCCAATTTCTTTCCACATTTTTCATTTGACCAACAGCAAGATGAACGACAATACTATTTCATCCTACGGGATATGATTCCTGCAGGATTGGTTATTTTTACTGCCGATGAACAAGGACATCTATGGGCAGCCCTGGATTATGCCATCCCGGGTTATCGTGATTTTAAAACTGGGCGATATGTTTTCTCGCAGCATTCAAAACTGCTTAATATGTCCAACAAACAGGTAGTATTTACCACAACAGAATCAAATGAACATGCTCAATATTTAAAGAAAATTGGCTACGCCCCTGACCCATCCATGGGGTCGAACGTTTACCGATATCGAATAACAGGTTAATACTTACTTCCACTCCTCTCCATATTGATAAGTAGAGTGACATAAATCCAATAGATTATATCTACTAATAGTATGCATATTTCATTTGATATTGCAAATAATTTTGTATATATTTTCAATACACTTTTTTAGAAAATCATGGAGGAGCAACATGAAACAACTCGCCAGGGCTTATGCTGAACTCGGCGTTACGGTTAAAATGTTTAGTGATCCGGATGAAGCAATTGAGTGGTTGGATAATTTGTAAAATCGATATCCACACTTTTTTATGATAAACAAAAATTCACAAGAAAATATATTTTTCCGATCGTTCAAGTGAGCACATTCCAATGCTTGCTTGAACGGTTTTATGTAGAGATAATGACTTGATTTCTGCCTTTTTCTTTTGCCTGATACATTGCATCATCCGCTAAACCAAGCAAATCCTCTACTGTCGTATTCATTTTTTTTCTGGAAACAATACCAATACTGGCTGTGACTTGAATTTCATTTCCTTCATAGGTTACCGGTTTTTCCATGATTGAAGATCGAATCCGTTCAGCAACATTTTTCGCCTGTTCCAGGTCAGTTTCCGGTAATAAAATAACAAATTCTTCCCCACCATAGCGGCAAGCAATATCAATTTTGCGTATGGCTTTAGAAATTAATATACCCAGGTGGGATAGCACAAAATCACCAGCCCGATGACCAAAATTATCATTGATTGACTTATAGTGATCAATATCCATCATCAGCAAGGAAAGCGGCAAATCAAACCGTGTAGCGCGCTCCACTTCCTGCTGTCCAATCTGATAAAAATGATGACGATTATATAGGCCAGTTAACGAATCAATTACTGCCAAATTGCGGAACTTTGCTTCGCTCTTACGTAATTGTTTTTCTGCCCATTTACGTTCCTGAATTTCAGCGTTTAATTTTTCGTTGATATCGTCGACCAACTCCACTTCAGACATGGCCATCTCAGTTTGATGTATGGCTTCCAATGCTTGCAAATTATCTGCATGTTGTTTTCGCAACCAGCTAAGTTGTACGGTATGATATTTTTTAAAATGCTGCAATGCATTTTTATATTTCTTTTTGTTTTCCAAATTTTGTGACAACAACAAATCCACTTTGCTCTGCAACTCGTGATGCTGATCCAGATAAGGTAATGCATGCATCTCTTTTAATGTGTCAATATATGTTTTTTCATTGCCAGTGGCCTTATTCACCAAACATATGCCTAATAACGCCTGCAGATACGATTCTTCTAATTTCTGGCGCAGAGCATAGGAGGCCATCAAGGAAAAATTTAATTCAGCTTCGGTATACTTCTCAGTTGATATATTGAGTGTTCCCAACAGATCCAGGCTTTGTGCATAAATTAATGGATAGCGATCCTGTTGAGATAATTCCATCGCTCGCGTGATCGTCTGTGAGGCTTTGTTGAACTCCCCGTCGGCCAAGCAAATTCGCCCATACAATAAGTAGGAATATCCTAATTGTTCATCAAATTTATATTGTGTGCATAAATCAATGCTTTTGAGAATGTGTGCTCGCGCTGTATTTAAATCATGCCGCAATAATGCGATTTGAGTCAGAAATTGAATTGCTTCCACTTCAATTAGCTTGCTCTGATCATTGTTGGGGTACTGTAAAATCTGACAGAACAGCTCGTTTGCTTTTTCCATATTATTCAGTAAAAAGTAGACTTCTGCAATGATACGTGTGTTTTGTAATATGATCACTTCATTGTTAAGCATTTCTGCGATTTTCTGGCTATTTTGCGCCTGAGCCAAGGCCAGGCCCAACTTCTTCCACTGTAAATTTATTTTGCTCATCGCATGCAAACTATCGGCCATGCCAACCAAATACGGTTCCTGCAAAAATGGGCCAGAGACAGAGATATGGTATGCAATACTTGCCTTTTCATACGCTTCCAATGGATTCGTCTGATAGCTTTGCATAACACTTTGAATCAGATGGTTGGTTTTTTCAATCAACTGCTTTCGTTGTTGTAGTTTTTCATATTGTGACGCATCACTCATGTTGAAGTCCCTTTACCATCTGCCTAAATGATCATTCATCTGCTGTTGTAGCAGCCAAACAAACCTGATCTCTGCCATTTTCTTTCGCCCTATATAATGCCTGGTCAGCTAAATCAAATAGCGTCTCCAGACGCTCGTAAGACAAACTGTTCACACTTACGCCGATGCTTACAGTAATATTGACCTGTCCCTTTGTGCACGGCATGCTGGATTGTTGAATAGTTTTACATAAGCGTTGTGCCAATATCATAGCCTGATCAGCATTCGTTTGCGGTAGCAACACAATGAATTCCTCGCCACCATACCGTCCAATAACATCAATTTTTCGTAAGCTGCGCTTGCACAGGTTGGCCACAAAGGCTAACATCTCATCACCAATCAGATGACCATAACAATCGTTCACTGATTTAAAATGGTCCAGATCAATCATCATTACAGCCAGAGAATGATCGTACCGTTTTGCACGTTCAAATTCAATTTCAGCCAAATTAAAGAAATGTCGCCGATTAAATAAACGAGTGAGCGGATCAAAAGATGCCATAGTGCGATATTGCTTCTCGCTTTTTCGTAATTCTTCTTCAACTTTTTTACGCTCAACGATTTCTTTTTCCAATGTCAAATTCTTGTTACGGGTTAATTCCGCCTCTCTTTTGGCGGAACGTGTGCGATATAAAACTTCAATGGTTTGTATTTTTTGGTGAGAATGCTTGTTAACCATTTTATTGGTAATATCGCTAAATTTCTTGAAATGATCTAATGAGCGTTTATATTGATGGCTAAGTTCATATATCTCTGAAAGATTTCTGTGCACTTCTACAAGTAATTGATCTATTTTCAGTTCTTGTGCTTCCTCTAAACACCGTTTAAATAGATCCAGAGCAGGTTTGGTTTCGTAACGATATAGTAAAATTTCACCCAATCCCAAATTAGCCTTGATGCTGATATATTTCAACACCATTTTATTTGCAATCCGTTGACTATAGGTAAGATGCGATTTAGCAATATCAAATTCATTATTCTGTAAATGCATCATACCCAGGCGATAAAACCCTTCTCCCTGAAGCACTTTATAATTGCCATCCATAGCAATATCCAAGGCTTCATAAATGGATTGAAATGCTTTTTCTGATTGATTTAGCATGCTATATGAATCTGCCAGATTTATGAGAGCTATGGCTTCATAGTCATCTTGGAAAAAAATTTTAAATATACTTCGTGCTTGCAAAATGGAATGAACACTTTGCCGATAATTCCCCATTTGTAAATATGCTTTTCCAATATAAAGCAATATTTTACCTTCGGTCAATTCGTACATATTATTTTTGGTAATTTCCAATCCGCGGACCAGGTATTCAATCGCACTGTTGCGGTCATTGTAGATATCATAAATTAATCCCAGATGCGCGTAAATCTCAGCTTGTGGTAGTAGTTGATCCAAATCAATATAGTATTGCATGCTTTCTTCGGCGTATTCAAGCGCTTGCTGCATATCCCCCAATAAATAGAAAAAATAGGATTGATTTAACAAGCTATCTGCCAATCCTTGTATATATGGTTCAGTTTGAAAGATTCCAGATATCGACAGTTCTTGAGCACGTATTGCGGATTCCAACCCTTTAAGTGGATCAACAAAATGTAAATGATATGCAGTCTCATTACATTGGTGAATTTCCTGAATGAGTTGTCGATCTGGTTTCTCTTGCTGATTTATAGTTTTTTCATTCATTACAACAACTTTCTATATCTATAAAAACTTATTTTACTGATCATCATACAGGATTCATAATAAAAAACAAATAAAGAAAATCAAAAAAATTTTACCAATTTATCGCTTCCTATTTTCCTTTCATATCTCAGATTCCGTCATTTTTGCATTTCCAGAAATGGAGGGGGAATTCTGATTTTTTTTCAAAGTGTTACTGTCAACTGGTACAATACAATATCTTTTTTAAGATCCGGAGTGCATATGAATAAAACATCCCGCCTTGATCAGCAACTAGATTTTTTGCTCGAAATTGATAAGCTCAAACAAATATATCGTAGAAATACCTTGGCAGATGGTACGCGCACTGAAAATACCGCAGAACATAGCTGGCATATAGCAATTCTAGCAGGGGTGCTGCAAGAATACAGTAATGATTCTGTAAATTTGGAACGTGTTTTACTCATGCTGCTAATCCATGACATTGTTGAAATTGACGCTGGGGATACCTATGCCTATGATGAAAAAGGGTATCAGGACAAAGAAGATCGCGAACATCTGGCTGCGGAACGAATTTTCTCCCTTTTGCCTGAGGATCAATACGCAAAATATAAAGAGATTTGGTTAGAATTTGAAGATGCGCAAACCCCGGAATCTCGTTTTGCGAATGCCGCAGATCGCTTGATGCCTTTATTACATAATTATCTCAGTGGTGGAGCAATCTGGGTTGATAATAAAATCCGTAAAAGCCAGGTGTTAAAACGCCTGCAACCGATGAAAAATGGATCAGAGGAATTGTGGGGGGGCGCACTTGATATTCTGGATCGTGCAATTAATGCTGGCTATATTATCAATGATGATCCACGGTAATTATTTTTCCCCATCTCGTAACAATAATAACACCGATAACGGTTAAAACACCCCCGGCCATTGTGAACCAGGTGGGTAACTCAGCCAACCATACCCAGGCAATGAGCACAGCAATCACCGGTGTAAGATAATGAAAGCTGGAAGCTACTGATGCCGAAACCTGCCTCAATCCATAATTCCATAAAAGGAAGGATGCAACAGTCGGAAATATGCCTAAATAAATAACAGAAGCAGTAGCCGAAAATGGCAAGTTAACCATAGCATCAATTAAGCCGGGTGATTTAAACAACAAAAATATGGTTCCTGAAACAACCGAATAAACAGTAAATTGCAGAACAGAGTATTTTTGATGAAAATGCTTTTGGAATACATTATAGATACTGATGCATATTGCCGCACCAAAAATAAATAGCGCCCCAGGCTGCAATTGAAACGAGATCAAATCCCGAAAAGAGATTAATGCTACCCCACAAAATCCGATCAGACTGCCGATCCACCCCAATAGGCTGAGGTGTTCTTTGTAAAATATAGCTGCCAGAATCGAAACAATAATCGGTGATGCAGCAATAATCATACTGGCTGTACCTGCCAGAACCGTTTTCTCACCTTCAACCAAAGCCAATTGATAAATCGTAAATGCGATAATCCCTAACAATACCAGATAAGGCAAATCAGATAATTTTGGCAGTCCAATTTTCTTCCAGAATGCAATACCGATTAATAAAATCGATGCAGTTAGAAAGCGAAACAGAGCAATATGTCCAACGGAATAATATTGCAATGCAAATCGAATTGCAGAAAACGCAGAAGCCCAGAAAATGGTCGCTCCAGCCAAAGCACCAATTGTTCTTAAATTGACATTATTTTTCATGTGTTTTCACTATTATTAATTGATGCAAAATTGAAACAGGCAGCCACTGGAGAAGCTGCCTGAAAACAAGCACCAAAAGAGTCCAAGATTTATGCTCTATTCGTCAAAATATTCAATCTTTTGACGTTGTATCTGTTTCCGTTTCTTCTTTTCTTGCTTTCGTTCTTCTGCCAATTCTTCCCGATCATCATCAAGAGCGGGTAATTCAGAAGAAGGCTTAGTATTTTTCTTCTCTTTTTTACTAATTACAGGGCGTATAGGAACTTGAATACAATCTTCTTCTTCATCCGAACTAGTGTCACAGATTTGAAGTTTTACAGGCTGGATTGATGTGACTTTTAATAATTCTTCACAGGAATCACAGGTAATGATTTGTCCAACTCTTACACTGTAAGTAATGTAAATTGCATCATCACAGGTTGGACAGCGCATGATCGCCATTTTTACTTTTTACTCCTACTCATTCACAATAAAAGGGTTGCTACTATCAAAAATTTTACAAAGAACTTGTTCAAATGTTGTGCCAATCTTGTATCATTTACGTGTAATATTCCGTGCTTTCATGTTGAATTTTACACAATTATGCAGTATATTAACTATTATTATATACATCAATTACCCCCTTTCGTATATTGAGAACTTTTTCCATGCAAGCCTTACTTTATTCCCCATTTCCTGATGAACAGAGCATCTTGCATACCGTATTATCTCAAGCCGGTTACGCTGTACGTATCGCACTCGATTTGGTGCAGCCTATCAAAAATTGGCCGGAATTTCCCGCAGATTTATTACTGGTTTGCATACCAAATAATGAAGTAGATCCCGGAAAAATTATTCGTGCATTCAGGGCACAATCTCTTGTTAATTTTATTGTCATTATTGAAAATGAAGCAGAAGATTTGATGATCCACTTATATGAAGAAGGTGCTGATTATGTCGTAGCCAGACCATACAGTGCAAGGTTGCTGTTGGTTAAAATCCGTGCCCTGGCTCGCCGAACTGCTGGCGTGCCATTTTTCAGCCTGCCCATTATCGCTGCAAGCGGTCTGGAACTCGATCCAGCTGCTAGGGTTATCATCAATGAAAATGGCGAATATATCCATCTTACTCAATTGGAATTTCGTATGATCTACACCTTAATGACCCATGCCGGACAGATTATCCCCACTAACAATATTGTTGAGCATGTTTGGGGATACAGCGGAGAAGGAAATCGTGATTTAGTACGGGGGTTGGTAAAAAGGTTAAGATCCAAAATTGAATCTGATACAGGCAATCCAAAATATATTATTACTGAACCTGGCATAGGATATTACTTTCCCAGAGCATAACATTAATACTTCTTATATATTTTTCCCGTACAATATAGACATTCGCTTTATGTTTAGATTTATTTACATTCAAATGCAATTGAAGGAATATTGTTATGATAAAAAAGAATTCAAATTTACTACTGGTTGGCTTTTTAATATTGGCTTTGTTAATCAGTTGTGCTCCTGTAGCTCCGGCAGTCGAGGATGTAGCAGTTGAGCAGATCGCCGCCGATTTACCATATCATGTCACGGTAAATCAAACCTATGACGCCATGCAGACAGGCGATGTTTTTGTCCTGGATGTGCGCGAACAATCCGAATATGATGAAGGTCATATCCCCAACGTAAATCTGATCCCCATGATGGAAGTGCAAAACCGCCTGGATGAAATCCCAAAAGATCAGGAAGTAATTGTTACATGCCGTACTGGTAATCGCAGTTTACAGGTTGCGGATTACCTGGTCGGTTTAGGATATGAAAATATCCACAATATGGATGGTGGCATTGTTCAATGGCAGCAGGCAGGTTTACCGGTAGAAAAATAATTGCATACTCACATAAGGAGTCATCATATGAAGGCTTTATTTATCGGAGGTACCGGTATTCTCAGCTCCGCCAGCGCAGCACGCGCTGTGGAAAAAGGATTTGAAATAACCATGCTCAATCGTGGAAAATCCTTGCGGAAGCCACCTACACAGGCGAAAATCTTGCAGGCTGATATTAATGATACACAAGCTGTGCAGGCAGTTTTGGGAGATCAGCATTTTGATGTAGTTGTAGATTGGATTGCATATACACCCGAACATGTCCAGCGTGATCTGAATATGTTTGCTGGTAAAACCGGACAATACATTTTTATTAGTTCGGCTTCAGCCTATCAAACACCGCCTTCAAATATACCCTTCCGTGAATCAACTCCGCTGCAGAATCCGTTCTGGGAATATTCACGCAATAAAATTGCCTGTGAAGAATTGTTGATTAACGAGTACCGTAAAAACAAATTTCCCTTCACTGTCGTACGCCCATCGCACACCTATGATCGTTTTGTAGTCCCCGCCGAAGGCAACTACACTGTCCTGGACCGTATGCTAAAAGGCAAACCCATTATGGTGCATGGCGATGGCACATCAATCTGGACGTTAACACACAATACCGATTTCGCTAAAGGATTTGTCGGTCTGATGGGCAATTCTCATGCTATCGGCGAGACATTTCACATTACTTCGGATGAATGGTTGACATGGAATCAGATATACAAGATCCTCGGCAAAACGCTGGGGGTTGATCCGCAATTAGTGCATGTACCTTCAGAGCTAATCGCTGCCTACCACTTTGAAATTGGTTCTAGTTTACTGGGCGACAAAGCCCATACAGCCATTTTTGATAACAGCAAGATCAAGCAGGTTGTGCCCGAGTTCAGCGCTAATGTGCCATTTTCTCTGGGTGCCCGCGAGATTGTTGAATGGCATATGGCAGATACCTCACGTCAAATTATTGATACAGATTTTGACGCCCTGTCTGATCAAGTTATTAGCAATTATTTAAAAGCCTGGCCTAGTTAAAGAATATAAAATAGAAAACAGGCTCAGGTATTCAAGCCTGAGCCTGTTTTGATATCGTTTGGGGTTATCAAATTTTGTAAACACAACCTGCCCTGCAACTTTCCGAACATTTTCCTGTACTACAATATAGATTATGTTAGAAATTTCTGATCAAAACCTGGTAATGCGCACATTGACAGGTGAAACGCACGCATACAGCGACCTGGTACAGCGTTATCAAGGTTCTGTGTTCAATATCTGCTACCGGCTGCTCGGCGAACGTCGTGAAGCCGAAGACTTAACACAGGAAGCATTTATCCGGGCCTATCAACGCCTGCAAACCTTTGATACTCAACGCGAATTTGGCCCCTGGATGCGGCGATTGACCGTAAACCTGTGCTACAACCAATTGCAAAAAAGACGTTTCGAGGAAATGCCATTGGAAGAAGAGACTACGCTCAATATGTGGCAAATACCACGCGAAACAAATCAGCCGGAAAAAGTCTTCTTACAGGCTGAACGACATAGCTCGCTAAGAGCAGCATTGCTGGAACTCAACACCCAATATCGCGTGGTGATTGAATTGCGTCATTTTCATGATTTGAGCTACGAAGAAATTTCTACAGAACTCAACCTTCCGATTAACACTGTCAAGAGCCATATTTTTCGGGCAAGAAAGCAATTGGCACAAATTTTAGTAAATGCGAGTGAAACATGACGGGTACGATGGAAAATATATTTCAAAATGCGCATCTTACAGACGATGCCCTTAATTTATATTTGGATCGATTTCTTGACCCCGAAGAAATTTCGGTTGTCGAGCAGCATCTTTCTACCTGTACTGAGTGTTCAAAACAACTGTCAGCGCTGCAAACCGTCTTCACTGCTTTGAATATGTTGCCAGATATGGATATGGAACGCGACATTAGCACCTCGGTGATATCAGCGATTACGCCCCCGCTGCAATTACCCAACCAGTTAAAATGGGGCGTATTCGCTCAAGCTGCAATTGCCCTGACAGTGATCATTATCACAGCTCCAATTTATTTGAATTTCCAGTCGGCCCGGCTATTACAAACATGGCTTCGCAATTTTAACGAGTTTGTACCACAAAACTGGTTGGAGCTTACAATATCGTGGGCACATAATATATTTTCCTGGCAAATCGACTATACTGCCTGGCTGCCTGCTTTACCCAAATTACCCAGTATAGATTTCGCCCACATACCCCTTTGGCCCTTATTTTTGGTAGCTGTCGTGCTTTTCGTATTTGGAAATGGACTTTTACTGCGCAGGCTCTCTATCCACTCTTCTCTCAATAATCACAAGACACAACTTAAACCCGGAGGCTGAAATGCTCGAAACATTTGGAATGCTGCTTTTATTGATCCTTACCGTTATTTGTCTGATTGCTCTATTTTTAGCTATTGGGGCGCTCTTCCCTCGTCGAACAAACCTGGTCTATCAAGCACTTGAGCAAATGCCTCAGCGCGCTTTACTACTCGGATTGATCAACACCCTGTTCGTCACCGCCCTCACCCTGGGATTTGGTGCATTGGCCGAGACAACTGGCCTTGAATTTCTCCTTCTGCTACCTCTCATATTGCTGATCATTTTTGCCATTGCTCTTGCCTTTGGTCTGACAAGTGTTGCGCAAATGATAGGTGTGCGCCTTAACTCCGATTTGAGCATAAATCGCCGTAATATGTTTGGCTCACTCACCATGATAGTAGGCTGTCTGACCCCTTACATTGGCTGGTTTGGTCTCTTTATTTATGTTTCCCTACTCGGCATGGGTAGTGTTATCTTGAGTTTCTTCCGCAAGGATCAATCCGAAAAAACACAGGGTGAATAACGCCGACCTGATATAAATCTTTCAAATAAAACAAGAAATCTATCCACAAGGAATAAACATGACAGCAAACTCACAGACGTTTGTTTCTGCGCGCGCGCCAAAATGGTGGAGATGGTTAATCGGATTCGGTACAGCCTGGGGACTGCTCCTGACCTTTGTAGCATCCTTTATCGAGCCTACACCAGAAAACCTGACCCTCACGGCTGCGATCTGGTTCTCTGGGTTCTATACCATCGTATTGGGCCTGACCCGGCGCTGGTGGCTGCCCCGTCTGACAAAGCATCCCCTGCGCAATGCTGTATTACTGGGCGCATTCAATGCAGCCGTGATCGAAACCATATTTTTAATTTTCGAGTACATATTCGGGGCAGAGGGTGTAGCCGCTCACCCCAATCTAATCGTCGATCTGATCATGACCATGCCCTGGTATATCATGATGTGTTTTACTTTCGTAAAGGTGCAAAATCGCTGGCGCTTTCCTACTGCAACAGTGCTTTTCCTGGGTGGCATATACGAAATAGGCGCTGATGGCATCGTCGGGCAGTTCATGGGTATCCTGTCTGGCGACAATACGCTCTTTACTATAGAATACTGGTTAATGATGGCCTTTATGTATTTATGGGCTTTTATCGCTGTTTACAGTTCAATGCTGCTGCCATCAGCCTGGTTGATTGCCAAAATTCCACCTCGTTCAAAACCGAGCGGATCTGGATTTTGGTCAGCGCTCAAACCACTGCTGTGGATATTTCCATTTACAATTTATCTTTTTATATTGTTTTTTATCATCATGGTTTTATCAAAAAATAACTGCTTTCAAACAGGTGAACATCCACATTACATACAATTTCATTTGAGGATACAATGAACTCACATATTCCCCGTATTCATAAATATCTCTTTTGGTTAACACTGGGCCTGATCTCTACCTTCTTTGCCGAAGTCATCAGCAGCGCTGATTTGTTTCCCTTTTTTCATACGTGGGGTATTTTCCTCATCGTTCCATCATATTTGCTGCATACAGTGGTTCTGACAACGCTTATTTTCCGTTTTGGTCGCCCAACCCTGCCAGTTCTCTATTTTACCGGAACAATCTTTGGTCTTTATGAAGCATATATAACCAAAATTCTCTGGAATCCCATTGGAGAAGATATTATCAAACTCGGAGAGGTCGCTGTTTTCGAAGTCCTGGTGCTTGTGTTTTTTTGGCATGCCTGGATGTCCTTTATCGTCCCTCTCCTTGTTTCCGAAAAATGGTTGACAGGATCTACCGATATTCGCTCCAATTTACAGCGCCCCATACAGAAACTACTTACTGGTCATCGCGGCTGGATATTCCTGGCAATCGGCGGCGGCTTTTTTGTTAGTATTCAAGCACCCTCAGTATCTGATGCATTGTTATCCACAGCAGGTTCTGCGCTTGTTTTGGGTTTCTCGGGTTGGCTTTGGCAGCGTTTAACCCGTAATCGTCAAAACACGATTGAAGATTTGTTGCCCAATCGACGTGAACTATTTTTCTTGCTGACTTTATTGATCGGATTCTATATCTGGACTGGATTCTACCTGCGTCCGGAAGCATATCCACCTTTGATGGGGCACGTTATCATTTGGATTTTATATACTCTTTGTATACTGTTTTTGATCATAGCTTTAAAAGCCTCGCGTTCCCAAATTAATGACACAATAATAGTTTCATCGATACCACTTCCTTCACGCTTTCTTTGGCTGAAGTATCTGTTAGTTTATGTCCTGACGCTTATCATTGCCATTACGATTCTCAAGCCTCTATCGGGCCTGATCGGATTAATTGGCTGGTTTGGCGTTGGGATATTAGGGTTAATCTCACTCATTTGGATGCTGCGGTCAATGAAATTACCTTCTTAAACGCGTATCCTTCAAAAAAATAATCAGGAACACTCCTGATCACATCATAATGATTTTGATATTCATAAATTTCACAATATCAAAATCATTTCAGCAATATTGGTAAAATAAACAATCAAGTATTGAATGCCTCAATACCAAAATTAAGTATCATCTCAATAAAACGGGGTAGAGCTAAGATTTAGGAAAAGACCAACCCAAATTAATTTGAGAAGC
>JAEKNU010000084.1 GCA_016838895.1 Chloroflexota bacterium
GGTATAATTCCAGCGATTATATGACATCGGATTATTCGGATTCCCAGCCCACGTATCTCTATTAATAAACCGCCCCGTCCCTGGCGCATAGTAGCGAGCGCGCAGGTACAGCAGACCGGTTTGAGCATCGTATTTCTGGCCGGTGTAGCCGAAGTTTGCTTCGGCATCCCCGTATTTCTCCAGTTCCTCGCCAAATGGGGTGAAGCTCTGGGCGAGCTGCAATTCGCCTTCTACACCAGTCATTTGCCGCACGGAACCGAGCACATCCGGCAGGTAGTAGCCGGTTTGGGTTTCGGAGATTTGGGCCACTACGGTGTTTCCATACAAGTAGGTGTTCTCGCCATCGGCAAGGACATTTACCAGTCCGGCCGCCAAATCAAGCTGGTAGGTGGTGGTGGCGCCATTGACAATCTGTTGGCGTGGGCCTGTTAGGGAATATCTGTCACCCGATTCGTTATAGGTAAAGCTGCTTACGTCGGTGCCACTATTCAATTAGTTATTTATGATGACAATAAACTCATAATGTATTCTAAAAAAGTCGGGGTAGATGTAACCAAAATCACTTTAATTTTGTTTTCCTTCTTGTTTTCAATCATTGACAAACATATAAGTTTACCTATATTGTTCTCAAATCTAGGTTGGTATTGCTGCTGCCGATACGCATAGTACATTATTTGATCATATCCTAAAGATGTTTCTGGAATTAAAAAATTACAATCATGCTTGTCAAAATCCTGATCAGGAGAAGGTTTCCAACCTTCTCCTGACAATTGAAGCTCGATAAATTCACGAAGAAAATCCAAATGATTTTCATCGTGAACCGGCAATTCACTAATCGATATATCTTGTTCTATTCGCTTTATATTAAATCGATTATAGGTTTGTACATTATAAACTCCAGCAAATTCCTTTCTTACTAAATAATTATTCTTTTGTATATCATCAAACCTCACATTAATAGTAATAAATCTATTCGATTGAGACATAATGGTAATAGAAAGAAATAATGCGATTACTATTAGAGTATTCCAAAACAGCACTTTCCCATATTTGTTTTTGAAATCAGACATAGCGTTCATTTTTTTTGTGTCCATTTTTTCCACCATGGTTCATCAGGTTTTTCATACCAGATTCCACCTACGCTTGGTAATATTGGAGTTATCCGAGTGAATATAGCTGGCAAATCAACTTCTTCATATTCCAACTCCCCTCGACAAACAAGTGCTCTACCCCATTCTTCTATTTTTGGTGGTTTAGCTAGCAGCGCAACAAATCCACCCCAAGCATCATAAACATCAAGAGATTTTTGTATACAATTTTCTTTATCAATCTCGCATTTATCAGCCAACCAATCCCATGAATCTTGATTTATTCTTGGATCCACATTGCCTTTCTCTAAAGCAAGATAAAATCCAATTTCATCAGAACTCAAATCTTCAAATGAATATGAAGTAAACCATAATGCATTTTGATGAGTTTCAACCTTATCATTTAAAGTTCGCCATATTCCTAATGCTACTTCAGTTCGTTGTTGTTCTGACAATCCTTTCTGAACAATGGCGGTTACAGAGGAATTTTTTTCACTCACTAATGTAGGAGGAGTAGAAAATTTTGCGGTAAAAATATGATACTTCTCATTGTAAGTAACTTCTTCTTTTTTTAGTGCATCAATTATTTCATTTACAACGAATGTATTGACATGCCCAAAATCAATGAACCCGCATTTACTAGAATATACAACTTGTCCATCAATTATATCTTCACGTTTTGGTATTTTACCACTCGGATCCACATACCTGACCGGATTTCCATACCCATACAACCAGGCATTAAACGACATGGGCATATTACTATCCCCACTCCAGGTATCCTTACTCACAAACCGACCCGATCCCGGCGCATAGTAGCGTGCGCGCAGGTAGAGCAGACCGGTTTGGGCGTCGTATTTCTGGCCGGTGTAGCCGAAGTTGGCTTCGGCATCGCCGAATTTCTCCAGCTCTTCGCCGAATGGGGTGAAGCTCTGGGCAAGTTGCAGGTTTGCTTCATCATCCACCATTTGCCGCACGGAACCCAGTACATCCGGCAGGTAGTAGCCTGTTTGAGTTTCGGAGATTTGGGCCACTACGGTGTTTCCCCCTTCCGCTGCGCTGCGGGGGTGCTGCGCGGTTTCATTGAAAATGAAAGGTGAAACCGCTTGCGACCATACAGTCAAGTGTTCTCACAATCTGCCAGGACGTATACCAGTCATGTAATAATGGGCATTACTTTAAGGATTTAGTATCTTTAACCCTATAATCTGATTATTATCTCCAAAGGAAATGGCTAATATATTGTTTGTTGGGTCTCCCGTAATATAATATTCTTCATTTTGTATGTCTAAATCAAAGGTTGGTGTGAATTTCGTTATTGAGATTTCATCACCGGTGGTTTTATCCAGAACTACTAACTCAGAGTCCTTATTGACAAAATATAATTTAGTATCAGTTACATACAAGTTGCTTAGCACGTCCTGATTTACTTTCCAATTCACTTCGCCAGTCTTGTGGTTAACAGCAAGAATGTATCCATTATCCGAATGAGTATTCATAAACAATGTCCCATCACTATAAAAAGGGACTGAAAAATACGGGCTTACTTCCAAATCCCAAATAATTTCTTTTGATGAATAATCCACTGATTGAATACCAAAACCATTTTCCATATATAAAAAACCATTTGTTTTCAAGAAGACTACAAATGTCTCTTCAAAACGATTGAGAATTTCCCCATCATCATTTAATACAAAACACTGAGAATCGGTTGTATGTACTAGTATTTCATTATTTGTATAGGATAACATATCTACACTGTGAGCCTTTGGGAGACGAGTGCTCCAAAGCTCATCACCAGTATTTACATCAAACGCTCTAACATAGGCTATACCACTGGTTCCTTGATAGAGAACATCTCTATTAGTAATCACATCTTCACCTATTGTGTTTGATCTCACCCAGATTGAGTTTCCATTGATACTATCTAATGCAGTTAATTGATAAATTGATGTGCCATCTACATGTCCATGGATTATAAACTTTCCAACTGTGCCAACAATTCGGTTAGTGTTATCCTCAAAAATTTCCCAAACAGCTTGGAACTCATCATTCGGTTCCAATACATAAAAAGGGATTGATCCACTTGACACATTTCCATAGATGATACAAGAAACACCTATGAAAATAATTACAACAAGAAGCAGATAGTACTTCATTTTATTTGTTTTTATCATGTAATTCCTCATATACACTTGCATAATGGAGAGCAAGGATAGCATCATCAGCTCTAGACATTACTACTCGAGAATTAGTATTTTTTGAAAGCTTTGAAAACCAAACACTATGCTCTCCGAATAAAATGTCAAGATATAGTTTCATTTTCTTCACTTCATAATCATTCTTCATATAACTCTCTACCATACCGGTTTCTACCATGCTGAGAACCCCTATACCACCATCGAAAACAGGTATTGGATCAACTCCAATGCTACCTGAAAAATAAGTAGTATAACCTGTTATTCCTGAAGGAGAAAAGAAAATACTACCACCAATGCCACCTGATAAACCTATTTCAGCTCCTGCCATAGTACCAATTCCTACACCAAAGTTGATATCTATAACAGGACCACGATATTCATCCAAAAATGAGGATTTACCAAATGAGGCTGGTGAAGAAAGCCCATATGCGTACCCTTTATACTCTTTGATAGTAACACCCAATAGAAAATCTGATAATGCTGCGCCAGGAGCACCTGGCATGCCAAGACTACCATTACTTGTGAAAGTACCATTAATGAAATAGGCATGCTCCATCGTTGCAAAGTTATAAACACTTTCAATTGCAGATAACCAATTCAACATTGCAGGAGCCGGAACTGCTAAACCAGTTCCTTCAATATACGCTGGAGCTCTATATCTTGAAGGACCTACATAACACCCTTTCTTGCCTGTGACATATTTTCCAAATTCATTATTATCCATTGGCTGAATTAAATAATAACTATCTATACATTTTTCATACATGGCTTTATCTGGCATACTTTGACACCAAGTTGGAGTAATAATATGGCCTGAAGGATCAACATTATTTACAGGACTGCTACCAACATAGTTCCAGCGATTTAATGTTGTTGGTTGTTGATAGTTACCTCTCCACGTATCCTTATTAATAAACCGACCCGATCCCGGCGCATAGTAGCGTGCGCGCAGGTAGAGCAGACCGGTTTGGGCGTCGTATTTCTGGCCGGTGTAGCCGAAGTTGGCTTCGGCATCGCCGAATTTCTCCAGCTCTTCGCCAAATGGGGTGAAGCTATGGGCAAGCTGCAGGGTTGCTTCATCATCCACCATTTGCCGCACGGAACCCAGTACATCCGGTAGGTAGTAACCGGTTTGCGTTTCGGATACCTGCGCTACGACGGTATTGCAATAAAGGAAAATATTTTCACCATCGGCAAGAATATTTACCAATCCGGCTCGCAAAGCACTCTGTAAGAGAGCCCGGTCCAACTTGTAGGTTGTGATAGTTTATAATATGAATGATAAATTTGTCACTTGTAACTATTTAGTTATCTTTATTCAGCCCATTTTTTTAATTCTTCGTGCAAAACATTGATGATTTCTGAGGGATAAATGATATAAGTAATGCCTAACCCATAGAGAAAAGCATCAAATGCTTCTTCTGAATCTGTCCGAAACATTAGGATATCGCCAAAATATATATACCAAATATTACCCTTATATTCAGTCCTAACAAACCAATATAAATCATCTAAGATTTTTATTCCTTCCTGAAGATTATTATCCGGAAATCGATCTATTTTTTTTATGTCAATCATAAACCTCCTAAGACAAAAGTATATCTGGTTTTCTAGTTATCTATAACCCGAGGGACTTGGCTGGAAAACTACTGTTCCCGTTCTTCTAAGTCTATCAGCAATCGGTAAATTAACCACACTATCATTTACGAATATTCCTCGTCCTGGGAATCTATCTCCGTAAACTTTAGATTTTCTCTC
The DNA here is from genome assembly GCA_016838895.1 of Chloroflexota bacterium. Classification (GTDB taxonomy): domain Bacteria; phylum Chloroflexota; class Anaerolineae; order Anaerolineales; family Anaerolineaceae; genus UBA5203. The sequence continues at coordinate 5,048 of JAEKNU010000084.1, forward strand.
AATTGGCAATCCTGTGATATCTATACCAATGTATGCTACATTAGCCAAAGTGTTCATCTTATCAGTCTTTGTTCCCCAATGCCACCACACTTGATATAATGCGGCAGAAAATTGGCCACGTGTCACAGTAGAAGCTTCTTCTGGTGTAATATCTGTAAAATACTGTCCAGGACCCTGATGAGCATCCCCATGACCTTCCAAGGATGGTTTAATCCCAGTCGCAATGATTAAAGGAATATTTTCTGCTTTTGTATAGTGATACAAAATTTTTGAAGGACTCGGTGTTTCAGTTTGAGTTGCATTTGGAGTTGGAATTTTTATTGGTCCAATAGTTGGTTGTGGTCTTGGCGTTGGCGTTGTTTCTGGAGAAATATTAGAATCTTGTACAGGTAAACTAAGAATTTCTGGCCAGGTTATTGGGGGACAGTCAATCTCCACATCCTCAAGAGCTTTTGAAGTTTCTACTGCAGCATAATAAACTGTCAAAGCTACCATACCCACACACACTGCAGCGGCACCGATTTCTGTAACAACTCCTGGAGCTGATGCTATCACAAGGCCAACACAAATAGCTAGAGGATTTTCACCAGTAGGATCCGTATATCTGATGGGATTTCCATACCCATAGATATATGGGTTTTGAGAAATTGGATTCGTATCAAACCCACTAAACGGATCTCTGCTGATAAATATGCCATGTTGAGAATTCAGATACCGGGCTCTAAGGTAAATCAAATCCGTATCTTGAGATTCTCCAGTATATCCAAATATGGTTTCTCCATTCCCTTTGCTGCTGATTATATTACCATAGGGTTCAAAATCCTGGGCTAATTGTAAAGTGCCATCTTGATCAACCATTTGTCGAACGGATCCCAATATATCTGGCAGGAAATATTCGGTCTGTGTTTCAGCTACCTGTGAGATTCGGCTGATTCCATATAAATAAGAATTTGTTCCGTCTTGCAAGACCTGAGCAAGCATAGAATTAGTATCTAACGTGAAACTAGTTGTACTGCCATTGACAATCTGCTGATATCTATCACCCAGGCCATTGTAGACAAAGCTGCTTACATCCGTGCCGGTGACACTGGTCAAACGATTGGCGTGGTCATAGGTGTAGGTACTGCTGCCATCGGAAAGCATGTTGCCGTTGGCATCCCAGGTGTAACTGGTGCCGTCCACGCTGGTCATGCGGTTGGCAGCGTCGTAGGTATAGGTGTTTGTCTCATCAGCCGTTCCCTGTGTGAGGCGGTTACCCACCTTGTCATAGGTGTAATGGAAGAAAGTGTCCTCGTCTTCGTAATCGGCGTCAGTCAGGCGGTAAAGACCGTCATAGCTGTAATCAATCTGATGTTCAATCACCTGCGAGTTGCCGCCAGGCAAGACTACTTCGTCACTGTTACAGCCCGGAACAGTACAGGTGTTCGTTTCACCGCTCCAGAACTGTGTACCGGACAAATCCGCGCGGAAGCGGTAATCGCCTTCCGGTAATGTGAAGAGCACTTCACCGTCTTCATTGCTCACGCCGTTGTAATTGCTGTAGGTATTGCCGCTGAAGGCATAGACTGTGATGCCCTCGAATGGAGAATCATCCACACCCACCACGTTCACCGTCACCGGTACGGTCACGCTGAGTTCCACACTCTCGCAACCCGGTAAGGTGCAGTGATTTGTTTCGCTGCTCCAGAACTGGGTGCCATTCAGGTCAGCACGGAAGCGGTAATCGCCTTGCGGCAGGGTAAAGACAGCCGTGCCTTCTGCGCTGGTCACTTTACTGTAATTGGTATAGGTTGTTCCATTGAAGGCATACACATTCAAGCCTTCCTGCACTGCCCCGTCCGTATCCAATACAGTCACGGTTAATGGTTTGGTCACCGTGACGGTTGCATCCGTACAGGTTGGGGTAGTGCAATGGTTGCTTTCGGCGCTCCAGAATTGGGTGCCGCCTGCCCCGCCATCGGGGTTCAGGTCGGCACGGAAGCGGTAGTCGCCTTCCGGCAGGGTCAATTGCAGGCTGCCGTCCGCAGCGGTGGTACCGCTGAAATTGGTGTACATTGTTTCGTTGAAGGCATATACCGCCAGGCCTTCCTGCGGTGTGCCGTCGGTATCCAGCACGTTAATGGTCACTGGACCGGTTACGATCACAGCCGCACTTTCGCAACCCGGTATGGTGCAATGATTGCTTTCTGCACTCCAGAAGCGCGTGCCGTTACTATCGGCGCGGAAGCGATATTCGCCCATTGGCAAAGTAAACACGGCCGTGCCATCGGCGGCGCTGGTTTTGCTGAAATTGGTGTAGGTTGTGCCATCAAAGGCATACACAGCAATATCCGCCTGCGGATTGCCGTTGGTATCCTGCACGGTAACGGTCAATGGTTTACTGACGGTCACCTGTGCACTTTCACAGCCCGGCAGCGTACAGTTGTTTGTCTCTGCGCTCCAGAACTGCGTGCCATTCAGGTCACCGCGGAAGCGGTATGATCCCAATGGCAGGGTGAAGGTGGCAACGCCGTTTTCATCACTGACCTTGCTGAATCCTTTGTAGGTCGTGTCGTCGAAGGCATACACATTCAAACCGGCTTTGGGGGTACCGTCAGTATCTACGACATAAACACTAACCGGTTTACTGACCGTCACCACATCCGTGGCACAGCCAGGCAAGCTGCAGGTATTTTCTGTGCCGCTCCAGAACTGGGTACCGTTCAAATCGGCACGGAAGCGGTAATCGCCTTCCGGCAGGGTTAATTCCACGGTGCCGTATTCATTACTGACGCCGCTCAGGCCGCTGTAGGTGGTGCCGTCAAAGGCATACACATTCAGTCCGGCCTTGGGGGTCCCGTCAGTATCGTAAACCTGAACCACCACCGCGCTGTCATCCGCCAAAGGTGCCAGGCGCATCTTGGCCAGGAAATGCCCGAAAGTACCGCTCGGGTTATAACCACCCACAATTTCTGTGATGGTTGGTGTCATGGATGGCGTAAAGGTGTTGGTAAACATTAATGTTTGAGTCGGCGTACGCGTTGCCGTTGGCGTCTGCGTGATTGTTGCGGTATTCACCGCACCACTTTCAGTGGCTGTTCCGGAAGGTGTAAAGGTTTTTGAGGGTGTTTTTGTTGTGGTAGGCGTTACCCAGGTTCTGGTGCTCGTTGGCGTCCTGGTTATCGTGGAGGTCATCGTTGCGGTTACCGTAGAAGTAACGGTTCCAATTATTGTCGGTGTTGGTGTTTGTGTCGCTGTCGGCGTTGGTGTCATCGTAGGTGTAGCGGTCGCTTCAGCTTCCAGGATCACACTAACCAGATCACAACCCGGAATCGTGCAATGATTGACATCAGCACTCCAGATTTGCTCGCCATCTACATCAACACGGAAACGATAGTCGCCTTGCTGTAAGGTAAAGATCGCCAAACCTTCATCGTTGGTACGCTTCATGGTGCCGGCATACGTTGATCCATCAAAGGCATACACCGCCACATCCACAATCGGGTCACCCAAATCATCCTGCACAACCAGTTGAACTGGAATGGTTACAGTGACTGTACTGGTAGTACAGCCAGGTAATGTACAGTCATTGACTGTGTCACTCCAGAATTGCGTGCCGCCTGCCCCGCCGTCGGGGTTCAAATCTGCGCGGAAACGGTAATCACCCTGCGGCAAGGTAAAGACCGCCTCGCCATTCTCATCTGTTGTCTTACTAAAATTCTGATAGGTAGTACCGTCAAAGGCGTACACATTCAGACCATCTTGTGGTGCGCCGCTGGTATCCAGTACAGTGACTGTCACTGGTTGGGTTACTACAACCGAAGCAGCGTTGCAGCCAGGAATGGCGCAATCATTGGCTGTATCACTCCAGAATTGAGTGGCATTGTAATCGGCGCGGAAGCGGTACTCACCTTCCGGTAAGGTGAACTGAACCTCGCCATTGGCATCCGTTTTGGCCGTGAAACTCTGGTAGGTCGTATCCGTGAAGACATATACATTGACATCCGCAACCAGATTATCTTCAGTATCTGTTACTGTTACGGTAACCGGCAGAGAAACGGCCACCAACGCTTCGGTACAACCCGGCAGGGTACAGGTTTCCCCTTCTGGCGTGATATTTTCTTCATCCGCACTCCAGAATTGGGTGCCATTGAAATCTGCACGGAAGCGATAATCGCCTTCCGGTAAAGTAAATTCAGCCTGACCATTTTCGTCGGTCACTTTGCTGAAGCCACTGTAGGTCGTGCCATCATAGGCATACACATTCAATCCGGCTTTTAACTCACCAATATTGTCCTGAACCGTAACCACCACAGGCTGCATGACAATTACTTCAGCGTAATGGCAGCCTTCCACTGTACAGTGGTTTTCTTCATCACTCCAGAATTCGGTGCTGCCTGCCCCGCCCGTGGGGTTGAAATCAGCGCGGAAGCGGTATTCACCGAACGGCAATACCAAAGCCACCTGGCCGTTTTCATCCGTTACACCCGAGTAATTGGTATACGTTTCTTCATCATAGGCATAAACCGTGACACCTTCCTGCCCCACACCATCGGCATCATGTACCACGATGGTCACATCCGGTGATTGTGCCCCAGGTGCCTGCAGCGATTCTGAAGCATGCGTGATGTTGCCAACCGCATCATAGGTATATCCGTAAGATGCATAAACGGTATCTTCCTGTTGATGGGATAAATCCAGCAAATTACCGATCGGGTCGTAGCTGTAATTGGATGTAAATCCATTGGGCAGCACGGTTTCGACAATACGGTTGACGCTGTTATAACTGTAACTGGTCTGCTGATCCTGCCAATCCACGACAGATATCAATAAATTTGCCGGGTCATAGGCATAGCTGACAGCCTTTCCATCCGGATAGGTCATACCGGTACGGTTGCCTACGGCGTCATAGTCATAACTGACTACAGCATCAAATGGGTCAGTGACTGAGAGAACGCGCCCCAGGGCATCATAAGCCCAGGTAGTTGTGCCCAATCCATCTATCATGGTAAGCTGCTGCCCGATTTCGTTATAGGTGAAGCTGACATCGGCATCCGGGTCCGGATAGTCGATCAATACCAGTCGATTAAGTTCATCGTATTGATAGGTAATCGTCGCACCATTGGCATCCACCACGGTACTCTGGTTGCCCAACTCGTCATAGGTATATTGGGTGACATGCCCCATGGCATCCGTCTCCGTGACCAGGCGGTTCAACGTATCATAGGTAAACGTAGTCGTGTTGCCATTGCCGTCGATAATTTCCGTACGGTTACCGTTTTCGTCATAGGTATAGCGCGTGCGCACATTGGTATCGCTGGTAACGTCGGCTCCCGACTTATAATTCTCCAGGATGGATGTCAGGCGATTTAATGTGTCATATTCATAGCGGGTGACAATGCCGTTGGCATCAATCGTGCTCAGGCGATTCCCAACGACATTATAAGTGAAGTAAGTCTGATTCTCATTGGCATCCGTCATGCTGGTCTGGCGGTTCAGATTGTCATAGCCATAATACATCGAGTTGCCGGCGGCATCTGTAACAGCAACCACATTGCCGATAGCATTATATGTGGTCGATTGTGAATGTCCATTGGCATCACTAAAGTATACAGCCCGATTCAAATCATCGTGAATAGTAAAGGTCGTATGATCATTGGCATCTGTGACCGTCAATTGATTGCCCACGGCATCATAAGTGAAATGGGTTTGTCCGCCCAATGGGTCAATCTGATGATCCAGGCGTCCGATGCTGTCATAAACCGAGGTGTATACATGGCCCATGGCATCTTCACTGGTCAGCATTCTGCCCAGCGCATCATAGCTGCTGGTGGAAGTATTGCCCAGATAATCAGTCACCGTCACCTGACGTCCGAGGATATCATACTCAAAGGATGTCGTACGGCCTTTTGCATCGGTCACCATGCTCTGACGGCCCAACGCATCATAGGTATATGTCGTGGTATTGCCCAAGGCATCTGATGTGGAAACCATACGGTTCAAATCATCGTAGACATAGGTGTTTGTGCCACCTCTGGCATCCGAGGATGCAACCATGTTGCCAATTTCATCAATGGTGTTTTCGGTCACATTGCCCGCCGGGTCTGTCTGGCGGATCATGCGGTTGAGGCTGTCGTATTCATAGGTTGTTGATCGGCCCATTGTATCAATGGATTCAACCATGTTACCCACTTCATCATAAATGGTATAGGTGGTATTGCCGGCATTATCAGTCACGGCGATTACACGCTGCAGAGCATCATAGCTGTAACTGGTTATTTGACCAAGCGCATTGGTAGTGTAAGCCACCGTGCCATCCGCATTGTAACTGGTTTGGCTGGTATTACCCAGTGCGTTTGTTACTGCCGCAACGCGCCCCAGGCTGTCATAGGTGTAGCTTGTGCGTCTGCCAAGCTGATCAATCTCAGCCGTTTTGCGACCCAGGTTATCATATTCATATTCAATTTCACCACTACCGGCATCAATCATCTTGATCACCCGGTTGTTATTATCATACTCATACAAATATATCGCACCGTAGGTATCGGTCATGGATAACATATTGCCCGATGCGTCGTAGGTGTAAGTGGTGGTGATGTTGTACAAATTCTCTTCATTTTGCGCACGCGCCGCATCATAATTTCGGATGGATGTTGTCAACCACCCAGCAGCATTGTACTCATTATGGTTTACGATGCCCATCGCATCCGTGGATTCTATCAGGCGACCCAGGTCATCATAAACATAGCCACTGCTGTCCCCCAGATCATTGGTTTGTGAGATCAACTGTCCATATTCATTGTAATCATAGGTGGTGATATTCCCTTTTGCATCTGTAATGGTCTCAACATTACCATCTGCATCATATGTAAATGTGGTTGTATTCCCTTCTACATCCGTTGCACTGGTTAACAAGACACCATTGTAAGTATATGTAGATTCATTGCCTTTGGCATCGGTGACCGCGGTAATGTTGTTATTTGCATCGTATGTTAATGCAGTTTCTTCATCAAGTGCATTAACTACCTTGGTAAGATTGAGCGTAGCCTCATCCCATTCCAATTCAGTAACATTACCTGTTTGGTCCGTGATCTCAACAGGCAAGAAGTCTGCATTCCGTTCGGTTAATACACTACCACCAAGCGGATCCTTTTGCTGAATCAAAGTATTTTTATCATCATAATAGTATGTTTGGGTTTTGCCGGCACCATCATAAACCGTGGTGGAGCCGTCTACATTGAAACGTAAGCGCGCTACCAGATTGCCCTGCCCATCCCATTGCTTGGTCGCACGGCCTTCATAGTCATACTCTGTAAGCATGGATTGGCGATTTGATGGATCAACGATCTGGGTCATACGGTGCTCGCTATCATAAGCATAGGTCCACTCATTTTCTAGCACATCCGTTGCAGAAATCAAATCTCCATTTTCATCATACGACAAGGAGATCACTCTACCTGTATGGTCACTAACCGTCACGATGCGATCTTCTGTATCATACCCAAAAGTCAAATATCGTGTACCAGTATTCGCTAAAACCTGAGACAGCCGACCAGTTCCATCATATTGATAATCAAAGGTTTTTCCATTTTCATCAACACGCTGCAATATTTTTCCGTCTTCGTCAAAAATGAAGTGGGTCTGCAAATTTGAATCAAGATGATAGGTAATCACACCAGCATCATCCTGTTTGGTTAAGATCGCTGTAATGCCTGGTGCGGCGGTATAACTGCCATCCTCTTCAATAATAAAGAAGTATTCATTGCCCTGCACACCTTTGTAGCGCACAAATTCTTCAAATTCACTTCCTTCTTCTGAGAAGATCAGCCGTAAATCATGGTTATGTGTCCAACCGAATCCAAGATCATTTACATAATCATCAACCGTAGCCGTTGAATAATTACGCTGGAATACCAGATCACCTTTGGCGGTTTGCACAGATAAATCTACTGAAATAAAGGATAGAACACCGGTCAGTGTATTGATTGGATCAACTACATTGACCTGGGTTTCTTGACAACTTGAAATTGGGCAATCATCCGAATCTGATTGAGCGGAATTACCAATGGTTACACCAGAGTTCTGCGTCGATTTCTCGTGAACCACTAATCGGGGACTACCATGCACTCTTGGTTGCAAATCACACATGGATGGCACATACGCCGGTGCAACCTCCTGAGAAGGTGCACAAACATAAAATGTTGCCTGGTTGATGTTTGCAATCAGCTCAAAATCCGTTGAAGATACATAGTGCCCCCTATTCGGATGCTGCGTAGTAATTAGAATATTTTGACTAACCGCACCACCTAACGCCTCATTTAATGAAGTAACAGGAACATTGGAGGTATAAGCACCACTGGGAATGAAATCAGTAAATTCATCAATCAGCGTGCCATTAAGATATAGTTGCCCTGAATGTGGTAGTACGTTGTTGTGCGGATAATAACTGATCCGAAACTCTGCGGATGATATACTCGCTTGATTGAAATTAAATGGGTTTTTAACAGTCGTAGAAATAACGGGTCTGTTGGTACAATACCGGCTTGAGGCATTACAAGTCATGGTTTGATTTGTAATCGTCACCGGATAAATACTTCCCACTGAACAAGCGGCACTGCTGTTGCTAGTTACCGTATTACCACTACCATTGACAATCAGATTGTACAAAATAGAGGCCAAGCCATCATTCATGGCCGACTCTTCATGTGATGAGCCATCCGCTTCAACCGTAACATCATCTGCCGAGAAAATCGGATATGCCACCACCGTAATAGATTCCCCTGTGCCTAATCGCATATGGTCAATAGTTGGTTTCAAGAAAATATCAGCTTGTTCTCCAGTATCCGGGTTTAATGCCTCAACAGTCAAATCTGTGACAGGTTTGCCATTATTGGTAATAATAAACGTGCGCGAAAGCTGAATAGGATCAAATGCTGCTTCATTCTCAACAACAGTGAAATCTCCATCAAACAATACATTCACATTCAAATTAGCATCATCTTCTATAGGAACGCCAGTCCCTTCATCAGCAATCAAATGAGCTGCTAACTGATAACTATGCACTTCCGCATCCTGCGTATGAATTGCCAATGTAATTTGCCTGGTTTCACCCGGCTGCAGGGTAATGGTTTCATCAATACTACCGCTATCAACAAAGTTAACGATGATATCCTCATAGCCATTATCAATACGGGTAACCAGTGTATGTGCAACGATATCTTCGTTTTTAACTGTTACCCCAATTCGTTGATCGTAATCTCGATCAACCGTTATATTCTGATTATGGTTGGTAAACACGATACCATTACCAATGGTAACCGTCCTGGCAGCACTGGTTCCGAATCCACAGCTTGATTCAGATTCCACATACCAAGTATAAGAAGTATGACGAACAAGGTCGCTCACCTCAACGGTATGCGATGTTCCCTCATCCGTTGTAAATACCTGAGCATCATCAGGATTATCCGTCGGATAAAGGATCAGTATACCGGTTGTCGCAGGATTAGTATTCCAGTTAAATAAGACCGTACGGGAACCGCTGGTAGAATCATTTTTCGGAGCAATTAAATTGATCTGGGGTGTAGAATCCACATTTAATACAACATCCGTTATATCACTTTCACCTGATGCGGCCGACACGATTGTTACTGCAAAGTCAACCAAGTCACTCGCCTGACAATTATCCGTACCAACAGTTAATTTAACCGCAGCAATGCCGCCTGCATTTATGGCTAACAAATCAGTACTAAGCTGTGTATCAAAATTCTCCAATCCATCAATACTAATTGCATATTGGTCTGATAATAAACCAGCATTATTTACCAAAACTGTAAATGTTGTTTCTCCGCCAATAAACAATGTAGAGCTGGTATTATTGATGTCAACGTCAAATCCGTAACCGGAAACAACAGAGAAGCTCTTTGAGGTTACATTGTTATCAATATTTATCTCATATGTATCTGTAGCAACTTCCGCATTCAATTGTAAAATGCTACCAATGGATGTCGCTGCTGATAAGAGACAATTCACCGAGAACTGAACATTGTCCGCATCTTGAATCGTGTCAAGATCCCATGTATACACATCACCAATAATCGTTGGGATTACACCTGAAGTGTCTGACTCATAAATCAATTCATCTGGAATAGTAAGGGTGAGATCAACATTGTCTGCAGCGATATCAGCCTGATTTGCCACAGTAACAACAATGTTCACATTGTGACCTGGCATGATCCCATTGGCTGCAGTTAATGTTGGCACAAGATCCGCCGCAGTAAATTTTACAGTTTTTGTATATGGCAAACTAATTCCCATCATGTTTGCCGATATCGTGACTGTCTCAATCGTCGTATCAGAAATAAAACCAACTACTTCACCATTTTCATCTGTTGGAGATGTTGGTTGGAGTACATCAGCATCGCCAGTTGAAAACAATACAACGTCTGCACCTTGAACCGGATTATTATATTGATCCCGACAAGTCACAACAACTTCAGATTGAGATACTCCATCCGCGGCCACTATAGTTTTATCCACAGAAATTTCAGAATTTTCAAGATTTACATCACCAGCAACAAAAGATATGAACACATGCTGATCAAGGGAATTATCATCTGAACTAATTAGTAACTCTCGAATACCAACAGAGTTCGCACTCACTTCGAAAGTCATTTCACCATCGGTATTCGTTTCACCAACAATCATTGACTCATTCTGCGAAACTACATTTCCATCAGCATAAATACTTTTTCCATCAATTAGTGTAATTGTTACATCTCTATAAGGATATAAATGCCCATTTTCAGAAAATAGAATTGTCGAAACAACAGAATAGGCGGATGAACCCGCCAAAACCTGTGATGGATATGCAATAGCACTGGAAGCACTTTCATTAACCGCACCAAAATAAATACTTCCATGTAAACTTAATGGGCTTGACGCCCCCCCACTAGCATTTACTACAATCGATGGGTCAATAGATTCAGTTTCAATATCAATTCGCCCGCCAGCACCATAACCACCTGTTCCTGTACCGAGTCTTCCCCCTATTCCTCCAACAGCCGAAAACAAGCCAGATCCCACTACACTGTCAGCTTGAACCCATATCGATCCGCCTGAACCACCGCCTGGATTATATCCTTTCAATCCGGGGGGATGTCCTGGATCCCCATTCATGGATACCATTCCATTATTCTCTAATTCGCCATCAACTATTAAATGAACTCCACCACCACCAGCACCACCTTTATACGAGAGGACATTACCCCCTCCACTACCCAATGTAAGTGGTTGAATTTCATTTCCATAAGAAATTCCTCCACTTATCCCACCTGAACTATCACCACCATAACCACCGTGCCCTGCTCCTCCTGCTCCTTTAAGCTTTCTGCCATCTGTACCTTGACCAGGACCATCTGATGCGCTATATCCATATCCATCACCTGAAATTTTTCCACCCTCTTCAATTGTCAATGTATCAAGCATTATTTCAATAGGCTCATCATCATCGAAATTACTTTCGTCATTTAAGGATGGAATCAGTATTACCGTCCCATTTTCATTTACTGTCATATTTTGAAATTCATGAGGAGTCTCTTTGAGGGCGGTGCTTGCATATAGAATTAATTTTCCACCACTTCCTATTGTGATATTATCAGCACCAATCATAATCCCCTGATTATTCAATATAAGATTATTTATTGTGACTGATTCAGCCATATTAATTTTACCTACTATTTTTAAATTCGCAGTAGCGTCACTTACAATATTGTTTGTAAAATCAATTTCTGATTCAGTCCCCATCACTTCTAAATGTCCATAGTTTATCATTTGAATTTCAGTAAATTCATATGTGGATTCCGATAAACCTGCATATTGCCCATTATTATTATTGTTATCAATAATTAATAAGTCCTCGGTTGCCCAGTAAATCGTACCTGCGCCACCATAAGCGGCTCCACTTCCACCATATGCTTGTATTGTTCCAGTAAATGTATTCACATCAGAACTAATTGTAATTCTGCCACCACTTCCCCCACCACCATATCCAGTCCAACTAGTTCCTCCATAACCTCCAGAAGCCAATATGCTACCCGAGCCAGTTAATGTTCCCGTTTCGATCCATATCGACCCGCCTGATCCACCTCCAGCATTGTATCCTGAACTTTGAGATCCTGGTAAGCCATTCATAGATATGGTTCCATTATTTTCTAATTCAATATTAACCAGTAAATGTAATACACCACCCCCAGCGCCACCTTGATAACTTGAAACATTTCCACCACCACTCCCCATTGTAATAGGTTGGTATACATCCCCATATGGTATTCCACCACTTCTTCCCTGTGAGCTAGCTGCTCCATATCCACCATGTCCAGCGCCACCCCCACCAACCGTACTAACACCATCTGTTCCTTGGCCAGGACCACTTGATGCGCTATACCCATATCCATCACCGGTAATTATTCCACCTTCTTCGATTATCAATGTTCCGACAGTCAATTCTACAATGGCTGCTGTTACAGTATCTGGGATAATCTCAATCGTTCCACCAGATTCAATTGTAATTGAATTATAAGTGTGAGAACCAACTCCTAATGAACATGTAGTGTCTTGCATTACAACTAAATCACTAACTAATTGACAAGCATCAGACGCATACATGGGTCCAGCTAAATGGTTTTTATCGTAGCTGCTTATTTGATCAATTATAGAATCCATCCATTCCAGCGTATGTTTACCAAAATTCTTCTCTGTACTATTTACTGAATTATCGATAATTCCCGATCTTGCCTGAACGTTCGTCGTCTGTATCGCCATATTCGATAAAACGATCGACAGAATCATACAAATACGTATGAAAATATTCCCAAAACGATAGAATTTAGTTGTGGTGGATGATTTTGAATGCATGAATGCCTCTCCAATGATTTTGGCTACTGCCATAGAAGTCATGGTTTTTAGTATTTTATTTTTAATCAATATGAGGTGATTCTAGGCACAAATAATGGGTAAAGAATTTGTTAAAAAATACCGCCCTGCATTTAAAAAGTGAAAGGTAAACAAATTACTACTGATAGTAAATCACTAATAAATTAATAACTGTGTTAAAAAAGTTGTATGTAACGAAACTGGGGGATTCGAATGAAAATTGTAAGTTTGGTAATATATAAAACCAGCTAACCCCCAGTGGGTAATATATATTATAAGATAAATTTATCGTATCATCTCAATAAAGCGGGGCAAACGAAAAAGAACTGAAGCCTATTAATTTTTATCATAGGCTGTTAAAATT
>JAEKNU010000085.1 GCA_016838895.1 Chloroflexota bacterium
TATATTAAAGTTCTCTCCATTCGTGAAGGGTACAATTTGGGTTGTTTTTGTCCTGTCGTTTTTTCAGTGAAGTCATAGATTATAAATGGAAATATCGCTTTTTAGGGTATAAAATGCGTAAAAAAGTAAATATTTACGCAAATTTTACATACAATATTATGGGTGGAAGAAGACGAATCCAGGCATATTTTTACAATAAAAACCAAAATACTGGTTAATTGGACAATTTGTATCCTGAATTTATTTTCCTTTTTTTATGTTAAGAAAAGTGAATGGGTTTCCGGGTTCTGATGTTTATCTGAGCATTTAATCCGCATTAAGATGCGAAACCCTCATGACAATCTGTTTGTTTGCATGAGGGTTTTAGGGTAATAATCAAGTATTAAATATCTGCGCAGGGCTGCCAAAAAAGTATTGTTATTGAACGGCCAGCACGAATAAGCCGCTGAAGTTTGTCTGGCTTTCAGCACGTTGCGTATCCGGATTGTTGAACAGACCGGATAATATGATACGCAGGTCCGTGCTATCTGGCAGTAAGTTGACCGGGTAGCGTGTATCTTCATTATGCTCGAGGATATTGATCCAGGTTTGGGAAACTTCATCCCAGTACAGCAAGGTCAATTCACCAGCCGGGGCTTCTTCCATATTAAATGCCATCAACAGGGAAGCTAATTCGAAACTGCTGAGCAATTGGGTATCATCCAATACTTTTATCAGTAAACCGGAAAGCAATTGTGTGTCTTTTGGTAAAGGGACCGGTAATGTTTCTTGCGGGATATTGGTTACGATGGCGTTGAGATCACATAAGTTGAAGAAAGTGACCTGGTCGCCGCTCAGTAATTGCACGGAAACATTGTCAGTACCTGCCGGGCAAACCAGCTTGATCGTTTCACCACCGGTAACCGGGAGGAAGCCGTTGGGGAGAATGCTGCCAAATAAAGGCGTACCCTCAGCGCTACCGTTTGGGCTGACAGGCGCAGCCGGCGCTTGGGTGGGTAAGGGTAATTCAATGCTGATGCGCGTGTTTGCGGATGAGGGATTAATTTCCTCGTCGGTGCCGTCGCCGCCATTTACTACATTGACAGCGCCTTGACCATCAATCTGATCGTCGCCGGCATTACCGTACAGCTCATTAGAGATCTGATTGCCGGTGATGGTATCGTTCTGATTGGTGCCTAACAGGGTTTTGAACCAGCCAGTCAGGGTGAGCCACAAATTGGGGCTGATTTCCTGTTCTGCCTGGTTGGAAAGGTCAATGGTGATGGCCTGTTCATAGGCACTGAAATCCAGGGTGTCCTCTTCCGATTCTGTTTCCAATGCGTAATGACCCAACGTCCCGGCATTGAAGCGGAAGATGTTGCTGCCCTGATTGCCGTTGGCCGTATTGACTTCGTCTACGATCGTGCTGGTGAAGATGAAAGTATCATCACCGCTGCCGCCAAGGAGTGTGTCATTGCCGTCCTCGTCGGTTAAAGTATCATTTCCAGCATCGCCATTGAGGGTATCGTTACCGCTGTTTCCGAATAGATTATCATCACCATCATTGCCAGAGAGGGTATCATGCCCATCTCCACCAAGCAGGGCATCGTTGCCGGCATCCCCATTGAGCGTATCATCGCCAGCATTTCCGGAGAGCATATCGGCATCATCACCCCCGTTGAGGGTGTCGTTGTCAGCGCCGCCGGAGAGGGTATCCATGCCGCTGTCGCCAAAGAGCAGATCCTGGCCGCCATTGCCATTAATAACGTCGTCCCCGCTGCCGCCGTGAATTTCATCGGCTTGTTGGCTGCCGGAGAAATTGTCAATACCGCCGGCTCCATCCATGAATGTGGTGCCGGAAAAGGCAGTCGCAGTGAAGGTATTGGCGCCCTCACTACCAAGCAAATTGGCTTTTTCAATGCTGACAAGCGTGTCTGTTTCAATTAAAGAAGTATCCGGGTCGTTAATCACCAACGTTGTATCGGTGAGAACCACATCCTGGTTGTTGCGTAAATTGGCTTCAACGGTATCTGTGCCGACGCTGCCGTAAATCATATCGTTACCGCTGCCGCCGTTGAGCAGGTTATCCCCTTCGATGATGGTTGAGGGGTCAACCCAGCCAATGAGTTCCTGATACCCATACAGGATATCATCTCCATCGCCGCCATAGAGCCTGTCATTGCCGCCGTTACCGCTAAGGGTATCGTCACCGGCACCGCCTTCGAGCAGGTCATCACCATCAATAATGGTTGTTTGAACGTTTCTTCCTTGTGTGAGCTGATCACCGACCAGGGTATCATTCCCATCGCCGCCATACAGCTGATCATCGCCGTTTTCAATATAAACGTTGTTGTTGCTTGAAACCGATTGTGAATCGCCAATCAGGTAATCATTGCCGCTGCCCCCGTTAAGTATATCGTCACCGTTATAAATACTGGCGTCGCTGTTCAGAAATAAGGCCTGTAAATCTCCCCAAAGGTAATCATCGCCTTCATCACCATACATTGTATCGTTGCCGTTTATCAACACTAATGAATCCGTGGTATTGTCAGGGCCATCGTTAAATAAGAACCAGGTATTGTCACCAGTCAACTGATCACGCCCACCACCACCAGAAAAGGTTTGGTCTTCATTGACAATCGTGCCTTCTATATGATTCATGACCGCTGAATCATCCCCGGTAATTCGATCATTTCCATCAGTTGGTGGGATGGGGTCAGCCAGCACAACGGCCGGGCTAAATAAGCTGCATAATAAGATACTAATAAGGATTGCGTGGGTGAGGGTATTTTTTCTCATCGATAATGGTTGCCTCTATGCGGCAGGTATTAAAAAACCAGCCGGTACAAAATACCTACGGCCGGTTTCGCTACTAGCTCCATGAGTGACTGTTTGCGTTGTACGGTGCAAACCGAGCGACCATGCTGTCATCTCACTTCAAAGCATCCATTACTTCTATTTTTATGAAAAACTGATAAATATTAATTTATATAGATTATAAACGGATTTTATATATTTAGATGATTTAAAGTGCGTAAAAAATATATTCATGTTTACGTGATTTTTACGGGCATTCGTTTGAGGGGAGTGATGAGATAGATTACAGGTTCTGCAGGACGTTTTCGAGTACCTGAATGGCTTTGAAATAATCTGCTAATGGTAAATGTTCATTGGGGGTGTGGTCGAGGGCCGAATCACCGGGGCCGTAGGCCAGGATGGGCACATTCCAGGCGGGTCCCACGATATTGAAATCCGCGGTACCGGTTTTATACACAAATCCGGGTTTGCCACCGTTGGCTCGGATGCTGCGCAGGAACAGACGCGCCAGGAAGGTGTTTTTGTCGGATTGAAAGGCCGGCAGGGGTTCACCGAGTAACTGGAAGCTGGCATTCTGGAGAACGCACTGGAGGTTATGCAGCCATTTGTCGGGCGTCATGCTCATGGGTAGGCGGCAGCCAACGTGCAGGATAGCGATATCATTGAAACCGTCACTATCGGTGCTGAAGCCGCGCAGGGTGGGCTGAATTTGTTCGAAGACTTTGGGGATGTCGATATTGTAGCCGGCAGCGAAATGCTGGATGGATGCCCAACCCTGAAAGGCTAGCTCGCAAGCGCTGGATTGCTGCCCGGCGGTGTGCGCCAGGGTAGTCGCGAAATACAGGTTGACCCAGCAGGAGCCTTTGTAGCCCAGGGTGAAACGCTGCCACTGACTGGGTTCACCGATGATGACGGCATCTGCGCTGTAATGATCGCGCACGAACATGGCACCGGGAGAATCCGTTTCCTCGCCGACGGCAGCAATCACCATGACTTGCCATTCGTCTGATTGAAAGCCGGCAGCTGCTTCAGTGAAGCTGGCCAGGGGACCTTTGGCATCTACCGAGCCGCGTCCGAAAAGGACGCCGTCTTCTATGCGTATAGGGATCTGGCCGGGTACGGTGTCAATATGCCCCAGCATGAGCAGGGTCTTTTCGCCGGATCCGATGATGCCTACCGCATTTCCGGCTTCGTCGATAAAAGCCTGATCATACCCTAACTGCTGAAAACGATTGACCAGAAATTGCACTGCCGCCTGTTCGCTGCCGCTTGGGGAGTAGTTTTCAACAAGCCCTTGCAGGGTTTGCAGGGCGCGTTCCTGATTCATTCTGCCAATGCCTTACGAGTTGCGGCGATGACCTGATCGATTTGTTCTTTGTTGATCACCAATGGCGGCAGGAAACGTAATACATTCATCCCGGCCGGCAGGGCCAGTACACCTTCCTCGGCAAGTTTTGCCAGAATAGGGGCAACTTTTTGTTTGAGTTCCATGCCGATCATGAGCCCTTTTCCGCGTACTTCACGGATCAGCGGGGAATCAATGGCCTGGAGTTGGTCCACAAAATATGCGCCCATTTCGGCGGCATTTTCCACTAGATGATTTTCCTGGATGAATTTCAAAGATGCAATCGCGGCAGCCGTAGCAACCGGATTACCGCCAAAGGTGGATCCGTGAATCCCTGGGCGTAGATCGGGCACGTCCTGATTGAGTACCACGGCACCCATGGGGATACCGGCAGCAATGGATTTGCCCATGGTGATCAGATCGGGCTGAATATCATGATGCATGAAAGCAAATAACTTGCCGGTACGCCCGAATCCGGATTGAACTTCATCGATGATCAACAAGGCGCCATGTTTGCTGCACAACTCGCGGGCAGCCTGGAAGAACGCCGTGCTGCCGGGGTAGATACCACCTTCGCCCTGAACCACTTCCAGAATGACAGCAGCGGTCTGATCGTCAATTTTGGCGGTCATTTTGTCGATATTGTCATACGGGAAATGATCATAATCCGGGACGAGCGGCATAAATGGTTGACGGTAATGTTTATTCCAGGTAGCAGAAAGTGCGCCCATGGTGCGTCCATGGAAGCAGCGCATGGCGGCCAGAATTTTGGTGCGCCCGGTAAGGAAGCGTGAGAATTTTAAGGCGGCTTCTACGGCTTCGGTACCTGAATTACACAGGAATACGCGGTTGTAGGCGGGTCCAAGGGCACTGAGCAGTGCATCATAAAACAAGCCGCGGTTCGGATGATAAAAAATCTCCGGGCAAATCATCAACTGATTGAGTTGATCCGTAATCGCTTGGACAACGGGTGGCTGACAGTGACCTATATTGGCTGTACCCTGGCCGCCAACGCAATCGATATATCGCTTGCCCTGATCGTCAAAAAGGCAAGCTCCCTGACCACGAACAAGGCTTATTTCACGTTTGGCGTACACACCAGAAGTATCGTTTTTTTCCAATTGCATGGTTTCCATGTCAGACTCCCGTATTTTACTTCAAAATTATTTTGTAAAACTGGTCCCATGACCAGCGATTGCGTTAATCACAGGGGCATCCAGTGTGCTGCCGTCGGCGATAATGACCTGCCCAACGCCGCCGTCCAGTGCTTCCTGGGCACCCAGTACTTTCTTCTTCATTCTGCCTTCAACCAGATTGAGAACATTCTCTATTTCGACATAGGCAACCTTCTCAATCAGGGAAGATGGATCGGGGAAATTCTTCATAATGCCGGGTACAGCGGTGAGCAATAAGAGCTGATCTGCCTGCAAAGCCGCGGCGATCATAGCCGCAGCACGGTCGGCGTCTACATTTAAAGCGTCACTCTCGTGGCTGATGGCGATGGGCGCCACGACGGGTACGTAGTTCATGTCCAGCAATGTGTTTAAAATATCCGTGTTAATATTGTCGATCTTGCCGGTATAGTCATCACGGATGAGGCGAATTTTTCCATTTTCAATGCTCTTGATGGCACCTTTGCGCTTTGCCTGAATCAAGCGACCATCCAGACCGCACAGTCCAAAGGCATTGATGCCCATTTTTTGCAAGGCCTGCACCAAAAAGGTGTTGATTTTCCCATTCAGTGCCATGCAGAAAATTTCCATGGTTTCCAGATTGGTATAACGAGAGGTATATCCGGAAGGGGAGGTGATGAATTTTGGGGGGGAACCAACGGCTTCACCGAGCAGATTGGCTTCATTGGAACCGCCGTGTACCAGAACCACGCGCTTACCCTGCTCAATTAATGCTGCAACGTCTTTGCAAATCGGTTCAAATTGTACGCCTTCGGCGCCGCCAAGTTTAATGACAATGGTCTCACTCATGTAATACTCACTCCTCTTCTTTTTATGAATTATGCGGGGTGCAAACCGGGAAAGGTCATGCCTTCGGTTTCATCCAGCCCCAACATGAGGTTCATACACTGCACAGCCGAGCCGGCGGCACCTTTCATCAGGTTGTCGATGGCGCAGATGGCGATACAGTGCTTGTTTTCCTGGTCAATATCAAATCCGACGTCGGCGTAATTGGAGCCAGCCAGAATCTTGGGTTCCGGCATACGGTAAATGCCTTTTCTTTCCTTGACGATGCGGATAAAGGGGTTATCTTTACTGAACTGACGATAGGCACCCCAGATTTCTTTTTTAGTGACGCCATCTTTGACGGTGGCATGGCCGGTAGCCAGCGCACCGCGTACCAGATCCACGGAGGTCATGGTCAGGGAGACGTTGTTGCTGCCCAGAATCTGCATGACTTCGGCGGTATGGCGATGGCCATAGGCCGCATAGGTGCGGATAACATTGGACCGTTCAGGGTGGTGTGAACCAGGGTTCCCGCTGGCGCCGCCTTCGGATGATCCGGCTTTCACTTCAAAAATGAGCGGCTTGGACAAATCGATTAAGTCAGCCTTGACCAATGGATACATGGCCAGGTTGGATGCTGTGGCGTTGCAGCCAACTCCGCTGACGTATTTGGCTTGTTTGATTTCCTCACGATAAATTTCGGGCAGGCCGTAGACAAATTTATCCAGCCATGCGGGCGCCTGATGATCCTCGCCGTACCATTTTTTATAGGTGGCGGCATCCTTCAAACGAAAATCTGCCGAAAGATCAATGATGTAGGTAAATTTTTCAGCAAACGCATCAATTTTACTTTGCACAGTACCGTGGGGCAAAGCCAGAAAACAGATATCGGTTGATTCGAGATTATCGGGGGAAATGAATTTTAAGTCGGTTTGTTTGCGTAAATTGGGGTGAACCTGATAGACAAATTGTCCCAGGTATTGGCGGGAGGTAATTTGAGTGACCTGTACATGAGCATGCTGCGATAAAATGCGCAAGACCTCGCCACCTGTGTATCCTGATCCGCCAATGATGGTGGCTGTTATCATAATGCCTCCTGCATGGCCGGTTGCGATTTGCCCTGCTGGGCAACTTTGA
Organism: Chloroflexota bacterium; assembly: GCA_016838895.1. Taxonomy (GTDB): domain Bacteria; phylum Chloroflexota; class Anaerolineae; order Anaerolineales; family Anaerolineaceae; genus UBA5203. The sequence continues at coordinate 7,237 of JAEKNU010000085.1, forward strand.
GCGCATAATCCACAATCAAACCGGCGATATTGATACCGGTAGTGGGTTGCGCGGTGTGAAATTCCATAGTGTGATTGATTTCATTAACCACCATACCGCGTTGGGGATGTTCGATCACGTCAATCGCCAGCACACCGCCGCCTACGGCTTTGGCTGCTGTGATACAGATATCGCGCAGTTCAGGGGTGATTGGGCAAACTTCGCCGTTGGCACCGCGGGCTGTGTTGGTGATCCAATGCTCAGAGGTGCGGTAGATGGCGGCGATGGGATCTTCATCAATCATGAAAATACGGATATCGCGGCCGGGTTTATCCACGTATTCCTGGATGTAGAAAATGGAATGCTGATAGGAACCCAGAACGGATTTGTGTTCCAGGATGGCTTCAGCGGCTTCACGGTCGTTAATTTTGGAGAGTAATCTACCCCAGGAGCCAACCACCGGTTTGAGTACAACGGGGTAACCCAGTTCATCGATGGCTTCCAGAGCGGATTCGGTTGTAAAAGCGACTCTTGCCCGTGGTTGGGGTACACCTGCCGATGCCAGTACGGATGTAGTTTTGATTTTGTCTCCACAAATTTCTGCGGTTACGGCTTTGTTCACCGTGGGGATGCCCCACTGGTTGAACAATTGCAGCGCATATAATCCGCGCGCATAGCTGATGCTGCGCTCCAGAATCACATCATACTGCTGCCAGGGTTGTGGTTTTTCTGGCTCAAAATGGATGTAACGATCATCGAGACGATCATAGTTGATCTCTCTTTTTTCCAGTTCAGCGCAAATCCACTTTTCTTCTACACGTACACGGGACAACAACAGTCCAACTCGAACATCTGTCTTCATACGAACCTCTTTATGGTTTTGACGGCGAAAGAATTATTCGCCCCAGTCTTCCTCTTCCATCGGTGCTTCTTCAACTTCCGGCGGAGTGAGTGAAGTGACTTCCAGTTCAATACCACATTCGGGGCATACAATAATTTCGTTTAAGACAGTACCTTCCGGTAAATCAAATTCTGCTCCACATTCAGGACAAGTAACCATTTTTCAAAATCTCCTTAAGAAAATTATAAAATAAAAAGCCTTCCAATTGGAAGGCTTTGTTTTCACGTTTGATCTCTTTCAAAATCCCGCTACGGATTTATCCAAGCATCAAGCCTCCCAGTTGTATGTACAATAGGGTCGAGCTCGCTTGATTTCTGGTAAACGGGAATTTAATATCATGTGCATGAGTTTATCACTGTTGTGTGGACAGGTCAAGGAATATGGGGGAATTAATTTTAGGTTATTTTATTAACCACGAAAAGCATGAACCACACGAATAGATCTGTTGGAGGGGAGAAGGGTTGGTAGAAATCGTAGGGTGCGGTTAGGCGGATCGGGAAAGATTGCCAATAGGAAAAGTATGTGAGCCAACCCACCAATAACGGCGCTGGTCAGGAATGGAGTAATATGTGAACTGCCGGGAGATTGCTTCAGTCGCTAGTAAAAAAAGGAAACTACATGTGAAAAACGCTCCTTCGCAATGACATGAAATGTAGGTTGCTGTTGGGCGGATCGGGAATGGATGTTGATAGGAAAAACAAGCAAGCCAACCCACCATTATCGGCGCTGGTTGGGATGAGATTGATTTAGGAAAAAAGTGATTATGCATAGATAGGCGTATTTGGTGTGTTTAATCGTAAAGGGATTTTGGTTAATAAATTGAATTTCCTGCCAAAGATGGTGGGTTGAAGACCCATGCTTGATGGATAGATAATCGTACGTCGGTCTTCAACCGCACCCTACGATGGTGTGGACAATGTCAAGTGAAACACAAGGATTTGACAAAGCCATCTGGCAATGCTATAATAGCCATATGACACACAATACCTTGGCTTTAGAAACGAACCAACCAACCTATCCCGCAGGTTTCCTATCCAAAATATTGCACGGCCTTGGGGCAAAGGATACCAATAATCCGAGTTCCCTGATGGAATCCGTTCAAAAAGGATTTTCTTTTTCAGTATTTGAAGCAGTACAAAAAGAAATTGATATCCCGCAAAAACAGTTATCTGAAATTCTTGGCATCCCTACAAGAACGCTTTCCCGCAGAAAAGAAGCAAATCATCTTTCCGCTGTTGAATCAGATCGCCTTTACCGAATTATCAGAATTTATACATTTACCGTCGATGTCCTTGGTAATGCTGAAAAAGCTCGTAAGTGGTTGAAGCATCCAAATACTGAATTAGGCGGCGAGATGCCACTTGAACTTCTTGATACCGATATTGGGTCAGGGCTGGTCGAAGATGTACTTAATAGAATCAAATATGGAATCTACGGGTAATGCGGGTTTGGCGCATTACAATACTGTCATACGCGGATAAATTATCGGGTATGGGGGGGATTTACGTATCAGGACGCTGGCATTCCATTGGACATCGAATTGTTTATACATCTTGCGCAGCATCATTGGCGGCATTGGAATATCTGGTGCATGTCGATCCTTCTATGGCCCCCTCGGATTTGGGCATTTTACAAATTGATGTTCCTGATGATATTGATATTGAGGAATGTGACCCGACCCAATTAACCCCAAAGTGGCGACAATATTATCCATCTCCAGAGGAATTGCAAGATTTTGGGACAAAGTGGTTGCAAGAAAAGAGAACCACAGTATTGGCAGTACCCTCTACGATCATGCCGGTTGAAAAGAACTATCTCATAAATCCGGAACATAAAGATATGTCGAGAATAACGGTTATCGATGAGACGCCGTTTTCCTATGATCCACGCTTATTAAGCCACTGAGTTATTCCTGATGCCCTACGTGATGATCCGGCATTTCAACACTTGCTGGATGAATTCTGCGGGTGTTGATGTACAGGCGGGTTGCATAAGGGGTCATTCAAGATTTGATTCACAAATGATTCTTATGAACGAGGCGAAATAAATTCTATCTGGTAAACAACAATGAAAACATTATAGCAAGGATATTACAGTTTGGCACAGCCATATCATATAGCACGTTCGATTTAGACCTGCCAGTTTTTTGAAACCTGACAGGTCTGATGGCGTTGCGTTGTGCTCTCTTTATTTGATTATGGTTATAAGAAATAAAAACAAATTATGATCTGGGTATCCAGGATGCCATTTCTACATCATAGTCGTAGTATTTTCTATCCTGGGTGTTCATTGCCCACTTGAAAACGTTGTTTTCATAGTAGTACAAGAAACAGTCGTCATACTTCAGATGCCCGCCATCCGGATTTAGACACCAGTTGCCATCCAGAACAGACCAGTTGTTATCATCAATTTCCGACATGGCGCTCATTTCACCATCGGCACTAATTAAGTGCCAACTGCCATCGGTTTTGCGTAGATACTGCACATTGTCTTCCTGCCCCATATCATGAACAAAACCACCCAGATTTGCATCATAACGTACCCAGACATCATTGACATAGCGCTGGAACTCGCCGGTTTTGTCAATATCCCGGTTTGCATCCCAGATCATGCCGCAATCCAGTTCCGAATAATCCCCATCAATGGGATGATAGAATTCAATGAAATCATCGGAAGGCGGGTCAATCTCCTCATTGGGTATGGTGCCTGGTGCTGGCGGGAAGCCCCAATCGATGGGTAAGCTGACTTCGGGATAAGAGGAATTGATCAGAACATCTCCAAAGACGTCTGAATTATTGCCATTAAAATAATTATTTCTGGCGTCTACCTGAGTAACTGTCCCGTTAATGATGCCAATTTCATTGTTGGTAATATTATTTTGATATATGATGTTATTGGTTGAATTAACTAGATTAATTCCACCAGCGGAACCTGGCGAGGCATCCCAATTGTTATTAATCACATTTTCTTCGATATCTGTTAGATTTGCATTCACGACCAGAATCCCGTCCCCGCCATTTGAATTCTCAATGGTATTATTTGCAATAATGGCGTTATCAGCATTATTAATGAATATATTCGCCCCTGTTGCATTCATCACATGACTATTATCAATCATCACACCATCCCCTTGAACCTCAATACCATATGTTTTCCCGGTTGCATCAACAATCCAGTTTTCGAAATAGACATAGTCAGCGGTGATAGTGACCGATCCCTGCAGTGTGGGCCGATCCGCGAAATCTTCATTGCCCTGCCATAAACCTGTCAGGGTAAGGGACTTGTTAATGATAATGTCCTCTACGTAAGTGTCCTTTTCAACGTAGATATAGGCATTTACCGGTGCGGCATCGATGGCGGCTTGTACGGGCGCGGCCACCTGATTACATGTGGTAACGATAGCAGGACAGGTTCCAGTTAAACTGGTGTAGCCGATCCAGTTACCGCTGGCATCCTCGAAGTATGGATCGCCGCCGCTTAGGATTTCAGCAGCTTCGTTACTGCCCATGGGTGTGATTTCATCCTCTTCATTCAGTGGAATCAACTCGACGTCGGCTTCATCGGCCGCCGCAAGAATTTCGCTGATTTCCGGATCAACGGCTGCTTCAGCTGTTGGGGTTTCCAATGATTGTGTTTCAACAGGCGTGGATTCGCTTGCATCTGCTTCAGAAGGTGATTCATCGGCAGACGCGTCCTGTTCTGTACCCTCAATAGTGGGCATATTTTCAACAGCCTGCGTTTCTGTTTGTTCTTGTGCGGCTTCCACTGCAGGTTCAGTTTCGCTAACTGGGTTTTTGGTTTGTTCCAGCGTTGATTCCGCAGCGGTTCCCGTTTCTTCTTCAGGGATTTCCTGTGGATTTTCCGGTTCGGGCGTATTTTCAACAGCTTCTTCTACGCTTTCTGTCGGTGCTGCCTCACTGGCAGTGGATTCAGGAGTTGCGGAGTCCTCTGCCAGCACGGTGCTGGTTTGCATGGAAAAGAATAGGGTTAAAACCAGGATCAAACTGGTAATTTTGGAAAAAGTGCGGTTTGTTTTCATATGTTCCACTCCTTGTTCAGGTTGAATCCTGGCATTATTCAAAATCCGGAGGAGAAATAATTCCCGGGATGTCTTCGCAGCAAGCATCATCCGATGGATCAAAGCATGTCCAAATATGTTCCTCATTGCACATGGCTCTTTCATTCTCTGCACATCCTGCTACAATGCCTGGAGCATATGCTCCCGGCCAGCATTCAGCATCCGGATTAATATATTTAGTTTTGCAAAATTCAAGATTCGGGTCTTCCTGGCAATAAGCCTGGCAATAGTCAGCGGAAGCCCATTCCTCACAAAGGCCCATACACCAAGGAGAGTCCGGGTTTGACTCACAGATATGATGACAGAAATTCTGGTTTGGATCAGAGTCACATTGTTGGGCACAGTAAGTCGGATTGGCCGTATAGTTACAGACATTGCCGCAGAACGGCAGATCAGGGTCTTCCTCGCAGATGCGGTCGCAGCATGGAGAATTGGCATTTGCCATACAATATTGATTGGTGAAGGCTTCATCGTATTGGGCATCGCATAGTTCACCACAAAACGACCATGAATCCTCGGCCTTGCAGATTTCACCACAATAGGGGGTGAAGCGTTCATCTGCACTCGTGCAGCGTAATGTACAAAAATCATGCGTTGAATCCGTTGCGCAGATGTCACCACAGAACGGTTCATCGGCATTTTCTTCAGATTGGCAGTAATCTACACAACATAGGGCTTCTGCCGGATTATCACTATTGGCACATTTTTCCAGGAGGGTTTTTTCGTTACAGGTACATACCCCGGAACAGCCTTCTGTGGTTGGGTTGGCTTCACACAATGCCAGGGTAAAAGGTTCTGTACAGGTATACTTTGGATCAATGCCATCCCAGCAGAAAGACTCAAACGCTTCGGGCGCCAATCCGGCTTGCGCCTGCTGGTTGCATTTTTCAGCACAATAGGGATATTCTTCATAATTCTTGGCCCGTGTACACTTCGCAACACAATAATCTTCGCTTAACGGATATTCCAGGGCATTACAGATATCTCCGCAAAAACCATAGGTGCTGTCCTGTTTGTATATGTCCCGACACATGTCCTGACAGAATGGTTCCTTCAGGAGATCATCCGTATCCGTACAAATCCTCTTACAGTAATCCGGGACAGGGTTACCGGCATCCAACTCTTCTATACAGCGATCTGCACACCAGGGATTGTCGGGTTTCAAGGTACATAAATCATCACAATAAGGTAGTTTATCGTTTAGATCACATGATGCCATACAAACCTCTGGTATACCCCCATAGGGAATATAATCGTTATAACATTCAGCGTTATCCCAACAGAAAGAATATCCCGGATCCTCTTTACAAATATCATCACACCAATCGAAAACAGCAACAAAATCAGCACCATGTGATGTATCTTCGCAAGATGAGACACAAATAGGCAGATTAGGATTCTCCATACACGGATTAGAACAGGTATTAAAACTACCTCCATCAATGGTTATAAACGCACATCGATCCTGACAGAAATCATATGATGTATTACTAAAGCTACAGACCAATCCACAGGTGTGTAGATAGGGGTTGATATCGCATACCGAAGCACAAATGCTTTCATAATCCTGGTAACTGCCAGGTATATTACACAGGGCAGTACAGAAATCTTTTTCCGGATTGGCTTTGCACAAATCGGCACAGAAGCTATTGGCCGGGTTGAGCTCACAGAGGGCATCGCAAACGCCGCTGTCGGGATTGGCTTTACATGTTGCCGTACAGAAGGGCGTGTGAATATCTTCGGCATTCTCACAGAAGCCGGTACAGAATGACAAACTGCCGTCCCTGCGGCATAATCCCTCACACCAGGAAAGCTGGGAAGGGTCAGCGGCATTGCTGCATTCGGTTTTACACTTGGTCTGATTGGGATTGACATCACAGGTTTGTGTACCCAGGCAGAAACTATAACCGTAGGGGTTATCAGCACAAATATCCGGGCAGAAATCCAGCGAGGCATCTTTTGCACATTGATTTACGCAGGAGGGAATCGCCTCGGGATTGGAGGCGCTGGAGCAAATTAACGCCGGGCAGTCAAACTCGGCAAAGTGTTCACAAACAAAAGCATTGCAGAAATCTGGATGATCTGCATACTGCGAATCAGGGATATCTTCCGTAAATTCGGGCCTCTCCTGTGTTAGCAGTTCACCGCTGTATAACTCGGGAAACCTCAGCCAGTTGGGCGGTTCATCGGGGATGGTGCATTTATCCACGCAGAAGGGAAATTGTTCCGCATTGGAGGATAATTCGCAAACTTTATCACAGAACGGCGCCTGAGGATCTTTATTGCAAATGCCATAACAATAATTTAATTCACTGGGGTTTACTGCATTTTTACAATTTGATAAACAAACAGGCAATGTAGGGTTTTTGGTACAATCTAAGCCGCCACCGGTGGTGTCATCGACGTAGGCATGCTGGTACAAGCATTCCAGTGATCCGGCTGTTGTAAAGGAAGAATCACAGGGATCCCTGGTTTCAAGGTAAGGTGTCCAATCCGGGTCTTTGTTTTCCGTGTAATCCTCTCGTAACAAGAACCCAGGGGGAAGTGTATCTTCTAACAGATAACAATAAGGTAATTCAGTATAGCTTTCATAACCAACCAGATCAGTTATTGTAGAAAGGATTTTCCCTTCTATCTGGTTCAGCACAGCCCCGGCGATTTCCAGAGCGCCATCCTGAGCCATACGATTAACACAGACATTGGTACAAAAATCAACCGGATTGGTTAAAGATCCTTCGTCAGGTTTGGATTTGATATCAAAACAGACATCATCACAAAAGTCGATCATGGCATCGACATGATAGCCGCCAGTTGCATAATAACTTCGATCGCAAACTTCAACACAATAATCTGGCGCAACTCCATCATTGCGGAGTGCGCATAAATCACCGCAATAAGAATAATTTGCCAAACCTACATCTGTTACATCCGGATGATCATTAAGTGCAACACAAGCTTCTTCACAATAAGACGGAATGGGTGTAACGGGTTCGGAACGTGTTCCATTTTCAGGCGGCTCTGCTTCAATTTCATGTTCTGCTTTTAGAATAAAATTATCACACATAAACTCACAGCTATCGCTGAAGGGATGATCGTGACAACTGGCTACACAATGAGCGTATAACTTTCCATCTTCTTCCATGTTTTCGCAACGCGTCTGGCAATAAGGCAGGTCCGGTCTGAGCAGGCAGGTCTGGTTACAATAAACTAAATCAGGGTTTGCCTCACATTGGGAAACGCAATAGTCATTGCCTGGATTGGAAATACAGGTGTCTGGGCACCACCAATAAGCGTTTTTCTCACAGATATCCGCACAATAGGCGCCCATGTTTACCTTACTTTCACAAAGTGTTCTGCAATAGGGGTATTCAGTAGGGTCTTCAATGGTGTTACAGATATCGCTACAGAATGGATACCAGGCGGGGTGCTCGGTGTTGTTGCAGGCATCCACACAGAAGGGCTGTAGAGGATCTTCCTCGCAAACATTGACGCAATAATATTTTTCAGGGGTCTTCTCACAAACATCTGCACAAAAATCGTACGCGCCAGCGCTATTGGTACAATAAAAATTGCACCAGCTACTATCCGGATCATCGTAACAGCGGGTTGCTCGGCAGGCATAACTATCCGAATTTTTGCAGGTCTCACGGCAGAAATCCAGATCGGGTGTTATCTCACAAAGCTCTTCACAGCCGGGGGTTTTGGGGTTGCTTTTACAGGTATCCATACACAGTTCGGGATTCTGATCGCAGACGACACTGCAAAAAGATTGATCGGGGTTGCTGAGACAACTGCTTGCACAGTACGCCGGCATATCTTCCTGTAGAGGAGCGAGTACTCCGCTCTTTACTTTGCTCTGACATAAAGATGAACAATGAGCCATCGTGGGATCAAATTCGCAACCAACTTCACAAAATGATTTGTCGGCGTTGTTGTTACTTAGATATAGAATCCCAGAGTTACTGTTAGCACAAACCTGTTGACATAATATGTTGGTAGGATCTTCTGTACAGATCAAACCACATTTTGGATCATCACTAAACGTAGTGATTGAGCAGGGAATGGCTTCACAAAAATCATATTTGTAGGAACTACCTGTACACATATCAGTACAATAAGGCTGAGAAGGATCCTGTTCACAATAATCGAGACAGTAGGTCCCTCCATCATCCGGCTTGCCATTATTGAATTCACATTTCGATTTACAAAAGTCACTGCTTAATGCCATCGAGCGCGGGTCCAGACAAAGCTCCTCACAATAGGGTCGATTTGAATCGGTTGTACAGACTTCTACACAATAGCCGATAGCGAGCGGGTCGTCAGATTCCGAGCAGATCCGGTCACAAAAGCCCTGGTTGGGGTTTGCAATACAGAGGTTCTGGCAAAAGGAGATCTCTTGCGGGTTTTCGGAAGATGTACAGAAATCCGCACAAAAGGATTGACTGGGATCTTGTTCGCACAAGGTATCGCAGCCCGCTGAATGGGGTTTGGTCTGGCATGCCACCAGGGTACAGTATTCCGGTGTATTGGCCGGATCGGCGGCAGCGCAGACATCGCTGCAAAATGGTTGATCGGGATTACCAGCACAAAGGTTACCGCAATAAGGTAATGCGGTATCGGTGGTACACAAATCGATACAGAAGCTGCGACTGGAGTCCATGGTACACAGGTCGTTGCAGAAGGGCTCACTGTTATCCTCTGCACAGGCATTGGCTGCCGATAAACAAAAATCCTGCAGTGGGTTCTCGGCACATAGGGCCAGGCAGGCTGAGCTGGTCGGGTCATTCAGGCACTCATCCGGGGGAATGGATGTGGGAACCATCGTTGGAGATGCTTCCTGCAGGTCAATGGTTTTTGCAAAAACATCGCTGCTCAGACTAAGACCAAAAAACAGAGGAATTAATACAATTAAACCGAGGAGAATCCACAATGTGGATTTCCTGACAACAACAGTGTTTTGCGATTGGTCCATGCTCAACTCCCAGGATCAGTGCATATATAAAGTGTTATTAAATGTGTTTTATTTATTGATTGAGCTCTTGCTCGATAACTGCTTCAAATTGTTCGATTGGCAAAGCACCCATTAACGTGATGCCATTGACAAAGAAGGCTGGCGTACCGGAGATCCCATAATTTATGCCATCCATCAGATCGGCGACAACCTCATCCTCATATTTTCCGCTATCCAGACAGGTGTTAAACGTATCCGTATCCAGACCCAACTCGATAGCAAAAATTTTGTATTGCTCCACACTAAGGAGAACCTGGTTTTTAAATAACAAATCTTGCATTTCCCAGAATTTTCCCTGATCATCAGCACATTCCGATGCTTCAGCTGCTTTTTGTGCTTCCGGGTGGCCACCTAAAGGAAAATCACGGTATACAAAACGCACTTCAGTTGGATACTTTTCCATTAATGCCTGAAGGGTTTGTTCATGGAAGCGGGCGCAATAGCTGCATTGATAATCGCTGAATTCAACGATCGTAATTGGCGCGTCTTCCGGCCCCAGGTAGGGGTCATCATCCACACTGATTTCTTGTCGGTAGGGGATATCAGTTGGAACAATTTCCGATGGGCTTGTTTCCTCCACGATGGCAGCCTGTGGCTGTACTGGAGAAGGCTCTGCAACGGCAATGACAGGAACTTTTTCGAATTGTTGGATGGCGTTATATTGTCCAAGAAAAAAGCCAATACTTCCCCCTAATAAAAAGCCTACAAGTACTAATAATAATATGAATACATTGCGATTGATAGAAATATTGCCGTCATTGGCAAGAGTGTTCGAACTAGGGTGCGAGGAGTTAGGCATGTCGTGTTTCCCATTAAATATTTACCCAAATCAAGGAAATGGCATGTATTGATACTAAAGGTTTAGCCAAAGAAATGACCGGGTATTTCAAACAGTAATATATTATTCTATTATTAATATTTGTCAATTTGT
>JAEKNU010000009.1 GCA_016838895.1 Chloroflexota bacterium
GCAAATCCCCACAGCTATTTGTGAGGATTTGCTTCTCTTTTTTATTTTGTCCTTGACATTGGGGCCAGTTTATATAACACAGCATCCTTTTATTTTTTTAATTGAATTGATTTGCTAAAAGATTGGGGCGATAAAATGGAATTCCTCATCTTTCAGGTTGCGTACGTGATTCAGGATAGCATCAAGTTGTTTGCGGTCATAATAACGTGTTCCTTGCATTACAGCCTGAATCTTATTTGTATTGCGAATATTAGCCAGAGGATTCTCATCCAGAATGACTAGATCAGCATCGAAACCTTTTCGCAGCATCCCTTTTTCCTCTTCCAGCCCTATATATTTTGCAGGATTTACCGTTGCGGATTTAAGTGCCTCATAGGGGGTTCGGCCATATAGGGTGACAAGTTTATAAAGCTCTTCGTGCAATGAAAATCCGCAGATTATGCCCGGATACATCGTATCGCTGCCAGCCAAATATTGATCTGAATAGGTCATAAATGTTTTTCCACGGTTGATGACGACATTTATATCAGGACGTAAGTCTCTTTTTTTATAACCTGCTATGATTTTTTTATTGCGATCTTCCCAAAATTCCCTTAATGGACCAGGGACATACTCATAATATGCTAAATCGTTTAGTTGTTTTCCATTCCATACATAATCTGGAAGTGTTTCACAAACAACCTGGGTTGGACAAAACCACATACCACCTTTTGCAAGATATTCAATATCTGCATCATGGCGCGGTAAACTGCTGCTATGTTCACAACAATGATATCCCCAATCGCACAGGGTTTTTGCGTCTACAGGATAACTCATATGACCGCATACCTTGATACCGCAATCCCTGGCTGTTTCCATTAATCGTTGCAAATGATCCGGTTCGATGGATGGATAGGTTTTTACCCAACGAAATCCGTCGTTAATGGTGTTATATACCGCTTCTTCTGCTTCTTGAAGGGAGGAGATATAAACGCGATTATCGACTTTATCTATTGCTTTGACACCATCAATGATAGGGCCGGATGAGTATATATAGGGTCCGATCTTTGTTCCATCACGTATTTCACTATCTAATACATTATGCTCTGCAGTACCACACAAATTACGAACACCTGTAATACCATTGGCGATAAATAACTCGCCCATCTCACTGGTATTGAGATGGGCATGTGCGTCAAATAATCCTGGTATAAGATATTTTCCTGTGCAGTCGATTGTTATTGCATTTTCCGCAGGTATATTTTTCCCAATGTTTACTATGATACCTTTCTCGACCAGTACATCGGTTAAATATAAAATCTCATCGGTTTTCATGGTCAGCACATTTGCCCGTTGGAAAAGATATTTCATAATATTACTCCTGCACAAAATGATAATTTACCAGGCAAAATCATAAACGTAGTATCGGCCTTCCAGTGCAAACGGATGACAAGTTAATGCATCACTGTGAGCGTACAAACCTTCAGTGTTATACATAATCACATATACAGCGTCTTCTTGTACTTTGGTGAATATTTGATTATAGATATCATACCGCTCATTTTCATCCACAGCGGCAACCGCATCGTCGAATAACTTTTCAATTTCCGGGTTTGAATATCTGGCATTATTGGCCGCCCCAATGTAATCACTCTTGAATGCCAGCTCAAATTCCTGGGTATTTCCTTCAAGGCTCATAGCCAAAACGGAAATGCCATAATCTCCCCCCAGGAGTTTATCGAGATAAGCATTGAATTCCAGAATTTCCAGGGTAATATTTAGGCCGATATTGGATAGATCGTTTTGCAAAATTTGAGCCTGAGTTGAATAGCTTTCGGCAACGTACATGGTTCCCAGGTCATAGGGAGTTGTGATCCCCAATTCTTCCAACAATGCTTCTGATTTTTCCGGATTATAATCGTAGACCGGTTGAGTTTCGGAGTATCCAAAGCGCAATGGACTGAGGATGTTGGAGTTAGGCGTGCCGAAACCATCTAATGCCAGATCAACCATGTTTTGGCGATCAATCGCATAGGCAACTGCCTGACGGAATTTTGTTTCACTAAAAGGATATTTTTCATGATTCATGGCAACAAAACCAAAGCGGGACATGGGGACAGTTTCGATGACAATCCCTTCTACATCCTCTAAATTGCTAAAATTGGATTCTGAGATGGAAGCGAAATCAATTTCTCCAGTTTGCATGGCTACAGCTACAGTAGCGTTATCTGAGAGGATTTTGAATGTGATATTTGTGATGCCAGCTTTGCCAAGATAATATGCATCGTATGCTTCAAGTACAATCTTACTGCCCAATTCATGGCTGACAAATTTATACGGGCCGCTACCGATTGGATCACTTGCGAATACTTCGGCGCTGACCGATTCATAATATGCTTTTGAGGCAATATGCATATCAACAATATTTTCAAAGAAAGGCGAGTATACGGTTTCTGTGGTGAAAGCGATGGTGTAATCATCGATGATTTCAATCTCTTTCATACCGGTTACTCTTGCATTTTGGTAAATGGATTGTTCGTATAATTCAGCGCTGAATTTTACATCCTCGGCAGTTAATGGGCTGCCATCGTGAAAGGTCACATCATCACGAAGATGGAAGGTGTATGTTAATCCATCCTCACTGATCTCGTAACTGGCTGCGATACGTGGTTCTGGTGTGGTGGAACCATCCAGCGTGATGAACATTAACGGATCATAGATCTGATTGTCGATGTCCATTTCATTACTGGTGCTGGTATCAGTTGGATGCAGTGTTGCAACATCGGTATCAATAGCGATGATGATATCAGTCCTTGCTTCCGCTTCACTTACAGCATCCTGTGCTTCATTGTTTTCCGTAGTTGTACCGGATTGAGCGTCGGTGACAGTGTTGGCGTTGTTACCAGTGGCAGGATTATTACCGGCACAACCAGCTAAAAGCGTCAACAAAATCACAAAAGACATGAGTAATGCAATTGATTTTTTCATTTTTCTTTCTCCTTAAATTAAATCACCTCTTCAGAAGGTGTACTTCTATTCTTCAAAGTTGAATGTACGAGCAGTATATCGATCAATCAGGTCAACCGCTGCTCGCAGATCATCTTTTGAGATAACAGCACTTTGACTATGTGGATACCTGGTAATGACTGAAATGGCAGCAACGCGTACGCCATAATGCGAACGATTAATGCTGGAACTATCTGTACCACCTCTATCCATTACATCCCGTTGATATTTAATGTTGTTTTCCTCACAACAAGCGATCATTTCATCGACTAAATATTCATCCAGCATTGCAGAAGGATCGCCTAATTTCACGCCGACACCATCACCTACGGCATTACTGCCTTCAAGGTCTGAGGGGTAAAAATGGTCGGGCGATATATCAATGGAGAGGCCAATATCCGGTTTTATTTTTTCTGCAGCAACGGCAGCCCCTCGGCAACCAACCTCTTCCTGAACAGTGAAAACATAATACACATCATTGGTTTGGACACCTTTGTTGCGCGCCAATGCTTCGATGAGCAAATAACAACCTACGCGATTATCCAGTGATTTTGCACAAATCCTTCCATTTTGTAATTCATGAAATGCGCCCACAAAACCGCAATAATCACCTACTTTGATATGTTTTTGTGTTTCATCTTTACTGGTGCAACCAATATCAACAAATAATTTACTGACATTATTTTGGGCTTCTTCTATGCTCCCAACACAACCTACTACACCAATGACTCCGTTTTGAAAAAAAACTTTATCGTTATATATGGAACTTGCCCAAACCCAGCCAACTTTGCAAACGCGGATCCGACCATCAGATTCAATTTTAGTGACTTGAAATCCAATTTCGTCCATATGGGCAGCCAGCATTATTTTTTTACCTTGCCCTGAACCTTTTTTAAGCACAATTAGATTACCCATTGCATCGGTGTAAATTTCATCTGCATAGGATTCAACTTTCTGTTTGATGATTTGACGAATATGTTTCTCGCGACCTGCAACACCCCAGGCCTGTGTGAGCTCTTTTAGTGTTTCCATGAATAATCACTCCTTCTTCAGCAGGCTGTTTTTTTCAACCCAGCGTACCTGGTTCATCAATGGGTGGTGCATTTTGATTGCATCCACAGGGCATTCCATCACACAACAACCGCAATACCAACATTCTTCAGGATATGCGACCAGTGGCGGTTTCCCTTTGGTATTATTTGGAATTAATAGATCGATTTGACAGGCTTCTACACATCGATTGCAGCCGATACAGCGGTTTTCATCATAGGTGATCGGTGTGGCAGGCTGTACGGTACGGATGACGAATTCAGTACTGCTCATCATGCGATCTCCTCTACGTATTCCGCATTAAACTTTTCGTAATTCATTTTTATATCACCCGCATAATCAAGAGAGACTTCTTTTTGAATTACTTTTTCACCGTCATGGCGAATGACAATAAAGGGTTTTTGCTTTTGATCGTCTTCATCAGAACGGAAAAATTCAAGTTTTTTACAATTCTGTTTTCGAGCCAAACTGGCTTGCAGAATAATTTGTGCTACAGTGAGGATGTCAAACACTTCCAGTAAGCGCATCAATTCATGAGGATTAGCAGCCGAAGTGCGTGGGATGATATCCCTTTCGAATCGGGAAAGTTGTTCAATTCCGGAATTGAGCAATTCGTCACATTTAATTTCAGAGCAATAATTTTGCATGGTTTTGGAAATCGCTTCATTGAGCTCTTTCCAGCTTACGCTATCTTGCGTTTGTAGATGAAGCGGTGCATAGACGCGCTGCTTTTCGGCTTCAACCTGAGGTATATGTGGCGGGACAATAATCTCTTTACTACTTGCATAATCGGCAGCATGACGGCCGGCATAATATCCGGTGGCTGCTGCATGTCCGTAGCAATTTGATGAAAACAAGGAGTCACCTGCAACAAATAGACCGGGCAAATTAGTTTGCAATTTCCAGTCGTTCATGAAGCCGCCTGGTAATCCAAAAAGTTGGCGTTCCTGTGGTAGAAATTCGGCACTTGTCCAACCTACACCGTAACACTGCAAGACATGCTTGGTGGGATCAAAACCTGCATCAGTATAGTTCTTTAACACGGGCACGTTGGTTTTCCCTTCCTGGCCTACCATTAATCCCCATATTGCTTTGCGTTCTAATTCAGGTAAATTTGTCAGATCGGCGTAAAAGGGAAGTTTATATCCCATTTCTTTCAATTGGGCATAGGGTAGGGTTTCTGGCCCTTCATAGTCGTATTTGGCTTGTTCGATATTTCCTCCTTTGAGGAAATAATGCTGACCTTTAGCCGGATAAAAACGAGATTTGACATCCGGCAATATGTTTCCATCTCGATCAGCATAGGGAATTTCGCGACTATTGGCATCCACTAAAGATGCCGGATACCATGTATTGTGATTATTCCCTGCACTATAAGGTGGATATGAACGTCCGGCCGCAGAGAATTCTGCCCGAACTGATTTTTCCATCATATTAAATTCGGCGCCGACTCGCCAGCCCATCGCATGACCATCACCGATACACTGCAAAGGGCGGAATTCACATAATCCGGGATAGGCCGCCGAGAACAGCCATACTCTGGCAGGGCGAGACATAGCGATAATATTGGCTTTTCCGGAAAGGACATAAAACTTCCCTGTTCGGGTATGCAGGCCTGTGGCACCAATGCACTCCGTTCCATTTTTTCCATCCTTGGTTAAGAGTGATGTCACCATGACTCGATCAAGAATGGTGACACCTAATCGTTTGAGTTCCTTTTCCATGGCTGGTTTGAATGTTGTGCCCCAAATACGTAAGGTGAAGCGGTTTTTGTAATCGTAGGCAAAAAGTAATTTTGTGGCTTCATCGCGAAAATCCGCGCCTATAAATTCATCTTCTGTATCGCGAATCTTTCCACCCATCTGTTCAATATCCAACATACGGTCCCAACCCTCGCGACACTCAATGTAATGGGAAATGGCATTGTTATAGCCATCGTTGTCGTCCAACATGGCATTAACCAATTCCTCCGGCGACACGCCAGAACATGGGTTGGTGGTTGCTGATTCCCAATGGTCGCAACCGGAACCACCAGCACCGCTGCGTTTTGTGCCCCCTTTTTCAACCAGTACGACTTTTTGTCCTTTGCGTGCTGCAGCAATGGCAGCCATACAACCGGCGATACCCCCCCCTAATACAAGAACATCAGCGGAAATTTGTTCATATTCGGAAATTTCTGACCGATAAGGCCATTTCAATTCATTTTGCACAATTATTCCTTTCAATACCTATGATGGGCTCAGATTCTAGAAAAGCGATAAAAAATATGAAAAACAACATTGCATTTTGTATATCATAACCAAACAAATTATATTTTGCAACATATATTGTTGACTTATTTTTCTGATTCGTGTAAACTTAGGAAAAGTTTCGCTATCCCCTAATAATCGAGATAACCAAAATGCATAAATACATCGTCAAGCGATTGCTGCTAACTATACCGGTACTTATTGGAGCAGCTTTTTTGGTTTTTACTATCATGTCATTGACACCAGGCGATCCAGGTACATTGATCCTGGGTATGACAGCCGACAAAGCAGATATTGCTACATTGAATGCAGAATTCGGATATGATCAGCCGTTTCTGATTCGGTTTATCAACTATTTGAAAGATATTGTATTTCATTTTGATTTTGGCGTGTCTTATCGAACGCGAACACCAGTCTTTACCGAGATTATGTCCCGATTTCCGAATACATTTTATTTGGCAGTTTCATCAATGATACTTAGCGCCTTATTGGGTGTTTCATTAGGAATTCTCTCGGCGGTTATGCAATACTCTGTACTCGATAATATATTTACTATGCTCGCCATGTTCTTTGCCGCCATTCCGGGTTTTTGGTTGGGGTTAATGCTCATGCTGCTCTTCTCATTAAAATTAGGGTGGCTTCCTTCGAATGGGGTGGATACATGGAGACATTTTGTATTACCAACAATTACCCTTTCAATGGGAGGCGCAGCAGGGCTATTACGCCTTACACGTTCCACTATGTTGGAAACCATCCGCCAGGACTATATTCGCACAGCGCGCAGTAAGGGGGCTTCAGAGAAAACTGTTATTTGGAAACATGCCCTTAAAAATGCACTGTTACCGGTAATAACCTCGTTAGGAATGAATTTTGGTGCCTCACTTGGCGGTGCCATTATTATCGAGATGGTTTTTGGAATGCCTGGATTAGGAACTTATATTGTGACTTCAATTCGACAGAAAGATGTACCCGCAGTGCTGGCCAGTACTTTATTGCTCGCTACACTATTCTGTTTGATTATGTTGGCTGTGGATATTTTCTATGCTTTCATTGATCCACGGATTAAAGCCAAGTATGCCAAACAAGGAGGCTGACATCGTGACTGCCCTTAGAGATGGATTAAGACCAAAGAAAAACAGTCAACTAAAAGAAGTTTGGCGACGTTTCAGAAAAAGTAAAACAGCAACTATCGGTCTGGTTTTACTGGTTTTTATTGTTTTTGTAGCAATCTTTGCTGATGTGATTACACCGTATGAAAATGCCATCGCACAGATCGGTAAGGAGCGTTTGCAATCACCTGACCTAACTCATTGGTTTGGTACCGATCAATTGGGCCGCGATCTGTATGCGCGGGTTGTACATGGTTCACGCTATTCTTTATTGATTGGCGTTTCGACAAGTTTGATTTCATTACTAATTGGTGGGTTCTTAGGTGCAACCTGTGGGTATTATGGTGGCAAACTGGACAATATCGTCATGCGTTTTATGGATGTCGTTATGTCCATTCCACCTGTTTTACTCTCATTGGCTGTGGTGGCTGCATTAGGTGCTGATCTGAGAAACCTTTTGATTGCCATTACGATATCCTGTATACCCAGTACAGTGCGCTTGATTCGTGCCGTTGTACTAACAGTGGTAGATTACGATTATATTGAGGCCGCCAGTTCCTATGGTGCAAGTAACTTTCGCATTATCATCAAGTACGTATTACCAAATGCTATGGGGCCAATTATTGTCAATACCACAATGGGTATTGCTACGATGATTCTTTCCGCAGCAGGCCTGTCTTTTATTGGTATGGGTGTACAGCCGCCATCGCCCGAATGGGGAAGTCTGCTTTCTGAGGCGCGTCAATATATGTTCAAAGCACCATATTTATTATATTTTCCTGGTTGTGCTATTTTACTTTCCGCGCTTAGTTTCAACCTTGTTGGTGACGGGCTTCGTGATGCGCTTGATCCGCGTCTGAAAAATTAAGGATAGGAAGAAAACCATGACGGAAACTCTACTTGAAATCAGGGACCTGAGTGTTCTTTATAAAACAGATCTTGAAACAGTTTATGCTGTGAATGGCATTTCTTTAAAATTAAATAGAGGTGAAACCCTGGGCATTGTAGGTGAAACTGGTGCTGGGAAAACAACAACTGCCCTATCCATTTTGCGATTACTTCCTGATCGCACAGCACAGATTACGGGCGGGCAAATTTTATTTTCTGAAACCGATTTACTTTTATTGGAAGAGAATAGCATGAGAAAAATCCGTGGAAAGAAGATTTCTATGGTTTTTCAGGATCCAATGACTGCGCTTAACCCGGTCATCCCCATTGGTGAGCAAATTGCTGAGGCACTATTACT
Source organism: Chloroflexota bacterium (assembly GCA_016838895.1). Taxonomy (GTDB): domain Bacteria; phylum Chloroflexota; class Anaerolineae; order Anaerolineales; family Anaerolineaceae; genus UBA5203. The sequence goes on from JAEKNU010000009.1 coordinate 8,640, forward strand.
ACACAATGAAGATCATGCAGATCATCAGAAAATTAACGAACGTGTTGAGGAAAGCCTTGAAATGGTTGGCATACCTGCCTCCCGGAAAACGGATTATCCACATCAGTTTTCTGGCGGGATGAAACAAAGAGTGATTATTGCTATTGCCCTGGCTTGTAACCCTGAATTGCTCATCGCGGATGAGCCAACAACTGCATTGGATGTAACGATTCAGGCGCAAGTCCTGGCAATGATGAATGCACTGAGAGAAAAGCTGAATACGGCAATGATTATGATTACGCATGATTTAGGAATTGTTGCTGAAACATGCGATCATGTAGCCGTAATGTATGCTGGTGAAATTATTGAATATGGAACGATGGAAGATATATTTTCGAATGAAGATCATCATCCTTATACCGTAGGTTTGTTTGGATCAATTCCGGATTTGGAAGGGGATGAAAAACGACTTTCACCGATAGAGGGTTTGATGCCTGATCCGACTGATTTGCCGCCTGGGTGCAAGTTTTCTCCACGCTGCCCGAAATGCATGGCGATTTGTAAAACGACTGCACCAAATCTGCATACTCACAATACCCATAAAATTGCGTGTCATCTTTTTGGAAACAGTGATACGGGGAGTGTGGTATGAGTACACTTATAGAACTGCGAGATTTGAAAAAATATTTTCCTGTAAATAACGGGTTGTTACATGCAGTGGATGGTATTAACTTAAAAATAGAACAGGGAAAGACGCTTGGCATCGTCGGCGAATCTGGTTGTGGAAAATCTACGCTTGGACGCACTGTATTGGGACTGCATGAATCCACAAGCGGTGAAGTGTATTTTGATAGCGAGAACATTGTTAACTGCAGTAAATCCCAATTCAAAAAAGCACGTCGGGAAATGCAGATGATTTTTCAAGACCCATACTCCAGTCTGAATCCTCGAATGAGAGTAGAGGAATTAATTGCAGAACCAATACTAATTAATGGTATTTACAAAAACAAAAATGAGGTTTTTGATCGGGTAGCGAATTTGATGGATACCGTTGGTCTGGCGCAGCGTCTTTCAGATGCCTATCCACATGAGTTGGATGGCGGCCGAAGGCAACGTATAGGTGTAGCAAGAGCGCTATCATTGAATCCGCGTTTCATTGTTTGTGATGAGCCGGTCTCTGCTCTTGATGTATCCATTCAGGCACAAATTCTGAATTTATTAATGGACTTGCAAGATGAACTTGGCCTGACTTATATGTTTATTACCCATGATCTTAGTGTGGTACGTCATATCTCGACGGATATCGCTGTGATGTATTTGGGAAAATGTGTCGAAATCTGTCCATCAAAAGAATTATTTAAAAATCCGTTACATCCTTATACAAAAGCTTTACTTTCTGCAATTCCGGTTGCAAAAGCTGAAATGCGGCACAAGAAAATTGAAGTGATTCGTGGAGAGGTCAGTAGTCCGGTGAATCCAAAACTAGGTTGCAGGTTCGCTCCTCGCTGTCCTCTGGCCACAACAGAATGCACAATTGATGATATTCCTCTGGTGGAAATAACACCTGGTCATTCAGTCGCATGTCTAAAGGTTTAGCCATGAATCAGTAGAAGTTTCATCACTTTGGAAAATTTACTGTTTGTATGCTTAGTTATGGAAGAGGGTATATTACAACATGAAGCGATTATCAATTGGTGATGGTTTATGGCTGGTATTGCTGGTAGGCATCAGCATGTTTTTTATGCTTCCTAAAACAAATCAGGTTTTTGTCAGTCTAACAACAGCCCACCCCTTTATGATGGGCTTTTTGAAGTTCTCTATTCTTGCAACAATGGGTGAGCTTTTGGCATTACGCCTGGCTAACGGAAAATGGAAACATCCGACAGGATTGTTGGCAAAGGGTTTCGTATGGGGTGTGATTGGTATTGCTGTAACCTTTATGTTTTCGTTTTTTTCCTGCGGTGTTGTGGCGATGATTGATAAAGGAATCCTGCCAGCCGGTTCTGGTTCCATACAATCACTGCTTAAGGCATTTTATACCAGCTTGCTCATGAACCTGACCTTTGGACCGGTATTTATGGCTGCGCATCGTATTAGCGATGCATATATTGATATGCGGGCTGGGGGAATGAAAACCAAAATTGTGGATGTGATTTCGGCAATCAACTGGAATGATTTTATAAATTTCGTTGTTGGCAAAACCATTCCATTCTGGTGGATACCCGTACATACGCTGACATTTTTACTGCCTGGAGAATATCGAGTTTTGGCGGCAGCTTATCTATCCATTTTTCTTGGTGCAATTCTTGCCTATGCACGCAGGAGAGATACAAAGAAGCATTGAATCGTTGGTCGGACAAAATCACTTGGATTTGTTCAGTTTATATTTTCACAATTGGGCTTGTATGAGATCAATAAAGTGCTTTGGTACCTTGCGCTTTGCTGAAAAAAAATTTTGAAAGATTGAAAACCCACGAATAGAAAATAAATACAGCCATATGGCAGCCAAAAGCGCGGGGGCTACTGCCCCCGCGCTTTTGTAGAATGTTGCTTTTGTAGAATATTACTTGATCGTCAAACGTTCAATCAAAGCTTGTAAGTCCGCTGCGGCCTGGTCAACCGTGGACATTTCGTATCCTACAGCCTGACCGATCAGTAGAAGTTCATTTACAAATTCCTGATCGTTGGGCAGATTTGGACCTTGAGGGACAGTGCGGTCTGCTACAGCATCGTAAATTCTGTAAACTGCTGCATCTGTTGCGCTGGACTGACCGGAGATTGCCTGGCGTACAACCGGTGATGAAGGTACACCACGATTGGTTTCGAGCACCGCGCCGGCCTCAGGGCTGGTGACAAAGAAGTTGACGAACAATGTAGCTGCTTCCAAGTTTGCACTTGAATTGCTTACGCCGAGATACTGGCTCATCTGGATGACATAGGCTTTTTCTCCGCCTTTTGGAAGCGTCGTGGCGCCAAGCTCATCTGTCATGGCTGCTTGATAAGCTGCAATCTGGTTGCTCCAGATTAATCCAACAGCTGCCTTGCCTGCTACGAGTGCGGAACTGTCAGCACCGGATTCGGCGTAGGTCGCGGTTGTGTCTGCATCGGGGATTAACCCGTCTGCACGCATATCCGCCCACAATTGCAGCCAACCCTTGGCTGATTCAACAGTTGCATAAGATTTGCCGCCATCGTCTAACGTCCAAAGTGGAGTACCCTGTTGTTGATAGTAATAGCTCAAATAGTTAGCCTGATTGGTGCTGTTATCCACGAAGGGGGAGACACCATCGGGCAGATTTGCTTTAAGTTCCTGTCCATAGGCGAAGAGCTCGTCCCAGGTCATGTTGTCTGCTGGCAATGCTACACCGGCTGCTTCAATCATGGTTTTGTTATAAGCCAATACAAGTGTGTTTGTGCCCAGGCTAACGGCATATAGATCGCCATTGGCGTCCGTAGGTGGAATAAGGGCAGTCTGGTCAAACATCTCGGGTGTATCGATCATAAGTTGTTTGCCAAGATACCCATTGAGTGGTTCAAGGTACTGTGCATAGTCAGGCCAATTGCCGCCAAATTGAATAATATCGGGAGCATTGTCTGCTGCTAACTGGGTGTCGACAATCTGGAAATGGTCACCGGCACCGCCATTGGGCTCACCAATGACTGTAATTTCAGGATAAGCTGCCTGGAACAATTCGATTACTTTCATGGTTCTTTCGGCGCGATCGTCATTACCCCACCAACCCATGCGCAGTTCAGCGGGACCACCGGTATAAACGGGAAGACCATCAGCGCGTTCTTCAACCATTGGCTCCTCTACCACTGCTTCTTCTGGTTCTTCCGTTGGTTCTGGAGCCGCATCAGTTGCTGCAGGTTCCTCTACAGCAGGGGCTTCAGGGGCAGCAGCGGGACCACATGCAGAGAGCATCAAGGAAGCCGCTATCACAAGAGTAAATAGAATAGTAATTTTCTTCATTTTGTTTCTTCTCCTTTTTTCTGAATCGTTTTTACGGAAAAATCCGCATAGCCTCTTAGCATCATTTCATCTTCACCTTCCTGTTATGCATTACCCCTTTGTTCCTGTGGTTGCGATACCCTGAACAAAGTACTTTTGCAGGGAAAAGAACAGGATAAAGAGGGGAATCATGGACAGCGTAGCCATTGCTAAAGCGCCGCCCCAGTTGGATACAGAACCTGCGTCACCGACGAACGTACGTAACGCTCGCGAAACGCTGAATATTTCCGGCCTTGTAAGGTATAGCAGGTGGTTGAAAAAGTCATCCCACGTCCAAAGAAAAGTGAATAGCGCAGTTGTCACCAGTGCTGGTGTTGCAAGCGGCAAGATAATGCGAAAGAATACGCCAACCGTTCCACACCCATCAATAATTGCCGCCTCTTCGAGCTCTTTCGGTAAACTACGCATGAATTGCACGAGTAGAAAAATGAAGAAAGCATCCGTGGCCATGAATTTTGGTACGATTATAGGGAGATACGAACCCACCCATCCGAATGTATTGAAGAGGATATAACGCGGCACGAGCGTAACATGACCCGGAAGCATGAGCGTTACCATCATTATTGCAAACCAGATGTTCTTGCCCGCGAATTTGAGTCGCGAGAATGCGTACGCCGCCATTGTGCAGGATATCAAATTCCCAATGATCGCTGCCAAACACATCAATAGTGAGTTCGCGAAGAACTTCCCGAAGGATGTACCCGCATAGCCTTTCCAACCGCTAATGTAATTTTCAATGGTTACGGTTTTTGGTATAAGTCCAGGGTCACTAAATATCATATTGTTGGGCTTGAATGAGCTGACAATCATCCAGATTATGGGGTAGAGCATCGCTATTCCCAGAACGATGATGAACAGATGAGAAAAAGTACGACGGAAAATTTCACTGTTTTTCATATTATTCACCTGTCCCATATGACACCCATAGATTTGATGTTCTAAATACAACAAATGTGATTACACCGATAATGAGCAGCAACACCCAAGCCATAGCAGACGCGTAACCCATTTCGTGATATGTCCATCCCTGAATATACAGGTGCAGGGTATAGAATAGCGTTGAGTTTAGTACACCTCCCTTTCCGCCGCCGATAATATACGCTTGCGTGAAAGCCTGGAACGCGGATATCATCTGTATGATCAGGTTAAATAGAATCACAGGCGAGAGTAAGGGTATGGTGATGGAGAAAAACTTCTGCACCTTGTTTGCGCCGTCTACGCTTGCTGCATCGTAATAGACCTCCGGGATTTGCTTTCGTCCAGCGAGGAAGATGATCATCGACGAGCCGAACTGCCATACCGTTAACAAAATCAACGTACCGAGTGCGTAATTTGGGTTGGTGATCCAACTGGGAGGGTCGCTGAAGCCAACAAAGCCCAAGAAGAGGTTTATCAGACCGTCCTTCTCAAACAATTTTCTCCATAACACTGCAATAGCCACTGAACCACCCAGCAGTGTTGGAATATAGTAAATTGCACGGTAAAATGGAACCCCGCGTAGTTTCTGGTTCAGCAGCATTGCCACAGCGAGAGCGATGATCAACTTTAGCGGTACAGACACGAACACATAGGTAAGCGTTACGGACAGAGACTTCATGTAATACGGATCCACCCGCATTACTTCACCCGAGGATGCAGTGAACTCCGATATCCCGAACACCGATCCAAACATTTTTAGATAGTTTGCAAATCCGATCCATTGCGTTGAATCAGGCTGTGTGAAGTCATAATTCGTGAAACCAAGTCCCAGCGAGTATATCATTGGGTAAACCGTAAGCACGAAGAAACCCAGAAGCCACGGTGTGAGGAACATATAGGCGGGGGCGTTGCGCTTGATAAATTTGATGATACTGGATTTGCTCATAAAGAAACTTCCTTTATTTTTGGTTTACAGGTTTTCATAGGCTATTGCCGGATTGATGATGCCTTTGAGTTCTTAATGCTGTTTATTTTCAAAGTCTATGATAAAGACCCTTATGTTTATCTAGTTAACAGGCGTTGTATCTTCTTCGCAAATTGTAAATTCAATGCTTGCCTGTTTTAATCGATCCGACCAATCCACAGATAAATGATGATCTGTGAACAAGCGGCTGATTCGCTCCGGGCGTGCAAAGGAAGTCATGTCTTCCATGCCAAACTTGGAGGAATCTACCAGGGCAATTAACTCTTGTGATGATTCGATCACCTTGCGCTTCAGTTGCGCCTCTGCCAAATGTACCTCTGTCATACCGCGTTCCAGGCTGAAACCGCTGCAGGAAAGAAATGCCTTTTGGATATGCAATTCTTCAATGATATGTTCACTCAATAATCCTGTTACAGAGGAAGATCCATTATCCACGATTCCTCCAATCAGGAAGACCATGTTTGTCGTGTTCTGAGCCAACTCTCGAGCAGCCTCAAAGCCATTTGTCATCACCCGTAGTCGTTGATGTTTGGATAGTGCCTGTGCAAAATAATAAGCGGTACTGCTTGCATCCAAGAGGATCGAGGCGTCATCATGTACCAAAGTGGCAGCCTGGCGTGCAATTGCATGTTTTACAGCCGCATTTTGTTGATATCGTCTGATGAAAGAATTGTTTTGAAATTGATCCTGTTGGTGTAGCACGGCTCCCCCATGAACTCGCGTCAATAAGCCCTGCAATTCGAGTGCATTGAGGTCATTCCGAACGGTGCCTTCTGAGACATCCAGGGCTACGGCTAATTCCGGAACACTCAAGCCAGGCTGTTTACGGAGTATGTCAAGCAGAGATTGGCGACGATCATAGGGGGTCATGGGTCGTCCTTTTGTTGAAATTTGTCGAAATTTGTTGAAAACTACAAAATCATAATAGCAATTTTGTTGTTTCTTGTCAATATGTGAATTATATTTGATGTCTTCAACAACTGATTTGTTCCTGAAATTAGCAAACAGGAACAAAAAATCCCCCTAAATAATTGTCAGCAAAGGAATTTTCTATATTAGCGCATTTCCTGCAATAAACCATATTTTTGATTTGCTTGTAACATTTTATTGAAAAATTCCCAGGAGGTATCAATAGGAAGATGATTGGTAGGGTCAGCATAGAATGCTTGAAATGCCAGGTCTATGTTCTTGGTTAAAGCAGCTTCGATGATCAACTCCTGGTTGGCAATGTGTTGATTGATCAGCGGTGCGATACCGGCAGGCAGCGCACCAGCGCAGGATGGTTGGATATTCCCGTGACTGAAATGGGCATTGGTTTCAACCACACTGTGCAGAGGTGCGTTGGATATTTGCCCAATGTTTTCCAGATTGACATTCGTGACCAGATCGCCCAGACCCAAGAGAGCCCTGATCATGTTGATGCCTTCCTCGCCTGATTGTTCCAAAATAAATGGGGTAGTGCCGCTGATTAAGTCGCGCGTATTCTGTGGGGCTGTTGTCCAGCGTTTAATACGCCATGAGACAGGTGTGCGGATGATACCCCACTTGAATAGCGTCTCAGGGGAACGAATAAAGCCTGGTAAAAATTCCACCAGATGACGATCCCCAGCCGCAGCCAGAATGCCATATCGCTGAAACAGTGTGAACTTGACTTGCTCAGCACTGCGGAACCAGTCATTCCAGCTTTCCACCTCTGGCTGCGTATATTCGCGAAGTGTTCCGGGTTGTTCTAGATGACGTTTCAATCGTTCGAGTAAATTGTGGTCCTGATACATTGCGCGATCCACCCAGGTGAAGTGGTTGATTCCAAGTACATTGACCTTTATTTCATCCCGAGCAGGTATCTCAATATTCAGATATTGCGCAGCTATTTTTGCCAATAGTTCTTGTGTACTAAAAACTTCATGGCAGCAACCAAAAACTTTCAGTTCGGGAACGACGCGCGTGAGTGTGCGCGTACAGATAGTCATGGGATTTGTGTAATTAATTACCCATGCGTTAGGGCAGATTGTTGCGATCGCATTCGCAAAGTCTTGGTAAATAGCAACAGAGCGAAGTCCGCGGATGAGGCCTGTCGCACCTGATGTGTCGCTGACAGGGAAGAAGAGTCCATATTCTTCCGCCAGTGCGATTTCTTCAGCCATTAATTCCAGTGGTCCTGGCTGGATGGATATGATGACGAAGTCTGCATTCTGTAGCGCTTCCTGCAATGTGGGTGTGGCAAGATAGCGCCAATGCGAAACAACACCTTCCTGATCCTGAATCCAATTACCCAACTTTTCATTCAGGCGTGCAGAATCCATGTCAATATCATAGAGCGCAACCTCACCGGTGAGATCCGGGCAAAGAGCGAGATCAATCATCAAATTACGTGCCCAAAGACGGCTTCCACCGCCAATATAGGCAATTTTGATAGGAATGGGATTCATTATTTACCTCTCGTGTCTGACATATTACGGGTTTACTATGTTTTTGATTTCCAGCGCGAAGTTGCATGGGGGCTGAAAATTTGCTATATTATACAGCACCTAAAAGAAATTACAACAATTATGCAACCCAAAGACGGAAAAATATGTCAAAAACCACCATTTCTCACTTGACTTGTGAATACAAAACCAACCCACTTGGTATTGATGTGCTGCAACCTCGTTTAAGCTGGCAGATGCAAAACGAGCGACGCGGTACGCGCCAGACGGCTTATCAAATCATTGTTGCTACATCGGAAAGTAGTTTGCATAATGGTACAACCCCGATATGGGATAGTGGAAAAATCGAATCGGACCAATCTATTCATGTGCCTTATAACGGCCCGGCCCTAAGCTCGGGTCAGCGTGTGTATTGGAAGGCACGAGTATGGGATGAGCATGAGAAAGAAGTTGAAAGTTCATCTGCCTGGTGGGAAATGGGTTTGCTGGAACGAGCCGATTGGAAAGCCGAATGGATTGGAGCACCCTTCATGGGAGGTCCGAGGACGACCAGTCCGGCGCCATACCTGCGCAGTGAATTCACCCTTCAAAAGAAAATTGCCAGTGCCAGATTATATGCTACTGCGATTGGATTCTACGAGTGCCACCTGAATGGTGCTCGTGTTGGAGATGCGCTGCTCACCCCGGGCTGGACCGATTATTCCAGGCGCATTCAATATCAGGTTTATAATGTCACGAAACTTTTGCAACCGGGATCGAATGCCTTCGGAGCGATCCTCGGTGATGGCTGGGGTGTGGGGCATATTGCCTGGCTAGGTCGACAGCATTACGCAGACCAACCTCAGTTTCTGGCACAAATCGTTATAACTTATGCTGATGGCAATGAAGAAACCATTGCAACTGACAAGCATTGGAAAGTAACACAGGGTGCCATTCTGGAGTCAGATATGTTGATGGGGGAAAGCTACGATGCAAGAAGGGAATTAACCGGTTGGTCTGATCCTGGCTACGATGATGGTTCGTGGTGGCCGGTGAAAGTTTTTACAGATAATGGAGCCGCCCTGGTTGCCACAAATGGTCCGCTGGTCAAACGCCAGGAAACATTGCGACCAGTGGCTGTTAATGGAGTTCCTGGTGGCCTAAAGCCACGCTGGATTTTTGATTTTGGGCAGAACATGGTCGGTTGGGTGCGTCTTTGCGTTCGCGGAGAGAAGGGAACCGCGATCATCATGCGCCATGCAGAAGTGCTAAATCCTGATGGAACGTTGTATACCACCAATCTGCGAACCGCTCGAAGTATAGATCATTACACATTGAAAGGGGGAGGGGAAGAAATTTGGGAACCAAGATTTACGTTCCATGGTTTCCGCTATGTCGAAGTAGCAGGCTTGCCAGGCATACCAACTGAGGATACATTGACAGGCATTGTAATTCACTCAGAGATTCCCTCTATTGGCAGCTTCGAATGTTCCGATCACTTGATCAACCAGTTGCAGCACAATATCGTCTGGGGACAAAAAGGGAATTTTGTCGATGTGCCTACCGATTGTCCACAACGGGATGAACGGCTGGGCTGGACTGGAGACGCGCAGGTATTTATCAGGACCGCCGCTTTCAACATGGATGTAGCCGGCTTCTTTACGAAATGGGCACTCGACATGCAAGATGCCCAATATGCGAATGGCGTATACCCATCCGTGGCTCCGAATTTGCCAAGTTGGAAGATCGGCGAAGGTGGGCCAGCCTGGGCTGATGCCGGCGTGATTTGTCCATGGATGATTTATCAGTGCTATGCCGATAAGCGTCTGCTTGAAGAACGCTATGCGTCGATGCAGCATTTTATCGAGTTCTTGTCACAGACCAGTCAAAATGGAATACGATGTTATACCGAATACACAGGCTGGCATGGAAATGGCGATTGGCTGGCACTGGATGGCAGCGATGGACGAGAGGGTGGCACCTCCAAAGAGATAATCGGGACAGCGTTTTATGCGTATAGCTCTGGTTTGCTTGCAAAAATTGCACGTATCCTGAATAAAGTAGATGATGCAATACGTTATGATGCTTTGGCAGCGGAAGCAAGCCAGGCATTTATAAATCATTATGTCCACGAAGATGGAACCATTGAGGGTGGTACACAGACCTCTTATGTGCTGGCACTGGAATTTGATTTACTGCCTGATAAGTTACGAGCTTTAGCTGCAGCAGAACTGGTGCGGAATATTCAGGGGAGAGATGATCATCTTAGTACAGGGTTTGTCGGGACACCTTATATCAATTGGGTGTTGAGTAAGAATGGCCATCTGGATACTGCCTATGCTCTGCTCAAACAGACCACTTGGCCTTCATGGCTTTACTCTGTTACCCAGGGGGCAACAACGATATGGGAACGTTGGGATGGCTGGACGCACGATAAGGGTTTTCAAGATCCGAAGATGAACTCATTTAATCATTATGCATATGGTGCGATTGGCGCCTGGATGTATGCGGTTATCGGTGGAATTGATCTTGATCCTGAACAGCCTGCATATAAGCATATTATTATGCACCCTTATCCTGGTGGTGGATTGACCAACGGTACTGCCAAAGTGTATTCGATGTATGGCATAATTCGAAGTGCCTGGACTCAAGAAAGTGATCGTTTTAATTGGCAAGTAACTGTTCCCGTAAATTCCACTGCCACTATTCATGTTCCTGCGCAGGATGTGTCTCAGGTGACAGAAAGTGGGCAATATCTGGAAAGTGCAACTGGGGTGACTTTCTTGCACATGGACGATGGATTTGCGGTGCTATCCATTGTCCCCGGTACGTACAATTTCACCAGCCATCTCGGATAAATTGGGTTATAGATAGACCAAATCGGAATCACACATTGACAAGAAACCGCAAAATTGATATTATGAAATTGTTGAAAACAACAAAAATCAACAAATTTCAACAAAAGGAAGTCCTGTGACCACCTACGAACGTCGCCAATCTTTGCTTGACCTGCTCCGCAAACAACCTGGTTTAAGTGTTCCAGAATTATCCACAACGTTAACTGTCTCTGAAGGTACCGTTCGCAATGATCTCAATGCGCTTGAGTTGCAGGGATTGTTGACGCGTGTTCATGGGGGAGCTGTCTTGCACCAACAAGTTCAATTTCAAAGCAATTCATTTGTTCGAAGATCTCAGCAAAATACTGCTGCAAAGCTGGCCATTGCGCGTGAAGCAGCCACTTTAGTTAGCGATGACGCTTCGATCCTGTTGGATGCAAGCAGTACGGCATTTTATTTTGCGCAAGCATTATCTAACCATCAACGTTTACGTGTGATGACAAACGGCTTTGAGGCAGCCAGGGTATTGGCTCAAAATACCACAAACACAGTGTTCCTTATCGGTGGCATTGTGGACAATGACTCTTCCTCTGTAACAGGATTGTTGAGTGAACATATCATTGAAGAATTACATATTCAGAAAGCATTTCTTTCCTGCAGTGGTTTCAGCCTTGAACGTGGAATGACAGAGGTTTTTCTGGCTGAAGCGCAACTAAAACGCAAGGTGATTGAGTCATCCCAGGAATTATTTGGCCTGGTAGATTCCTCAAAGTTTGGCATGGAAGATCTGACCTCATTTGCCCGCCCGGAGAAGATCAGCCGTTTGTTCACTGATAATCACTTGTCCGAAGACTGGTCTCAACGGTTAAATCAGTCCGGTATTGAGTTTACGATTTGTGAAGAAAAACCGTGATGATTTGTGATAAATATGCAGAATTATCTTGCCATTGATCTCGGTGCAGAGAGCGGACGTACAATCGTTGGCTCTTTGGAAAATGATCACTTAACACTCACTGAAACACACCGTTTTGCCAATGAGCCAGTTCGTTTAGCGGATGGCTTACATTGGGATGTTTTAAAGTTATGGTGCGAGATCAAAACAGGCATTGGGATTTCTTCGGCGAAATTAGATAAGAAACTGCATAGCATTGGTCTCGATACCTGGGGCGTCGATTTTGCCCTACTTGATAAAAAAGGTAAATTATTATCCAATCCTTTTCATTATCGTGATGAACGTACAGAAGGCATGTTGGAAGAAGCATTCAAGCGCATGCCAGCCGCGGATATTTTTGCCCACACTGGTATCCAATTTATGCAGATCAATACGCTTTATCAGTTATTGGCGATGTCGTTACAGAAATCAACTTTGTTTGATGAGGCAGAGAAATTTGTAACTATCCCGGACTTGTTTAATTACTGGTTGAGTGGCGAGATGATAAATGAATTTACAAATGCGACAACGACGCAATGTTTTGATCCACGTAGACAGAATTGGGCGATGCCTGTTCTACAAGCCATGGAAATCCCTGAGCGTCTTTTCGGAACGGTTACTGAACCCGGAACCCTGATTGGTACGCTGAGGTCGCATGTTGCTGAGGAAATTGACGCGGGAGAGGTGCCTATCGTTGTTCCGGCATGCCATGATACTGGTTCAGCGGTGGCGGCAGTCCCGGCAGAAAACATTGACTTTGCGTGGATTAGTTCTGGAACATGGTCAATCATGGGTGCCGAAGTGAGCCAGCCGTATATCGATGAAAAAACACTGCAATACAACTTTACCAATGAAGGTGGTGTGTTTGGTACTTGGCGGCTCTCAAAGAATATTATGGGCTTGTGGCTTGTGCAGGAATGCCGTCGTGAATGGGCTCGTCAAGGAGAGAAACTCTCTTATGATGAAATGACCCGGCTCGCGGCTGAGTCCGAACCGTTTTTAGCGGTATTGGATCCTGATTTTGAGGCATTTTTGCACCCTGGGGATATGCCTTCCCGGATCCGGAAATATTGCATTGATACAAATCAGGCAGTGCCGCAGACAAAAGGTCAGATCTTACGGATTGCCCTAGAAGGGATTGCATTGAAATATCGATTCGTCCTCGAAAGGTTAGAAGAATTGATTGACAAACGCCTTACTCCCATCCACATTTTTGGTGGCGGAACGCAGAATAAGCTGCTGAATCAATTTGCAGCAGATGCAACCAACCGTCTCGTGGTAACGGGCCCGCTGGAAGCGACGGCCATTGGCAACATCTTAATGCAAGCGGTAGCTCTAAAACATCTTGGTTCACTGGCTGAGGTGCGCAACATTGTTCGTACATCGTTTGATTGCGAAGTGTATGAACCGCAGAAAAATATAGGATGGGATGAAGCTTATACCCGTCTACGAAAGGTGGTGAAATAATATGTTACAGGTACCTTATCCAACATTGGATGAACTACTAAAAATGATGGGAGAGACGGGAAAACGTCTCTCAGAGATTGATGCGTGTGAAGGGGCTGCTGGTAATATTTCTATTTTTTTGAATTGGACTGTAGAACTACAGGCGCATTTTCCGTTGGTGGAGGATATTGAACTCCCCCAATCTGTTCCGGAACTAGCAGGTGCCACCTTTCTTGTGAGTGGATCAGGCAGTCGGTTGCGAGAGATAATTGAAGATCCGGTTGCAAATATTGGCTGTATTCGTGTGAATGAAGATGGACAAACGGGAAAATTATTTACGTCTCCCTCGCGTTGTTTTGAACGAGTAACCAGTGAATTTAATTCGCATCTGGCTGTACATTATGATCAAGTACTGTCGAGTGGTACAAACTTTCATGCCATTATTCATGCTCAGCCGCCTAAACTTACCTATTTGAGTCATATACCTCGTTATCAGGATGAGCATTATATTAATACGCATCTTCTGCGTTGGCAACCGGAGAATATTATCAACTTTCCTGAAGGCATTGGGTTTGTACCATTTCAAATTCCAAGTTCTCCTGAATTAATGAAAGGAACGTTGGAATCTCTGCGCACAAATCGTATCGTCATTTGGGCGAAGCATGGTGTGATGGCACGTTCTAATGTGTCAGTCAAACATGCCGGGGATAGTGTAGATTATGCTGAGACAGCGGCAAAGTATGAATATCTTAACCTTTGCACTGGGGAAATTGGTGAAGGCTTGACAGTGGATGAGGTTCGTGCCATCTGTAAAACATTCAATATCAAGCAGAATATTTTCTAGAGGATTCCATGACCATACCAGAAGCCAATATAAGAAATGCTTACGTATTAGCGGCGGAACGATATGCTGCGCTGGGTGTGGATACTGAAAAAGCCATTACACAACTTGAAAAAATTTCCATCAGTTTGCATTGTTGGCAGGGTGATGATGTGGGCGGGTTTGAAAATCCGGGTGGTGAACTCAGCGGGGGTATTGCTGCCACTGGAAATTATCCTGGTAAAGCGCGTACGGCTGATGAGCTGCGCAAAGACCTTGATCTGGTTTACAGCCTTTTGCCCGGATCACACCGATTGAACCTGCATGCAATTTATCTCGAAGCGGATCACAAAGTAGAGCGCAATGAGATTGAACCACGTCACTTTTCAGTCTGGAAGGATTGGGCAAAAGCAAACAATCATGGTGTTGACTTCAATCCAACCTGTTTCTCACATCCCATGTCAGCAGATGGTTTTACACTTTCACATCGCGATGAAGGCGTTCGAAAATTTTGGGTGGAGCATTGCATTGCTTGCCGTAAGATTGCTGAATATTTTGGTAAGGAATTAGGCACGCCGGCCGTAACGAATATCTGGATTCCTGATGGATATAAAGATTGCCCAGCGGATCGCAAAGGACCGCGTGAATTATTGCTGGATTCTCTGGACGAAATCCTTTCAGAAAAAATTGCCCGAAAATATAATCTTGATGCGGTTGAACCGAAATTATTTGGGATTGGTTCAGAAAGTTATGTGGTCGGATCAATGGAGTTTTATCTTTCTTACGCATTAAGCCGTAAAATTTTATTAACACTGGATACCGGGCATTTTCACCCCACAGAATCTATTGCAGATAAAATCCCTGCTTTATTACTCTTCTTTGATGATTTACTTTTGCATGTTAGCCGCGGTGTACGTTGGGACAGTGACCATGTAGTCACATTCAACGATGATCTTCAGGCGGTTGCCCAAGAAGTTGTGCGCAACGATGCCTTAGAGCGTATCCGCATTGGGCTGGATTATTTTGATGCCAGTATTAACCGTGTGGCAGCATGGACAATCGGTACGCGTAACACATTGCGAGCATTGCTGATGGCTTTACTCGAACCCAGGGAAGTGCTTCAGCAATATGAAATCGAAGGTGATTTCTCCAGTCGACTGGCTTTGCAAGAAGAACTCAAATCCATGCCATTTAGTGCCGTTTGGGATTATTACTGCATGAAAGAACAAGTTCCAGTAGGTATGGACTATATGGACATCATTAAGGACTATGAGAAGAGAGAACTTTCTCAGCGGAAATAAAAACCAACAATGATTTATTGAATAATTCATTTCTATCATGGGATATAAACAATGCAAAAAATGAACCTCTCTGATATTCACATACGCGATCCATTTGTCGTACCGGTGTCATTGCAACGGCGATATTACATGTACGGCACAATGGGTGAATACACCTGGCTCGACCACGCAGTTGGTTTTGATTGTTATGTCGGCGATGATTTGGAAAAATGGGCTGGTCCATTTCCAGTATTTCGTCCGTCGGAAGATTTTTGGTCTGACCGAAGTTTTTGGGCACCGGAAGTATATACTTATGCGGGGCGGTTTTATATGTTCGCCAGTTTTAAGGCTGAAGGTGTTTGTCGGGGAACACAAATTTTAGTGGCAGATTCTGCGTTAGGGCCATTCATTCCGCTAAGTGAAAAACCAGTTACACCATCTGATTGGGAATGTCTGGATGGAACACTGCACATTGATGAAGTGGGCAAGCCCTGGATGGTGTTTTGTCATGAGTGGGTACAGGTTGGTGATGGTGAAATCTGTGCAATCCCATTGAGTGAAGATCTATCCATTGCTGTTGGTGATCCAATTAAGTTGTTTAGTGCTTCACAGGCAGCATGGGCAATTGAATTAAACTCAAAGGGTAGAAAGGGCTATGTCACTGATGGACCCTGGATGCATCATTTACCAAATGGAGAATTGCTGATTCTTTGGTCCAGCCATGGTTCGGGTGGGTACTCTATTGGCGTGGCACGCTCCACATCAGGGCAATTGAAAGGACCATGGTCACAGGATAAGCAGCCATTGTATAGTAAGGATGGTGGTCATTGTATGACGTTTCGTGACTTTGAAGGAAACCTATGGTTGAGCCTTCATCATCCCGACGGATTCCCCAATGAACGCCCCAAGTTTATTCCACTAGATGAAGAAAAATTGGTTTTGCACTAAGAAATTTCAATGATATACAAAAACAACACTTTGATTATCCAAAAAGGAAAATAATCTGCTGGCTGATTGGAATATATGTCAAGGATTATTTTCTATTCGTTTTTTTGGTTTTTAAATAGTTGAACAAATTGTGAAAATATTCTTGTCATGTCAATGGTTTCGGGCTCAAGTAACCATTGAATTTGTAAGCCGTCCATCATCGCGTACATCATTATAATCAGATCTTCAGCAGGGATATCAGATCTTATAACCCCTTCAGCTTGTCCTTGTTTTACAGCTACAATAGCCTGTTTTCGTGTTTCCTGATAGCGATGGATAAAAAAATCATGTCCTGGATGTTGTTCATAAATACTTTCGGCCACGAGGGTGGTAAAGAGTTTAACAAATCCTGGGACGGTTTGATTATAAGCGACCAATTTTTTATAGGAAGAAAGAATATCTCCCACCTCTCCATCTTTTGTTGGGTCAAACCTTTCGCGATCAACTCTGTCGCGTTCGGATAAGACCGCCATCAGTAAATGGGTTTTACTCGGAAAGTGATGTAATAATCCTGGTTCAGATAAATTTGCGGCTTTGGCAATATCAGCCAAGGTTGCACCGCGGTACCCTTCTTGTGCAAAGAATTTTGATGCAGCCTGGATGATTTTCTCCTTGCTGGCACGGGTACGTTCAGTTTGTGAACGACGATTGGTTTGTTGCTTTCCCATATAGGAATTATACAATAAATTCATATACTTACCTAACTTGCACTCGGTAAGTATAAATTGTAAAATGAATTACTTTCATTTCATTCGCCAACTAAATAGGAGAATGTCCCATGAAAATCCGCAATTTCCTAAAGTATTACCCAAAACTCGGCCTTGCTTTTTTGGCTTATACAAAAACCCAAATCATTGGCAACAGGAGCAAAGACATGGAAAGCAAAACAAAGAACAGAAAATCGCGTGATCAAATTGCACAAATGGTAGAAAAAGCGTTTGGCAAACCGATACTTGCTGCGGGCGATGATGCGATAAGTGAGTTAAAAGAGGGTTGGTTTAATGCTGCATATATCCTTCGACTAACTGATGGGAGAGAAGTTGTTCTCAAAATTGCTCCCCCAAAAGACGCTGAAGTGATGACCTATGAGAAGAACATTATGATTACAGAAGTGGAATCCATGCAACTGGTTTCTGAAAATCCATCAATTCCTGTACCGCAGATTTACTTTTTTGATACAGATAGAGATATATGTGATTCATATTATTTCTTTATGGAAAAGCTTGTCGGGGAAAATTATGATCATGTGAAAAAATCCTTGGATAAAAACATTCGAGTGCAGATTGATCAGGAAATTGGTGGAATTATCCAGGAGATAAATAATTATACCGGCACTTATTTTGGATATGATGGAAACAGCCAATTACGTGCTGAAACGTGGAAAGAAGCTTTTATAAAGATTTGTGATTCAGTATTGAATGACGCGCAAAGGAAAAATGCAGATTTGTTTTTCCCGATTGAAGAAATCAGAAATGTAATACACAAACATGCTCCCGCTCTTGATGCAGTAACCATCCCGAAACTAGTTCATTGGGATGCCTGGGATCTCAATTTCTTTACAAAAGATGGCAAGGTTAGTGGGATCCTTGATTTTGAGCGAGCTCTTTGGGCTGATCCGTTGATGGAAGCGCAATTTCGATATTTGGATTTTGAAGGTGTAACCGACTGCATGCGTGGTTATGGGAAGACCACCTTCACCTTTGAAGAAGAGCAAAGAAATCACCTGTATACTCTGCATCTTGCCTTGATAATGAAAACAGAATGTTATTATCGCAATTATGGAACGGATGAGGTTAGTAATTTGTCTAAAATGCTGATGATACCAGCCATGGTTTGGTTAATGGAGAACTAATCTCGGATGAGTAATCCATCCAAAGTTGAACGTCTTGGTACAGAGAAGGTTGGAAAACTTCTCTGGGAAATGTCCTCTCAGACCACATTTGCTTTGCTCGTGTATGCAATTTACAGCATCACAGATACTTATTTTCTTTCGGTGGGCATTAATTCCCTGGCAGCTGCAGGGGCATCTATTATTTCACCAGTTTTGATTGCATTAGGCGGGGTTGCCACTACGGTAGGTGCAGGTGGTGCTTCCATCGTGTCCAGAGCGCTTGGCGAAAAGAATTCTGAAAAAGCTTCCAGGACAATTGCCAATACTTTTCTGATATTCTGGATCACGGCAATTTTAATTTCTATATTGGGAACGCTATTTATCAAACCGATCGTCTACTTACTTGGGGCAACGGACAGTATTGCGCCATATGCTATTACATATGGCAGAATCATATTTCTTGGTGCGATCAGCAGTACTGGATACTCGACGATTGTCAGAGCAGATGGCAATGTTCGTTACTCAACCATTATGTGGATCGTTCCAGTAACGACGAATATTTTCCTAAGCTGGTTGTTTATTATGGTGTTGCAAATGGGCGTATCCGGAGCTGCATTGGCAACAGTTACAGGGCAGATGGTCTCCGCAAGTATGAGCGTTTATTTCTTTTTTTTCAAGAAAAATAGATCATACAATATCAAAGCATTATATTTCAGACCAAACTTTAAAATCATAAGCGAAGTTATACTGATCGGCTTTCCTTCATTAATCAAAAGTATCAGCACAAGTCTCTTTGTAATTATTACCAACAATTTATTAAGGGTAATCGGTGGTGATACTGCACTGGGCGTGTTTGCAATCGTCAGCCGACTTTATTGGGGATTGAATACACCGCAAACTGGCATGGTGCAGGGTATGCAACCGATCGTGGGATATAACTACGGTCAACAGAAATATGAGCGTGTTCGTAAGACCATAAACTCCTCTATGAAGTTCTCTATTATATATGGGTTATTAATCTGCGTTATTTGTCTTCTGATTCCAGAAACTTTGATTAGTTTGCTTTCAAAAGAATTGATGATTATTGCAGAAGGAAAAACCGCCTTGAGGTTGTTCTCCCTTGCCTGTCCACTGGTAGGGGGGGCAGTGATGGTTGCTGCGTATTTTCAGTCAGTTGGCAGAGCGAAAGAAGCCATGATGATCACCTTGGGTGGGATATTCCTTATCAAATTACCTGTTTTATTCTTTGCTTCCAGGTTCTTTTCATTAATGGGCATCTGGTCTGCTGAGGCAGTATCGGAACTCTTTCTCTTTATTATTTCCCTGCTGATGTTGAGACATGATCATAGAAAATTTTCCAGGTTGTAGTAGCGGATGTTTAGCCAGAATTCATGTATTAGGAAACATTGCATTGTTGTAGCGGGGAGCGGACGTGTACGTTTACGGGAATGAGATCAGAACCTTGATTGATATTTTGTATACTCCAATTGCATCTAAAAACAACTTCAGGAGTAAAAATGGTTGCTTCTTTTTCTTAGACGAAACCGAGCAAGTTTTTTAGCCAATTTCTTTATACGCCAAATATCTAAAAAAAAGCACAAATACGGCTTTTTTTGGCCATACTTGCACTTTTTATATTGATTCTGAGTCACCAGCGAAGAAAATTCAGTTTTGCTGATCTTCCGTGTAAATGTTTTTTATTTTCCTCGCACAGTGGATGCTGCTTGATTTAATCGGTCAAATAATTCCGAGGTGAGATCAAAGTGCAATACCTGGGAAACAACTTGCGTCCATCCATGCACAAAATATATCCAACCGTCTTCCGCGATTACGTTGTTGCTTTCCTTCTGTGCTTGCGCCTGATGTAGAAAATCTAATTCTCCACGATAGTTGAATTCCCAGGCTACACTATTAAGGGGGAATTTCCCCTCCCAGGTGATTGGTGAACCAGGCGTATCTTTACCCATGCCGGTAGCATTGATGATGATACTATATGGCGGGAATTGTTCCATAATCTTATCATTGCGAAGCGGGTCGGCGTTACAAATGTATTCTATGCCAATATCTGTTTCCAATCCGCTTACCATTTCACGAGCATGATCCAATCTGCCCTGAGAACGATTGACGAAAGTAAATTTATCTGGACGATCACCATACGCTTTTTTGTTAATCAGGTGTAAAAGAGTAGCGATAGCGGAGCCACCTGCGCCGAAGCAGAGCACATGACCGCCAGTTTTAGCAAAATAATCTTTTTCGATAATTGCATCCAGACTGGCACCTGAAGTAAGCGGATCTTTGGCATGACCTTCAAGACGACCGTCCAGTTTGGAGATACTGGATATCTCATCTGTAATCTTAGCGTATGGGTCAAGGTAGTCAAACATATCATGGGCAGCAGTTAATAAATCGATTTTGTGAGTGGTAACCAACGCACCAACGGACAAAGGATCATGTTTGATTTGGGCCACTGCTTCTCGGTAAACTTCGGGAGCATCGTGAATTTTGCAATCTATGCCTTCCAGAACAACCTCTTCCCTTCCCAAAGCTTTCATCCATAATGGAAATACTTTCATGATGGATGATTTAGTGGTCGTGACACCGATAAAGTAAAAAGTCGGCACGATTTTTGTTACATGTGAATCTTGTTCAATATTCATAATGATAAATCCTAATCCCCTTTGTTCAATTCCTGGCAGACTTGACAATTTCCACAAATTTTGCAGCTCGTTTAGAAATTTCTTCGAATTCGCCATTTTTTGCCAATTGCGGCGGGCAAAGTTCGCTACCGGCGCCAACAGCTACAACACCGGTTGAAAACCAGTCAGCGACATTTCCGGCACTCACACCGCCTGTCGGCATCATTGGAATATATGGAAAGGGACCCTTTAACGATTTGATATAGGCAGGGCCGCCCAGTGAACCAGGGAAAATTTTGACGACATCAACACCTAAGGTGTAGGCTTGGAATACTTCGGTAGGGGTAAGTGCACCAGCCATGGTTACCAAACCGCTAGCTACCATATTTTTAACCAGATTAGCTTCACATATGGGACTGACGAGGAAATTTGCGCCTGCGTTTTTGGCTGAGATGGTTTGCTCGGGTTTGGTTAAGGTACCCATGCCCAGGACAATGCTGCTACCAAATTTTTTAGAAAGGGTATGTACGACATTTTCAGCATCAGGGGTTGTATAGGTAATCTCGATTCCCAAGACACCACCAGCAACAAGTGCTTCAACCATTTTGACTGTTAAATCCGGGGATGGACCTCGAATGACAGCCAACAAACCCAGTTCATTAATCTTTTCAAATACTTCAGCTTTGTTCATGAAATCTCCATTAAATTGTTTTATTATCCCTATGCAACCCGATAAGTGGATGCTTCATTATTTAATACAGCCAAACAGTCTTTCATGGCCAGCCAACCCATTGTGCTGGTGGCTCCATCCGTTTGGGCACCCAGATGTGGTGTGGTGATGACTTGCGACAGAGCCAGAAGTGGGTTTAATGGATCGGGCGGCTCAATTTGAAAGGCGTCCAGCCCCGCGCCTTTAATCTGCCCACTTTGTAGAGCAGTCAGTAAGGCATCTTCATTAATCATTTCTCCACGGGAAGTGTTTATCAGGTAAGATCCTTTTTTCATTTGGTTTAGAAAAGTTGTGTTTACAATCTCCCGCGTATCTGGCAACAATGGTATGTGCAAACTGACAAAATCAGAAGTTGCAAGCAAATGTTCCTGACTGGTGAGTTCAATCTGATGCTCTTTGGCAAAGTCAGCTGATCCATAGGGATCATAGGCCAGAATTTTACAATCAAATCCTGCCAGACGGCGGGCAAGCTGTTTGCCAATAGCGCCCAACCCCATGATACCTACGGTTTTCCATTCCAAACTGATTCCTGAGTAGCGCGGCCATTGGCCCTGATGTACTGCTTCAACGGCTTCAGGAATCTGGCGAGCCAACGTTAGCATAAGTGCCAGCGCCAGTTCTGCAACAGAAACAGAATTTGCGCCGGGAGTGTTAGTAACGATAATGCCTTTTTCTTTGGCAGCGTTTAAATCTACTTTGTCAATACCAACACCGTAGCGAGCGATCACTTTAAGTTTGTCTGCGGATTTCAGCGCATTGGCGTCAATTGTATCCAGGCCTGCGATATAACCATCAATATTTGGAAGCAGAGCTGCCACTTCAGACGAACTAAGCGGTTTGCCGGTGGGATTATAAATAACTTCTCCAACCTGGGCTTCTAAAACCGTTTTTAAGCGGGAATCATTTCTACCATAGGAGGTAGGCGTAACTAATATTCGGCATTCTTTCATGTTCATGGTTCCTCCCGCTATTTGTAACGTGGATTATCTATAATTTCTGGTCCATTTACACCATCGACAACCAACTTGCGGAATCCAATCTGCTCTATGGTGCCGTAATCATGACCAGCATTTGCAGGATAAATGAAAAAGGTGACTAGGTCTTCCAGGCGAGAGGTGCAAACCGAGCGATGTGCCCAACGTGGCGGTACATATAATATTTTCCCAGGGGTAAGCAGCGCAACAGAAGTTTCACCTTCAGGTGTTTCCATAACCATATAACCTTCACCACGGATGCAGTAATAAATTTCTGATGTTTCGAGGACAGAATGAAAATGTCCTTTCGTCATGAAGAATTCATTGCCAACTTTTCCGGGATGCACGATAGAAACGCCCAATAACATTTCCCCTTCTATTTCGGGACGTTTTACCTCGTATACCTCATAAAGCAATTGATCTTCAGTGGAAAGCATTTTGTCGAAAGCTGCCTGATCATTGAACTGCCCTTGCAGATCTGACAATCTTCTTTCGATGTGGTTATCCACGCGGGAAGGTATGATCTCGGACATCGAGAGGGTGAATGTAAAAGGTGAATCGACCATTTTATTTCTCCAATGTATTATTAATGTATTCCAACGAGTCTTCGAGCAATATTGCCCCCCAGCATCTGTGCCTGGACAGCTTGCGGGAATCCTTTTTCCTGTAATTGTTTGTGTATCTCACCAGGCAAACTTGCCAGGCCGGCGCCATTCCCCAAAGAATGATACAGATTAGCTTCTGCCATATCCGTTGCCAGGGCAACGCTTTTTGACAAGTTTGCCTGTGCCATTTGTTCAATCAACGGCCACAGATTTGTTTGCGGGTTATATTTTGGCCGGTAAAATGTGTCATATTCCAGCAATACACCTGATCGGGCCAGCTCTTTATGTAGCACCAGATCAGGGCGTTTATCCATATGACAAAGGACCAACTGCGTTGGGAAAAGCCCCATATCCATAAAATAAAGACATATTTTTTCTGCCAGTGCGCCTTTTTCTGTATGAATCTCCAATAATGTTTCGGTTTTATAGGCTGCGGCTGCAGCACCTTCAAGCGCGGCATGTGGACAATCCGGCCAGGTGGATTCAATCGCTATTTTGATGAAGCCTGCATTAACTGGTACTGCTGTGTCCAAGGTTTCGAAAAGTCCTTTTGTGATTTCATTTGTGATGAAATCACAAACCTTTTCAGCAGAGGAATTCCATAACCAATGATCTCTTGGATAATATTTTTTTCGATGAAAACCACTACAGGCAATGATGTTGACATCCGCTGCTTTTGAGAGCGCTAATAACTTATTGCCATTGCGGCCGCATCCATTGGGCTGACAATCCAACAGAGTATGACCACCTTCTGTGCGGTATTCAATCAATTCATTTACGATGGAATCAAATTGATTGAGAACGGGGCTGGCAAGGTCTGCACCTGGAACGGGGTCTATCCATACATGATTGTGGGCGTCGGTAATACCAATATTTTTGTATGGAATAGGACCCCGAACAGTCATCACCAGGCGTGAGCCGATAAGAGAAGAGAATGATGCCATGAAGTTTTAAGGTTCCAGGACTATTTTTAATGATTTACGGTCTTCTGCGGCTGCAAAAGCCTGTACTGCTTCTTGTAAGGGGAAGCGTTGACTGACGATATCCGAGAGATCAACCAGTCCGGCAGTGATAATTTCTGCTGCCTGCCAACAATCGGCGGTGCTGCATGCAGTGGTAGCTGTGACAAGCAGTTCTTTATAGTGAACCAGATTAGAATCAAAATTAATGGTTGGGCGATCCTTGGGAAGCCCGCCAAAAAAGTTGATTCGTCCACCGATAGCTGCGAGTTTGAGTGCACTCTCCTGTGCAAGATGAACGGGAGCCGCCACAATAATCACATCGGCACCTCGTCCTTGGCTTTCTTCACCCAACACCGAACCAAGATCTTCAGAAGTAGGGTCAACGACGCGATCAGCGCCCATCTTTTTGGCTTGAGCGGCACGCTCTTGCGCAGGTTCACTGACAATAACCCGGCCAGCACCACGTGCTTTGACCAGTTTCATGTGCATAATACCGATGGGACCGGCACCAATGATGAGTACTACTTCTCCGGGTTTGATATGTAATGGATTTTGTCCGCGTAACACACAGGCAAACGGCTCAATTAAAGTGGAGACAGCCGGATCAATTGCTTCACTAACCGAAATTAAATTTCCTTGTTGAACAGATTTGGCAGAAATACGTACATATTCTGCAAAACCACCATCAGATGTGACGCCAATCGCGCTTAAGTTAGCACAAAGGTTGTTGTTGCCATTGATGCATTGCAGACAGTGTCCGCAGCCTGTGTTTGGGGCGCAAAAAACCAATTGCCCAACGGAATACGCGCTGATATCTGCGCCGACTTCTGCAATGGTTCCTACAACTTCATGTCCCGGAATGCGGATGGTTCCGGGGGCGTACATACGGTGATTACCGTGGAAAATACGTAAATCCGTTCCACAGATACATGCACTGACAACTTTAACCAGTATTTCATCTTTATCAATTTTTGGTATTGCAACGGTTTCCACTCGTAAATCGTTTGGACCGTGATAGACAGCAGCTAACATAATTTCTCCAGGTTCCGGGTACTGATTACCCCATAATTTCTTTGAGATAGATCGGGCGTTCTTCAAGGAATGATTTTGTACCAGCTAGCACACCGGCAACTGCCCAGCGTCCGTCTAAACCTCCAGCCTTAGGAGCGGTTTCGGTTTGTACACAGGTAGCAAAGTGTTCCAGTTCATTAATATATGCCCAGGCAAAGCGTTCCGGCCAGGTGCGTACAATGGGTGTGATTAATCCCTGGTCCCGATTGGTACAAACCATAATGGATTGACCCTTTAGCTCGCCAATTTGCATAATCCCTTTTTCGCCCACGATTTCTATGCGAGCATCGTAGCCATAACCGCAGGGGCAAACACCAGAGATCATACCCAGTCCGCCACTTTCAAATTTGATATTGACTAATACATTGTCATAAAAGTTGGGTGTGGTAACTTGTTTGGCTTCACCTTTAAAGTTAGCCACCTCAGTATAGACACGTTCGTAATTGGAACCCATAAACCAGCGTGTAGCATCCCAATCATGGCTGTTGACTTCCGCCAACATGCCGTTTGAAGTGCGCAAGTCACAAGCCCAGGCCGGTGGTAATCCGGGGCCGTGTGTATTTGATTTAATCATCATCGGCTGGCCGATTTCTCCACCTTCAATGCGTTGTGCCGCGGCGACGAATTCAGGATCGAAGCGGCGCATGAATCCCAGTTGTAAAATGACGGCATTTTTATTGACCACATCCATAATGGCGTCACATTCTTCCAGATTCAGTGCCATTGGTTTTTCAAGGAAAATATGTTTTTTGTTTTCAGCTGCCAATACCGTCAGCGCTAAATGGGTGGGCGTGGGGGTGGTGATCACCACAGCCTCAAAATCCACTTTCTCAATGGCATCTTCAAGAGTGTCAAATTGTTGATCGATACCAAATTCAAGCGCGGTACTTTGCCGTACTTCTACCATTGGATCAACCAGGGCAACAATTTTTGCGCCTGGAACATGCCGGGTAATTGCGCGTGAGTGGTTTTTGCCCACCCTGCCAGCGCCTATCATGCAAATTCGAATTGGTTTTTTCATATGTATCCTCAATAAACGGAAAAAGATTTTTGGAAATGCAATGATTACTGCCTGAAAAATTGATTCAATGTTTGTTCCATCAGGATGTATTTTTCGATTAGGGGTTGATAAATTTGATGATTTTGGCTGGATGGATATACTGGTTTGCCATTAAGGTGGACTGATTGTTCAGCGTGGGCTGCTAGATCATCAATAACACCGGCAGCTTTTCCCGCAATCATGGCAGCACCCCATGTACCAAATTCATTGCCTGATAATTTTTGACAGGGGAGGTTAAGCACATCGGCTTTGATCTGATTCCATACTGTGCTGCGAGCACCTCCGCCAACCACACGTCCTTCAACCAATTTTAGATCCGGCAGAAGTTCCAGAAGTATTTTTAGATAATAGGCATATTCATAGGCCACACTTTCTAAAATAGCACGGGTGAAATGTGCCTGAGTATGTGACCAGGAAACGCCCATCCAGGCGCCACGCATTTCAGGGCTGGACGGACAAATCCGTCCTCCGAGGTGCGGCGAAAAGAATAATCCATCAGAACCAGGCTCAATTTTTTCTGCAAAAGAAAGCATCTCTGGATACAGGTCATCTGTTATGGAGAGGGTTTCTCCCTGATTTGTGGCGAAAAATTGATCGCGGAACCAGCTTAATGCCAAGCCGCCGCCCCCAATGTAAGCCAGGGGATTCCATAATCCGGGAATAACAGAGCGCATGGTTAACAGTGCGCGATTTTTTGTGTCAGCCACAAATTTATCGGTACATCCAGCCAGTACTGCGGCTGTGCCAGCTACATCAAAGAGCATACCGGGCCGAACGATACCGGCACCCAGCGCATTAGCGGCTGTATCGCCTGCACCGGCCGCGATTGGCGTACCAGGGACCAGTCCAAATTCTTTGGCTGCCTGATCTGATACTTCTCCGATGATGTCACATGGATCTACAATGTGGGGTAATTTGTCCTTATCCAACTCAAAAAGAGCACATAGCTTGTCTGACCAGACACCTTTTTGTGCATCCGAAAAGCCTGAAAAATGAATATAGGTGTGGTCAATAAAAGCCTGATCAGCTTTTAACCCTGCAATTTTACCGGCTACATACGTTCCAGGCATGACAAATTTTGCAGTCCTATTGTAAATATCTGGCTGTTCATGTTTCCACCAGAGCATTTTCGGACCATGATCACAGGTGGGAGGGCAGCCGGTTAGTTGTGTAATCTGATTTCCTGCGCGTTTTTCCATCAGCTCAATGTAGGGCTGGCAGCGCATATCCAGCCAGGAATCGAATCTGGTTACTGGGGAAAAATCTTCGTCAATCAATCCGATGCCAGCCATTTGAGAATCAAATGCGATAGCTGCAATTTCTTTTGGATCAATCCCGCTGGATTGAATACAGCTTTTAACGGTCTGCTGCGCAGAACGGTAAAAATCTTCGTTGTCTTGTTCCACAACCCCCGGCTTGGGGTAATGCAACGGAATTTCTATTGCGGCATCAGATATTAGTTTTCCGTCAATACCATATAGTGCAGCCTTTGTGCTGCTGGTTCCGAGGTCAACACCGATAAGATATTTTTTTAACATACATATCTCCAATAAGCGCTTTGATGTATTCAGTTGATGCCCATCGGAACCCAAATATTGTTAAAGACGGTTAGCTAATATCAAGGTCCTTGGGAACGCCTGAAAAATTAGTCGAAGGTGTCACATCAACGGGAGATGTCTCCCTTGTTCTGAGCAACTCGACCTCGAAGCGAGAACGGTCACCACGATGCAGAGCATGATAATACTCAACAGGTTTACCGGTTTCAGTGAAACAAACGCTATCAAGGAGAATCAACGGTGCACCAAAATCAATTTCGAGCAGTTCAGCTTCAGTTTTGTCCGCCAGCACAGCTTCGATATAACGGCGTCCTTTGGCAATGAAAATGCCACTTTCTTTCTCTAAATATTCATAAAGTGACCTGTTGGACAGATCAATCGTTGCTAGCGCCGGGCAAACTTCATAAGGAATGTAGGTTGTTACCAATTGAATCGGTTTTTCATTGATATAGCGCAGGCGTTTAATGTCAATTACATTTGTGCCAGGTTTGATGCCCAAAAAATGAGCCACTTTTTCATTTGAGGGACTGATGTTTTGATGCAGCACCTTGGTGACTGGATTAAGGCCGCGTTCCACCATATCCTGATAGAAACCGGTCAATTTTTGGACCAGTCCCTCGCTGATTTTCGGTAAGGCAATAAAGGTTCCTTTACCTTTGCGACGATAGATTACGCCTTCAATTTCCAATTCCCGTAATGCTTGCCGAACCACGGTCCGGCTGATCTGATAAAGCTCACATAAGTCCTGTTCACCCGGGATTTGATCACCCGGAAGCCACTCTTTGTTTTCAACTTTGACTTTGAGGATGTCCATAAGTTGAATGTAGTAGGGAATATGATTCTCAAAATTAATTTTTTCATTCATAATAGCTAATCTCCAGCGTCCTGGTTGATTTGTTGTAATCCTGTTATTACAACTCATTATACGGATAATGTTTCGGCGTGTCAATAGATTGATTATGGCTAATTACCCACGAAAACCCAGAAAATATTGTAGATATTGCTGAATATTCGTCAAAATATTGATAAACTCATCGCTTTTTAATCAAAAATCTCTTGTAATCTGACAAATTGGTCGTTATAATAACGTTATCCTGTAATTACAGGTGAAGCAATATTTTTCTTGAAAACATAAGAAAAATGACTCATCTCTCTTATATCGCATCAAAACTTGAGCATTATTCATTAACGAAACTACAACAAAGCTTAATTAACAGGAGGAATGTGTGAAGATAGGAATTGATAGTTATTGTTACCATCGCTTTTTTGGTGAGGTTTACCCTGGTCAGAAAGCACCAGCAAAAAACATGACCATGCAGGATTTTCTGAAACGAGCCAAAGAACTTGATGTTGATGGTGTCTCACTTGAATCATGTTTTTTCCCCGTTGATGCGGATGCAGCATGGTTTAAAGATCTCAAAGACCAATTGGATGAGTATAAATTTGAACGGGTTTATGCCTGGGGTCACCCGGATGGTCTTGAACGCGGAAAAAATATGGCCGCATATGATGAAATGGTGACTGGTATTCCCATTGCGAAGTCGATTGGTGCTGATGTCATGCGTGTAGTAGGTAGCAGCTTAATGTTCCGCCATGAACCGCATGAACCGCAAATTGAAGCATTGATTAAATTATTCAAAAAAGCAGTCAAAGTAGCCGAAGATAACGGTGTAAAATTGGCTGTTGAGAATCATATCGATTTCACCGCTGATGAAATCCTTCAACTATTGGAGGGTGTGGATTCTGAAAACTTTGGGCTAAACTTTGATACAGGAAATTTCCTGCGCTTGCTGGATGATCCGATCCGGGGTATGGAAAAACTTGCTCCGTATGTATTGGCAACACATGTGAAAGATTTAATGCCGGATAAAAATGCTCGCCCAACGGATTGGCACTTCTTTGCCGGTGTTCCGGTTGGCATGGGTTTGATTGATAATCAGGCTTTAGCTCAATTGCTGTATAAAGCTGATTACAAAGGTTTCCTGGCTGTTGAAATTGATTATCCTTATTCGGATTGGACTGATAGAGAAGACGAAGCTGTTGCATTAAGTATTAAGGCATTAAAGAAAATCGCAGCAGCATTTTAGTAAATTGATATAGCACCTGAACAAAGGATACGAATTTCTGATCAGGTGACTCATTTTGAAGGAGGATATCCCTTGAAAAAAGTAAATGTGGCCATTATTGGAACCAAGTTCATGGGAAAAGCCCATAGCAATGCCTGGACCTCAGCCCCAAAGTTTTTTGATGTTGGCCTGATGCCCGTATTGAAAGTAGCCTGTGGTCGGGATGAAAAAGGGACAGCCGATTTTGCCAAGACCTGGGGCTGGGAAGAAACAGCAAGCGATTGGAAAAAAGTTGTAGAACGCCCGGATATTGACATCATTGATATTGTTACGCCCACCTTTTTACACAAGGACATTGTCCTTGCAGCCGCAAAAAATGGAAAGCATATCTTTTGCGAAAAACCAATCGCTTTAAATTATGCAGAAGCCAGGGATATGTATGAAGCCGCCGATAAGGCTGGTGTTTTACATTATCTGAATCATAACTACCGCCGCACACCTGCGATTGCTTTTGCGAAACAATTGATTGATGAAGGTAAAATTGGCCAGATTTTCCATTGGCGCGGTACCTATCTTCAGGATTGGATAACCGACCCGAATTTCCCTTTAACCTGGCACTTACAAAAAGAATTTGCCGGTGCCGGGCCACATTATGATCTAAATTCACACAGTGTTGATCTGGCACGTTTTCTGGTTGGTGAAGTGGAAGCCGTTTCAGCGATTATGAAAACTTTTGTCACTGAAAGGCCATTGCCAGGTAAGGATGCCGGCACATTTAAATCCGGTTCCGGTGCTTCTGACATGGGTAAAGTTAGTGTTGACGATGCAGCATTTATGTCCGCAGAGTTTGAGAATGGTGCCTTGGGTGCATTTGAAGCCAGTCGTTTTGCCAGTGGACGAAAGAATTATAATTATTTTGAAATCTACGGCAGCAAGGGCAGTTTGGCATTCAATCTGGAACGTATGAACGAGCTTGAATATTTAAACCTGGAAGATCCTGTGGATGAACAGGGATTTAGAACCATACTGGTAACCAATGCCACACATCCCTATATTGATGCCTGGTGGCCGCCAGGACACATTATTGGATACGAACATGCCTTTACGCATGCCGTGGTGGATTTATTAAATGCATTAGAGAATGGCACGCCCATAACACCCAACCTCTACGATGGCATGAAAGGTATGCAGGTTCTGGAAGCGGCTATACTTTCTGCCAAAACTGGCAAAAAAGTGAATGTGTCTGAAGTGAAGTAGGTGTAGTAATATCCATTCCGGTTAGTGCGTGTCACCAGTGTCATAATGGTAATGGATTCTATTGCAAATTTAGTTGTATATTTTTTTGATTTCATGGGGAGAGGCGGAATATTGGTGTATAACCTGTCTCTCCTCTGAATTACGTAAGGTGAGCCATATCCGTAAATGATGGCAGGCGAAGATATGAAAGCAAAACTTGTCCCAATATATTTTAAATCAGCGGATGATCCAGATTTTTTAGCGCAACTTAATAAACTACATGATCTGCTTGTAGATGAAGCTCAGATATTGGCGCCGGTGTTGTTAGGCGCAGACCTGCCTGAATGTGATGGTGTGATTTTTCCGCAGATGCTGGGTGAGGCATATCGGGAAGTTGCCAAGATTGAACAGCTTCCTCAACCGCTAATGATTGTTACCTCGGAGTTTGGCACTGTTTCAATGTGGGATTGGGAGATCAATAGTTATTTAACCACCAAAGGTATTAAGGTAATTGGACCCACCAGCCTGCAAAGCACAAAACAGGTCTGCCGGGCTTTTGCATTGAAGCGCCAATTAAAACAATCAAAATTCCTGGTGTTTCAAGATAACCCAGCCGGTGGCACAGGTAAACAAGATGACATTTTTAAACGATTTTATTGGTGGGAGCCGGAATGTATTGATGCGATAGAATCCAAATACGGCATTCAGGTTGTTAAAAAAAGTTTTAAAGCATTATCTGAAACCGCAAAGGCGATTACGAATGAATCCGCTAAACGGGTTTGGGAACAAAGGAAAGTTAATATTCCAGTTGGAAAAATTACCAATCAAGCAATATTGAGTGCGGTAAAAGTGTATATGGCCGTGAAAGCTGAACTGGAACGGGATGAGGATATTGTAGCAGTAGGCATGAATTGCTTAAATGAATCCATGTTCTCGGACACTACACCTTGTTTAGCCTGGAATTTATTGTATGAAGAAAAACGTATGGTGTGGGGTTGTGAAGCTGACCTGGTTTCCATGCTTACCAAAGTATTGATTGATAAAACCATCAATGTACCGTTTATGATGACCAATTTGTATCCCTTCCAGATGGGGCAGGCGGCATTAAAACATGAAAATATTCCCAACTTCCCTGAGGTTGATGGTGCGCCCGAAAATCATATCCTGGCAGCGCATTGTGGTTATTTTGGCGTTGTACCACAGTCGTTTTCTACCAAATGGCAATTAGAGGATAAGGTGCTGGCGATGGTTGACCCTAATGCTACCGCTATTAATGCACGATTGGCAGAAGGTGAAATCACATTGGTAAAACTACTACCTCCTTTTGATCGTTGGCAGATTGTTGAATGTGATTTACCAAAGTACGCTCAATTCACAAATTCAGATTGCTTAAACGGTGCTGTGATTCGAGTTCATAATGGCAAGCGATTGGTGAATGATCTGGCTTCACATCATTTCATTATTACGAACGGACATAATCAGAATGAATTGGAAATGATTTCAAAAGTATTCGATCTTGAATGTATCAGTGAATAAGCTGAAAAGCGAGTAGGTTTGAATATCATGGATTGATTTTCGCTGGAACAAAGTGAGTTAAGCACATTTTAGGATTGTAACAACAAATTAATTGATCTTACAGTCGAGGGAAAGCATCAATAATGCTTCACTTCTCTTTAGTGCACGCATTTTTAAACAATATAACAATTTGAGAAAAAATGGTTTTGAGAGGGTAGCTGATCTTGATTTTTTAGAAAAAGGATCTACTTAGCAATCGTATCCGATTAAAAGGGTATTTTATGACCGAATTATATTTATTTTTTCTTAACCTTAAAATTTCGAAAATGTATTGACTTTGTGAAAAATGTCACTATAATGACAGTTACGCTAAAAATTAGCAAAAGTAGCGCTTAAAAAAAATAAAGTAAATTATGAATTAACAAAAGTATTTGCGGCTTTCATTTATCCGATCGGTCAGGTAAGGTGACTATGAGTAAACCAGAAAGAGAAATTAACGAGAAAGAAAAAAATAGATGGCGGCAGCTTTCGTTTAATCTATCAGAGGATGAATCACAAATATTAAGCATTATTCGTAATCAGGCGCCGATTGACCGTGCCAATATTATTCGCCAATTGAAGTTTTCACGGGCAAAGACCAATGGGATCATTAATGACCTGGTTGATAATAATTTTATCAAGATATATGGACACGGTGCTTCCAGTGGCGGCAAGCGCCCTCAATTGCTGGAAATTAATGCAGAAATAGGTTATGTGATCGGCGTAGATATTGGTGTAACCAGCATGGATGTAGCCATTGCGAATTTTAAAGGCGAAATACTGGATGTTCATGGTATTGAATCGGATATTAAAGATGGTCCTATCGCAATATTACAATCCATGATGGATATCATTGAAGACCTGAAAGCTAGAAACAATATGGATTCCAATCAATTTGTCAGTATTGCCATTGGTGTACCTGGACCAGTGGATGTCAATACTGGGGAAGTGAAATCTCCGCCTTTGATGCCAGGCTGGAATGATTTTCCAATCACCGAATTTATTAAAAGCAAGTTGCCTAATATCAAGATTATTATTGACAACGATTTTAATATGATGGCAAGAGGAGAATATTACTCTGGCATTGGCAAAGGACATGACCTTTTTGTTTTTGTAAAAATTGGAACTGGTATTGGTGCCGGGATCATCATCAATGGAGATGTTTTCCGTGGACATGAAGGCTCTGCGGGGCAAATTGGACACATCAGCGTGGATTGGAATGGCCCCAGATGTATCTGCGGTGTCAACCAAGGCTGTGTTAGCGGAATGGCTGCTGGCCCAGCAATTACTGCCAAAGCACTTAAAGCAGTGAAGGAAAACGAAAGCGAATTTTTAGTAAAGCGTTACAAAGAAAACAACAATGCGCTATCTGCAAAAGATGTTGGTGATGCCTTGGCAGATGGTGACCAAACTGCAATTGAAATTATTAATGAAAGTGGCACCTTAATTGGGCTGGCTTTATCCAGCCTGGTAAATTTATTGAATCCAGGATTGATCGTACTTGGTGGGGGAATCACCAAAAGTGGCAATCTTCTATTATCTTCAATTCGACAGACTGTATTAACCAGGGCTTTGCCTTTTTCCACCAGGCATCTTCGAATTGAGTATTCCAGCCTGGGTGACAAAGCAGGTGTTACTGGCGCAGTCATTTTAGCAATCAAGAATGTTGAATGTTCATACAAAGACAAAATGACAGTTTGAGATTGGTAGAAAATTATTTTTTTGAAATATAAAATTGATATTAATCATACGAATTAAGAGGTATCAAGGATGATTTTAGAAGCAAATGCAAAACAGAACGATCGTTTTTTTACAACATTGAAGAACACTGTGCAAAGGAACCCGGCAATACTGACATGGCTATTTGTGATGACGATCGCATTTATAGCCTCATTTATCGTCCCCGGGTTCCTCTCTTCGCGGAATTTGCTTAATATTTTACGACAGTCCTCCCTTTTGGGCATTATCGCGATTGGTCAGACATACGCATTACTTAGCCGTGGTGCGGATCTTTCTCAAAGCGCAACAATGACATTGTGTGCTGTTGTGGCTTTCAAAGTTCTTGATGGAACAAATGAAAATATCCTTCCGGTCATTGCATTGGCTCTTGCTTTAGGAGCAGGGATTGGTGTTTTCAATGGGGTCATTATCAGCAATATCAAAGTTCCTCCTTTCCTGATGACATTAGGAACCAGACAAATCATTTTTGGTTTGGCGCTTGTGTACACTGGTGGAACGCCATCAGGAAACGTTACAAAATTATTTCGAAGTGTATTAGGCCAATTCACATTTTTAGGTATTCCTGGACAGGTTTTTATCTGGGCTGGCTTGATTCTTATATTTTTGATCATCCTAAAAAAGACAACCTATGGACCCAAGCTATATGCAACGGGTGGTAATCCTTCAACAGCAAGGCAATCTGGCATAAAAGTTAAAAAAGTTGTCATCATTGCGTACGTGATTTCCGGTGTGTTGGCTGCTGTTGGTGGTTTGGTACTGGCTGCACGTGCAGGTTATGCAGACAATGTTTTAGGACAAGGATATGAATTGAACGCAGTTGCAGCTTCTGTTATTGGCGGCACAGCGTTTACCGGAGGGAGAGGTGGTTTGATTGGAACTGTAGGTGGTGTGATTTTGATGACAGTTTTACAAAATATTTTAAATATCGTTGGATTGAATCCAAGTTATTTCTTGGTTGTCAGCGGTCTTGTGATTGTTATTGCAGTAACAATGTTAAAGACCTCAGATTAATAAAAGGAGGCAAATGTAGTAAAGAATATACATATTTTTTTTACAGACATGACCCACAATACAAAATGAGGAGAACAAAATGAAACGTAATTTAGTAACATTCATGGTTTTAGTAATGATCACTGCCTTAGTTCTGGGTGGATGTGCTCAGGCACCTGAGCCAGAAGCCACAGAAGCTCCTGAAGCTGCTGAAGCAGCTGCCCCAGTTGTTGAAGAAGAGGCTGCTGCTTCTGATGAAACAGTTGAAACTGATATCGTCTTCGAAATTCCTGAGTTTTATGTTTGGCCAGCTGGTGATGATGTCACCATGGTTGACACATCTAGCTTCAAGATTGCTCCCCCGTATTCAATTGGATTCAGCAATTGTTCAGCCAGTAATGCCTGGGCAACACTGTATATTGAAACTGCAAAATGGGAAGCATCGAAATATCCTGAAATTGAAGAATTGAATATTACCGATGCTGGTGATAGTCCTGAAAAACAATTATCCGATATTGAAGATTTGATTGCAAAAGGCGTCGATATCTTAATCATTCGTCCCTGTACCGCTGATGCTGGTGTTCCTGCCATGGAAAAAGCACAAGAAATGGGCATTCCGGTTCTGATTTCAAATCGTGGTTCAAACTTCGATGGTTTTGTCTCTCAACAGGCAACCAACATGATCGATCTTGGCTTCAATCAGGGTACCTGGTTGTCAGAACAATTGAATGGCGAAGGTAATATCGTATCAATGGAAGGCACATCCGGTTCTGCTCCTCAACGCGAGCGTTACGAAGGTGCAATGACAGTATTAGCTGGTAATCCGGGCATCACTGTTGTTGGTCGTGTTCAGGCAAATTGGAGCCGCGACAAAGCAAAATCAGCTATGGAAAATTATCTGCAGGCTGGCGATTTAGCCGGTGTGTTGGCTCAAGCGGGTGCAATGTCGGCTGGTGTTGTAGAAGCGATTACTGAAGCAGGTTTAGATCCATGCAGCATTCCTGTTACCGGTGACGATTATAACGGTTACATGAAAATGGTAAAAGAAAACGGATGTGGCATGATTACAACCAACCCAACCTGGTGTGGTGGTGCTTCGATTGTTGCTGCTGTAATGACATTAAATGGACAGGAAGTCCCCCAGAACTGGTGGCTGCCCACTAAAGTCTACACTGCTGAAACGATTGATGAAGTTGTCTATATGGATAAATCAGACGAATTCTACCCCAATATTTTACCTGATGATTGGGAAATTGGTAACTAGCTAGTTAATTAACCGGGGGCTATCAACGAAGTTAGACCCTTCGTTGATAGCCATCATAAAATGGAAATACTGTGTACACAACTTAATTTTACCAGAAATACTTCATGGATAAAAAAAATAGTTTCTTTGATTCTTATAAATGAAATATCAGTTGATTTATAAGAGAGAGGAATTTTGACCCATTCTATAAAATAATGAATATTTCTACATTGATATTTGAACACCTTTTTGATATGCCAAAGGTAAATTAATTAACGGAGAAGTACATGAAGTATCTAGAATTAATTAAAAAACAAACAGTTTGGTTATTATTGTTGATTATCATTGTTGATTATCATTGTCTTAGGATCAATACTTTCTCCACACTTTCTTACTACCGGTAATATTTTAAACATCCTACGACAAGCAGCCGCGCTCAGTTTTGTGAGTATAGGTCAGAGTTTTGCTGTTATCGCAAATGTGGTTGATTTATCAGTGGGCTCAACGATTAGTTTAGTGCAATGCGTTTCAGCCAAAACGATGGATGGCAATGTTGAAGGCATATTACCAGCCATTATTTTCACAATTATAATCGTCGTGGCAATTGGACTTTTTAATGGGTACTTCGTTGCACATCGAAAAGGAAACCCGTTTATCGTAACCCTGGGTAGTATGACGGTCCTACAGGGAATCGTTTTAATCTATACAAATGAAAGTTCAGTCGGATCAGTTCCCAAGGGTTTTCGCTTTATTGCGGACGGAAGCATTGGTCCGATTCCATTCCCAATCATATTGGTACTTTTGTTTTTCCTTATTGGGCAAATAGTGCTACGAAAAACAAAATTTGGCCGCTATACACTTGCTGTTGGTGGTAATGAAGAAGTTGCCCGATTATCTGGTATCTCTGTTCCCTATATAAAAATAATGGCATATATCATATCTGCTACGGGTGCCGCAGTAACCGGACTTTTCCTTGCTGCCAGAATGAATGTCGGAGAGCCTTTAGTAGGTAGTAATTTTGGCCTTGATTCAATCGCAGCAGTGGTTATTGGCGGAACGAATATTTCCGGTGGTGACGGTAGTCTGATGGGTACGCTGGGTGGAGTGTTGTTGTATTCAGTCCTGAGCAATATGATGAATATTCTCAATGTATCGCCATTTTATCAAATTGCAATTAAAGGCATGATTATTGTTGTGGCGATCTGCATTGGACAAATTCAAAAATTAAGAAAATAAATTGGATGATCCAATCTTCCCTCTTTGAATCAAAGAATTGTGGAGTATAGCAAAATGAATGAATATTTATTAAGAATGGAAAATATTACAAAAAAATTCCCAGGAACAATTGCTCTGGATGATGTGTCTTTTGATTGTAAAAAAGGGGAAGTTCATGCATTGGTTGGTGAAAATGGTGCAGGAAAATCCACATTGATGAAAATTTTATCAGGCGCTTATTCCCAGGATCTAGGATCTATTTATTTTCGTGGTGAACAAATCAACATATCTGATCCGAAGCATCGACAAGCACTCGGTATTGGCATCATAATGCAAGAGTTCAATTTATTGCCTTATCTATCCGTTGAAGAAAACATTTTCCTGGGTAGAGAAAAAAAGACCCCTCTTGGTTTGATCGATGAAAAATATATAAACCAGGAATCACAAAAACTGTTAAGCTCCCTAAATGTAAATATTGATCCCAAGACAAAGATCGAGAGACTTACCACGGCGCAGATGCAATTTGTTGAGATAGCGAAAGCATTGTCTTTAGGTGCAGATCTATTGATTATGGATGAGCCTTCAGCCACGCTTACTGGACATGAACTGGAATATTTATTCAGTGTAATTGAGGTGCTAAAGAAAAAAGGCACATCAATTATTTATATTTCTCATCGGCTTGTTGAAATTTTCCAAATTGCTGATCGAGTAACCATATTAAAAGATGGAAAATTAATGGGCACCAAGGGGATTGAAGAAGTTACCAGAGACAAATTGGTTGAATTAATGGTCGGCAGAACCGTATCGGAAACCTTTCCAAAGCGTACCGGAAAATTTGGTGACTGTATGATTTCTGTTGAAAATATATCCAACAAAACTTTGCCCAATCCGATTAATTTAGAAATTCGTTGTGGCGAAATTCTTGGTTTGGCTGGATTGGTTGGTTCGGGCAGAACTGAATTGGCCAAAGCAATTTTTGGTTCAGATAGCACCGAAACAGGCAGCATTACGATTAAATCTCGCAAGACCAGGATAAAAAATCCAAATGATGCTGTAAAAAATGGTGTTGTGCTTATTCCTGAAGACAGGAAACTGGAAGGCTTGGTAGGGATAAGAACCATCCAGCAAAACATTAGTTTACCAAACCTGGATCATTTTTCGCTGTTCGGCTTTATAAAATCTCAGAAAGAGAAACAGGAAGTGCAAAATAGTATTGAACAATTGAGCATCCGCTGTAGTGGGATGACACAATATGTACAAGATTTAAGCGGTGGAAATCAACAAAAGGTTGTATTGGCAAAATGGCTCGTTCGCCTGCCAAATGTGATCATCCTCGATGAACCTACGCGTGGTATTGATGTGGGTGCAAAATCCGAAATATATCAAATCATGCGTAATTTGGCGAATAAAGGACTCGCAATATTGATGATTTCCTCAGAACTTCCTGAAATCTTAGGTATGGCTGACCGGGTGTTGGTAATGCACGAGAGAAAAATTGTCGCTGAACTTGATGGTGCTTCAACAACCGAAGAAGAAATCATGAGAGCAGCTACTGGTGGTGCCGTGGCTATATTTGAGGATCAGCAAAGTACGTAGCAGGTACAAAGAATCATGATGCTTGTTAATTAAATAAATTAGGAATTTTCTGGAAAAATACGACTAATTCGCAGAGGTGAATTAATGCAAGAATTATTATATAAAAAACCAAAGAACATGGAAGCGTTATTAAATAATATAAATAATGGTAAGAGTAAAATAATTGCTGGCGGCACCGATGTTATACCAAGAATAAATAAAGGTTTATTTGCTGATGAGACGCTGGTTGATATAAGTGAATTTAAAGAATTAAATTTTATTAAAATTGATGAATCCGATATATCAATTGGTTCGCTGGTAAGCTACAACGATATTGAAACACACACAGTGCTTTCAAGCGTATGTCCAATTCTAAACACGGCATCAGCAGTCGTTGGCTCATATCAGACGCGCCAGCGCGGCACCATTGGAGGGAGCATCGGCAATGCTTCTCCGGCGGGTGATATTTTAGCTCCATTAATGGCATTGGATGCAAAAGTCAATTTGATAAGCGTAGATGGGAATCGTGACCTTCCCATAACTCAATTATTTATTAGCCCCGGAAAAACTAAAATTCAAGCCAACGAAATCATCCATCATATTCATTTTAAAAAATTGCCCCAAGGAACGAAATATTACTATTTTAAACAAGGCAAACGAAATGCGATGGCATGCTCGGTGGTTAACTGTGCCATTGTTGCCGTGGTAGATGGCGAAAATAGATTTCAGGATGTACGGATTGCCCTTGGGTCGGTGGCACCAAAACCTATTCGCTGCTATGAAACAGAAATATTATTACGCAATCAACAAATATCTGATAAATTGATCGAGGATGCGTCTGTTTGTGCTGCAAGTGAAGCTTCTCCTATATGTGATGTGCGAGCCAGCGGAGACTACCGGAGTCATCTAATCAGGCAGTTGATTATTAGTGGATTAAATTCTTTTAAATAATGCCTTCTTCTGAGGATAAAATGGAAAACATTACAGTTGAATTTTTTGTAAACAATGAAAAAAATAATCTTAGTACCACGCCTAACCGAACATTATTGGATGTTTTACGTGATGACCTGGGTTTGTTGGGCGTTAAGAATGGATGTAAAGAGGGGGAATGTGGTGCCTGTACGGTGATATTTGACGATAAGCCGATGAATTCATGTCTGATTATGATTGGTCAGGTGGATGGCCACCGTGTACGAACCGTTGAAGGATTACCAGAAAATGGGAATCTTCATCCGGTGCAGAAAGCATTTCATGAGTTAGGTGCTGTTCAATGTGGATTTTGTACGCCAGGATTTATTCTCTCAACAGTAGCTTTATTAGAA
This sequence comes from Chloroflexota bacterium, assembly GCA_016838895.1. Taxonomy (GTDB): domain Bacteria; phylum Chloroflexota; class Anaerolineae; order Anaerolineales; family Anaerolineaceae; genus UBA5203. Next base: position 49,606 of record JAEKNU010000009.1, read on the forward strand.
CGAAATAATCATCCGACGGATGGCGAAATCAAAACTGCTCTGGCAGGTAATTTATGCCGTTGTACAGGGTATGTAAAAATTATTGAGGCAGTAAATGCCGCTGCTGAGGAAATTCAACATGAATAAATACGACAGGAATAAAGTTCCTCGGATTGATGCATTAGAAAAAGTATTAGGAAAAGCCATTTATGGTGTTGATATTAATGAAGCAGATATGCTACACACGTTCGTCGTTCGTTCTCCCTATCATTCTGCAAAAATTATATCCATTGACACAAGCGTTGCAGAAAAAATGGATGGCGTGGTAAAAGTTGTTACATGGTCTGATATACCTGGAAAGAAGAACCATGGCCCGATGATGGATGATAAACCTGCACTATGTGGTGATTTTGTCAGGCATATCGGTGATCCTGTTTTAATGATTATCGCAAAAACCAATGATATGACTGAAAAGGCTGCAAAGGCGATCAAAATTGATTATGAGGAATTACCAGCAGTTTTTGATCCGATTGAAGCGATGACGAATCCGGATGCACCAAAAGTGCATCCTACAGGCAACATTTGTTCTGAGCATCATGCAGGCTGTGGAAATCTGGAGGAAGGTTTTCAAAATTCCGATATTGTGTTTGAAGAGTCATTAAATGTACAGCGGATTTCTCCGGCACACCTAGAATCTGAAGTTTCGACTGCCTGTTATCAAAGTGATGGCAGCATCATTGTTTGGGTAAATTCACAAATGCCTTTTGACACACAAGTAGATATCAGCCAAGTATTGAATGTTCCGCCGGAAAAAATTCATGTAAAAGTGCCAACAATTGGCGGATCATTCGGCGGCAAATCAGATTCCACGATTCATATTCTGTCTGCTTTAGCTGCATTGGTTACAAAAGGCAATGTCCAGGTCATCAATACACGTGAAGAATCGATGTTGGCCCATCCCAAACGTCACCCGGCTGTATTGAATTATAAAATCGGTGCGAAGAAAGATGGAACAATCGTTGCATTAAAAGCTGATTTATATTTTGATACCGGTGCGTATGCAAATTACGGACCGGCAGTTGCAGCTAACAATTTGGAATCTGCTGTAGGTCCTTATCATATTCCAAATATTGAAGTAACAACACAATCAGTATATACAAATTCACCCCCCAGTGGAACAGTGCGTGGTGCGGGTGGACCCCAAGGTAGTTTTGGTTGTGAATCAATGATAGATATTTTGGCGGCAAAACTAGACCTTGATCCTATCGAAATTAGACGCAAAAATATGTGGCAAAAAGATGACAGAACTATTTTTGGTGTAAAAATACAAACAACGCCCGAACTAAAAGCGTGTTTGGAACTCGCAGAAAAAGCCAGAGAGCGCTTGCAAAAAATTCCAGCTACACCAGGAAAAATCAGCGGTGTTGGTATGGCTGCAAGTTATTTGAAAATGGGCATGGGGTATGGAACACCGGATGATTCAAGTGCCAGAGTTGAATGGCTGCCTGAAGGAAAAGTACGTTTATGGATCGGTTCCCCGGATATTGGTCAGGGAATAAAAACAACTGGAACGCAGATGTTGGCAGAAGCATTAAATATACCAATTGATATGGTTGAATTAGCGCCATTGGATACTTTGGACAGCCCAAAAGGCTGCCCAACCAACACCTCACATACTACTTTTTTGGTGGGGAATTCAATTTTACTCACGGCAAAAAAAGCCATTGAGGTATTGTTGAAATTTTCTGCAAATGAATTGGCGCTTCCTGAAAACGAAATAAAGTATGAAAATGGCAGTATCGTTTCAAGAACAGATGCGAATAATGTTCGCCCATTTAGCTATTTTTCAAAGAAGGCTGATGAAAAAGGCATGCGACTCATTGCAGAAGAAACAGCCAGTTTTCCTGTTCCTGCCGATTTGCCAAAAGATATGCCAAAACACTTGGCCCATGTTGTATTTTGTTTTGGCGCTCATCTTGCCCGTATCGAAGTAGACCCAATGTTTGGGACAGTCCAAGTGAAGGATTATGTGGCGATTCATGATGTAGGTGAGGCCGTTAACATGATGAGTGTTGAAGGGCAAATTGAAGGCGCAGTTGTTATGGGCATTGGTTATGCCATTATGGAAGACATGAAACGCAGGCCCAATGGCACTTGGGTTGATAATTTTACAGAATACTTGATTCCAACAATGCTAGATATCCCAAATATAGAAACGATTATTCTGGAAAATGGAAATCCGCCAGGAGAATCAAGGATTTTAGGGATTGGAGAACCTTCCATCGTTGCTGTTGCGCCTGCGATTACCAATGCTGTATTTGCTGCAACTGAGAAACGGGTCGTTTCTTTACCTATTCAACCGGATGAATTAATTTAGTACCAGGAATGAAAATCTATCAAAATCTGTCATATACATAATGAAGGAATTGGCATGTTTCTGACTAATAATGGATAAGAAAGCCAATATTCCAACAATAAATCTTGGCAGATTTTGAGATAATAGATCAATACAATTACCAACCTTAGCAATGTGAAAAGTATTTTGGACGCTTCTTCGTATGCATATGCAAGGTGAAGAAGGTAGATTCGAAATTCAATTAAATCGGAGGTAAGTAATGAAAGTAGGAATCGATAGTTACAGCTACCATAGGTTTTTTGGCGAGGTATATCCTGATCAGGACAAGCCAGCGAAAAATATGACCATGGAAGGTTTTCTCGAACGAGCCCACGAACTAAAAGTAGATGGGGTTTCCCTTGAATCTTGTTTCTTCCCGAATACCGATGCAGGATGGTTCAAAGACCTTAAAGCTCAATTGGATGAATACAAGTTTGATCGAGTCTATGCCTGGGGACACCCGGATGGATTAGAGCGTGGACAGAATATGGAAGCATATGAAGAAATGGTAACCATGATTCCATATGCAAAAGCAATTGGCGCTGATGTAATGCGTGTTGTAGGCAGCGGCCTGATGTTCCGCCACGAACCACATGGCCCTCAACTTGCTGCATTGGTGAAATTATTTAAAAAAGCGGTAAAAGTTGCCAAAGATTACGATGTAAAACTGGCTGTTGAAAATCATATTGATTTCACATCCGATGAAATTCTGCAGTTATTGACTGAAGTAGATTCTGTATATTTTGGCCTGAACTTTGATACAGGTAATTTCCTGCGCTTGTTGGATGATCCCATTGCTGGGATGGAAAAATTAGCTCCCTTTGTTTTGGCAACACATATTAAAGATTTAATGCCAGATAAAAATGCAAAACCAACAGATTGGCACTTCTTTGCCGGTGTTCCTGTGGGACAGGGGTTGATTGATAATCGCGCTTTGGCACAACTACTACACAAAGCTGATTATAAAGGTTTCCTTGCCGTCGAAATAGACCATCCACATACAGATTGGGTTAATAAAGAAGACGATGCAGTGGCAATAAGTGTTTCAGAATTAAAGAAAATTGCCGCGGAAATGAAGTAAACGAATATCGAAAATGTGATTAATATATAAGTGTCGATTTCTCTATTGTTGTTCAGGATGGAAAAAGGCCAATCATGAACTGCACCTCAAAAGTTTTCTTATCAAACTTTTGAAGTGCAGTTATATTATGAAGAGATTTTCGAAAGAATAAAACTGGCGGCTTTGATGTTGTAAATGGAACTCAAAATGCAGTGGATTGATAGAGAAAATACTGAAATGTCAGAGAACAAAAGAAACAGAAAAATTGTAAGTAGAGTGGATGTATATGGAATTGAGTTTCAAACATAAAGCACTAAAAGAGATTTTCGAAAAAACTGGAACGACCTCAGAATTTTGTGAATGGTAATCCCATGACCCATCCACCTGGATCTCGAATACAGGACTCCTACCGTTGCCAATGTATCAGTAGAAGATGTGCTATACTATAGTTAGGAGTTTCACATTACAGTCCCAATTTTCATGTTTGCAGCATGTTATCCACAGTAATAAGCAAGAAATAATCATTTGGAAATAAGCGCTGCTTAACCCAGCGGCACCCAAAAAGGTTGGATAATTTGGGGTTGCCATTTCAAGTACCTTTCTAGCTTCGTTATTCCTTCTACATCTAGCAGATTCCATGTCCGTTTGGCCGCCGGTTATATACACCGTCTGGCACTCAAGTATTGATAGCTAAAACTTGAAAAATCAATGGCTATATTAACGTTTAAAAGAGCGTTGAATTGTCGCCACTTTAGTAAGGATAGAGAAATTAATACTTTAAATGAATACAAATACAACAACAACCGTGTATCCACAGCAGTACTCCTTGCGGCTGGCATGGGGAGTCGCCTACATTCTTTGACACAGAGCAAGCCTAAATGCCTTGCAAAGGTCAATGGCGTGTCCATTCTTGAACGGCTTGTCATCTCTTTAAATCAGCATGATTTTACACGCCTGGTAGTGGTTACAGGGCATCTCGATCATTGCATTCGAGATTTTCTAGGAACCCGCTTTGGCAACATCGCTATTGAGTATGTCCATAGTCCGTTGTACAAGACGACGAATAACATTTATTCGCTCTGGATGGCTCGGAAACATATTCATGAACCATTTATGCTTATCGAAAGTGATCTTGTTTTAGACAAATCTCTGCTGGATGACATGTGTTATCCTGACAGAATTGCCGTTGCACGTATGCAGCCTTGGATGAACGGTTCTACAGTCACACTCAATAAATTTCGAGTGGTAAAGGGCTTCCAAAGCAAAATTACCGAGCTCTCAGATGAGATTAAATACAAGACAGTGAATATTTATAGTTTTTCGCTCGCTTCCTGGAAGCGTGTTAGCGATCGGTTGGATCAGTTTATTTCAGCAGGCAAGGTGAATGGCTATTATGAAACCGTTTTTTCAGATATGGTGGCTGATGGTAATCTTTCTTTTCAGGCAGTATCGTTTGATGGCAAGTCCTGGTATGAAATAGATACCCCTGGCGATCTGGCGATGGCTGAAAAAGATGCCTTTTTCAGCGGACCGATACCAAACAAAACACCATATTTTGCGCAACAAAAACCGGTCAAAGTGCTTAGTGTTTTACCGATAGCACAAAGTACCAGGGTATAAAATGACCAAGCTTTACGATTCCCAGGCGCAAAAGTATGAATTTATAACCAACCAGCATGGCGGCTATTATCGTCATGATTTTATCGATCATGCGTATCTTTACAATCTTTATTTCCCACCAGAAGCAGTGTTTTCCACTTTCAAACAAAAAATCCACGATATTGTATTAAACTACCCGATTGCACAAGATGCCCTTGCAGGTCTTATCAGTACGCTGATTGACCAACCAGCTGAAAGAATTGTCGTAGGAAATGGGGCGGCTGAACTTATCAAAATTGTTTCCGGGCACCTATCGAGTATGTTAATTGTTCCGGTACCGTCTTTCAATGAATATGTAAATGCAGCGCCGCCAGACCAGGTTGTTGAGTTTCCGCTTGAATTTCCGTCTTTCCATCTGGATGTGGACAAATTTGCAGCCGAAGCCATCAGAGTTAAAGCAGACGTGGCAATTGTGGTAACGCCAAATAATCCAACGTCTATGTTGATTCCCAGAGCCGATATTGTTGATCTTGCACAAAAACTTGCCCCCCATGATTGCATGTTGATTGTCGATGAATCTTTCATCGACTTTACTGAAAATCGGGATCAAAACACGCTGGAACGTGACATCGAAAAGTACCCCAACATGGCAATCTTTAAGAGCATGAGTAAAGCATACGGAATCTGCGGTCTTCGGATTGGCTATATGCTTACCGCCAACCTGGAATTTGCCGAATCTGTGCGAAAAGGTATTCATATCTGGAATATTAACGGGTTTGCGGAAGAATTTTTGCGGATTTTGCCAGATTACAAGCAAGCGTTTACTGATAGTTGCACGCTAGTCCGCACTGACCGAGACAAGTTGTATGCTAATTTGTCTGCCATTCCAGGTATGACAGTCTATAAACCTGATGCAAACTTTGTATTCTGCCGTGTTCCTGATTATGCAGAAAACGCCACTGAAGTCACGCGGAGACTGTTCATTGAGCATAACATGTACATAAAAGACTGCCAGGGCAAAACGCTGAATGATTCTGACAGGTATATCCGTATTGCCAGCCGGACCGAAGCAGAAAACTGCGCCTTGGTTGACGCATTGACTCGTGTTATCAACTCGAAAGGATAGGATTACTGATATGAAAAATCCACAACTTCAACCATCACGTCAAAACGGGATGCTGAGCTTTGCAACCGAACTTCCAAACATCTGTTCACTTGCAGGATTGTTAAGCGCGCTGCTGGGTATATATTTTGCCATTTTAGGAATTTTTCCTGCTGCTATCATTGGAATGCTATGGGCTGTCGTGTTTGACTGGGGCGATGGAATTATAGCCCGCCAAATGAAGGGACGAACGGATAAACAGGGCGCCTTCGGAGCACAGCTCGACTCCCTGATCGATATCGTGAGTTTTGGCGTTCTTCCCGCTGTTATTCTGATGAGTTACGGAGACTTCAGTCCCTGGTTTCTGGGGGGAGCATTCGTAATCCTTGCTGTTGGCGTAATCCGGTTGAGCTATTTCAACGTGTTCGGTTTGGTTGATAAAACGACTTACATGGGATTGGCGCTCGACAACAATGTCCTTATTCTTGCTCTTGTTTTTCTCCTTGATGGTGTTCTCAGCAAGACGGGTTTTTCAATCCTGATATATGTCCTGAGTATGAGTACAGCCGCCTTGAATGTAGCACCAATCCGAACGCCCAAGTTTACTGGAAAATGGTTTTATGTTCTCATCATGTATGCCGTGGTATTAACAGCTATTTATGGCTGGATACTGTGGAGTAAATTTTAATCTGAGTCCATGGAGCATCAATTTAGGGAAAGGGAAAAAGTATATGCCAGATAGTGACTTGTGGATTATACACAGATAGGGCAATTGGGTTGGTCTTGTTTGTTCTGGTGGCAATCGATATTCTCACCCGCCCCAGTCTAGTAATGGGTGGTTACTGATTAGCATAGCGCGCCAATCTCTTCATTGAGGTGGGCACGTGGCGCAAATTTGTTAGCCAGATCCTTTTTTCTGCCGAATTGTAGTGGCGGCGGCATCGACAGTTGATTTCTTCTTGGTGGCTGCCTTCCTTTTTGTCTGCGTCCCGAGGCGGATGGCAAAATATTCTGATTGCCCGGCATTGAAGCGCAGGTTATCACGAGAAGTGTAGAGCAGCTTGCCCTTGGCATCCGTGACCAGTACATATAACTCAGGTAGGTCCTCGTTACTTTCCTTGAAATCGCGCTCGTGATAGATTATTGAAAAATCACCATTGGCGTCTGTTTCGGTCTCTCCAAGCAAATCGTCATATTTGCGGTCCTTGTCAAATACCCTTACAACCAGGTTGGTCGCGGGCTGGCCGGATTCGTCACGCACTGTACCAAAAACAACCCACTCGAACGAGCGCACTTTTGGAAAACTTTTCACGCGTTTAGTTTGCTTTCCGAGCTTACTCTTTAAACCATCGGCTGATTTTGCCATGCGCTCAACTGCCAAAACATCGGGATGTTCCTCGCCATGTTTTTTGTGCAAAGCTTTGGCTGCCTGGTTCAAACGCTCTGCGCGATGCTGCTGCTGTTTGGTAAAAGTTTCCAGTGCCTTGACGCTGTCTTCTGATGTCTGCTTCATCACATTGAAAAGCACCTCCTGCAGCAGTTTAGGGTCAACTTCCTGACCTGACATCCCGCCGACAAATCGATTTTCATCTTGCATGGTTTCCTCCAAATTCATTATGACTCATTTTAATGCCTGCATCAACTGGTCAGGCTCAAGTTATGCTCTTGTACCTTCTTGGGCGCGTTGGTCACCAGGCTATGTGTGGCTTCGTTTCCTGTGGTTATGTTCATCATGGCGGCGTTGGACGCATAGGAAACACTATTGGAGAACCAGCGCTCGGTGATTGCATTGTTTGATGCGCGGATGCTGATTGCTCCCGACCCGACATGAATAAACTTAAGTACATATGCCAGGAAATCCGCTAGTGAAATTTTTTCTTGCATATAAAGTTCCAGACCATCCAGAGCATACGCCGGTGCGCTGGACTGGAATTGGTTTGCGTTCAGTGAAACATCATCAAGCGAGCTAAACAGCGCCGCAAAGGTGGCTGCATTCCAAATCCGCTGAGGCCAGCCTGTATTCATCTCTCCCAGGCTTTCGACATCTTCCTTGATATCAGTATTGAAGGTTACCTGATTGTTGTGGAATAATACACGTCCATCGGGGTAATCTGTAAAGAGTTCTTCCAACTTGCCATCTTCAAGATGCATGTTGACTTTACCAGCAGACATCAATTGCAGAAGCAGGGCAATATCGGGAAGCCAGACCGGCAAACCCAGATCATGAATGGCAACACAGGCTCCCTTTTCGCTGAAATTGAGTGGCTCGGTGGGCTGCTGTAGTCGTTCACGTGTGACGAGTGTATTGCCATCCACCACTACCCCCCCAACAGCCAGGATAGTTAGTGCTTGCCCAGCCGGGCAGATCACTTCGTTGCCACGGATGCGCAGGGCCGGGTAGCCGTTCTTCGCGTTGTCAGTTTGCCCGATACCAAGATGATTTCCTAGCACAAATTGGGCAGCGATGCCCGCCTGGTAAGTATTGGGTTTGGAATTTTGCTCACTGACGCCATTTTCGACGATAATATTATCGTCAATATTGATATCGCTGCCGTCGAACAGGAAAATACCGCAAGCAGGCATCTTGTCTGATCCGTTCGATGCAACAAAGTTGTGATCGATTTGTGCACCAAATACACTGACCAACGCCATACCCCCTCCTATACGGGTATTTTTGCTGAGTACAACATCGGGTTTTTGACAACAGTTTACGATCTGATTGTGGCTGATTGCCAGGGTTTCGACATCACTCAAACGTAGCAAATCGCTCAATTGCAGGGCTGTAACGATACCGCTACCTTGCATTCCCCCGATCAAGTTACGCGATATGGTAACGATGCGGATACCAGCCAGTGGATTCTTTGATTTTGAATCCATGCTGACAGCAGCTCCAGATTCGTCTTTGTTTGATGCCCCATATCCATAGAGAAAGTCGGAGGCGTCTTTCTCGCCGCCACCCAATTGGATACCTGGTCCCTGACCTTTTATAATTGTATTATCTTCGATCTGGATGAGGTTTGCCGGTGGCACGATCTGGATACCGCCGCCCGTGATCCGGTTGCGCAGGACGAACAGGTTTCTTCCGCTAGCCAGAACAGCCGGTAAACCGAACAGGTTGTTATCACTGATGATTACATCAGCGCCATTATCTATGATGATCAATGGCGCAGGGATAGCACTGCGGCCCCATACACGGCCAGAATTTTCGTGGTTCATGAAGCTGTCTGCTCCAGATTCTATAACAGGTTGAAGCTGGTTGACGAGCAGATTCTCTCTAATCTCGATTGATCGGCTGCTGGTGAAGATGATCCCTCCTGATGGTGAGGATGCTTCGATCCACAGGTTATCTATTTGTACAGTGTCAGCCTTATTAAAGGAAAAGGCTGGCGCATCTTGCGGCCCATAGATATGCGTTTGGCGACCGCAGCCACTGATCACAAGCCCGTGGGCATTTTCAGCGGTGATTGTTGCTGCCAAATTATATTCACCCGCCATCACACAGATTCGCCATTCGTGCGTGTCAGAAGGACGGGCATCCAATGCGGTCTGGATGTCGGGGAAGTCGCCATTTTCACCCACCGACACCGAGCAGCAGCATTTACCACCTGCCGGAAGTTCAGTTAACGGTGGAAACCTTCTGCGGCAGTCTTCTACATTGGTGATGGTGATGACGTGATTGATTTCTTCTGACGTGATCACTGCCAGCTTGCAGTAGTGGTGGGTGATGCCAAACGGCAACATCGCCTTCGGGTTGCCCCCGCTTTTTGGCCATTCGATGTCGCCATACTGACCCGGCACGGTTCGCGCCGGGATTAACCAGTAGTCACCGCTGCGGAATGTACCGCTGATATCAAATTTTACTTCTACACCACCTTCGAGCTTGAGATATCCATCATTGGTAGTGGGTACACTAACTGTCTGTTCGCTGTCCATGTCCCATCGCCGTACCTTGGGGTGGGCGTTGATGTCATAGCCACTAACCGATCCGGAGAGTGTCAGGATGTTGTCAGGATCGATTTTGGTAATCTGGACCAGGGTGCCTGGTAGGCCGGCCAGTTCGGTCGCATCGTCGAGTATTTCGACCCAGTCGTTCTCGTGTAAACCGAGCACATCATCGCGCCCCAGGCTGCTGGTACGCACCTTAGTTGTTGAACCATCCACCGCAAATTCAGATACGGCTACCACCACCGAGCCATTATCGCGAGACCACTTGAAGGTAGGGCCTGTGCTTGCGTCGCAGCCTTTGTGGATTTCAACACGGTAAAGCTGGTTCTCAAGGCGTTTATAGCCGGCACCGGGGGCAATATCACATGGATCTGACGGCAGGTCTTCAGGATGTGTGCGTGCTGCTAATGTGCCAGTGCTGGCATCCGGCCAGGGATGTATGTCGTCGGCACAGGTCACGATTTCATTTATACCCGGATCGCCGACTGCAGCCAACACGGCCTGCCAGATCACCTGGCTACGGGTGGCCGTATCTGGGCCGCCCAATGCCACCTCGCGAATGGATGGGTCTTCCAGGGCAGTCACGTGCCGCTCCCAGATATCCAGGTAGAGCAGGTAAGTACCCGCAGCCGTTATGGCGTCCCCACCCGCAGGCAGCACGAAGGGCTGCTGGCTGAATGGCAGGGTTTCGTCATTCTCGATCAGGATGCCGTCCACGTAGGCGCGGCCACGGGACAGGTAGAAATCGCCTGCTTTGAGCGTGCTAAATCCCCACTCAGTCAGCAGATCTTTCTCCTCCTGAGATAGTGAGCTGAAATTGGTTGCCACGCCAAAAGCTGGGTTATGTACTGGCACGCCGCACTCACCGACCACGTCAATGGTTTCGGTCTCAATGCGGTGCAGTAGAATATCCAGGTTCTCGTTCCAATCAGCGTCAAGTTGGACGCGTCCTTGCTGCATGTGCACCCCATTGTAATGTTTACGCGGGTCAAAGGTTGAACGGGAAAAATCGCCTTTCATATTATTCTCCTCCAATAAAGATAGCAGCAGATATCATTGCGAGCGACCGAAGGGGGATGGAGCAATCTCCTTTTATCCGGAGACCGCCGCAACGCCAAAGATCGGTGGCTCGCGATAACATCAGGTGACAAAGAAAATACCGGCTTCGAGACCGAAGCGCAAATATTCATCCAGCGCAATACGCAAATTCTCCATACGCTGGGGTTGCTGCAACATACAGAACGCGCCTATCTCCGCACCTTTTTCTGCGCCGGTCTTTATTTCACAGGCGCAAGATGTGGAAAGCTGGGCATAGGCCGGCTGGCCATAACGCAGTGCCGTAAACTGTGGTCGAAGGCGCATAATGATCTTGTCGCGTTCAGCAGATGAGAGGGATGCCGGGTCAAGTTCATCCTCACGGGTTGCAATTGCCAGGTCGGGCTGACAGCGATAGCGACGCGGCGTTTGCGAGCCTTCGGGAATGTAGCTGAAACGCAAGCAGCCTTCCTGCCGCCGGTCAACGGTTAGCGGATGGACAAAGATCGATTCAGAGCCCAGCTCTAACTGCTTGACGTGCACCTGGCCGAAAATTGTGGTGCGTTCCACGGTCAAGACCGGACCTGGGTCTGACCCCGTTGCATTGGCCGCGATTGCCGCCCGGGCAGGCTCACTCGCCCCAGCCCCCTGCGGTGCGCATACGATGCTGTCACGAATGACCAATTCACGGCATTCCTCTGGCAGTTCGAGCGGGCCGAGAATGCTGCGGGAAACATGTATGGCCGTATCGACCACGTCCGTACCACTAACCACCAGACTGGCCGCTCCCGGCTGTTTGGGGTAACCGTCCTCGTCAAGTGATATACCAGGTACGAGGGTGCAATCTGTGATAGTCAAGTCCAGCTTGCCGCTCACGTCTAGCGCCCCTTCAATGACAAGGCCATTCAAAGTAAATGCAGCAGCTTCCTCGGGTGTTGTAGCGGCACAAGTCACCGTCAGCGGTGAGGCGTTGATCAGCGTGGGACGTTCCTCGTTTTCGCAATCAATCACCAGCGAACCATTGATCGGCAGGTTGATTGTCAGATTTGCATTGTAGGTGCCACTGTCGTAGATGCGAATCACGGCTGGTGGTTTGGATACATTCCAGTCACTCAATGCGGCAGCCAGGTCGGCGTACGTTTTGCCAGTACCGACATCGAACGCTTCAACCGGCAAGTTAACCTCGCTGATGCGTTCACGGCGGTCATACGGCCCACCACCGATATCGGCACTGAAACCGTAGTTGTAAGATACCGTCAGACTTTCGGACGGTTCCTCGCCAGCTGGAAAAGTGATCCGCCCACGGACCGCGTCCAAAGCCACCGTGCCAGCCGGAGGTCGTGCCCAGGCGGACAAGTTTTTGCAGAGGATATCCTGCGGTGGAACCGGCGTTCCATCTTTGATCAGCTGAAGGCTGCGTTTTGGACCGTAATAGCGGCTGTTCTCAGGCGGGGTGCTGGATGCGTATTTTTCCTGGAAGGTTTTGAGATCGAGTCTGAAATCGAGGGGTCGGATTGAGGTTGGGACCAGTTGTTCATCCGTGCCCTCTTCGTACCCTTTATTTTGAGACCAAGAATGCGAGGATGACAGAGGAACCATTGCAGGAGCGTTGAAAAGCGGCGCAGGATTACCGAGTGAGCTGAAGTGGTACCCGTGTGCGTTGGGCGCAGCCGCCTGACGTGCTTCTATATCCATCAGTGGATAATTCTGCAGGCGCCAAAGGAAAATGCCTACGTTAGGAATATTGTGCTTACCGCGCTGGTTATAGATGTGGCGTACATCGGCTGTGTGCGGCAGGCTATCAAAGGGCGTGTCGAGCAGATTTAGGCGGTTCGTCTCTCGCAGGTCAGGGCGGGTATTGAACAGGCGCAGGTGGTTGAGATACTGGGTTGTTTGCAGTAGTTCGAAAAATTCCACCGCTTGAGCGGGCCAACCGGTCACATCACGCGCCAGGATCTCAAGTACGGATGCGGTGCCTTTGCGGCGGCGGTAGAAAAGTGTGTTGGCGACGTAAGCACGTTGGCTAAAGCTGGTGTTTTGCAGCGTGTTCAGACCGCGTACACCAAGCAGGTCACCGATGTAAGGAACAACCCATTCGTCGCAAGTTTCAATAAACCAGTTTTTATATAGGCCGCTGATGTCGGCTTCAACTTCAGCCAATTCGTCGCTGATGATGCCGAGCAACCCACGCAACTGTTCGCCCTGTTCGGCATCTCGGATACGGTAGATAGATGGGAGGAGTTGATAAAGTCGATCCGTCTCGGTCATGACTGTACCTCCTGAAGGTCAACGCCTAATGTGTTGAGCAGCAAAAGTTGGGCGCGCTGAAGCGTCCCGCTATTTACATAGGCGCTGCCAACACCCAAAATCTGATTGGGCGATTCGGTTGTGCTGGAAAGATAAAGGGAATCAAGATCAACATAGATTACCCCTTCCACATTCTGGATAACAGTGATCACCTCGGCGGCGGTGACGTCTTGTCCGAAGCGGCGCATTTGAAATGAGAAAGCATCTTCGAGTGCATCCTGCACGTCGTCAAAGACGGCCTCTGTGACATAACGGTTATCTACAGCCAGGTTGGCCGTCAGATTGAAAAGCAGTAGATCAAAGGTATCGACTTTGACTTGTTGGACAGGGTCACGGACCTTATCCATAGCGCCTTTGAAGGTCTTGATGAATTTTTCATCGGTAACGGGTTTGCCATCGGCTCCGGCGATGGTGATATGCACCAGGTGCTGCTCGCCATTCCATAAATCAATGGCCTGCGCCTTGCCGATCCCGGCGTAAGCGCGGGAGAAATCCTCGTAATCATACAGCGAGACAATGCGGTCGAGGGTGCGTACAGTCAATGGTGCGTTGTCGCGAGCGTCATCCATCTTTTCGGGATCTCCGGCACCTTTGGCAGCCAGTGGATTGATTACACCGCGCACACCTAACGGCTTGGAAGGCAGTAATGTCAGGATTCCAGCATCCACTTGACCATCAAGTCCAATACCGCTACGGTAAACTGCGCTGACATTATTCTGCCCAGTGGGCAGGCGTGCGCCGACTTCCCCGTCTCCGAAAATGACGGTCGCCTTTGCAGTTTTTCCTGATCCTGCCGTAGGATCATCGTCAATGCGGATCACGTACTCTTGATCATTGGCATCCAGATCGTACAGTGATGTGGATTCATTCCAAAGCAATCCGTTTACGCGCAGTTTGAGTGTGCTGGCTGAGCCAGTTGGCGTTGTAGCAGGGATATAGGTTAGTGGGGGTTTTTTGAGCGTAAAGCGCTGGTTCGTCTTTGCGCCGTCCCCACTACCCAGAATTTCGTTGACGGTCTCGCCATGTATGGCGCTGACCGTGTTGGCGTTGAGTGTGAGTTTGCTGCGCAGGTAGGTATACTTGCGACCCGATTCGAAGGTCAGGACAGTGAAACCGCCAATATGGTTTATGGTTTTAATTGTCAAGACTTCACTAGCTAAAACGCCCGACATATCGCTGCGCTCCCCACGCAGGGTCACGGACTGCCCGACATGAAAACCGAGTACCAGGTCGTTGAGTTCGAGTTTGGCAGGGTCGCTACCCAGATCTTCCCCAAAGGGTAATTCGGCCAGTGTCAGTTTCTCACTCTGTAAGTGAACGGTGGTGGTACGGATGTCAAATTTGGATGGCTTGTCGGTATCGTTGTCGTTCAACGATGCTCCTGCCGGAGTTTTAAGCGTCAGGCCGCTGGCTTTGCCACTCATGGCAAAGGCGGCCAACGCGTACTCGATCTGAGAAGCGATCTTATAGATGCGTGGAGTCGTGCCGACAGCATCGAGACAGATCCACGAATCGGGCAGCAATCCATCAACGACGCGTTCCAAGTAAAGGTCGGCACTCTGGTAGTAATTACCATTCATCTGGTATTTCCAGATTGGCCAGGCTGAATCCCAGTTTTGTCCGGGGTATGCAGCACTATTTATGTTAGGAAGGCTCCCGTAGAGAGGTGCATTATTTCCAAAGACAGGCAGTTTCATGCGCAGTGCATGCACACTACCCGTAGCGCTCGCATTGGTCTTGCGCTCATTTTCAAGGTAGGTGAGCAATTCCTTCTTGTCCCATTTATTGAAAGACAGGAATGCGTTCATGTCATCATCCGTCCACTGTTTGCACAGGATGTTCGTGGTGATGGCGCTTCCGTCGAGAGGTATCTGAGTGGTAATATCCACCTGGCCCTGGGGCAGGGACGCGGACACATAACCAGGCAGCGAGGGAGATGCATCAAAGTCTACTTGAGTGCGCTTCTGATCCGGTTGAGCCTTGATCGCCATGATGCGCAACATAGCCTGGTTGCTGCCGCTGTCGACTAGCAGGCGATCTCCGGCCCTGAGATTGGCATCTACGCCTTTCAGGTAAATACGCTGTGCGCTGGTTGTCACGGTCTGCGGAAAGGTGAACCGTGGCTGGATGGCATTCCATTCTTTGTAGGCCGTTAAAGCTGTGGAAGTTTCAAAGGATTGCGGTAACTTGCCTTGTGGCGGGATGCTCTGCACGCGTGTGTTTATGGGGATATCGGCCATTCCAGGCGCACCCTCCGCATCCTCGACAGTGAATGCCAGGTAGGCGGTGGCGGCTACGCCAGGACTGAGTTCGTAACCGATCGAGCGCGCCATCTCAAGAATTGAGCGCCGCTCGTCTGCCGTCCTCAGGAAGCCCTCATTCGCAATCCGTTCCTGGTAGAAGGTCAGCACATCCGCTACGATCGCGCTTGCATCAAGCAGGGCAATCGATGGGTCGTCGGATTCGCGCGTGGTCAGGACGGTCAGCGGACGCGCCCCGGCGAAGTCGCCGTCCTGCAGGGTAAAGTTCCCTAACTGCGCCAGCATGTGTCGGAAAAATGTCGAATAGGAACCTGCGCGATAAGAAAGAGATGGCAGGCCCGGGCGGTTGTAAATTGGCGACGGTGCCGGATCGGGTTCACAGCACTGGCAGTTGTTAAGTGCAGGGTCGATTGGATTGCTCATAATCCACCTTCCATGATGAAATCGAGTTTGCCGTTCTCGGGCAGACTAGGGTCATTATCCAGACGGGCGATCTCGAGCCGCTCGAACGAGATCATGCCATTTGAAAACTCGTCCTGTGCCGGTTGTCCCCAACGCCTGAAACGATTGGATTTGCCTGTGGCGTCCTCCGCGTCGACCCACTGCACACCGGGCACGTCCATCACCAGGGCAATTAATTGGCTCAAGTAGACTGGCTGCCCAAATGTAAAGTTATCTGGGTGGAAAAAGCCGAGTGTGCCGTTAGGGAATTCGCGGCAGCTAAATAGTTTAAGCAGGTCTTCGTGTACCTGGCTGCGGTAATATCCGGATTTGACGCACACCGTAAAGATGATTTCAAGCGGCACGAAACGCGGCGCATCGATTTCGATGTCTTCCCCGGCCATGCGGAATCGCTCGACGAAAGCGCGCAGTTCGTTCTCAAAGGATGCATCTACGAGCCGTCCACTCATGCGGTCGACTGTGATGAAGACGGTATACCAACTCCCCGTCCAGCGCAGTGTTGCCGCAGCTTTTTGGACTTCGGGATGGCGTTCGGTTACTTCAGCATAATCCGCGGCTGTGACGGCGCGTTCCTGGGTGCGGAAGGCCTGCGGCGCGTACTGGCGTACCTGTTCAAGTGATTCCGGATCGCGTCCGCCCGAGGCTGCCAGCGGATTACGGACGAGGTTGATACCCGTCCCGGGCAGCACAACGCGGCTGATTGCTTCGGCACCCACGTTTCCAATTTTGCCGCTGCCAACCCGATAATGGGCTGTAAAGGTAGCGTCGGGTTTGGGTTTTGCAGCGTGGAAGCCGTCCCCGAAACGCAAATGGGCACGGGTATCGTTATCTATTTCGACGACAAAGTGTCGGTCGAAGCGGCTACTGGCTAGTAGGTCGTGACGCACCAACCAGGGGCGTGTCCCATCACCATTTTCAATCAATTTCACAGCAGGCAGCACATCACGCATTTGCCATTGTATTGCCGTTGTAGCGGCTGCATTCGAATCGAAGATAACAACCTCGTTCTCGCTATTGCGCACGAGTGCACCAAATCGGTCACGTGTGTGGCCCTGCTGGGTCAACGGCGCTTTTGCCAAAATAGGTTGAAGCAAGCGTCCAGCTGAATCTACGCTGATATTGCCCAGTACCTCGTCGGTGGGAAGCGTGTAGCCATGGTCCGCTAGAGCGATATTGCCGCGTGCCACACTCAAATCAAGCACAAGTTGCGGGCCGGTCACAATCTGTATCCTAGTTGAAATACACAAAGGGAACGGCAGGGCGTCCTGGGCGTCCCAGCTGATTTCAGCGATAGTTGTATCGTGTAATGGATCCACAAGTGGATCGCCGAGACTGTCCTCAGTTATCACGCTGGTCAGACGAACGACATGACGATGGGCCGGGTCAGCATCTGCAGCCAGACCCGTGGTCGCACCGATAACTTCTTCAAAGAGCAGTAAATCTCCAACTTGTAAAGCAAGCTGTGGATCGTTATACAACGTTGCGTGTGTGGCACCTTTTGGCAAACAACATTCACTGTCATCCCAGGTGTAAAAGCGAATTTTGTTGTGAGCGCTATCCAGCCGCAGGTCGTGCAGGGTTTCAAAGACAGCCGGGGATTCCTCCTGCAGGATGTCTGCCAGCTTGAGTGGATCGATCATGTTGACTTCTTCTCTACCACGTGTCAACAACGGCGTACCATCGGGCAGTGTCAAACCGTCCGCAGCACCACTTGGCTCCACCTGAAAGTGCATCCACGCGCGGGCATTGCAGCCTTCGTGCATATTGTAGTCAAGTAGACGTGCGTGCCGGCGCATCGAAATTCGCTGGCGAGCTGTGCCTAAATAGGCTTCACTGGCGACGGCGTCCTGGTAATAACTTATTTGGTCTCCGACGTAGGCAATTGACTCGACCAGCGCTACCTGCAAATCTGCGGGACTGCGTTCTGTCCAGTTGGGTATGATTACCGAAAGCCGATCGAGCATCAGTCGGCGGAAGCTGCTGTAGTCTTTGGCGAGATAGTCGATTAATGGGGCTGGCAGGTTCTTGAGCTGGCATAACGATTCAAGTTGGCAGTCGAAATCGCTCGGGCATTCGACTTTGAACGAGAAGGTTAAAGCTGAAAGTTGAATATCAAACCCGGAAGGAGGCAGCTCTTCTTCTTCGCCAGTGACTAGTCGCAGGGTGTAGGTTGAGTAATCTCCGGCCTCACTGACAGTCAGGGTAACAACGTTGTTAACCTCAGCATAGGTCATGATCTCAATATCCGTGATACGCACACCGCCTTCAATCACGAAGTTGTGCGCGGAAAGCACAGGGAGAGCTGGAAAACCATTTGGCTGCCCGGGCAAGTTGTGGATGCAGTGGATTTCGAGCGTCTTTTCATCCGCAGAGGTGACCTCGAGGTAGTCAATCCCATTTAGTTTAGGTATGCCGCCGCTGCCGGTACTGAAACGTACGGCGTCACGTCGGTTTTCGTTGGCGCAGAAGTATTGGGTTCCCATGCTACACCTGCCTCTCGAACTGAGCCTGTTGCTGCTGCTGTGAATGATTTACAGTGTAGACCACTTTTACTTGCAGGTTCGAGTCTTCGCATTGGACAATCACTTCATTAACCTGGATCAGTTCACCCAGCCACTGTTGTAATGAACTTTGCACAAGGAACTGAGTGGCAGTCGCCAGTTCCGGACTGTTTGGTCCAAAGACCATCTGGAGTACGCCGCAGCCGAAGGTAGGGCGGTTAACGCGCTCTCCGGGATTGGTAAAGAGCACCTGCTCGATCATGTCGCGGATATGTTCATCTACGCCGGTCAAAGCTGTACGCCCATTGCGGACAATATGATATGGATAATCAATTTGCATAAATACCTCGCTTCACATTCCTTTAACCCGCGGTTGAACGACGAGCACTGTCACTGGAACACCGTTCGGCACTGTGATGGCTTGACTGTCTTGCAGCAAAACGGGGATTCCCATGGCCTTGACGCGGACGGCGCCTGTTACCCACATGGCAGTGACACAAGGTAACGGGCCGCCTGGCGTGGCGAACGGACAACCTGCTACGGTATAGGGTGCGGGCTGGGGTACAACCGGTTGTCCACCAACTTTGACGCGTGGATTGGGCATGGTTGGCATGGCCTGGCCACCGTGACTGCAAATCACGGTAGCACCTACATGCAGCAAGAAGCCGGGCATCAGGTTATCTCCAATGCGCCGCCGTTGATCTTGACACCGGCCGGGGTTAGCTCAATTGTGCCGAGCGGTCCTGCATCAAGTTTGATCCCAGTGAGATCGAATGTCATCGTAAGCGGTATGGGCACTGATGGCGGTGACACTTCGAGGGTGACACCCCCTACGCCGGGTATTTCGCTCATGGTCAGGGTAATGCTGTCCATTTTGATGATTTTCATCTGCGGAATAGCCGGGGTTGCAGGTACCTCACCGATTCCCCAGAAACAACCGCTCCAAATCGGATAATCAATATCGCCGCCTTCGAACTCGACCCAGAGGTTGGCTCCATTGGGCGGGATCATGAAAAAACCAACTCCGCTGCCTGCATAAGGCACACAGGGCATGGCCCAACTCAGACTGCCGTCTCCGAGAACAGACGGAACACTGACTTGCACGCGCCCAAGCATCATGGGGTCAATATTGTTCTCGACTTTTCCGCGATATTTTCCAAAAAATGATGGCATAGTACTCCTTACGGCACCACGACGGGGCTGATTGCGCCAGTCCCCTCACGCTTGAGGGTAAAGCTCTGTTTGTAATCGCCGCGTGTGATGTTGTGTGTCACGCTCTTGACGTAATAAAATCCATCGAAGGTGAAACCCACCCCACGCAGGCCGACCAGGCTACGCGCCTGCAGCATGCCCCCGTAGCGGACGGCATCCAGCTCACCTGTGACGGTCAGAGTGTCGTCGGTGGAAGCATCAGTCTGCGCCTGTGCCCGCCCGTACGATTGGGCGATGTTCAGGCCATTGCCCTGAAATTGGGTCGTGCGCACGTTGGGTTGGTTGACAAGCACAGCCGGCTGACTTGAGAGTGGCGGACGTGTGCTTACAACGGTTTGCACCGGCACGGTCTGGTTGGTCTGACGATCCTGAACTTGGCCAGATACCATAGCCGGGGCCAATGCATTGTTCTGAAAATTGATCGTGTTTACGTTTGTGTTTGGCCCAAGGTTGACCGAAAGCGCCGATTGGGGGATACCAAGACGCACGGGTGGACCCCAGTAAGCTGTATTCGTAAAGGGAGCTGGCCCCGGGACCACATAAAACACATATCCGTGTCGCCCGGCCATCTCGTTGAGGTAACCCAGATCTGTATCCCTTTGCGCCGGGATACGCTCAATCGGCAGCGGCACATCCATTGCCAGCGGCGGCAGCACAATCGGAATCAGGCCATACTGGGCATAGGTAGCGATGATCTTATTGGCAATGACCAGTTCGGGTTGAGCCGGGTGTTCAACGTTTTTTTCTTCCATGTCCATCATCACGCTGACATCCTCGCCGGTTACTGTAATGGTTCCAGTGCCTGGTTGATTCCCGGGAGAGAGTTGCTGGTCGGTGATGATACCGTCCAGCAGTACGCCAGGGATGGCATTGATGGTGACGATCAGGATCACACGGTTGAATACCTTCAGCAGCGGCAGGCTAAGCAGCGGATAATCCATCAGGCTGGATGGTCCCGGGCGCCCGGCCTGGAAGGTGAGTTGGAATCCTGAACGTCCCGTATCGCTGTGAGTAACCCGCACGCTTTGCAGCGCCTCCAGGTAAGGTAGTGGCGCAGGGACAGCTACGGTCGGCCCGATCATCAGTGTGAGGTGGATACCAAGCGCTGTCATTGTGGCTGCGGGATCGGAATACGGATCTTCCGTCCGACCTCAGCGGTCAGATCGGGGGGATTCATGGCATTGCTGGCATCACAGGCGCGCCAGAACTGTTCCGGGTCGCCAATGGCACGGGCTGTAATGAAGTCAAGGCGGTCACCCTGGGTAACGACAATTTCGGTCAGGACAGGCAAATTTTCGCTGCGTGGCAGGAATCGACGTCGGATATACGTGATTTCACATCCCTGCACGTCGGTTAGCGTGGTCGTCTGGATTTTTATATAACGACTGTTTGGATCAAACATACTCACCTCTCATATTGACAGATTGAACGAAAACGAAGCGGCATTCCCCACACTGCCCATCACGGCCATGGCCTCCTTGATGCCCTGGTGGACCATGAACATGGCAAAACCAGGGTGGGAAAGCGGAAAATCGTTGTAATTCTGGATGCGCATGCCCAGTGAAACCTTGGCGCGGATCGGGTTTAACAGCGTGTCATGCGCCTCCTCGGTAATGCTAAACTCGGTTAAGCGGATCGGCACCACCCGTTGCGGGCCCCAGATGAAGAGCGTAAATGGACCCTCGACCGGGACCACTTCAATCGTCCCGGCTGCGAGCAGTGCGGTGTTGGCTAGTACCGTCAGCATCTTGGGATACAGCAGCATCTCCAACGCGGCCAACTGGGGATAAATCCCCACTGCACTGGCGATCCCTCCAGTTTCGAGCTGGTCGGTAGCGTCGATTTCCACGTCCAGGCGAATGTTTTCGGTTGGTGGTCCCTTCAAGCGCTGCGGCTCAGAGCGGCTATTTGATTCTCCACCACTGGCCTGCGCCTGCAGAGTGCGGGTTAACGTATCGGGGTTGTACTGGAAGATGGTAATGCTGGCTACAGGGTTGGTGACATCAATGCCGATAATGGCACCTTTGATCAAACGGGGGGAGATGGGTGTTGGAGACATAAAATACCTCTACTTGCGCTTGTGCATCAGAATTGGATGAACGCTTATAAATATGGATACGGTAGTAAACTATTCAAATACTTTGTTTATTTCCAGCATTAAACTTCCTCCGGAAGGTAGTGTCTGCGGCCTCGATAGATGTAGTAATCGCCATAGCTATCGTGCCAGACTTCAATCACCTCACCCGGTGAATTCCAGTAGTGGTTATATCCCGTCAAGCGGTGATACTCGAGTGGGCGCTTTTCAGGATCGGGTACCACGATGTAAATGCCGGTACCGAAGCCTCTAGTATCAACAGCCACGCGCGGAATGGCGCGATTGCGTTTAGGATTGGGTTGTTCAGGGATGAGCTGAATATTTATGAATAAAATGGCTGCGTTTTTCCCGCGAGACAGCTGCCATCTTGTAAAATATTGGAGAGCTGTTTGCCAGGTTGGCCCACAACCGAAATCCACGATTTCGGAGGCGCCAGAAACTACACCTTCAAAGGTTCCTCTGGGCATTGCAATCGGCAACTTCGCCCAACTGGCTGGTACCGGTCCAGACTCCAGAACAATGGTGAAGCGAACCAGATCTTTTGCCAGTTGCGTGATACGGCGTTGTCGGTTTGCCATCGATTCCATTACGGGTACCTGTTCTAGCTTGAGATAATTTCCTTGCGGAGTAATGCGTTCCAAATCCCATTCCAATCCGCCCGAAAGAGCCTGGGTGATTCGGGCTGCTGCGACGCGCATTTGGCTGGCAATCCGCAATCGAAGCTGGCGTGCAGATTGGCTTTCCGCATCTTTCGGCGATAAAGATAGTTGAAGAGCACTGCTTCCAGCGACCTTGATAGACTGATTACCACGCAAGAACGCAGTAGATGCTCGTTCGGCATCTTGTTCAAGGAAATGTTCTGTGGATTGGGATGCCACTGGTTTACATCCAGGCTCTTGCTGGATGGTATGAGTCAACTCGTGGGCAAGCAACCGACGTCCCTCGAGTGTGTGTGGATGAAAACGATTTTGCCCAAAAGCGATATGCTGCCCAACAGTAAAGGCGCTTGCATTCACTGATTCAGCCGACGCAGCGGCCTTCGTATCTGTATGCACACGCACTTTGCTGAAATCGTGCCCGAAGCGTGGTTCGAGGGATGATCGTGTGTCTGAATCCAACGGCTGACCGGGGGATTGCAGCACTTCATGAACGAGCGCTGGCAGTGATGCAAAATGATTTTCCTGTGTCGATTGTTGACTTGAAGGTTTACGTTGTAACAAGAAATCGAATGAAGATGGGATTGGTGTTGTCTTTATCCTGGATGCAAATCTCTGTTTCATTTCAGGGTACCCCCCAGGCTTTCGTCTTGTAGTCGTAGGCCAGTAGCGCGTAAGAGCGCGCACGACTTCTTGATACACCTGGCATATGCTCAGCCAACCCTGAATACATCTCGATAATGCGTTCATTGGGCGTGCGTAAATCAAAGAATTGCGGACAAACATCTATGGTGCCGGCTGGAGTCGCTGTTGCAGGCGCGCTGGTAGGGGTAGGTGTGACAGATGGGCTTGCAGTTGGCGTTGGAGTACTGTTGGCGGGAAACGCCGTCCCGGTAGACGATGAGGGGCTACTACCCGATGTGGTTGGTTGCGGTAACGGACCTCCACCGGAGGGTGAAGCAGGCCGTGTCAGTGTCCAATTTACTCGACGTGTCGCTAAACAAGGTGGCACACAGCGGATGGCGTAAAACTCTTTGAACCATTTATACATGGCGCGGTAACGATCATAGATACCGGCGATCGCGGCCCGATCAGCACGCCCAAAATGGGCAATGATGTTCGGTGCCATGAAAGCCGTATTGGCAGCATCGCCATAGGTCTGTGCTGTTCCAAATAATGCGTAACTATTCCAGCGTTGTGCCCAGGCTAACGCCTCGCGAATCAAGTCTTCATGCCGTTGGGTAGGACAACTTGATACCTGATCTGAATGTTCAGGACCGAGCGCTTGGGCACGGTTGTTCATCTCCATAATAAAATTGGTGATAGACTGCGCATTGGCCAGCGCCTGTTGAGTAGAAATTAAGAGGATGACACGTTCACGCTGGTAGGCACGGTCTTGCGTGGGCATACCGCAGGCATGGGATGACTCGTGAATCAGGATCTCTTCCTGTATAACATTATATTCAGGGTCGCTAAAGTAGGTCGGACATATGGTAACGTTCTGTTGACTGTGGCTGGCACTGGCCGGAGATCCTGTATAGCAGGTGGGTTCGTTCATTGTACCGCACTGGAAGGAGGCCGTGCCGGAAGGGGCCAGCGCTTCGAGGAAGACGCGGATAGCATCTACGCGCGCGCGGACGTCATTTGCTGTCTGTACAGAATGATTGTTGTCAAAATAGCGGTCGAGTGCGGTGGCTACAGCTGGCTCACTGGTCTGGTTCTGAATATAACGATCCAGGCGGGCGATAGCACCATTTGGCCCAACGATGAAGCGGTGTGCTGTGGAGCGTATCGTCTCGAGAGCCGCTGCGCGTGTGGCTGAACAAGCCGCAGGCTGGCTCGTGCAGCGCCGTGTTGATGTGCCCCTGCCGCGCTGCATCTCAATTACTCGCCAAAAACGGTAGCCGTATTTGCCGGCGCTGCAGCCCAATCTGTGCTGACGATTGACCGTACGAGGCGGCTGAAAGCCTTCACGAATGAGTACATTTTGCACGGCGTTAAGACGGCGTTCGATCAATGGAGTGTTTACCGAGGTGCCGCCCTCCTCCGATGCGTAACCATACAGGCTGATCTCTTGATCGTTGGCTGCCACTGCCTGACGGGCTTTGTTCTCAACTTTGTCTTCTTCGGCCGAGTCAAGTGCGCTTTCGGGCGGGTTATCGGCAGGCGTCGGCCTGGCCAGATCGAAATAGACGAAATTGGTTTCACGAGGTTCGCCACGATTTTCATACAAACCGGTTACGCTGAACTCAGAAGTCTGGCGTCGGATTACCGGCATCCTGCCTCCCTGCTGGAGGGTATGCGCCAGTTCGTGGGCAAGTAATCTTTTTCCTCGCGATGTGTCAGGCGCATATTGACCAGCGCCGAAGACAATGTTTTGGCCAGCAGTGTAAGCCAGTGCATGGATATCCTCAGCTGATTCGGCGGCAAGACGATCGGTGTATACCCGCACCTGGCTAAAGTCGTGGCCGAAGCGTGGTTCCATGAACGCCTGCGTACCTCTGTCGAGAGTCTGCCCGTGAGATTGCAGGGCAGCCTGCACGCTCTTTGGCATTCCCACGAGAGACCCTGGGTCGGCCGGTAGGCGCGTCAGGATCTCACCGAATGAACTTCCCCTCAGGGCGTTTGCCGCTATCTGGTCGGCTTCCTGCTCCCAGCGATCTCCCGGCTGGCTGACAGTAAGGTACGCGGATTCACGCGTCAAGGGACACAGCACAGCCTTCCCGGCCTGGTTGGTCGGGGTACTCGTCCTCATCCGATGAGAGAGAGTTTTTGAACTCATGGCTGTCCTTGGGTTTGTACTTGCTTCTGCGTTTTCGGGCAGATGTTGTCCAGAATGCCGATTGCCCAGTAGGCAAAATCGATGTCCTGACTATGGGCTTTGATCTCGCTATTTGCCCAGTCCTTTGGATCGTTGCGTTGCCGATATAGCGCATATGAGCCGATACCGAAGCGGGCTTCAAGATCCCGATCTTGAACGTAATGAGTGAACTCGTGGACAAAAACCGACTTCTCGAGAATTTTTCCGCAAGGGCCCGGGATCGGGGCAATGTGAATCTCCCCTGACTGTGTTGTCCACCCCGCTAGCCGTGGCTTGCGACCTCGACGTAAATTTGAATCGATAATGCATTTATTGATATCATTCGCATTTTTGTTGACAGGATTGTCCCGACAGGTTTTGTAATCCCTGATATTTCGGGTGGATGATTTAATAAATTTCCGAAGTTCATCTTGGCAGCCACAGAATCGCGTACTCATGTCAAGTACGGTACCCTGGCGAAATTGACTTCTTATTTGTTGGGCAGCGCTTGTAACTCCCCCAGCTTCCAACTCCTCTGCAATGTACATAGCAGTTAACGGGCCAACCTGACCATCCTGAGGTATGCCATGAGCGGCTTGCCAGCGTAGAACCATATCTATAAAATGATTGTCAATGGTTGTGACAGTATGATCCATCCCGATTACATCGCGGATGATCTTAATCACATTGGGCTTTGTCAACATCTTACGATTTTTCATGAGCGCAACCTGTCGTATGGGGGCGGACAGGGTCCTAGGTACAGCACCATAATTTACGGGAGTAATACGCCAGTCTCCTTGCAGCGTGTTCGCGAGGAGACCGGGAAAGGCCTGTTGTTGGACAACGTGCGTTAACTCGTGGGCGAGTAACCTTTTTCCACGGGATGTATCCGGCGAATATTGACCAGCGCCGAAGACAATGTTTCGGCCAACAGTGTAAGCCAGTGCCTGTATATGCGCAGCAGATTTAGCGGCGCGCTGGTCGGTATGCACCCGAACATGGCAAAAATTATGCCCAAAGCGGTTTTCCATGAAATTTTGTGTGCCGCTCTCCAGCGGTTGCCCCGGTGATGTGAGTGTATCGTGTACACTTACCGGGACGTCACTCAGCCTGGGTGAATGATCGCCGATCCGCACCAGCGGTTGAGTTGTTGTGATACTGGAAATGGGATCGGGTATTCGTCCGGTAAGGGTGGATTCAGCCAGCCGATCGGCTTCCTGCTCCCAACGGTCTCCCGGACGGTTTACGCGCAATTTTGCCTGCAGCAAACCGGATTTCATGGTTGCTGTTCTGATCGATTGATGCAGGTGACTTTTGCCTTGAGTCTTTTCTCTCATCTCGTTAGTTTATGCTCCCAAGATATTTAAAATAATTTTTCGCTGACAATTCATCCTTAAGGATTCGGACTTGTTCTGCTACTTCCAGAAGGCGAGCCTCCAGTGGTTTTCGCGCTATGACATTTACGTTTGGTGAGCACCAAATGACGGGAGGGTCCGATACATTTGTAGTCATACCAACACAACGGTCGGTCGGGTGGCGGGTACATGGTCACGATCGGAGCAACACTGACAATGATCGCATCCTTGCGTACGATGACGCGGATCGGGGTACCGTCGCTGAAATAGTTCGTGCAGGCGTACGCGCCGCTCTTGGGATCAAACAGGTCACATACAATTCGTTCGACAGATCCACGTTTCCCCTTTAACTCGCTGTCAACGTAATGCTCCGCCGCCCGTTTGGTCAAGCTTTGATGATCAACGAACCATCCTGCGCATGCATCATTGGTTACTGTTTTTCCACCAGCTCCCGCTGAACCAGGCGCTTGCACCGCTCGCTGGATTGATAGCCCGCCTGACATGTGCTTGGCAGATAATGGGCCGGCCTGCACAGGAACAGCAGCGACAGCCTCGGCTTGTCGTTCAAATGCACTACCTGGAGGGTCCATTCGTAACAGTGTACCTGGTTGATAAGATGCGCCACCCTGCTGCATGACGTGAGTTAATTCATGTGCCAAAAGTCTGCGCCCCTGCGGCGAGGATGGATTGTATTGACCAGTACCGAAAACCACATTTCGCCCTACAGTGTATGCAAGCGCATTCAGGGTCATTGCCGAGGTAGCTGCATTTTCATCGCTATGGATGCGTACCTGGCTGAAATCATGGTTGAAGATTGCCTCCATAGAAGTACGTGTTGCACTATCAAGTGGTTTTCCAGATGAACGTAATACATTGTGAATATCTAGTAGATTCCTATCCGGCTTGAACCTATGAGATGCCGTTTGTCGAGAGAGCAGGTTCCGGGTGGAATATGATAATTTTTCTTGATAGAATTTTGCCAAAATCATTAAAGATTGTCTCCTAAAAACTGAAGCCTAAGCGGATGCCAATAGTGTAGTAAGGGTTCTTTTTGATGTTTTCAAAATTTAATTTGATCGGATTATTTTCCGGTAATGCATCAATGTATTTGTTTCTACCGGGGAATAGTTTTCCAATGCCGCCAACCACACCAATTTCAACCCTTGGACCTTGATAACCCAACGTTAACGTACCGCCTACCTCGGGCATCAGCTTCTTATTTCGTTCGCCAAGTCCTCTTGTAAACATCCCGGCACCGGCACGGACATCCCCACGAACGGCAAAACCGCCGGCCGAACGATTTGTTGAGTAATCCATGCCAAGCAAGGCTCCAAATAAGATGGCGTCTTGCTGTTCTTCCGTCAGGACACTGATAACATTTGTGTATCCGCCAAGTAATATCCGTAGTTTGCGTAGTTTATCCAATGGGAAACCGGCGGCAAGATCAAAACCCAATCCAAAACCACCACCGCCGCCAAATCCAGTACCAAAAATATTAAAACCTGAAACAACATCAACCACGAGTGGTATTGGCTGAGCGACCAAAGTAAATGTACATTTTGGGAAGCGTCGTTTGAGCCATGCCGGAATAAATGAAAAATGACGCGGGTGCATCATAGCACGCCGCCCAAAATTCGGATGGCTTGCCATGGGTGACCAGTCACTCTCATTGACCGAGCTTGCAGGACGAGGCGGATCACCTTTCTGGTGTTTATATTCATCTGGAAGACCGAGTACAATGTGTCCGCTCTCATGCCAGATTAGGCTATCAGAGACGCCATCCAGCAATGCCAGAAACCAATTGGTGCTGCCTGCATAGATCCTGCCTGCGCTGGAGCGACCTGTGCCGGATTGAAGGTAAACGACACTTGCATGGGCAGTCCTGCCTTCTTTTGCAATCACTTTGATTGTGATCGTCTTCCCTTTGCATACGCTGCAGTCTGCATTATTAGCTACGGATATTTTCATCCAGCCGTTTAAGCGTTTGTTTGCAACCGAAAGAATACGTGTCTTCAATTTGTTAAATTTTTCCGTTGGCAATCTTTTTTTGGCATCATTGGGATGTTTAAAATGAATCTCCATTGTTGATGTTACTGTACAGGTGGAACTATCAAAGCTTAACAATATTGGTTTGGGATCTTCATACTTATCAGAATCGGTGCGCTGAACACGTTCGCTGATGACGGTTCCCCTTTTTTGGCGCGTACCAGATACGTCTTTGCCTTTCTGTCCGGGCCAGGGTGTGAATTTTTTTCTGCGCATCAAGCCTGGCGTCTGCGGGGATATTGTGCTCACGGGAATTCCTCGCAGGACTTGATTAGCGACCCGATCGGCCTGCTGTTCAGCGTTGTGGTTCGAAGGTTGTACTTTTAATTGCGGTTGTAACCCGGGCATGACGCCGCTTTGCTGTACGACATGGGTGAGTTCATGCGCCAGCAACCGTTTCCCCTGAGATGTGTGCGGGGCATATTGCTCGGCAGCAAAGACCACATCATGGCCAACGGTATATGCCAACGCATTAACCGCTTCGGCTGATTCGGCGGCCTTGCCATCGGCATGAATCCGCACCTTGCTGAAGTCGTAACCGAATTGAGGTTCCATTGAGCTGCGTACTCCGGCGGCCAGCGGCTTGCCAGGGGAGCGCAGCACATTATAGACAACAGATTGTGCCTGTATTGCCCTTGTTGGTGCCGGAGTATTTTTTGCAGTTTGAATCATTTCTCTCATTAGCGTATTAATTTTCCTCGGTTACGGTTGCCTTGATTAAGGCCCGTTTACAATCGGCTCAAACAAATGAGCGTAGGTGCGTGGTACTGGCTGACCGCGGAGAGGTTTTGGAATCTCTACGAAGCGCACACTACTTACATTTGGGGAGAGCGTTGGATTTTCGCTGGATACGTTACCATGTCCACGCTGTGGTATGATCTGTGACTGACTTGTATCCAGCGCCAGTCTGCCCCCGCCTGAAAATTGAGGGGGGCCACTGGGTAAAGTGTTCACCGGATTCACAGCAAGGGCGGACCAAGACCATTCTCCTATTTGCAATGTTTGCCATGCAGCACTTCGGGGTCGAAATTGGAGAAACATGCGATAGCGATCGCGTACGGTCATTCTGCGGATTAGTCCTTCCGTATAATTTCGGTTTCCCAACCATCCTGTCGTTTGGCTTGGATTGTCATTTGCCAGGCGGAAGAGTTCTAATGGGTCTCCTGTTGGGACGGATTGGGATGTGTACGGGTTATTTGTGTCACAGTGCCAGTTGCGGGTAGACATCTTCAATATGCTGTCGTCTTTGTATTCAATTTGTCGGAATGGAATGACGTTCTGTACAAATTGTGTTTCGCCACAACCTGGCTGGCTGATTCCGACCAGACCGCTAAAGTTCATTCCTGGTGCAGCGATTGTACCTGTACCAGCACGTAAAAAGAATCCGACCGATGCGTCCCAGCCTGAAGTTACCTGACCTCCGTTCAATAACAGGGTGGAGCGTTGCACCTGACAACCCGGTCCTTGTGCTGGTGGAGTCGGCGTTGTCGTGCCGCGTTCTGTTGGAGACGGTCTTCCCGTCTGTGCAACTGGTGACGGGACCGGGGATGCAAAATTCACAGTTTGCGCAGAGCGTTGCAGGGTATGGGGTGCCTGCTGAATCTCAGGTTTGTTCGCCTGAAGCGTACGAGTTCGGCTCATCTCATCGTTCCTTTCCATCGTCAGAAGTGCCAGTCACGCTGTTATATACAGAGCGTGCCACTTGCGTTCCGACCACGGATGGCTTTACCTGGGATGAAGCCATAATTTGTGGGGCTCGAAGCGAATCCAAATTTCTCGGAACGCCATTCACCTTGAAATTGCGATTGGCGGCTAATTCGCCAAGTTCCTGGATCAGCGCATCACCGATGGCATCGCGGTCAGACGCTGCAAAACCATGCAAGATTAGTTCGTCAATGTGGAACACCACACGCTGTTTTTCTGTCATACCCAACCCCCAATCTCAGCTTCGCTCAAGGGTTTCTCGAGCTTGGTATATTCGGCGCGGGCAGCCTGCAGTAGATGGCTCATACGCACAGACTCACCCGCATCCGCCGCCAGGAAGGCTGCATGCAGCGCGATATTGCGGATATTTCCGCCAGTCACCGATAGGCGTGCCAGACGTTCCACGTCCAGGTTTTCGGTGGGCGTTTGTGGCGGAAAAATGCGCCGCCAGATCTCAGTCCGTTGAGCAGTATCCGGAAAGGGGAAATGCACCAAAAATCGGATGCGGCGCATAAAGGCTGTATCGATTGCGTCTTTCAGGTTGGTTGTCAAGATCGCCAAGCCACGATATGCTTCCATGCGTTGCAGCAGGTAACTAATTTCGACATTGGAATAGCGGTCGTGGCTGTCTTTAACTTCACTGCGTTTGCCAAACAAGGCATCGGCTTCATCAAAGAGCAGGATTGCCCCACCTTCTTCAGCTGCATCGAAAACACGCCGTAAATTTTTCTCGGTTTCACCGATATATTTACTGACCACCTGGCTTAAATCGATGCGATACAGATCAAGTTGTAATTCGTTGGCCAGCACCTCGGCGGCCATGGTTTTGCCAGTACCGCTAACACCGGCGAAAAGAGCGCTGATTCCCAGGCCACGGGTACATTTGGCAGCAAACCCCCATGTCTCGTAAACCTTCATGCGCTGCCGGACGTGGACCGCGACCTCATGCAGAGTACGGATCTGCTGCTCGGGGAGTACCAGATCTTCCCAATAAGCCATGGATTGGATGTGCTGGGCCAGTTCCCCTAACTGCGGATGCGATTGTGCCCGGCAGGCCGACCATAAGGCTTCGCCCAAATCATTGTCCGTATCTTTTGTAGTTTGTAATACATCAGACGATATTATTTCGATACTGTGCATTCCTAGATTAAAATGTGCTGCCAGGGTATCCAGTTTTCCGTTTACACGGGTAGAATCTGGACCAAGCGCCTGAAGCCAGAGATCGCGTTGTTCGATTACCGTCGGTTTACGGATTTCAAAAGTCAGCGTCTTACGACTTCCTACTGATATTCGTTCGCGGGTTGATATGATCAATGGGAAGCGTGCGGTCTCAATCCAGCGTGTGGCGTGGGTGGCTTCCAAATTGTCAAAGATGAGCAATAAAACCTGGTTACTTAAAACAGCTTCGCGCTCCCATAAGCGGATTAACGTGTCTGCCTCCACTGGATTGGCAGGGATGGCATCGGCGCGTATGACGCATAGGTTCAGGCCCACACGGACGCTGGCGTCTACGGCCACCTGCTGGCGGTCGGCAGCGTCCTGGCCAATTATCTGGATTACCAGGAGTGGTCTACCGTTTTTAGTGCTCATCCAGGCTGTCGCGATTTGCTCTCCGATCAACTGGTGAGATGGAATCGGATCTTTGACTGCCTGTACGCTTTCCACATATCCTACCAGCCGTTCGTCCATGCCGCCAGTACCGGTCAGGAAATGCAAGATGCGCTCGTCAATTTTTAAAGGGCGCTGCACCAATACCATGCCAGAGCCGATCTCCACCAAACGCCAGCGGCGTAGCGCGGCAGCCGGTGTCAGCGCACTCCAATGCGCCTCTGGTAAGGTGAATAACATCAAGCTGAACGTCAGGGAAGGTTGCAAAGCTGGTAGGGTATTGAAACGCGAATCCAGTTCAACTCCTGCGCATACTAACAAGATATCCCTTTCAAAGTGTGAAAGCCCAAACAGGCTGCAAAGGGATTCGATCGCTGGCGGATAATCCATGGTTGCAGCCAAGGCAGCCAGTTCGTGCTCCACAGAATCGTCAAGCTGCTTTGGAGAATCCCCCGCCTGGTTTTCCAATAGCGAAGCAACCTGCGTTAACCGCAGGGTCAGGTAGCGCTGGTTGGCTTCGAACCAAATCAAAGAGGAATCCGTACTCATAAAATTGTCACCTTGGGATTGACAAAAAAAGGTGCGTTAACAGGATCTGTCCCAGGATCAAGCGGACTTTCAGCCCCGTCTATCTGTACGCGGACGAGATAATCACCAGCCGCGACATCCTCGACGCGAGCCACAATGCTGGCGACTGAAGTGTCTGATGGACTGGGTGGGGTAAACGAGACGTCAAATCGGTAGGCACGTGCCGGACCTGAACTGGGTGGGTTGAACTCGTTTAAAAGCAATACTACTTTTTGTTTCACACCTACACGCGGTGTGAAGTTAAGTGTCACGTCATCAGTACAAAGCGTGACACTATCCACAACATGATTCGAAATTGAAACCGCGCTGGCCAAAACAAGCGGTCGCAATACAAACGCAGCAACATTCGATTCAACCCCGACATGCTCAGTCTCAGGTGTGCCCATCATTAGACGGTGGATAACCTGCAATCCCTGCACCCCAGCCCGCAGACTCTGTGCTGCAAAGGGCGGCATATCGAGTATAAAACTGACCTGCGAATCGGAGATATTCAGTGGAACGATATCTGTCGTACCAAGACGGACATACGTTACCTCACCCTCTAACTGTTTCCCCGTCAGGACGATTCTATCGCCAACCACAATTGGCTGGTTGAGCAGTGCATCATCCGTTGGCGATTTCTGTGAAAGAATCTGATCGATCTGCGGCTGCTCGAACGGACGGACATACACGTTACGGCTGTTGACCGGTAATGCTGGTGATGAGATTTCCGTCCCGTCGATAAATACCACCGATGCCTGGAAGGCCACTGACAGGCTGTACGTAGTTTGGAAAAAGACTGACCAGATCTTGGATAGTTCTTCCAGGTTGAGCGGCAGCATACTCAGCTTGACCGTATCCACTTCGGTCTCCAGATTTGAAGTCGCCAGGAATGGGAATGACATCTTAACGCTTTCCACCCGTTTATGGGTTAGTACTGGCACCGAATGAAGTACCCGGATGACATTCCCCATAATGCGTTGTGGTTCCAGATTCACATCGCTTCCATAAAATGAAAGCAGGTAATGCAGGTCATACGCGGAGCGGGTGGGCGTGAGTAATGTTCCATCGTTGCGTCGCGTTGGTGCATCCACATTACGAAATGTGCCATTGGGCGTTACCTGGTAAAGGTAAATATTGACACCAGCCACAGGTGGGTTGCCTGGCTGTCCGTTATTTGTGCCTGAAGTCGGGCGTACAGCCGTAGCACTGGCACCCGAAACACCTGATGACGTCGCGGCTTCATTCAAGACCTGCCGGAAAGCTTCAGTGACGGTTGCAATGGAAAGAAAATTACTCATCACTTATCCTCCCTGCCTTGCAGGTACTCATCCAGACTCATTTTTGGTTTTTCTGGTGCCACTCGCATGGTTGGTAGTTTTGCTGGCTGTGGGGCTGCGCGCACGTCAATCCGTCCAATGTGGATGTGTACCACCGACTCCTGCTCGTCGGCTTTGCCAGTCTGTAAACCTATGTGGCGAGGCGACGGTGTAAACACGGTTTGATTTAATATCTGAGCCGGTTCCGGGAATGACCGAATGGATTCCACCCGCGGACGGATGATGCGATTTTCTGGGGAATGATCCACAAAGGTACTTTCTGCTCCATCCTCCTGGAGAGGACTCATGATTGCATGCTCCTCGGTAATGACAAACGGCTTTCTCTTTAACATTTTCGTCTTCTCCTGCTGAGAGAATGTGGAAACTATCGGAGAAGCTGGCGGCTCAACATTGACAGGTATTTTTTTTTCAATAAGATGATCTGCCTTCTGTTGAGATTTCGCTTGACGAGTGGTCTTCGCTGTTGACGGCGAGGGGTCATGAGAACCCGTCTCCTTGATATCCTGCTGAGAACGGTCCTGTCCAGGTACAACTTGCCGGTCATATACCGGTGCAGGAGGAGTTGAGCCAGGATCGTTGCGCGCAAGAATGGGGTCGTTTTGCTGATGAAAAAAAGCAGAAACCGGAGGCCTGGGCAAGATGGTCGAAGAAACAGGGAGATTCTGATGATCAAGAACAGGCGGATTTGTGGGTGCAGAGAGATGATCCGTTTCTGCACCATCATTTATCCTTTCATCGGTAGACCAGGTGCCAAGTTGTTTTTGATTGGGTGTTGGTTCATATAATGATGGAAGGCGTGGTTGTAGAATGACCGGCGTGTCCTGATTCATTGTGATAACATCACTGCGCTGCAGTAGGTTGTAAATAAGGTCAGCCATAGATTGTCTCCCAAATACACCTCACTGAGTGGCGGTGTAGTAAAGATTAAATACCAAGCAGTTCCAGATAGCGTTGCCGACGCCAGGCGTTCATTGCCAGAATGTCTGCTTCGTGCCAACCGTAAGCAGAAGCTAGCGTATGTACTTCCTGCATCAAACGCCTCGCCCAGAATTGGGTTTCTTCCCATAGAAATGAGACGATATCGAAAATAATCTCCCACTGATGCCGGCAGGCAGGACAAGATGTAGCAAGCGTGATATTTGCTATTGGACCTGCCTGAGCCATATGTTCCTCGACTGCCATAAGGATTGAGTCGGGCAATTTCTCTGACGAAATCTTTGTCCCATCGCGGTGTGCTTGTATAATACAAGATTCAAGAATGTACCTGCGTGCCATGGTCGTATTGTAGGAAGCTTGAAGATTCATAAGATCGGCACTGGTTGGAAGTCGATAGATCACTTCGCAATCATTCAAGCGCAAGGTGGCCTCAGGGTTGTGCGGATCTGACTGGTCTGCATCCAGAGGAAATTTTCCGAGCGAATACAGGTTCTGCCAGTCCAATGACAACTCAAGGCGTTCCCCACAGGCTGGGCAGGTTGCCAGTGCTTTTAACTGGGTACCAAAGGTCATGCGGAAGAGCAGGAATAGACTGGCGTCACGTTGTGCAATCGTTAAGTCTGCCAGTGATTCGAGTGATACCTGTGGAAAGGCCTTTGCTAGCAGGATGAGAGCCTGCTCAACGGGCCCCCGGCCAGCGCCTTTCTCCCAGATGGCTAGAAGGTCAGAAGCTGTAAGTGTACGCATGCATCATCAGGCCGGTTCAGTGAAGGATGGTTCACTCGGTTCGGCCACGTCATAATCACGTTCCCAACCTTCATTTTCCAACTTGATGTTTTGGATAGCGATGGCATTGGCATTGGCATCCAAATCAGGCATGGCCTGATACTCCGAAACCCAGCAGCGGAAAACCTTGTAGGCAATCGCCAGTTGACCGGCCTCGTTATAGACTTCAATGATGACGTCTTTTCGAAAATCCTTGAGCGAAGATTCTACGCCCAGGCCCGAACCGAAATTCCAAACCTTGTTGGCCCATCGTTCAAATTCCTTATCGTGCGTTACACCGCGCTCAAGAGAAATAGCTTCATACTCAGAACGTCCGGGTGATTTACGACTGGAACTGGGATCACCGCCATCACGATGCTTGACGACCTCGGTGGTGCGTTTAAGTCCGCCAACCTTGCTGATACCGGCAACATATTTGCCATCCCACTTGACGCGGAATTTAAAATTCTTATAGGGATCAAAACGTTGTGGGTTTACGTTGAATTGCGCCATGGCGACCTCCTTATACCTGGATCTGACCAGCAATTTGCTGGAGTTTGATAAAGACAAATTCGGCGGGTTTGAGTGGTGCAAATCCGACCAGGATGTTTACCACACCGCGGTTAATGTCGTCCTGGGTAGTGGTTTCCTTGTCACACCTTACAAAGTAGGCTTCCCGCGGCGAGGCGCCCTGAAAAGCTCCCTGCCGGAAGAGCGTGTTCATGAACGCACCAACATTCAAGCGGATCTGGGCCCATAACGGTTCATCGTTCGGTTCGAAGACCACCCATTGTGTCCCGCGGAAGAGACTCTCTTCGATGTATAGTGCCATGCGTCGAACAGGAATGTACTTCCATTCGGATGCCAGGATGTCTTTCCCTTGTAAGGTACGCGAACCCCATACCACACGGCCCACGAAGGGGAAAAACTTTAGGCAATTGACGCCAAGTTGGTTAAGATCACCGATCTCTTTATCGATTAGCGAGATGGCCAGTTCGGGAACGCCATTTAGCGTTGCATCCATACCAGCAGGGGCCTTCCATATTCCCCGTTCAGCATCAGTTCTTGCAAAGACACCGGCAATGGCACCGCATGGAGCAAATTCTTCAAGCTGGTTATCGTGCAGCGGGTTCGACACTTGGATTCTGGGGAAGAAAATAGCCGCATTCTTGCTGCTGGTTGCCAAACCAGTACTGATGGCTGTTTTAACTGCCGCAGTATTAGACCAGTCGATTTTGGGCTTGGGATCAAGAATATAAAATGCACGTCGTTTTTCGCAATAGGTTGCTGCAGCTGTGATAACTGAATCGTTTACGTACTCATTGGCGAGGTAAGGTGGGATGCATAACATATTGAATAGATCGGTTTTGGCCAGGGCGTAAAGACCGCGTTTATTGTCTTCCAGATTGCTTCCAGTGGCGATCTCTGTTGCAGTTAGCGCAGCACCATCCAGATTTGCTGCGACTATGGTTGTGGTTGCCTTTTTTGGACGTACATTGGGAACGATAAAAGCACCCCCACTATTTTTTTTGCCGCGTACCAGGGAAGACGTCTCAAGAACGCGACCCACAAAGCGCGGATCGGTGGTTAAAATTGAAACATTGAGATGCTTTTCGATAGCACCAGAAATGGTGTCAGTTACAACCACATTGAACAAATCGGCAGCAGATGTTTTGGTAGTATGATCAACTGTTATGCTTAGTTTGGTACCCCATGAGCCTGGATTGGCCGCCAAAAGGGTCAGTTTGTTGTTAGGTGATGCAGCGTCAGTAAGCAAATCATATTCTGCAGTAGTAGCGTTTCGATGCAGGCGAACAATCACTGCCTGGCCTCCGCCGTTCTGGAAGAAATCGCGAACAGCGTAACTCATTGCGCTCTCGAGCCACAGGCCGCCGAATACACGCTCATATTCGCCATAGCTGTTAATGGTGATCGGATCTTCAACCGGGCCTCTTAGGGCACGTCCGACGAATGCCGTGATGGATGTGGCCACTCCCGTAATCGTGCGTACACCGCTTGGAATTTCCTCGATGTATACACCCGGATAGGTAGGTGAAACTGGCATGAAAAACCTCCTCTTGAATTACTGGTTGATGAACGAATTAATACTCACCCGGAATTCTCAAGATAAGTAACGATGAATGTTTGAATTTCTTTTAACTCCGTAAAATAGTGCCGATTGCCTTTTGGAATAGGCGTGATATGCCCACGCCAGATCACAGGTTGAGCATTGTCCCCTGTCTTTTCCTTCCACACGCGAACAATAAACGATTGCAAAGTAGCATCAGAGTAGTCAGCGCTCGCAGTCTCGGTCAGGCCGTTGGACAAACGTAACTCCTCTTAAAAAGAATCGTGTTTTTATACCTCCTTATTGTTACAAATATTGTCTTGAATAACGTCTCTTTAGCGTCTCTTTTGTGTCTCATTCTGAAACAACATACTAAAGTACTGAAAAATGAAAAAGACTGCAATATTTGCAGTCTTTGTAGATATAAATTTCCGGGGCTATTTCCTTGTTAAAAGAGCTTCCTCCAATGCATTTATTTCCTGTTGAACCTCCAATTTAATCTGGTTGAGCTGGTCAGAGAATTGCTCGAGTCGGTCAAGCACATTTTCAATTGCCGGGTTGTTTTCTGTTGAGTTTGGAACGTGCTGAACGATGGCAAATAGGGGAGGTTTAAATGTATCTGTACGGATCTGTTGATAAAGCTGTTTTGTACGCAGCGAAGGTTCAACATCGAGATCCTCGCGAAGTGCGGCAGTACAACGCTTGTATTGATGTAGTGCCTGTGTGCGATCACCTGACATATAATGCAAGCGCATCATTTGCCGATGTGTCCGTTCGTAGGCCCGGTCATGACGAAGTATCTCTGCAGCGTATATTAGTCCGGAGTCAAAAGCGTGATGGACCTCGCAATACTGGATCAATTTGTCAAGCAACATTATATGCATGGTTTGGAAGCGCTCTCGCTCGAATATACACCAGTCTTGATACCAACCATCCAATAAACAGCCCTTATATAAGGCGACAGCATTTTCCATTGATTGTAAGTCAGTTGTGCTTAATTCACGGGCATGTTTCTTGTTTATGCTATGAAAAATGCGCTCGAACTCGGCTGTATCCAGAAAGCATTTTTCCGGAATAGTGATTTGTATCCACTGGTCATCCACCAGGAGAGCGGGTTGGGATGTTTCTTTTAGTATATTTTGGAGACGCCAAAGGGTTTGGCGTAAATTCTTCTTTGATTTTTCTGGAGGTACATCACCCCATAATAATCCAGAAAGTGATTCGCGTGCTTGCGGACGCTCCTTGAATATCAACAAGTACACAAAAAGTTCCTGGACTTTTCTAGCGCGAAAGCTATCTGGCGTTAACCAATCGCACTCCATTCTAAATTTTCCAAAGAGAAAAATTTTTAGCGCAGCCATAAATCATCTCCCTAGAGTGACAAGGCATGCTCCATATCAGATAAGTCTTATCGCATTCTATCACTGGATAATGCTGTTGTCCAGACGACAACGTTTTTTGTTCATTCAATATCGTGGGCAAGTGCAATGCTCCCATCCCATACGACAGTTTCCAGGCCCAGTACCGATGGGATGTGTGCAAAAAAGTTATCCGCCGAATACTGTAACATTGTGGAAGCGGCAATATTTATGGTGTAATGAATTCGAAAACACATGCGAGGTAGTTGGGTGGAGAAATTGTATCTTTGTAATGGTGATGCCTTCATCTTGTTTTGGTTCAACCACTTGCAAGGTTTTTAGCATTACGATTGATATTCAGTGCCAATTTGCATAAAGCAACATATATGATGATGATCTCAACCAATCATAATCACAGGGCCTCTGAATTTTTTTTTAGCCACTTACCCTCCTATTCAGACATCATCTGAATGCGTTTGAGATGATTTTGAATATCAGATCCTATAGCAAAAATTTGATAAAAAGGAATGTTGTTTCAGATTCGTTAAGGGACTTCTATCATAATAATCAATTGCTGAAGGAAAATTGGTTTGAAATACAAAACATATAAAATAAACTTAGCAAAGTATTGCAGATATACCATGTTGTTTACTCAAACAAAAATATAATCCATGAATAAATCACCAGGAGATATTTATTGTTTGTTCGTCTTGAAGTGTTGAGAATATTTTTTTCAAAAGGCCAGCTTTAATTCCAGCAACAAGCGAAAAATATCCTAAAAGCCACAACGGGAACAATCGGATAAACCAGTTCGTTGCAAACGCTAAGACTGCAAAAGGAATTAATGTTAGGATGACGAACAGTATTGTTTTTGGAAATTGAGAAACAGCAAATAGAAAGGCATTCTTGATCAGTTGGCTGACGCTGCAGTCCAATTTTGCATGAATTGGGAAAATATATATTGAAAGCGCAAGACACGATATTCCGACTGCTCCATATATGATAGACAAAACAATACGGATAGACATCGGCATCATAGCTGTAATAGAATAGTTTATGAGAAGAATTGCAAATATAAAAGCAAGCACGAGCCAATATAGTGTGGATTTCTTCAGGCTGGATTTGAACGCATGAAAATAAGTAGGAACAAGATATCCATTACCTTCTTGCAATTTATCTGCTGTATAAAAAAGTGCGCTATTGGCTGCCCAGCCATAAGTTAAAGAGGCCAGGCGTGTTGCGATTGTTAAACTATCAGGCCATGGCACATGGCGCAGATGCGTTACTGTATTTTCAAATGCGCCAGAGCCTAGCTGGGTGTGAGGAATATCACACCGCCATTATCCCACACGCTGGGCATGAAAATACGCGGATATTCCGGGAGGTACCACAGATCAGCAGCGAATTGAAGCGGCTTGGAAATTCAATTTCCGGGTAGCAAGAAGAAAATAAAAATTCGGTATTAGAATAAAAAGGAGAAATATCTGTGGATGAACAATGGAGTAAATGGGAACCTATTCAAGGATTGGCGCCTCATTATTATATAGATTCAATATCTGATTCATATGATGCTTTTTTGATTGGACTGACAAACGCGGAAAATGAAAATAAAAAAATTGAAATAAAGTTTCGGAATTCTGTAGAGGCGTATCGAAGTACTTATGAAACCTATAGACATTACCTGTTAGAAATTCTTGATAAAACATATGGTATGGAGTTCTTTACTAAATGGTCGTTTTTTAAAGTAAAGAATTCAGACTATATAAAATGGTTATCAGAACAGTCATGTGGTATTTGGGATTCTAAGACGATAACTCATTTTTCAATAATGGGTGGGGAGTCTATCGTAGATGTAATTGCAAATTATGATCCTATTGTTGTATTGAAACAAACCTGATGGATAAAGATTAATTTGTATGCCGGGTATTCATTTTTTTACGAAGGTAGTGCAGGTATTTCACAAGGTTTTTTTACTTATTGTTACTTTTGAGTAGACCTGAATGCTTACACACTTCTAGAGTGCATACGAGAATAATTCCTCTGGCAAAAACACCTACACCATAACAGGCTGCTGGGTGACAGTGTGACCATCACCAAACCGGTGACCGTGACCGTAATTGGTGAAGAAGACAATCCATATCCTGACGTCAAAGTATACGCCTATGATGGTGAGACTTTCAGCGGATTCAGCGGATTCAGCGGCGTCAGCGATGGCGGCGGACAGGTAACCTTTACCTTACCAGTTGGTAATTACCACTTCCGCGCCGGCTACGATGGTGTGCAGTTCTGGAGCGGCAATGAAAATACATGTGCCATCCCAGGCTGTGAAGAAGCAGCGTAGTATTACCTGGAGGCACCGGCGAACAGGAAGTCAGCATCGATTACACCTATGATGCCCTGAATAGACTGATCAGCGCCGAGTACTCCAATGGAACTGCCTTTGGTTACACCTATGATGCGGCTGGTCGCAAGCATCTTCAATATTGTTTTTAAATCAAGATGCGCAGCACCCCCGTAGCTAAGCGGAAGGGGGCAATGTGCTGACCTACGCCGAAACGCATTACGGCCAGACGAAAGTTACTACCTACACTTACGACGCTGCCAACCAATTGCTCACTGCTGTAGAAGATGAAACCGCATGGTACTACACCTATGATGGAAATGGTTCATTAATCCAAAGCGATCCAGGTACAGAAGTAGCCAATGGCTCCACGCGTTACACCTACAACACCGCCGGATACTTGTCCAAGGTCGAGAACTATACTACCGAATGGCAGACCGAATCCGAGATGACCTATGATGGGCTTGGCAATCGTCTGGAAATGACCACCTACACCGACGGTGAAGGCAATACCATGCGCTACCAACTCGATAACGGCCAAACCCTATCCGCGATTGGAGCGGAAAGCTCAACGTACTACATCTACGGACTTGGTGCAATCGACACGCTGAGTGAGAGTTGGAGCTACATCTTGCCGGATGGTGCAGGGTCAATACGCCAACTAGTAGATGAAGAAGGCGCTGTACACTTAAGTGTCTCCTATACCCCATGGGGTGACACCATGGAAATCTACGGCTCCGGTATGCTCAATCTGGGTTATCTGGGTGGTGTCTATGATGCTTGCACCGCGTGCAAGTACAGGTGTCAGACAAACTACAAGCGCTGTTTCTTGCTTGCCTGGCTCGAAGCGATAGTTCATAGATGGATTCATAGCATTTTTTTCTTGATAAAACAAATTGTGTAATTAATCAATACCACTACTTTGGAAAAAGCACCCTGGTTTTCTAAGAAGCTTGGTTAGTCTGAAATTATTTTCGAATAATTCTAACTCGGTTGCACTCCTAAATTGCCTGAAAACAATAGCTACTCATTGGCTAATTTGGTGGCAGTGAAGCGATCCGTAATAAGAATGTTCACCCATTTTCCTCGCAAGGCACCCAGTATACCCGCATATTTTCTCTCTCCCCCTGCGATTCCTATGGCACGATTGACTTTTCTGAGTTGGTCAAGGCTCATCGAAATAACACGATTTTCCAATCCAGTTTGAACTAAATTTCCGTTCAAGTCAAAAAAGCGTAATAAAATATCACCTACAGCATTGTTTTCTCGAAGCAATCGATTTTCTTCTGCTGAGAAAATATTGCCAGATTGCGCAATTAACGGGGATGGATCTATTGCGCCAATCCCAACCAGAGCTGTGGTGACATGATCAAATAATTCCATGGCTGGTTGTACAGAAGCATCTGAAAGTAGCACATCCCTGGCAGCTTCGGTTGAAACAATTCCGGTTATTGGCAGGAAAACAGCTTCCCCATTTACCAGTCTGGCTATGCGAGAGGTTAATTGGGTGGCATGGGCTTCCACAGATGGATTTCCAACGCCGCCTAAAATTTGGACAACTTTTACTCCGGCTTTTTTGGGTAAGGGATGTAAGGCAGCTACCATTGAAAGCAGCGTGGCACTCCAGGAAGAGATGCCTATGATTTCATTTGGACGTATGGAAGATTCCAGATAATAGGCTGCGGAAGCACCCAAATCACGTTGAATCAGTTTTTCATCATTGTCCATTGAATCCACTACAATTGCGTCACGTAAGGCATATTTTTTTACTAAAGTCTCTTCAATTTCTGTATATACGCCTTTTGGGACATTGATGTTAATACGAATAATGCCTTCTTCTTTGGATTTTCTTAAAAGCCGGGAAACAGTGGCTTGAGACAATTCCAATTGTTTGGCAATTTCAGACTGACGCATATCCCATTCGTAATACATACGGGCTACACGAGCGATGATGCGAAGTTCATCAATTCTTAGCATTATAAAGATCCTTGAATAAAAAAGTAGCTGTGAATAATTATACAAAAAGTATTGTTGTATTATTCCATATTTTGTAATATAACACAAGAAGAACAAATATTATATAGGGAATAAATATTCAATGAAATTAACGGGTGAGAAACAAACGACATCTGATGAAAAAATCAAGCAGATGGAATATAAATCAATTCTTTATCGCCAA
Source organism: Chloroflexota bacterium (assembly GCA_016838895.1). Lineage (GTDB taxonomy): Bacteria > Chloroflexota > Anaerolineae > Anaerolineales > Anaerolineaceae > UBA5203. Next base: position 93,282 of record JAEKNU010000009.1, read on the forward strand.
GCAATTATGAAGTTAATATTTGAAAGTAAAAGTGGACATACTGGCGGATCCCTTTCTTGCGTGGATATTCTGAATGTCCTATACAATCATGCAATGGATATCACCCCCGAAAATTTCCTTCAAATTGATAGAGATCACTATATACATAGCAAAGGTCACTCAGTTGAAGCTTTGTATGTTGTTCTTGCGGATATGAATTTTTTCAAGAAAGAATTGCTTTCTGATTTTGAAAAGTATTCATCAAATATGATTGGTCATCCAACGCGTTTCGTAAATGGCATTGAACAAAATACGGGTGCGCTGGGTCACGGCTTATCAATATCAGTAGGCATGGCGTTAGCGGCAAAAATGGATCAAAGGAATAATCGTATATTTACAATTATGGGCGACGGCGAATTAGCGGAAGGTTCGATTTGGGAAGCCTCTGCCAGCGCCGCGCATTATGGATTGGATAATCTGATTGCCATTATTGATCGAAATCATTTGCAAATCACCGGTCATACAGATCAGGTTATGAAAATGGAGCCGCTTGAAAATAAATTTGCTGCATTTGGTTTTGCAGTTCGAGAAGTTAATGGAAACAGTATTGCCGAATTAGCTGCTATCTTAAATATTGTTCCTTTTGAAGAAGGGAAGCCAAATCTTATATTAGCCAATACGATTAAAGGTCGGGGGATAAGTTATATGGAAAATAATGCATTGTGGCATCATAAGGTTCCCTCAGATGCAGAGTACCAAATTGCTGTAGATGAACTTGATCTGGCAAAATTAGCATGGGAGCAACATAATGACTGACAATACATTGCAAATAGGAAAAGCAAACCTGGAAGTATTTGCTCAAACCTTATTGGAATTAGCAGAGGAGGATCGTGATATTCTGGTTGTGACGAGTGATTCTCGAGGCTCTGGGAAATTAGTCGAATTTGGAGAAGCACTCCCAAAACAACTCGTTGAAATTGGTATTGCGGAACAAAACCTGGTTGGTGTTTCTGCCGGTTTATCCTCATCAGGGAAGAAAGTATTTGCAGTTTCTCCAGCTTGTTTTCTGACCGCTAGAGCATTGGAGCAGATAAAAAATGATGTTGCCTATTCAGATCATCCTGTAAAAGTTGTTGGTATTAGTGCTGGCGTCAGCTATGGTTCATTGGGCACCACTCATCATTCCTTACACGATTTTGCGGCTTTACAGGCTATTAACAATATAGATATCATTGTGCCTGCCGATAATTTTGAAGCAAGAGAAGTTATTAAAGCAGCAGTTTATTACCCCAAACCATTGTATATTCGCTTTGGGAAAAAGAAGATGCCCGTTAACCTTTCAACGGATAGCTTATTTCAAATTGGTAAAGCTTCTCAGCTAACAAAAAAACGAGATCAGTATGATGTGGCAATCATTGCGAATGGAGAGACTGTTTATCCTGCATTTCTAGCAAGCCAGATTCTGGCCGATAATAAAATTACCAGTTGTGTACTAAGCATGCATACAATTCGTCCTTTTGATGAAGAAGCCGTTCGAAATGCTGCACTTCAGTCCAAAGTTCTACTTACTGTTGAAGAACACAGTGTAAATGGTGGTATGGGAAGCCGGATCGCCAGTTTGTTGATGCAGGCTGGTATATATAGGCCATTAAAAATTGTTGGTATACCCGATGAACACACTGTTGCTGGAAGCCAAGTAGAAATATTTACCCATTATGGTATTACACCAGATGATCTTGCGAAAAAGGCACTTGCACTATTGGAGGTATCTAATAAATGACTGACCCTCGTGAATTGTTCCTTGCTATAGATCAAAGTACATCGGCAACGAAAGCACTGCTGTTTTCTGTTGATGGTAAATTGGTGGATCAAAAGACGATTTCTCACCGTCAGATTTACCCTAAACCAGGTTGGGTTGAACATGATGCAGAAGAAATTTATAAAAATGTACAAACTGTAATTAATGATTTACTCGAGTGTAATTCTGATCGCTGGAATAATTTACTTGCATTAAGCATTACCAATCAGAGGGAGACATTTGTCGTTTTTGATCGAGATACTGGAGCACCATTATGCAATGCAATTGTGTGGCAATGTCGGCGTGGGGATGATATTTGTAAGAAGCTTGTAGATTCCGGAAAAGGGGAAATCGTTCATTCATTAACGGGTTTGAGAATTGACACTTATTTTCCGGCTAGCAAGCTGCGCTGGTTATTAGATGATCGTCCAGAATTGGCTGCCCGGCTAAAAGATGGGTCTGCCTTATTTGGTACGATAGACACCTATTTGATTTATCGTTTAACGGGCTGCAAGATTTATGCAACGGATCATACCAATGCATCCAGAACATTGCTCTATGACATTAACACATTGACCTGGAGTGAAGAATTATGCGATTTATTCGGGGTAGAAATTTCTACTCTACCAGAGATTTTTGAGAGTAAGGCATGGTTTGGAGATACAGACCTTGTTGGCTGTCTGAATCGCCGAATCCCGATTTATGGTGTTATGGGAGATTCTCAAGCGGCCCTGTTTGCACAACGCTGCTACGAGATGGGTTCTGCCAAGGTGACTTTTGGTACCGGCTCATCGATTCTTTTAAACATTGGCAAGGAAATGCGCCTTTCCAAGCATGGCATTGTGACTGCGCTTGGCTGGGTGATTAATGGGCAGCCTACCTATGCTTTTGAAGGAATTATTAATTTTACAGGGGCTACCATTTCCTGGTTACAGGATCAATTAATGTTGATCAAGGATCCATCTGAGACAGAAGCACTGGCATTGACTGTGCCTGATAATGGTGGTGTATATTTCGTGCCGGCTTTTGTAGGACTGAGTGCTCCTTATTGGCGAACGGATATACGGGCAGCTATTCTTGGTATATCCCCTGATACCAATCGCGCTCATATTGTACGAGCTGCTTTGGAGTCAATTGCCTATTTAGTCACTGATGTTCTGAAATCCATGGGTACGGATGAAGGTATCAAGTTAGACACGATCTATGCAGATGGCGGCGCTGTACGCAATGCATTCTTGATGCAGTTTGTCGCTGACATGAATCAGCTCACCGTTCGTGCTTCACAGGCGCCGGAATTATCCGCATTAGGTGCAGTGTACAGTGGGTTCCTTGGATTAAAAATCCACCCCACTTTGGAAGCATTACAAAAACTACCATATCTTTATGATGAGTTTGCGCCATTGGAAGATCCAGAATATACAAAAAAAATGTATGAAGGCTGGAAAGCTGCAGTACAGCAAATTCTACATCAACCCAGATAAGGAAAAAAGTATGAAACAAAAAATAGTCTCAATCATTGTTGGAGTAGCGGTTCTTATTCTCTTTTTGCTCATGGGACGTTATGGTTTTACCGTCGTAAAAATTGAAGATGCTGAGAAAGCCGTACAGGATGAAGCTTTTGATCCTGTAACCTTCGTGGATGATATTTGGGAATCAAGAATGATCCCGGCATTTGAGGAAAATTCAATTGAATTATCGAGTATTCTTTCCAAAATCCAATTAAATGATGATGGAACGGCATCAAAAGAGAGCTTGGTTGAATTAACTGAAGAATATGGTCTTATTACTGAAGGTGAAGCCCATGTTTATATGGTGAAAGGAACCGGTGTGGTGACTTCAGTCAATGCTGAATCCAGTCAGGGAAAAGCTGAAATCACAATAGATGGTTATGATGGACCAATCAAAGTCAATGTTTATATTGGCACACGAATTCCAAGTGATGATACGTCCATACGTGATGCAGTCGGGTTCATTAAATTCGGAGATTTCAAAGAGCAAACCGAATTCGGAAAGGTAGCTAGTGAATTGAACAAAAGAGTCGTTCAGAATCTAGGCCCAATAGACCACGAGAACCTCGTGGGTAAAACAATTTCCTTTGAAGGTGGTTTTACCATTCGAACATTCAATCTAATTACGATAAACCTGGAAAATATTTATATTACTCCGACTGAAATTGATCTAGGAGAATGAACTGATGTCTAAAAAAATCGTTCATATTTCACCTAGCGATGCTGATTTGCAACAATTCTTGGATGAAGAGGTAATTCTGCGGGCCGAGAATATTACCAAAGTGTTTCCCGGGACGGTTGCATTGGATGAGGTTTCTTTTGATGTATTCAAGGGGAAGGTAAATGTTCTGATAGGCGAAAATGGCGCAGGGAAATCCACCCTCATGAAAATTTTGGCCGGTGTTGAAAAACCAACCGATGGAAAAATTCTGTTAGATGATAAAGAAATAAGAATTAATTCACCGGTTGAAGCGGCAAAAAATGGCATTGGAATTATTTACCAGGAATTGAATTTGTGCTTAAACATGAGCGTAACAGATAACATATTCCTGGCTCGGGAAAATTGTTCCTACGGAACCATTAACAAAAAATTTGAACGCCAACAAGCTGCAGATTTGGTAAAACGACTAGAGCAGAATATCAATCCGGATGCTTTGGTCGGAGAATTACGAATTGGACAGCAGCAAATTGTTGAAATTGCAAAAGCATTAGCACAGGACGTACAAATATTAATTATGGATGAACCCACTTCCGCATTGAGTGCGGTTGAAGTTGAGGTTCTATTTCGAGTCATTAATGAGCTCAAGGCCCAGGGCGTGGCAATTATTTATATTTCACATAAGTTGGAAGAACTACTCCAAATAGGTGATTACATCACAGTTCTGCGGGATGGTCGTAAAGTAGCCCAGACCAAAGTAGGCGATGTGGATGTAAATTGGCTGATTACGAAAATGGTTGGTCGCAATCCTGGTGCTTTATTTCCTCGAGAAGAAAGAGAAAAGGGCGAGATTCTATTAAAGGTTGAGAATATTACATTGCCAAGAATTGGTGGCGGGTACATATTGGACCATGTCTCATTTGAATTACGTGAAGGCGAAATTCTGGGATTTTATGGTTTGATGGGTGCGGGAAGGTCTGATCTGGTGGATTGTCTTGCAGGGGCGCGCCCCCAAGCAAAGGGCAAAATTTGGCTGAATAATGAACCCATTACATCAAATAATGTATGTGATCGAATTAATGCCGGATTCGTACTCATTCCGGAAGACAGACAGCAATTTGGCCTTGTTCAATCAATATCTGTCAAAGATAACATGTTGCTTGCCAGTTTAAAAAAATACCTGAAAAATAAAGTATTAATGCGGAAAAAAGAAAAGAAAGCAACAGATGACCAGGTTAAGTCACTATCTATCCGTGTGGCAAATGTAAATCAACCTATAACGGCATTGAGCGGCGGAAATCAGCAAAAAGTGGTTGTTGCAAAAGGATTATTAACGGAACCAAAAGTATTGCTGCTAGATGAACCCACCCGCGGCATTGATGTAGGTGCTAAAGCCGAAATATTCGAATTAATGAATAAACTGGCTGCACAGAAATATGGTGTTATTTTTGTTTCATCAGAGTTAAAAGAAATATTCGCCATGTCAGATCGCATCATCGTAATGTCGAAAGGTGCAATTACGGGAGAGTTCACTCACAATGAAGCAACTGAGGAAAAACTTGTAGAAGCATCGGCTATTGGCCATGGCATAAATGGAGGCAAGCACAATGGGAAACATTAATACTGAAGGTCAAATCCCAAAAAGAAGAAAATTTTCAAGAACAGATTTGATGCAATTCCTACTAAAAGGAAGAGCTTTTATTGCACTGATATTGGTTATAGCTGTTTTTTCATCAATGTCACCACAGTTCATGAGCACCGGTAACATCGTTATCATGTCTAAACATGTGGCAATTAATGCTTTACTTGCCATTGGGGTTACATTTGTTATTTTGACCGGTGGGATTGATTTATCGGTTGGATCCATTGTAGGTCTCACAGCCATGATTGCTGGTGGACTTATTAATGAAGGAATCATTTTGCCAAGCCTGGGCATTATCATATATCCACATACCTGGATGGTTATAATAATTTCGTTATTGATAGGCACTTTCATGGGAACAATTAATGCCTGGATTATCACCCGATTCAATGTAGCGCCATTTATCGCTACTTTGGGCATGCTATATATAGCACGTGGTATGGCTGGCTTACGAAATAATGGATATACATTTCCAAACCTTATCGGTCGACCGGAATATGGAAATACAGGTTTTGGATTGCTAGGGACGGGGGAGTTTCTGGGAATCAATTATTCGATCTGGATAATGATTGCTATTGCGATTATCGCGTATTTCATTACAACTCGTCTACCCATTGGTCGACATATCTATGCAATTGGCGGCAATGAAAACACAGCTGAGCTTTCTGGTGTTCGCGTAAAACGCACAAAGTTATTTGTATATAGCATTAGTGGTTTTTGTTCTGCTGTGGTTGGATTGATTATCTCTTCACAATTGGTCGCATCCCATCCATTAACTGGTGATACGTATGAGCTCACAGCTATTGCTGCTGTCGTCTTAGGTGGTACATCCCTGGATGGTGGTAGAGGCAGCATAGGCGGCACATTGATTGGTGCTTTTGTTATTGGTGTTTTATCAGATGGATTAGTTATGTTAGGCGTTTCATCATTTTGGCAAAAGGTGATCAAAGGGGCAGTGATTGTTCTGGCAGTGATTATTGATCAGGTACAAGCTCGAATGCAGGAGCGCATTGCATTACAGGAACAACAAGAACTTCAATAGAAATATATGCAACCATTAATAATCTGGTCTGGTACCCTCAGAAAGGAGGCAATGATAGAGAATAAAGTAAAAAGAAAGTTTTATAACATTTCTGTTTGTCAAATCTTTCTCATAACCAAAAATGAAGGAGAAGAAAATGTCTAGTAAGAAATTGATAGTGATCATAAGTATTTTGGCTGTATTTAGTATGTTGTTAGGTGCGTGTAAACCAGCTGCAACAGAACCAGCTGCCGTAGAAGAAGCCGCAGCAGAAGGTGGCCTGATTTGTGTGATCGTACCTGGTGTGGAAAACCCATTCTTTGGTACACAACAAGAAATCGCTGCTGCAAAAGCAGAAGAGCTTGGTTATACTGCTTTGAAACTGGTTCATGATGATGATGCCAACAAGCAAAGTGAATTAATCGACAGCTGTATTTCACAGAATGCTGTGGCCATTATTCTGGATAATGCAGGTGCTGATGCTACCGTTACTGCTGTTCAGAAAGCAAAAGACGCTGGTATCCCCACATTCCTGATTGATCGTGAAATCACCCAGGAAGGCATTGCAGTATCCCAGATTGTTTCCAATAACTATCAGGGAGCAGTATTAGTTGCTGAAGAATTTGCCCGATTATTGGGTGAATCCGGAAAATACATCGAATTAACCGGACGTGATACAGATACAAATGCACATGTACGTTCTGATGGGTACCATGAAGTATTGGATGCCTTATCTGGAATGGAAATGGTAGCCCAGCAAACTGCGAACTGGAGCCAGACCGAAGCTTATGATGTAGTTGAAAGCTTATTGCAGGCCAATGACGATATTGTTGGCGTGATCTGCGGTAACGATACTATGGCTCTGGGTGCCCAGGCTGCTTTGGATGCTGCTGGTATGGGTGATGTTGTTGTAGCTGGCTTTGATGGCTCCGATGATGTCAATAATTCAATTCTGGCTGGCAAGATTGATGTAGGTGGTTTACAACCTGTTGCTGAATTAGCAACACAGGCTGTTTTACAGGCTGATGCTTTCATTAAAACTGGTTCCACTGGTAAACCTGAGAAACAATCCATCGATATGGTATTGCTGACTGGTGAAAATGCTTGCCATTATACTGGTTTTGGCCCCAATGGCGAAACCGGACCATGTACTGTCGCAGCCGCAGCACCTGCCGAAGCTGGCGGATTGATGTGTGTGATTGTTCCTGGTGTTGAGAATCCTTTCTTTGGAACACAACAAGAAATCGCTGCTGCGAAAGCAGAAGAACTTGGTTATGAAGCTCTGAAACTTGTCCATGATGATGATGCCAACAAGCAGAGTGAATTAATCGACAGTTGTATTTCACAGGGTGCTGTAGCCATCATTCTGGATAATGCTGGTGCCGATGCAACAATAGCAGCAGTTCAAAAAGCAGCAGATGCTGGTATCCCCTCATTCCTGATCGATCGTGAAATCACTCAGGAAGGCGTTGCAATATCCCAAATTGTTTCCAACAACTATCAGGGTGCAGTATTAGTTGCTGAAGAATTTGCCAGTGTATTAGGCGAAACAGGAAAATACATTGAGCTGACTGGACGTGATACAGACACGAATGCTCATGTACGTTCCGATGGTTATCATGAAGTATTGGATGCATTACCCGATATGGAAATGGTTGCTTCCCAAACTGCTAACTGGAGCCAAACTGAAGCATATGATGTCGTTGAAAGCTTATTGCAGGCCAATGACGATATTGTTGGCGTGATCTGCGGTAATGATACTATGGCTTTGGGTGCCCAGGCAGCTCTGGAAGCCGCTGGTCTTGGTGATGTTGTTGTAGTCGGTTTTGATGGCTCGAACGATGTCAATGATTCCATTATGGCTGGCAAGATTGACGCTGGGGCTTTGCAACCTGTCGCTGAATTAGCTACCCAGGCTGTTGTTCAAGCTGACGAGTATATCCGCACTGGTAGCACAGGGAAACCTGAGAAACAATCTATCGATATGGTGCTGTTGACCATTGAAAATGCATGCCAGTATACTGATTTCGGACCAAACGGGAAAACAAGTTGCCCCTAGGGTTTTATTGAAAATATATGATTAATTGTGGGATATTACCTACGATTACGGAGATGGCGCGGACAGTTATTCAACTGTCCGACCATCTCGACAGGGGACACCTGCCTCATGGCGCCAGGTTAGCTGCATGACCCATGTAACATCAGGTGTCTCCATAATTATAGCGCTAATACTAGATAATTGAAAAAGAGTGAAAAGTTGAAAATAGTTGTCGTTGGAAGTCTAAATATGGATCTGGTGGTGAATATACCCACGATTCCAAAACCAGGTGAGACCCTCTTGGGCGGGGTATTCAATACCTACGCAGGTGGAAAGGGAGCCAATCAAGCTGTGGCTGCTGCCCGTATGGGTGCAAAAGTATCCATGATCGGAGTAGTGGGTAAAGACTCTTTTGGGACTGAATTGCTAGAATGCATGGATGCAGAAAACATAGACAGAAGGTTTGTACGAATTGATCCGGATTTATCTACTGGCGTAGCATTAATTCAGGTTAATGGATCTGGAGATAATAGTATTGCTGTGGCACAGGGCGCAAATTTTTGTTTAACAAATGAAGATATTGAAATAGCTTTTGATGCAATTGGAAGCTTTGATGCGTTAATTATGCCGCTCGAAACACCAGTAGAGCAGGTTTATCAAAGTGCAAAATTGGCATCTGAAATGGGTGCAAAAGTGTTTTTAAATCCAGCACCTGCTCAATTCCTAGATAAAAATTTGCTTCAATTCGTTGATGTGCTATTGCCAAATGAATATGAAGTTGGAATTTTGACTACAGATAATGCTAACCCCAAAGAAGCTGATTTGTCATCGAGCGCGAAGGAGATTCTCTCGTTAGGTGTCGCAAATTTACTGGTCACACTTGGAAATCAGGGCAGCACTCTTTTTAATGAACATTGGCCAAATGGGAAGAACATTCCTGCCTTTGATGTTCAGGCTAGTGATACCACTGCAGCAGGTGATTGTTTTGTTGGTACATTTGCAGTTGGGATGCAAGAAGGTAAATCAATGATAGAGGCTGCTGAATTTGCCAGTGCTGCTGCGGCAATATCCGTTACGCGGGCTGGTGCGCAAACTTCTTTGCCATATCGAAACGAGGTTGAAACGTTTTTGAGCGAAAGGAGCCAACAGAAGTGAAAAAAATAGGTATTATAAATGGACCCATTTCTGCTGTGATTGCACATCTTGAACACACTGATATGTTAACCGTTGCGGATGCTGGATTACCAGTCCCGCAGACTACACAACGCATTGATCTTGCGCTAAAACCGGGTGTACCTGGTTTTTTAGAGACACTGGAAGTTGTGTTGGAAGAAATGTTTGTTGAAAAAGCGTATGTTTCTGAAGAGATATTAAAAATGAGTCCACAAATTTGTGCTGGCATCCATGATTTATTAGGGGAAGTACCGATTGAAACGATGCCTCATGCCGATTTCAAGAAATTGACTGGTTCGACAAAAGCTATTATCCGCACAGCAGAATTTACCCCCTTTGCAAATGTCATTCTTGTGGCCGGTGCCTGGGGATTCAAACTATAGATGCAAATGGAAATTATCAGGAAAACTAATTTAAGGAGATTTCTATGAAAACCACTCTGGGCGTTATTTTTAGTAGTCGGGATTTTTTCCCTGCTCATTTGGTAACTCAGGCCCGTAAAGATGTTTTAGAAACATTAGCTGAATTAGGTATTGATAGCATCATGCTGGAAGAAGATGTAGCCATTCATGGTGCAGTTCAGACATATCAACATTCTCGAATGTGTGCCGATCTCTTCAAGAAACATCAGGATGAAATTGATGGTATTCTGGTCGTTCTGCCAAATTTTGGGGATGAAAAAGCGGTTGCGGATACCATCAAGTTTTCCGGTTTAACAGTACCCATACTTGTTCAGGCATATACTGATGATCTGACCTCTTTCGATGTTGCTAACCGACGGGATGCGTTTTGTGGAAAGATCTCAGTATGCAATAATTTACGACAATATGGATATGCCTATTCAGTAACGGACTTACACACTGTCCACCCCAAATCTGTAGAATTCAAGCAGGACCTGGCCAAATTTGTTGGCGTTTGCCGAGTGGTAGGTGGTTTGCGTTCGGCTCGTTTAGGTGCAGTGGGTGCACGTCCCAATGCATTTAATACGGTTCGTTATAGCGAAAAACTACTTCAAGAATCCGGAATCACAGTCCTGACTGCTGATTTATCCGAAATTTTGGGGGATGCCTCAAAATTCAAGGATGGTGATATCTTGGTTAAGCAGCAAATTGACCGGATCATGGATTATATACCAACTGATGGTGTACCCTCTGAAGCCATTATGCGAATGGCGAAATTCAGTGCTGCATTAACCCGCTGGATGACTGAGCTTGATGTACAGGCAACCGCTTTACAATGTTGGAATTCTGTGCAGAAAAACTATGGTGTCAATGTATGTACCCTGATGAGTATGATGAGTAATGAGTTGATGCCCAGTGCCTGTGAGGTAGATATCACCGGTGTGGCATCCATGTATGCGCTTCAATTAGCAACTGGTACACCCAGCGCATTAGTTGATTGGAATAATAACTATGGCAGTGATCCTGATAAGTGTGTCCTGTTCCATTGTGGAAACTGGGCAAAAAGTTTCACCCCGGATGCGCGTATGGCATATGCGAATATTTTAGCAACAACATTGAGTCAAGAAAATACATATGGTGCAATTAATGGACGTGCACCAGCCGGTCCATTAAGTTTTGCTCGTATATCAACAGATGATCAATATGGGATCATCCGTGCTTATGTTGGCGAAGGCGAATTTACTGATGATGAATTGGATACTTTTGGCAGCCGTGCGGTTGTCCGTGTTGATCATTTGCAGGATTTGTTAAAACATATTGTGAAAAATGGTTTTGAACATCATGTTGCAATGAGTGGCGCTTCTTCTGCCGAAATTCTGAATGAAGCCTTTGATACTTATATGGGTTGGGATGTATATCATCACTAAACGAAAATTTCACAATGAGGGTAACACTTCTTCAAATGATGAATTCTCTTCTCCTTTCGAAAGTGAAAACAGGGTGGCGCAGCCACCCTGTTTTCACTTTCGAAAAATACAGATTGATTTCTTTACTCTTTAGCCAATCATAATAATCAACTGTTGAAGGAAAACTGGTTTCGAAATTCATAACCTGGAATATGAAAATTAAAAACTACTGCAGATATTCCATGTTTAATAATCAAACAAAAATCAAAATCATGAAAAATCACTCTGAGCTATTACGTATTCATTCCTTTTAAAGTGTTGAGAATAATTTTTTCAAAAGACCAGCTTTTATTCCAGCAACAAGTGAAAAATATGCCAAAAGCCACAACGGGAATAATCTGATAAACCAATTCGGTGCAAAAGCCAAGACTGCAAAAGGAATTAATGCCAGGACGAGGAACAGAATTGTTTTTGGAAATTGAGAAACAGCAAACAGAAAGGCATTCTTTATTAGTTGCCTAACATTGCAATCCAATTTTGCAAGAATTGGAAAAATATATATGGAGAGCGCAAGACAAAATATTCCGCCAGCTATATAGATGGTGGCAAAAACAATACGAAGGGATACCGGCATCATTTTTGTGATGTTGTAGTTTACGAGAAGTAATGCAAATATTCCAGCGAACGCAAGCCAGATTAGTGTGGATTTTTTGAAATTGGATTTGAATGAAAGAAAATAATTTGGAATAAGGTTTCCTTTATATTCCTGTAATTGATCTGCTGTATAAAAAAGTGCGGTATTGGCTGCGCCTATTGTAATAAGAGGCAAGCATGTAAGAATATAAAGCAGGTTTAATAGGATGATATCGCCAATGGTCGATAAAAAGCGCATGAGGGGTGAATCGTAATCGAAAAGACGCATATATTAATTCAGCTCCTGATTATTCTGAACATTAAGAATTAAATTCCAAATATCCTGATCTTGAATTTGTGATAAAACCTCTTGTGTTGATTTCTTGTTCATCTTTTTTAGAAGATTATGTATTTGCGTCTTAACGGTGGACATTTCAACACAGCGAAATTTGCAAATATCTGCGCGAGAATACTTTAATGAAAGAAGGTATAGAATATCAATTTCAGTAGATGTCAGATTCTTTAGCAGATTCAATGCATACATAAAACTTGATTTATAAAGTTCCGACCGTTGAAGTTCAGAGCGAATCTTTGGTGCAATATCCGGACGAATGGGGGATTGGCCGATATACGCATCCTTTACTGCTTGTCTCAGTTCATCAGGGGTTGAATTTTTAAGCATATAATCGCAAACACCCATAACGAATGCAGAGGAAACCAGTTTATCTTCTTCATACACGGTCAGGATGATGATTTTTGTATCCGGTAGTACAGAGAGAATTGACTGAACGGCAAGAAGGCCGGCATCCTTTGTGTCCATCTCAATATCCATGAGAATCACATCAGGTTTTAGTGCTAATGCTTTCCGAATAGCGGTAGGCCCATCGGAAACATCGGCAACAACTTCAATATTGGGGTCTTGTTCAAGAATGTGAACATAGTACTTGCGCAGTGATTCCTGATCCTCGGCGAGAAGAATTTTAATTATTTTACAGTTATCCATACTCACATCCTTTTTTACGGATCAACATTGTATATATTGGGAAGATATATTTTGAAACAAGAACCTCTACCAAAGGCACTTTCCACTTGAATCTGCCCATCGTGCGCATTAATAATTTTATGTGTTAAGGAAAGGCCAATTCCCCAATGTTCTGAAAACGACTTGGATGAGAAAAATGGCGTAAAAATTTGTGATAAATTGTTTTCAGAAATGCCAATGCCATTATCTTCTATCGAAAATACAAGCCATTTATCCGCCTGGTACAGCCAGAAGGTAAGTGTTGGATAAAAATCAGTTACTTTTCCTTTATCATCCAAAGCGGTAATGGCGTTATGGATTAAATTGTGCAAAGCTTGGGAGAAGTAATGGTCATCAACCAAAACAAGAACATTTTCTTTTGGTAAATAATTGTTGACGGAAATATGCTCCAGATCTTGTGCAAATAAATCAAGTGTTGAATTAAGAATCATTTGTAGAGAATTCTTTTTTAGGCGCAACTCTGAATTTTTTGTGCTTCGGTGAATAGAATCAATTCTATTATAGAGAAGATGGCAATGTTCCAGGAGTTGTTCGACTTGCTGCTTGTTCTCCGTGGTTGTTGGCAATACTGCGATTTCAGACTGAATACCGAGCAATTCATTCTTTATAAAGTGACAGAAAACCTTTGATGTTGTCTCAGAGGCACTGATTTGGCGGGAGACTTCAAGGTTGGCGTTCTCAATACTGCGTATAAATTTGTGATATCGCAAATAGAATATTGAAATCATACTGGCAGCAATGATTAAAAGATATGGTAATAACTGATAGATGATGGTATTCGTCGAAAGTCGTATCGGCCTAAAATAGTATGTGTCTGCTATTTTTGAGATGGTTAGATACCATTGAGGGGAGAAGGACAGAAGCATAAAATAGCAAAGACACATAAAGAAATAACTTGCAAAGACAATAAACAGATGCGTTCGCAGTATTTTTACCGGGTAGGTAAGGATGCAACTGCGAAAAAACACAACGATCGTAGTTGCTAGTATTAAACAATTAACAGATTGCGTAAATGTGTGGAATAGATTTGCCGCGTATTTGTACTCTTTGACAGTAAAGAAATCCGGATATAGCTTGTAGTACGTCCAAATGTTAATTTGCGGGTCATAAATAATATTTATGGCAATGAAATAAGCAAGCAATACAAAAATAATAATTTTCCCTATTTTCTTGCGCAGCGCTTTTTGTACCGATAAAGAAAAAATAACACTAAAAAAAACAATGGCACAACTAGACCAATTTAATATACGTATGATATGGAAACGGTCTATTTTGAGGAAAAACAACTTCTTCCATAGCATTTTTGGAAGGATAAAATAATCAGTTATGATGTTGGAATAGTATGTATCTTTTGATAAATAAATCAGCATGCAGCATATGGCAATAAAATAAGCCGTTATCATAAAGATAAGTGACTTTGACCATGTTTTTTTGATACTGAATATACTGAGGTATAGAATCAAACCAAGGAAAAAAATCAAACAATAAAACATATGAGCCCTTTCATTTTTGGGTATGCTCTTTAGTTTAGTTTAGCACTAAACAATTCATTCTTACTACCTTTTGAGAAAAGGTTTATAAAATATCAACCTGTAAAAAGATATAAAATGTCAATATACTGAAATTTGATTACAACAACCGCATGTTTTACAAGATGGAGGAGGATCCATAAATGAAAAGGACCATAGTTATTTTGCTGGCAATTATGATGGCAATTGTGCCATTGGCTGGCTGTGCCGAGAAGGAAGCAACGCCGATTGAACCTGCTGCTTCAGGCGAAAAAACAACATTACAGTTCTATATATGGACAGATGAAGAAAGTTATATCACAAAAGTAGTCGATCAGTATAATGCAACCCATGAGAATGTCGAAGTACAGCTGACTGTTGTTTCAGCGAACGATTATGATGACAAACTTAAGGTTTTGTTATCCGGCGGCGGCGATGTGGACATTGTAGATATCAAAGGCATGTCACAGGTCTCGACTTACGCAAATGCGGAAGCCCTGTATGATCTGACCGATATGATTTCCGGCAGCAATCTGGATGTTTCCAGCTACGGCCCAATGTGGGGTACAAGTTCGGTTAACGATAAGTATTATGCGCTTCCAACCAGAACAACCTGCTGGGTAATGTACTACAACAAGGACATTTTTGATGCAGTGGGTATCCCATATCCTTCCGAGCAATTGACATGGGCAGAATATCAGGACCTGAGCAACTTGATTTATACAACGCTCCAAGATAAAGGCATCACTGCTGCCGATGGTTATGAAATCAAAGGTGGCATGTGGGTTGATTGGGTTCTTGAGTATTATGCTATCCAGAGTGGTGTTTATCTGAACTCAGATGATGCGGATGTCATTCGTGACAGCCTGCAGGTGAGCTACGATATGTATCATATGGATTCCAATTATAGTTTTGAGCAGGTCACAGCCACGGATTATGACTACCTGGCCGAGTTTGAAAATGGACATGTAGCTCTGATGCCGAATGGTGAGTGGATGGTTAATATGTTTATGGAAGATATTGCCGCAGGCAAAACGGACCTGAATTGGGGCGCAGCATTTATGCCGATTCCAGAAGACGCTGAAGAACATACCACTTTTGGTGATTTCCAGTTTGTTGGTATCAGTGCAAAGTCCGAACATCCGCAGGAAAGCTTTGATTTCTTGAGTTACCTGTGCGGTGAAGAAGGCGCAACGATCTATTCAGAGTCCGGAATTATCCATGCCTATTCTTCCGATGAAGTTATTGATGCTTATAAAGAAGCTACGCAAAACGATACCGTTTCCGTATTCTTTGAATCCAAGAAGATTCAGCAGGCTCCGAATGATAGCGGCTATTTCGAAATTCAGACAGCATACAAGGAAAACGCACAGATTTACTTCCTTGATGAAATTGATCTTGATACGAGTATGACTAACTTCCTGAATCAACGTAGCACGATTCTCGAGAAATAATTTTACCGAAAAATTGGAGAGACAGGTCTTGGATATAAAGGAGAGCTGTCTCTCTTTTTTACTAACAATTAATAATAGCTGATTCTTTGGGTATGGTAATGATGATGAAAAAAAGGTCCAAAAATGGACGTGTAATTAGAAATAGTATTACAGGCTATTTGTTTGTTTTACCGAGTTTTGCCGGCTTCGCAATTTTTATGCTGATTCCAATCTTGTATGGTTTCTATGTTTCACTAACAAATTACAATGGTTTTAATAAGTTTGATTTTATCGGGCTTCAGAATTATATAAATATGTTCCATGATACATATTTCTTAGTATCACTAAAGAACAATCTACTTTATGCAATTGTAACCGTCCCCCTGACAATCGTTCTTGCGTTACTATTGGCTGTTGCTGTAAAAGCAGGTGTCAAAGGCTCCGGTATTTTTAAATCCATGTATTTCTTTCCGCAGGTCTGCTCGTATGTTGCAGTCGGCATCGTGTGGGGGATTATATTCAGCTCAAATGGGCCGTTAAATCTTGCATTGAAGGCGTTCGGCGCTGAGAATGTGCCAACATGGCTTCAAACTTCAAAATGGGCTTTGTGGGCTATTATGCTGGTCGCAATTTGGAAAAAGCTTGGATATTACATGATCATGCTGCTGGCTGGCATGCAGGCTATTCCGAAGTACATTTATGAGGCTGCGTCCGTTGATGGAGCCAATTCGGTCGTTCAGTTTTTCAAAATAACGCTACCCATGCTTTCGCCCACCATGTTTATGGTGATCATCTTTTCGATAATTGATTCATTTCAGGTGTTTGATCTGGTGTCAATTATGACAAATGGTGGCCCTGGCACAGCAACAAATGTGTTGGTATTCCGTATTTATCAGGAAGGCTTTAAGAATCTTCATTACGGATACGCTGCCGCGATGGCTTACTTCCTCTTTGCAGTAATTCTGGTTATCACAATTATTCAGTTTAAATTTCAAGCTAAGTACAGTGTGGATTAAGGGATGGCAAACAAATGAAAACTAAAACAACCCCCTCAAGAGTAGTTCTCTTTATTGCATTATTACTGCTTGCCGTGGTTATGATCATCCCCTTTGTCTGGATGCTGTCTGCTTCGTTTAAATACAATACAGAAATCTTTTCCTACCCCATCAAATGGATTCCTGAAGTGTTCCGATGGGATAATTACCAATATGTATGGACAGAAATAACATTCCCAACTTATTTCTTTAACTCTCTTAAGCTCTCTGTAGTTGTTACAGTGGGGCAGATCATTTTTTGTTCCCTTGCAGCATATTCTTTTTCCAAATTGCATTATCCGGGAAGAGATAAACTATTTTTGTATCATCTCAATAAAACGGGGTAGAGCTAAGATTTAGGAAAAGACCAACCCAAATTAATTTGAGAAGCGC
>JAEKNU010000086.1 GCA_016838895.1 Chloroflexota bacterium
AATTTTAACAGCCTATGATAAAAATTAATAGGCTTCAGTTCTTTTTCGTTTGCCCCGCTTTATTGAGATGATACAAATTGATTCATAAAACAAGCATGGAAATGTCTATTAACCGGATTGACGCGGGATTAACACGGGCTCAAGCCCATCCAACAAGCCAGCGGGGATGGGTTGTTGATCAATTTGATACTGCAAGGCCTTTACACAGCGGTTTGCCAATCCCATCATGTCGAATTCTACTGAAGTTAAGGATGGATGCATCACTTCACACAAAGAGGTGTTGTCTGTGCCAATCACTGTAATATCTTCAGGGATACGCAAATCCATTTCCAGCAATGCTTTCGTGACCTGGAAAGCATACTCATCGTTGAATGCGTAGATTGCACTGGGATGATATTCAATGCCCATTAATTCACGAATTTTCTGGCGGGTATCCTCTAATTCGCCCTGAATTGGAACCTGCGTTATTCGGAAGGCATCGCCAATATGAGCATCATGTGCGGCTTGACGCAATCCTTTGATGCGGCGCTGCACGGCAGGTTCCTGCCAGGGTTGTTGCGGCACCAGTAAAGCGATATGCCGGTGTTCTTTTTGAATAAGATGCGCACCAACCAGATACGCAGCCCGTTGAACCGGTAATATGGCAGTGGGTGCATACCCTGAGGGTTCAAAACTCATTAACACGCAGGCTTTCACGCCCATTTTTTGCATCATTGTGTAATTTTCAGCTTTGATTTCTTGTACTGTACTGATGATACCTAACGGGCGTCTGGCTAAGATTTGAGTAATCCAATTGTTGATATCCGCTTCAGAGTTATGTTTACTGGTGTAAATTACCAGGTTATAGCCAATCCGATTGACTTCGTCCTGCAGGGTAGAGGCAAATTCATAATTAAACTGAGCCTGGAAAGGCCAGATACCAAATAAGCCAATTTCATTACTGACGCCCCTGCGCAGCGTGCGCGCACTCTCATCCGGTTGATAGCCCAGTTGGCGGGCAGCTTCCAGCACTTTGCTGCGTGTTTCTTCACTGATGGTCTGATCCTTGCCGTTTAACACATAAGAAACCGTCGTACGGGAGACCCCGGCAAGCCGGGCAACATCGTGGCTGGTAACGCGTTTATTGGACATAAATCCATTGTACTCGTGAATGGGATTTGCTGCATGTGCGAAATTTGATAGTGGGGCTATAGATTGTGCATAGGGCTATGAGATGACCGAGTGGAATCGAGGTCATCGCGATTGAATAATATCCAATATTTTCCATAAAAAAGGCGCTGGAAAATTTTCCAGCGCCTGAATATTTGAAAGATATTGTCTAAAATTCCAACTGTGCAATGGTGTCCTTTAAAATCTTGGCCGAGTTCTGTAAGCCTTTCACTTCAACCGGGCTTAATTCCAGACGCAGCATTTTTTCAATGCCGCCGTGATCCACGATGGTGGGCAGACTGAGGTACACATCGTTGATGCCGTAATAATCCTCGATATAGCTAGAAACCGAGAGCACCGTATTCTGGTCGCGTAAAATAGCCTGTACGATGGTGATCAGACCGGCCGAGATGGCATAATAGGTAGCACCTTTGCGCTCAATAATTTCATACGCTGCATCACGGGTTTGCTCAAAGATGGTTTCCAGGTAGTCCATTTCGCAGTGTTTGTGATTAGCCGCACAATATTCGGTCAGGCGCATACCGGCGATGTTGGCCAATGACCAGACCGGCACTTCGCTGTCGCCGTGCTCACCGATGATATAAGCATGCACCGAGCGTGCATCCACTTCAAAATGCTGGCTGAGCAGATAGCGTAAGCGGGCTGTATCTAAAATCGTACCGGAGCCCAGCACACGTTGTGCAGGCAAACCGGAGATCTTCCATGTAGCATAAGCTAGGATGTCCACCGGGTTGGTGGCAACCAGAATCATGCCTTGTGGATTGTATTTAACCACTTCCGAGACAATGGAACGGAAAATGGCGATGTTACGTTGTAATAAATCCAGCCGTGATTCACCGGGCTTCTGCGCTGATCCGGCAGTGATCACAGTCAGGGTTGCCCCGGCACAGTCGGCATAATCACCTGCCCAAATGCGGGTAGGATGTACCAGCGGGATGGCATGGTTCAAATCCATGGCTTCGCCTTCAGCTTTACGTTTGTCGCGATCAATTAGTACAATTTCGGCTGCCAGGCCGGAGAGGAGCAAAGCATGGGCAAACGTCGCACCGACGTTCCCCACGCCAACAATGGCGATACGGGTAGGGTTAATAGATGCTGTCATCATAGGATTTTTCCTTTGTTATTTCTTTTATTTATAATGCAATAGTATCATAAATATATAAAATATATATTAGCATAAACAAACACATTCCTTACGATAAATGCAAAGGAATGTGTTTGGCAATAAATAGCGAACAACTTTAAATGATTTTAATTAATACTGACACATTGACACAAAGCAGAGTCCCACATCATCGAGCAGCCTAACATGGCCGATGGGCAACAATCGATTGGTACACAGCTATCGCCAGGATCGCTATGCGTCGTTTGCGGTGGTGTATACGGGCACATCCCGGGCAATTTCCCGCTGGGTTCCATACCGGATAATCCCCGGCAAGTATTATCTGCTGCTTCAAACTGTTTCAGCGGATAATTGTCATTATCCTTTAAAGGGGATCCAGCCTCTGCCAGTGCGAAGGTATCGTGGTGATCAAACCATTCCAGATGGGGGTCTCCAGCAAATGTCCAGGCACCCCACAAGAATATATAGGCATCCTTGGTTTTTGGGATCATATCCAGTTTGAAAGCGATTTCAACAACTGCATCCGACTCAGAAGACAAGCGCACCCAGGCCATATCCGCATCATTGCCGAGACCTTCATCAAAAACATTGACTTCATAACCGTCACCAGCGCCCATTGCATCCGGTTTCATCGGTTCCACATCCCCGATGTTGCCGTTGATATCTCTCCAGATTTGCACCCCATCGGTGCTCCATGAGCTGTCCACTGGATTTTTTGCTAGAATGAAAAGATCACCGCGTCCGTCCAGGTCTTCATCAATTTCAACGCCGAACGATAAATCTTTATCTCCAGCCAAGGAGGGTGCACTGATAACTTCAATACTCACATAGGCCCAAACATCATCATCATCACGGTACATATCGGTGCGTAGGATGTCAATAAAGGGTAGATATTCCATATCTTCAGCTAAAAATGGACGTTCATATCGACCATTGGCATATTCATCGCCGCCATAAGCACGCTTTTCCGGGGCAGTTTTATCAGACATCTGATCATGAATGGTTTGCGCTTTGCCGTCCCCGTATTTGGGTTTCATCACATGCGTAATTTCTGGGACTTCAGTTTCAGTAGGCTTGGGTTCTTCGGCAGGCATCTCCGCGGCAGGCATTTCAGGGGTATCGGTTAGTAATACTACCGCGACAGAATTTTTTCGACAACTGGCATGGCATCTGGCGCTGTGGGTAAATTACAGCCAACCAATGCAAATAGTAATGGAACAAGTGTCAATAGAGTAATCAGACGTTTCATTTCTTCCTCCCAGAATGCGCTGATAATTCAATAGTGCAAGTTATTAAAATAACTAATGAAATTTTAATCTTTATAGTATTCAATTATACTGAAATTCTTATAATTTCGGAATGAAATGAAATCCAGACTTCACACCCAATTTTTCCTGACGTGTATTGGTATTGATCATAATAGTTAGAAAAGAAAAATTAAACCCCCCCTGGGTTTTCATTTCCCAGGGGGGGTTATTTTGGCGGGATTAATATAATTCGGGGATAACCTCTACACATTCACACAGAACCGCATCCCAGACGAAAGGACATCCAGAGGAACCATTGGGGCAGCAATTTATCTCCACGCAACCTTCAGGTGGTGTACCCCCTGAGGTTGTTGGTGGTTTATACGGACACATGCCGGGTAAATTACCGGACGGCACCGCACCGCTCAGCCCACGGCAGGTGTTATCCGCCGCTTCAAACTGATTGAGTGGATAGTTATCATCCTCAATAATCGGAGACCCGGCTTCTTCCAGTGATAGTGAATCGTTGTGGTCAAACCAATCCAGGTGAGGATCACCAACAAATGCCCACGCTCCCCACAGAAAGATATGGGCTTCATCTTCAATGGGAACCAAATTTAATTTAAAGGCGATTTCAATTTTTTCATTGGATTCATCCGATTTTCTAACCCAGGCCAGGTCAGCGTCTTCTCCTATACCTTCATCAAAAATCATCATTTCGTAGCCATCAGAGCTGCCTTCTACATCTGGTCGGATTGGCGTTTTATCACCAATGGACGCATTGATATCCTGCCAGATTTGAACACCGGCTGTTGTCCATTTATTGTTCTCAGGAGTGTTTACCAGAATTATCATATCCCCACGTCCATCCAGGTTTTCATCGAGTTCAATGGCATAGTGTAGTTCCTTTTCCCCGGCATACGATGGCGAATTTACTACCTCAATGGTGACATAAGCCCAAACGTCGTCTTCATCACGATACATATCCGTACGAACAATATCGATGTAGGGTAAATATTCCATGTTTTCTGCCAGGAAGGGGCGTTCATAGCGTCCATTGGCAAATTCATCGCCGCCATAAGCACGCTTCTCGGGAGCGGTTTTGTCGGAAACCTGATCATGAATGGTTTGTGCTTTTCCATCTCCATAGGTCGGTTTCATCACATGTGTAATTTCTGGGACATCAGTTTCAGTGGGGATGGGATCATCTGCAGGCATTTCAGGAGTATCCGTTAGCGATACGACAGCGACAGTATTTTCAACAACTGGCATTGCTTCAAGCGCTGTAGGCAAATTACAACCTCCTATAATACTACTTAGTAGAAACAGAGTGGAAAGCGTTGGGATCAGACGTTTCATTTCTTCCTCCAGGGTACAGTTAATACTTTTGTAAAAATGATATTGATGGCTATTTATTTTTTTTTTTGCTTATATCAAAATGAGCGATTAATGTATATAAACTTATTTGAATATGATGATTGGAATATCAATCAGGTACACATTCACAAGTATCCCAGTCATAATGCATCGTACAACCGGCAACCACACTCGGACAGCAATTTTCCCAAGTGCACCTTTTATTTGTTTCATGCGTTGTGACAGGTGGTGTGTAAGGACACATCCCTGGTAAACTGCCGGTGGGTTCCATGCCCGATAATCCTCGACATGTATTATCGGCTGCGTAGAATTCCTTTAGTGGATATTCGTCATTTTCCTTAACTGGTGAGCCTGCTTCTTCGAGAGTCAGGGTATCATGATGATCAAACCAATCAAGGTGAGGATCTTCTGCAAAAGCCCAGGCACCCCACAAGAAAAGAAAGGCTTCTTCTGTTTTGGAAATCAGGTTTAATTTGAATGCGATTTCAATGGCATTTTCCGAAGCATCCGATTTTCGCACCCAGGCCAGGTCAGCATCATCACCAATGCCTTCATCGAAAATGAGCACTTCATAACCGTCTGACCCACCATTCTCATCTGGTTTCATAGGCGTGCTATTACCAATAGATTGGTTAATATCCTTCCAGATTTGTACACCGGCTGTAGTCCATTGATCAACTTGGGGAACCGCAGCAAGGATCAAAGCATCCCCCCGCCCATCCAGATCCTCATCAATTTCAATGGCAAAGGATATTTCATCATCATCAGCTATATCTGCCAAGCTGATCACTTCAATGGTTGCATACGCCCATACATCATCCTCATCGCGATACAAATCCGTCCGCACAATATCAATGGCTGGTATATATTCCATTTCCTCAGCTAAAAATGGGCGTTCATAACGACCATTAATAAATTCATCACCGCCATAGGCACGTTGCTCCGAGGCGGTTTTATCAGATACCTGATCGTGGATGGTTTGCGCTTTGCCATCTCCGTATTTCGGTTGCATCACATGCGTAATTTCAGGGACATCGGTTTCAGTAGGCATTGGTTCTTCAACAGGCATCTCGGCGGTAGGCATTTCAGGGGTATCGGTTAGCAATATCACAGCGACAGTATTTTCAACAACAGGCATTGATTCCGGAACCGTTGGCAAATTACAACCTGCCAATCCAAATAGCATTGGAATCAGTATCACTAGGGTTATCAGGCGTTTCATTTCATCCTCCCAAAAAAAAAGTCAGATATAGAAATCTTCTAATGTTGTATCGGCATGTAACATTAATGGGGAAATAGAAGTAAATTGTTAAATAATTTACAAGTATAGTACTTCTATTATACAGATTTTTTCAGGAGGGATGTTTATTTGAAAAAAACAACCTGCTTACAGGTTGTTCAGGGTATTTTCACTTGATTATTCGTGCAGGTGTTCAGGCAATGTGAGGAAACCTGTTAATCCGCTGCCAACCTCGGTGGTGGTGAAGCGTTTCTTACGAATGGTGAACACACAGGCCGGATCTCCACTGGCGATACATTCGGTTTCCTGTACAGGATAATCATTGACACCCAACAAGTTTTGTAGCCCACCGCGGATGAACCCCACTGTAAAATAGCATACCGGTAATTCATTTTGCAATGGTACGCTACAGATCGGGCAATTTCCTACAGTGAAACGGAAATGATCCGTGTAATCTGCCAGAGTAATATGCTGGTCACTGCTTTGCGCCGATATTTCAGCTAGTGTGCATAGGGCTGTCTCTAATTTTTCTGCTCCACGGAATTGATTTTCCAGTTTGGCTTTTGTTTCTGTGATAATTTTCAATTTACCAAAAGCCGGTTCAAAACTCAATTTTCCCGCCTGATAGGCGATTGAGCGCGCGCCACGAGATCCATAAATAATATCCAATGTGCGGAACAAATTTGCCAGATATATATATGGAATGGTGTTTTCATGTTTATTGTTCAGTTTAGGGGGTAACGCGTCTAATAAGCCGGCGGCGCGTAACAATGCAGCAGCACCTTTCTCTCCAACCAGCGAATTGATTACATTTAGAATCTCCAATGTATAGCGACTGGAATATAACTGCGTCGGTTCTTTTTTTAATTCAGGTGTAACATGTATTAATTGCTCATCCACAATCATATTGTACCTACAAAATTGGTTAAACCCAGTAATAGTATTTTTTAACAACAATATCATTATAGTTGATTTGGCTATACTTTCGACCAGGTTACACCTTACAGAAAAGTTAGGTAAGAAGACCAATTGAGTGTAAACGGCGAGTATGGTAAACTGTTGTTCGATGGACAATAAAACTTTAGCCGTACTTGAATTTCCCCGCGTATTAGATCAAGTCGCAAAACATGCATCTTTTAGTGTTGCACAAGAGTTGGTGCAGCATTTACGGCCTATAGACAATGCAGGTGAAATTCAACAACGCCAACAACGGACACGTGAAGCGCGTCTGTTGATTAATACGCATGATGATATTGGTGTAGGCGGCGCCCGTGATATTCGTGATCTGGTTGGTCGGGCACGTCGCAATGGCGTGTTGGATTCGTCTGATTTATTGGAAATCAGCAGTACACTAGTATCCGCTCGTACTTTGATGCGTCGTATGGAAAAAGTTATTCTGGAGGTTCAGGAATTACGTAAAATCAGTATGCGTTTATTACCTCCATCCGGGATTATCGATGCCATCTCTGCGGCAATTTCAGATCGGGGCGAAGTGCTTGATACGGCATCCGTTAAATTAGCCGAGATACGTCGCGAAATGAAACGTGCCAACGAGCGTTTGTTGAGCAAAATCAACGGTATTATCAGTGGACAGCAAACTGCCAGCATGCTGCAGGAAACGATTGTTACACAACGTAATGGTCGACTGGTGGTACCGCTTCGGGCTGAGTTCAAAGGGCAGCTCAAAGGCATTATTCACGATCAATCTGCATCCGGACAAACCCTGTTTGTTGAACCGCTGGTTGTGGTTGAAGCGAACAACAAGTTAGCTGAATTGCAACTGGCAGAACGTGATGAAGTTCGCCGAATTCTTTCTGAACTTTCCCTAAAGGTGGGCCAACAAGCTTCTCAGATCGAACAAATTGTTGTTGATCTGGGAACTTTTGATTTTTATATGGCCTGTGCCAGGTATGCTGAACAAACCAATGCGGCAGAGCCGCTGATTGCCGGAAAATCCGAGCGTGCAATTCTGTTATACGAAGCCCGCCACCCGCTCCTACCCCCGGAAAAAGTTGTTCCGCTGGACATTGATCTTGATCCACAAACGTTCATGATGGTTATTACCGGTCCAAATACCGGCGGAAAAACAGTTACGCTGAAAACGGTTGGTCTAATGGTTTGCATGGCACAAAGCGGACTGCATATTCCGGCCCTATCCGGTTCTACCTTACCGATATTTAAAAATGTATTTGCCGATATTGGCGATGAACAATCTATTGAACAATCCCTATCCACCTTTTCCGGACATATTACGAATATTGTACGAATCCTGAAAAAAGCCAATACGCAGTCGCTGGTGTTGTTGGATGAATTAGGCGCAGGCACTGATCCTCAGGAAGGTGCAGCATTGGCACAAGCTTTACTAGCCTATCTGGTTTCTCACAAGATTTCTGCTTTTGTTGCTACACATTACCCTGAATTAAAAACATATGCACATATGACGGATGGTGTGGTAAATGCCAGCATGGAATTTAATATGCATTCTTTGAAACCCACTTTTCATCTTACCCAGGGTTTACCCGGGCGCTCTAATGCGCTGCTGATTGCTGAGCGCTTAGGGTTACCGGAAGAAATATTAATAGAAGCGCGTTCAGGGATTTCCCCTGATGAATTGCGTACCGAAGATCTGTTGGATGAAATCAACCGGCAACGTCAACTGGCGCGCAAGGCACGCAATAAAGCTGAGCGCGAACGCCAAAAAGCGACTAAATTGCGCCAGCAATTATCTCGGCGAATGGATGAAATTGAAGAAGAACGTGTAAAAACATTGGAAGAAGCCCGTCATGAAGCTCAGGAAATGCTGGAAAATATGCAGGTTGAGCTAAAGCAAACTCGCCGGGCACTCTCCAAAGCGCGTAAACCGCTCGAAGTGGTTGAACCCCTGACAAAGAACATTCAACAATTGGAGAAGAAGGTGGAAAAACCGGTGGAGCGTCACGAGGCGCCCAAAGTACGCCGGCCCCTGAAAGTTGGACATAAGGTAGTGGTGAGCTCATTAAATCTGGAAGCGGAAGTGACCGCATTGGGGCAGGAAGAAATTGAAGTCATGGCCGGTGCCTTACGTATGCGCGTGGCACTCACTGATATCCGACGTAAGAATGATAGCGAAGAAAACCTTGAACCGATTGAAGGCAATGTACATATTAATACCGAAGCCGCTGCATACACCGGTGGATTGAAGAGTGTCTTTGTCTCTTCACCAGGGATTGAACTGGATTTACGCGGCAAGACAGCCGATGAAGCGTTGGAAGCATTGGAAGGCTACCTGGATCAGGCTTATCTCTCCGCATTACCATCAGTACGCATTATTCATGGGAAGGGTAGCGGAAAATTACGCACGGAAGTACGCGGAGCGCTGCGCCGTTCTCAATATGTAAAAAGCTGGAAAATTGGCCTGGATACCGAGGGTGGTGATGGTGTTACTGTGGCATATCTGGAAGCAGGATAGAATTACCCCATTTTTTGTTCAAGATAATATTGTTTAATCGGCGCAAATGATTTGCGATGCGTTGGGCAAGGTCCCTGGGCTGTTAGATTGAGTCTATGCAGGTGTGTACCGTAGCCCTTATGTCGTTCAAAGCCGTATTGAGGATATTCATCAGCCATTTCAATTAACAAAGCGTCTCGGGTAGTTTTTGCAAGCACTGATGCGGCTGCAATGCTCAGGCTTTGTTGGTCGCCTTTGATGATGCTTTGTTGTGGGATGGGAATTTTGGGCAATTTGACAGCATCAATTAACAGATAATCCGGCTGAATGTTTAACCCTTCAATGGCGCGCTGCATGGCCAAACGAGTAGCCGGGACTATGCCTATCTCATCGATTTCTGCATGGTTTGCCAAGCCAACCTGCCAGGCAATTGCGATTTTATGAATGATTTCCAGCCAATAATTCCGTTGACGAACACTCATTAATTTGGAATCCCGTACACCGTGCAGTTTTTTTAATACTGATTTGGATGCCGGGAAAATGACCGCTGCAGCAGCCACAGGGCCGCACCAAGCGCCGCGACCGGCTTCATCCAATCCGGCGATGTGGGTTATTTTTTTCTTCCATAAGGCACGTTCAAAGTGTAAATCGGGTGAAATCATTTTTTCGAATCAGATTGCAGTAGCAGTAGGTAAATCCCCAACAGGATCAGTACCATTGAGCCTGTGTTGCCAATAAAGCTTAATGAGCCACCTGGATTACCGCCAATATACAACCCCCAACCAACGGTTGCCAATACCCCACAAGGAATCAATGGCCACCAGACAAACTTGGAGGTGACCGCCCGCGAGAAAAAGGTAATTCCTGCCCAGCCCAGCGCAAAGCCCACCAGCATTCCCCCCGTTTTGGATAATCCGGATGCCAGATAAGTGGTACCCCAGGCTAGATAAATACTGGGTCCGATGCCTAATAATATGCTGCCGGGAATGATAAGCCCAAAAATGCGGTACATCATACCGCTGCCTAACATCACCAGTCCGATGGTGGTAACGATATACAACACAAAATCAACCAGACGCAGTTGATTAAATAAGAAAGGTAATGCAGCAGAACTGATCAATACACCGGGGATTAACGGCCACCATGGATAGCGTCCCTGATATACTGCGGACAGAAAGGTGATCATCACCCAACTCATGCCAACGCCTAAAATTAACCAACCCGCCCGTTGTGGAACATCAAGAAAACGTTCTGTCAGGAAAAATATTAAAACACCTGTGCTATTTCCGCTGATCAGGCTGCCTGTGATGGTCAAGCCATAATTTTTTGTACGTATACTCTCAATAATCAATGCCATACCAATAAAAGGCACAGCACTGAACAAAAGCCAGTATGACTGCATATAGTTGCTTAATAAAAGAAGTATTCCCAGTACAATGAGAATTGAGCCGACCAGTAAAATAGGACGAGATGGCTCAGATTGATTTTGTGTAGTCGAGTTTTCCATGCGATTTAAATCCTGTTAAAGAATACCTAGGTTTTTTGAACGAATAACAGCCTGGGCACGGTCTTTAACCCCTAATTTACTTAAAATATTGGTAACGTGATTCTTTACCGTACCTTCAGCAATAAATAATTTTTCAGCAATTTGCTTGTTGCTGTCACCCTGGGCAATGAGTTGTAAAATTTCAATTTCTCTAGCGGATAAAGCATCAATGAGCTGTTCATCCACTTTGGGTTTCGCTTGCGAGAGACGGGAAAATTCTGCCATTACTTTGGCAGTAACCGAGGGCAGCATAAAGTATTCACCCTTGGCCGATGTACGAATGGCTTCAAATAGTTTATCGGAGGCCACATCCTTTAGTAAATATCCAACGGCACCAGCCCGCAAACCATCAAAAATTGATTCATCATCATCAAAAGTGGTTAAGACAATTACCTTACAGGCCGGTGCCTGCGTAGTTATTAATTGCGTTGCACGGACGCCATCCATGACAGGCATACGCAGATCCATCAGGATCACTTGCGGCTTTAATTGAATAGCCAAGCGCAGAGCTTCTTCACCGTTGGCGGCTTCACCAATCACCTGAAACTCATCATGTACAGAAAGAATGGTATTCAGCCCTTCCCGGAAGAGAGCCTGATCATCAACGATTAATACGCGAATAGGTGTTTTATTCATGCGGGTATTTCCAATCGGATGTTGAATCCCTGTTTTTTACCAGATTGAATGGTCAGATACCCATGTAGTAAATTGGCTCTTTCTTTCAATCCCAGGAGTCCGAATCCTTCCTTTATTTTGTTAATGCCAATGCCATTATCGGCCATTTCCAATACAACAGTCTGATTGTCAGTGTACCATAACTTAATTGTCATTTCGCTGGCCTTGGCATGCTTTTGTGTATTGTTAATGCCTTCCTGAACTGCTCGATAGACAGTCAGTTCAACCTGTGGTGAAAGCGGACGCGGCGTACCAGTACACTCAAAATTGACCAATAAACCATCCACCTGACTGTTGCTGATAATGTGCTCGATACGTTGCGGAAGAGGTAAATACTCCTCCACAGTACTGCGCAGAGCAGCCACCGATTGCCGTACGTCCACCAATGCCTGCTGCGCCTGATTTTGGGCAATTTTCAGGGATTTCAGTGCTTTTTTAGGATCATTCTCCATTACTGCAATCGCCGCTTTGATCTGGATATTGACTGTGGTCAGGAAGTGCCCCACACCATCGTGAATTTCACGCGCCATACGGTTGCGTTCCTTGGTGATGGTCAATTCCTCAACCTGCTGGGCATATTCGCGCAGGCGTTCATTGGCTGCGGCAATTTCATCTACCAACCGCTCTACCTGTGTACGGGCATTTTCCGCATTGGCCGCCATTTGTGTGAAAGCCACAATAAACATTTGTCCGGCCAGGAAGATAGGCATACTGGCCCAGATATCATCCAGGCTGCTGATGAACTGCAGGCGTGTGATCAAGTACGTTGCGATGATAGCCAGATTGGCAAAGAGCATCAGCGATTGTTTGAACAGCACGACACTATGCCCGGCCAGGGGCAATAAAATCATGGCATTGAAACCGGCTCCACGCCCCAAATAGATCAGCATACCGCCTAGAGGCAATTGCACCAGAATGTATGCTACTTTGACCAGCATAGATGGAGACTGTACACAAAAACCATAGCCGTAAATACCCATCATAATGTATGCGGTACCGGTAAAGATCAATAATACAATCTCAAAAGGGCTGGCAGTTGGCAATACATTAAAGATTGGAAAATAGGATGCCAAAACGATCAGCGCAAATGCCAGATCAGCGCTGTTGTTGGTTTGTATTGTGGCACGTTGTTTCATTTTCTCTTGCATAGCTACCCTAAAATTATAGCATTGCCAATTCAAAACGAATATAAGCCAACGTCATGATTTATGGATGATAAGGTCATAATTTGTACTGTGCCGGTAGGATACATAATATACCCTCGTATATGACCTGAGGCACATCCACTCTTGAAATATTCGCTGTATTCTTTTGTATAACGGGAATCAGTTAATTTCCAGGAGGTTATTTATGAATGTATTACTGCTCTATCCGGCTTTCCCCGATACTTTTTGGAGTTTTAAACATGCTTTAAGTTTCGTTCGTAAGCGAGCCTCCTCTCCTCCGTTGGGTGCTATCACGATCGCAGCCATGCTGCCGAAGGAATGGAGGAAACGCCTGGTGGATGTAAACGTACGCAAACTACGTAAAGCGGATCTAAATTGGGCTGATATTGTGATGGTCAGTGCCATGGTGGTGCAGCGCGAATCTGCACAGGAATTGATACAACGTTGTAAGGCGCATGATTTGCCGGTTATCGCTGGTGGCCCACTCTTTACCGGCGAGTACGAAGACTTCCCCGAAGTGGATCACTTCATTCTTAATGAAGGTGAACTCACCCTGCCAGATTTCCTGGCGGATTACGCCCGCGGGGAAGCTCGCCGGATTTACAAGAGTGATGAATATGCTGACCTTAGTCAGACCCCCACTGCTATGTGGGAGCTGGTAGATATGAGTAAATATGATTCCATGGGGATTCAGTTTTCACGCGGCTGCCCTTTCAACTGTGATTTTTGTAATATCACAGCCTTGTTAGGCCATATTCCCCGGGTGAAATCTGCAAAACAGATTATCAACGAATTGGAAGCCATGTATGCTAGCGGATGGCGGCGGAATGTCTTTTTTGTAGATGATAATTTCATCGGAAACAAGAAAATTCTAAAAGAGGAAATATTACCCGCCCTGATTGAATGGCGTAGGGATAAAAAGGGTTTCCAATTTATTACCGAGGCTTCCATTAATTTGGCCGATGACGATGAACTGATGACACTGATGGCACAGGCCGGATTTAAGTCAGTCTTTGTAGGTATTGAAACCCCCGATGAAGGCAGCCTGCAAGAATGCCACAAAGTGCAAAACCGTGGACGCGACCTGGTTTCCAGCGTAAAAATACTGCAGAATCACGGTTTACAGGTCATGGGTGGTTTTATTGTCGGCTTTGATTCCGACAACAATAGTATTTTTGACCGCCAGATTGAATTCATCCAGCAGAGTGGTATCGTGACTGCAATGGTGGGTCTCCTACAGGCACCATACGGTACGCAGTTGTACAGCCGCCTACTTGCAGAAGGACGCATAAATGTGGAAATGTCCGGGGATAACACGGATGGCTCGACCAATATTGTTCCAAAAATGGATTTGACTGCACTTAAACAGGGGTATCAAAAGATTTTGGATACAATTTATTCGGCCCCCATGTTTTATCAGCGCGTGAAGACCTTTATTAACAGCTATAAGCCGCTGCAGAACACAGTCACCATTCAGGCAGTGGAAATCTATGCATTTTTCCGCTCAGTGTGGAAATTGGGTATTCTTAGTCCTGACCGCAAATATTATTGGGATTTACTGATTTGGACATTAGTGCACCACCCCAAACAGTTTGGGCAGGCGGTTACCTTTACGATCTATGGCTATCATTTCCAGAAAGTGATGCAGAAAAGTGGGATGAGTACAGCCTGAACCATATAATACGTAATAGTAAGAATTACTGCTGTAAAATAAATTGAACAAGGAAGTATTTTGAAAATGGAATCAAAATCATTATTTATGCTTTTGTTGTTGGGAGGCATCGTTGTCATGGGAATTTTTGCTATGAATATACTACCGCTGACAGATATTAATCAGGAAAGAACCTTTCAGGTGGATGAGATTGAGCAGATCAATGTGGATGTGACCATTTATCCTGTGCATGTCATTCGTACAACTGCGGGAAGTGAGATAAAGTTTCATCTATATGGCAGATCATCAGAGGATACGGAATTGATTGCAGATTTGCATCAGGGAACCGTAGATGTGGAAATTAGACACAAATATCGGGTGCATTTACCGGATCGACTCTATTTGGATATCTATCTACCAGAAGATTATGAGAAAAGCCTTGATATAAACATTACGACTGGTTCAGTGGAATTAGATGATCTTGATTTGACAGCTTTTAGGTTGAATACAACAACTGGCGGCATGAAAGCCGACCACCTCAACGCTGATGATGTAAGCATTCGTACAACAACTGGCAGTATTCGCATCAATCAACTTACCGCCAATAATTTGGAAATTAGAGGCAGCACATCAGGTGTGAGCATTGATGAATGTGTTGTTGAGACTGGGGTGATCAAAACAACCACAGGTGCAATTCACGTCCCAGAGGCCAAAGGCGATTTCAATATCGAAGCCAGTACAGGGCGGGTTACCTTTGCAATGAACACCTTGCAGGAGCATACCATTCGCATCAAAACCACCACTGGTGCAATACAAGTAAATGATGGCAGCGGAGATTTTGATCTCGAAGCCAGTACGGGCAGTGTCAAACTTTCTATGGCTGCATTTCAGGAGAACAATGTCCGCATCAAGACAACCACCGGCGGCATTACCTTGCAGTTGCCGGAAGATGCTGAATTTTCACTGCAAGCCGAAAATACCACAGGTTCGATTAACTCGGATTTTCCAATCCAGAAAATTTCAGAACATAAAGTTACAGGTGAAATTGGGGCGGCATCTGGTTCGGTAACGCTCAAGGCTTCTACAGGCAGCATCAATCTACTAAAGAAATAAACAAAACAGGCATCCTGACTGGAGAAGTAAATCTTAATACTGCTCCACTCATAAAAAAATGAGACTATCCAAATCCAAATGGGATAGTCTCTTTTCTTAGTCGTATAAACCGTTTTTGGCGTTGCGCCGGATGGTGAGGATGTCGGCCGCCATGCGGAAGGAATCCTGAAAGAGCTTCACCCGGCTGCCGGGGATATGATACCAGTTGATGGGGATTTCCAGCACTTTGTACCCATGCATCAGCGCCACGTAGAGCACTTCCACGTCAAAGGACCAACCGGTAAAGGTCTGTAAGCGGAATACTTTTTCCGCCACTGGAGCATGAAAACACTTGAATCCACATTGGGTATCATGCAGGCTGGGCAAGGCCACGACGCGCACCAGTGCATTAAAAATACGCCCGATAAAGTGGCGGTAGGCCGGCTCATTGTAGCGTTTGGCACCGGCTGCCTCCCGTGAAGCAATGGCGACATCAAAGTTTTCCAACTGCGGGGGGATAAATTTGTTCACTTCCTCAATCGGCATGGATAGGTCTGCATCACAGATGAATCGATATTCACCCGTTGCAGCCAGCATGCCTTCGCGGACAGCTAACCCTTTACCGCTGTCAATCAGATTGATGACGCGAATATTACCATGTTTTACTTCATATTGTTGCGCGATTTCCAAAGTGGCATCACTGCTGCCATTTTCAACAACGACAACTTCAGCCTGATAGGGCTGTGCCGCCAAAAACGAACTGATTTTTTCCAGCGTTTGCGGCAGGCGGTGTTCTTCGTTGTGGGCTGGGATCACAATTGATAATAAAGGTTTTTCCATGAAATTCACCATTGAAGCAGGTTGACGACAGGTTAAAAGAGCGGTGCCAGGTCTGGGTCATCCTGCGGGGAGTTAGATGTTGTAACACCAATAAACATGTTTCCGTTCTGCTCGTGTAGATTCAATTTCTGATTAATAAAAAAGGTGCTGCCTACATAAGGTTTACGAGACCCACTAAAAAAGTTTTTTCCGTCTTGCATGGCATCGATCAGAGTTTCACGCGTCAGCAACATGCAATCCGAGTAAATAGCACCCCTGCGTAAAAATACACGTGCCAGGGAAATATTCTTTTGTGCGTCGTATCGTACTGCTTCTACCACACCATCTGCGATTGTTTTTGCCATACTGTGCCTCATTTACCATGCCTGGTTCTGTGACTTATTTTATCAGGGTTTTAACAGTTGGGGAGAGATTGGGGATGTTGTTACGTACATGATAGGTTTTTTTCGTATGTTAAGATAATATAATGTTGTTGGAAACATTGAACTAAAGTTATATGGTAGGAGGGTGTTTATGGTAAATGAAGATAGGCCAATTGAAATAGCTTGGAAAATTTGGGCTGAGTGTTTACTTGGTAACGATAGAAATTCGATTTTTCAGCAAATTTCATCGATGATATGGGATACAGCCATTTTTCGTATTGTTGTTGAGAGCCGTCAGATTCAAATAGAAAGCAATCAAAAAAATCCAAAAATCAATGGAGCTTACCATTCCTTTATTGATAGGAATTATTTTCAATCACAGGTAGCATGTATACGACGCCTACTTGATAATAGCTATCCACTTACAAAGAAAAAAGCAGTTTATTCATTATATTCGTTAATAAAGGACGTGAGAAAATACAGAGAGGAATTAAACAGGGAAAAATTTCTTGCCCTTAGGGATATGCCCTATGATTACTCCGAGATAAAAGAAAAAGAAAACACTTTTTTTACTCAACAAACAATTGGAGAAGGTTTCTTTAAACCCCCTGAATTGGATTGGGAATCTATTGAAGAAGTTCATCAATTATTTGATCGTCTTAGTGGAAAGACTCCTGAAACAAGACACACAGATGATGTAATAAGTGATATTGTTTTTATGAAACTAATAGAAAAACTGGATGAAGGAAATGTAATTTCCACATATGTAGATAAATTTGTAGCACATTCTGCGGCTCCAGAGAGCAGAGATGATTTAAATAGTAAGAATTCTAATGTCACATTTGAGCAATTATGGAAAGTTCATAGAAATATATATGACCCGGATTCCACGTCGCCAAATCAGTCAAATTGCGAAATTTGGTTAATGGCCCCACTTTAAGTGTAATATCGG
>JAEKNU010000087.1 GCA_016838895.1 Chloroflexota bacterium
TCCATACTGGACAAGAAGGGAAACATTTGAATAGTAGAATTTCCATTCGAATCACAAAAGAAATTAGCTTCAAATGGCAGTAAATAATCTAATTGTAGACAATCTAAATTTTCTGTTTCATCATCTTTTGTTTTTAATAAAAATTCACGTATCGAACGCATATTTAAATACCAATCAGTAATATCTTTTTCCTGTGATGTGTCAATTTTATTAATTGGTTTATTGATGATTAATTTTGTCAATTTACGAGCTAAGAAAACAATTCGGAATTCTTTCCAGAACTTGCGATTTAGTTTTTTTCGTTTTTCATATGCACTTTTCAATGAAATTAGCAGGTCTTGATTATTTATTCCAATAATCCATACACGTTCAGCATCAACTAATTGTTCAACAAAATTGTTTGTGCTCGCAGATTGCATGCAGTCCATCCGTAAATAACCAGCGGGTAAATATAAATCTCCCAATATTCGTTCATTATTATTAGTTGAAATATATAAATTATATAACATTGATGGAGACTGATCCGTCTTTTTTCTCGTTAGTTCAGCCTTGCTAATTGGAACCCTCATTATGGGCTGGATATCTACATGCGGAGGTTGAAGCCGCTCGGAAAGATAAAGCGTTTTGATTATTGTTTTCGTCAATGAAACTTCATCGGAAAGGAAAGGGAGGAGATAGTGATATATTTTTTCGGACATCAAAAAGGATGGCCTGGTTAATTTTGGCAGTGATATGTGATATGGTTTATTTGGTGATTGTAGATTCGAATTGTTGGAATGATAAATGAACTGCCCTGTTCCCCCCTCTTCAGTGTGCATTGTAAATCCATATTGAGTTGTAGATATGATGTTTTTTGTACCATTCTTTTTTTTCTGCAACTCATTTAATAATTCTAAGAGAATTTGAAATGCTTGATATGTAATTATGCTCCAGGTTTGGTTGTTACTGTATGGGAGATAAAAAACACATTCATTTGATGAACTACATTCAAAAGGTTCAACTTTAGCAATAATGCCCAATTTTTCAATAATGTCTGGTAAACGGGCATCAAGAAATGGTTTTATGGAAACATGATTATTACATTGCTCTGAACTGATCGGTACAATGCGAATGAAAATACCTTCAATACTATCTTTTCTTTCCAATTGAGAATTTACTGGTCTAATGACGGCCCCTCTCTCTAATGTATTGTCGGCTGTATTTATTAAATTATGGTTTAGGTCGAACCCGGATTGTTTGCCCCCCTTATTTTGACGTTGATATGGCCAGGCTCGGATTTCACCTTCTTCGGATATAGCCCCGAATGTAAAACCAAATAACCGTTCTTCATTTTTTTTCCCATAGTGTTCTAAGCCACATAGAGAAGGACTTTGATATTCATAATACATTGGTTCTGTATTTACTGACGAAGCCTGAGATTTAGCATTATGCATATGTCCGAACAGACAAATATCAAAACGTTCTGAACGGTAAATCCCATCAAAAAAAACTTTCGAAGCCTGAGATGATAGCCAAGTGGGTGGGTGGTGCATCATGAATATGGCTCGCTCGTATTCTTTGAACAAGCTCAAAGGATTTTGTCCTTCGCAGCGGGGTAGTAATGCATTAAATTGTGCTAGCGGTATCGAAAGTTTACCTTTAAATTCATCACCACTAAACTGAAGCCAGGCAGAATTCATGCCAACAATACAAAATGGAAAAGCAAATGGGGAATTAAGCAAGACACATAGATCGCCTGGAATATGTGATTCATAGACAGTCACGCCCTTTCTCGTTTTTAGCTTCTCAATATATTTATTTGACCATTTTGCATAATCTAAAAAAAGCTTGGAAAGTCTGTTTGGGGGAGTGCCGGTTTCAAGGAGTTGATTAAATAGTTTTATATATTTATTATCTTCAGTACCTGAAGCGTAGTCATTGAATAGATAATAGTCTAAACTTTCTTCTTCTTGTGGGCGAATTAAATCGTGATTTCCTGGCACCGGGATAATTAGTGGATCAATTTTATTACCGTATACACTCCGCAGATCTGAAAGCAAATCATTTAGGAATACATCTGCTTCTTCGTATTCTTTTGTTTTCCCTGAATTGGCAATGTCACCTGATATTAATATTATCTCAGGTGGATTTGTATGAATTGTTTTTTGTTTCTTGAAAATGGGTAATAATTCCATTGATATCTGATTCATTATTTTACTTCCACGTGCGCCAATATGAAGATCAGATATATGGAGCCAATTAATTTCTTTTTGAGCACACATTTTCCCTCCCTGATGGGAAAAATTAAGATTTATTAGGTTGGCTGCATAAGTTTATTTATTCATTGATTATGGATATTAACAATATTTCCCCTATGCGGAAGCCATATAAAATATAGTATATTCGCGTTCAAATAATCAATACAACTCATTTAATCTTAAAATTCCCGTTTTTCCTACCCAAACAGGTCATATAAAATCCAATATCTACCCCCGATGGGGCATGGTTAACCCATCGCCCATGCATTTTTAGCCCAGCGATTTTATCCATTCGGGTAATAGTATGCATGGGAATCCGTCGGTAAACTCATAGCATCAATAACTTGTCTAGTTAATTTGATTGGGCCTAATTTTTCTAGTCATTTTTTAAAAATTTGCAGTGCTCCATAGGAGGAATAATTATGAAGATATTTAAAAGAATTCGTATCATTGCTGTTCCCATCATTGTTCTTATGCTAATGACGGTCTTTGTTCGCCCGGCCAGTGCCAGTGGAGCCGCAGAAGAAGTCACTTTCAGTGCCGTTGATACTGTTTGGGTGTTATTAGCAGGTTTCCTGGTCTTCTTCATGCAGGCTGGATTTGGTTTTCTGGAAGCGGGTTTTGTGCGCTCGAAGAATGTAGTAAACATCATGGCAGAGAACCTGATGGATACAACCGCTACCACCGTGGGTTTTATCATCGCTGGTTTTGGCATGATGTTTGGTAATGGCAACTCCTTTTTCGGGACTGAGTGGTTTTTCCTGCAAGGCATGCCTGAGGTTTACCCCGGGCTTACCGTGCCAATTTTGGCATTCTTCTTCTTCCAGTTTGCCTTCTGTGCAACAGCAACAACCATTGCTTCCGGAATCATGGCCGAACGTACCGATTTCCGGGCTGATCTTGTTTACAGTTTTTTCAGCGGCTTGCTGATTTACCCGATCTTTGGTCACTGGGTATGGGGCGGTGGTTGGTTGGCAGGTATGGGCTATCTTGATTTCGCCGGTTCATCCGTTGTTCACATGGTAGGTGCATTCCTTGGTTTAGCAGGCACCCTTGTTATGGGGAAACGCCGCGACAAAGAATTTGGCAAAGCCACTATTCGTGGGCATAATATTCCCCTGGCAGCTTTAGGTACCTTCGTGCTCTGGTTAGGCTGGTTCGGTTTCAATCCTGGCAGTACCCTTGCCGCTGATCCTGTTGCGATTTCCTTAATTGTTGTTACCACTGATTTTGCTGCGACCATGGGTGCTATTACAGCGATGTTACTTTCTTATTTCCATACTGGAAAATGGGATGTCAGTATGGCAATGAATGGCTGTTTAGGCGGTTTAGTCGCCATCACTGCTCCGTGTGCGTTCGTTTCGCCGATGTCTGCCTTGGTAATTGGAATCATTGCCGGCGCCATTACCTATTACGGTGTGGGCTTGATGGAGAAAATGCGCATTGATGATCCTGTGGGTGCTTTCCCAGTCCATGGTATGAATGGTATCTTCGGTGTTCTGGCTGTAGGTATTTGGGGCGTGGATGGTTTAGGCCTGATTTCCGGCGGCGGATTCGCTCAATTAGGTATCCAGGCCATTGGTATTGTTGCCTGTATTGCATATGTATTCCCAATTTCATTACTACTGATGCTGGCCATTAAACATACCATCGGGTTACGTGTTTCGCCTGAAGTTGAAGCAATCGGTATTGATGTGGTGTATCACGGCATTGAATCTTATCCTGAATTTGCAGGTGTAGAACTGCACGGTGTAGCCATTGGCACACCAGAACTCGCGGACGCGGGGAGGTAAATCATGACAACAGCGAACATTACTTATCGAAAGAACCCGGCGTACTCAGAGAGCAAAACACCTGACAAACCCCGCTTGTTCGCTGACCTGGATTTAAGCGGGTACAGTATCAAAGAAGCGGTGAAATCAGTGCCGATTTATTACAAAAAGCTCAGTAAGCCAGTAGGTCCTGTGCGGGTGGTTTATTCCACCCGCATTGCCGGATTATTACTCGAGTCTGGGAATTTAACCCGACTTGAAGAAATCATAGATAACACATTGAAACACATTGTCCGGTTTGAAAGATTGCCCGAATACTTTTTTGGTGTATCCGATCGGGCATATCCGATTTACCGTTTACAAGATGAAATCACTACTCGCTATCCAGGCGGCCCAGTTTTTTCTACCCCAGATATTGCCGGTTTACGTGTCTGGTTGGCAGATCATTTCAAAGTTGTAGGACGAATTCAAAATCGTCGAGAGATGAGTTTGTTATTTCTTTCCACGGATGATCTGCAATTGTATGCTCCTTTTTGCATTATGCGAACCCCGGATGAAGCTGTACCGGATATTCCCATTTTTCCGGTTAAGAAAGAGGATGGCTGGTATTTGCTTGCCCCGGTAGGCAATACTACGTTTAGCTCAGCTTTTTCCGGTGGAAAAGGAATTTTCTCACTCTACTCACAGGTAGCAGATAACTTGTTGAAAACAAAACAGGTATCGGAATTGTATGAAGTGACCATTCGTAAACTTGAAGCTGATTCATGGAAAGCGGTAGAGACTGGCTTGCCAGAGGCAAAATATGAGCTGGTTTATGAACGTGACTATGATGGAGAAATCAGGAAAGTAAAGAACCCAGTGTATTGTGTCGGTTCCTATTATATTGCAGCCAGAGTTAACCGGCTGGGAAGATACACGCTTTATGTATCATCCGAATTAGATGATTTGTGTCAGCGTGTGGATGATGATCTATATTCATATGGCGCAATCAAAGAAAAAAATACAGTCAAATCTGTTTCGCTGAAAAAAGCATAATTGATAAGAAATTGATCAATAAAGGATGAATGATGTCTACAAACAAATTACTCTCTTTAGAAGAACTAAAGAATACAGTTTATGCCAAGACAGGCAGTGATTTGCCGGCGAATTTAACCCCGGATATTGAACGATGTAAAACACCTTCCGATGTACTGGAATTTGCCCGCAAACGTGGTATTTCTATTGTCGACTTTAAATTTACTGATTTGCTAGGGCGCTGGCATCACTTTTCTGCACCTTTGTATCATTTTGATGAATCCGTGTTTGAAGAGGGCATTGGTTTTGATGGATCCAGTATTCGTGCTTTCCAGGAAATTCATGAATCGGATATGATTCTGTTCCCGGACCCGACCACGGCTATCATCGATCCAGCCATGAGTATTCCCACACTGTCCATTTTGTGTAACATTCATGATCCCATTACGCGCACACCCTATAACAAGGATCCACGTTATATTGCTGCCAAAGCAGAAAAACTACTAACCGATTCCGGTATCGCTGATGTAAGTTACTGGGGACCGGAAGCAGAATTTTTTGTCTTTGATGGCATTCGCTTTGGATATGAAACCGGCAGTGCTTTTTATGAAATTACTTCTGATATGGCAGCATGGGAATCCGGACGCTCACATGATTCAAGTATGGGAAACAATTTAGGATATCGACCGGAATCAAAACGTGGATATTTCCGCGTGCCGCCAGTAGATAGTTTACAGGACTGGCGTACCGAAGCCATCATGCGCATGATGTTGGCTGGTATTGACGTTGAGGTTCACCATGGGGAGGTGGCCTCTGCCGGTCAGATGGAAATCGATCTAAAGTACGGCCCGCTGGTTAAAATGTGTGATACTTTGCAGCATTACAAATATGTGCTGAAAAATACTGCCGTTGCACATGGAAAAACATAAACATTTATGCCCAAGCCTATGTTTGGTGATAATGGCAGCGGTATGCACTGCCATCAAAGCCTCTGGAAAGACGGTAAGAATCTATTCTACGATGCCAACGGCTATTCCAACTTAAGTCAGACTGCACAATATTACATCGGTGGCATCCTCAAACATACCCCGGCTTTGCTAGCGTTATGTGCACCAACCACGAACAGTTATAAACGTCTTGTCCCTGGCTACGAAGCACCCGTGATGATGACCTACTCCAGCCGCAATCGATCGGCTTGCGTGCGTATCCCTGTTTATAGCAATACGCCTAGTTCAGTCCGGATTGAATATCGCAGCCCTGATCCTTCAGCTAATCCGTATCTGGCATTTTCCGCCATGCTGCTGGCAGGTATTGACGGTATCATCAACAAGATTGATCCGGGTACACCAATGGATATCGATCTGTTTGAAGAAGAAGCGCCGGATATTAAACAGGTACCAGGTTCTCTGGATGAGGTCCTTGTTGCACTGGAAAAAGATTACGATTTTCTATTACGTGGTGATGTATTCAATAGCGAAATATTGGAATCCTACATTGATTGGAAACGTAAGAATGAAGTGGATGCCATCCGATTGCGCACCCACCCCATGGAATATGTCATGTACTATGATGTATAACCCATAATTTACCAGGTAAGCTCCCTGGGCACTGAGCATTGGGGGGAGTCACACACAACTCTCCCCCAACTTCCTTCAGTTTTTTTTGGAGGAAGTTGTTTATTACGCCTTTTTCATATTTC
Organism: Chloroflexota bacterium; assembly: GCA_016838895.1. Classification (GTDB taxonomy): domain Bacteria; phylum Chloroflexota; class Anaerolineae; order Anaerolineales; family Anaerolineaceae; genus UBA5203. The sequence continues at coordinate 6,723 of JAEKNU010000087.1, forward strand.
ATTGCATTTCCGGCATGGTTATGTGGTATACTGTTACTATCTAATTATCAGATTTGCGTTCACGGAATGTCGGTTTCGTTCTTTGCAACGATGGCGGCTTTTTTGTTTAAGGCAAATCTGCACAAGTAAAGTTGAGGAATCACCTTGGAAGCAAAATTGTATGTAGGAAACATGGCTTATAGCACAACCGAAGAACAACTGCGAAGTATGTTCGAAGAAGCCGGAACAGTCGTTGCTGTTGATATCATCAAAGATCGCGATACCAGAGCCCCCAAAGGCTTCGCGTTTATTACGATGAGCAGTAAGGAAGAAGCCGATAAGGCAGTTAATATGTTAAACGGTAATGAAGTGGACGGGCGTCCTTTGAAAGTGAATGAAGCCAAACCACGTGAAGAACGCTCCGGTGGTGGACGTTCGTACAATGATTCAAATCGCCGTTACTAAACTTAACGTGAGCATCGCAGCCCTGCCCTTGTCGGCAGGGTTTTTTATTTTAATGCCGTTCTTCCGATATAATGGGTATGATCGATAAGGCGAAATTTTGATGTATAAAGGAAAGCACAAATGTCAGATGTTGTAAATCTGAAAGAAAAATTATCAATGATCCAGGAACAATGGTCCCCGCGCATTGTTGCACAAATGAATGATTATCACCTGAAAATTGCCAAAATTCAGGGCGAATTTGTCTGGCACACACATGCCGAGACGGATGAAGTATTTATGGTGATTGATGGCGAGATGGAAATTCACACCCGGAATGAAGTAATTGCCATGCAGGCCGGGGAAATATATGTAGTGGCCAAAGGTGTGGAACATAAGCCAGTCGCCGAAAAGGAATGCAGCATTCTTATGGTAGAGCCAGCCGGAACGATGAATACCGGCGACGCTGGCGGCAAGCTAACCGTTGATTCACCGGATTGGATTTAAAGAAATCTCATAATTGTTAATAAATGGATAAATCATACCAAAAATAGATGAAATGGCAGTGTAATTTGTTATAATCAGTACTAATGAAATCCATAAAACGAAATTTACTGATTATATGCGGCACACTGTTTATCGCGCTTGCCATCGTGGGTATTCTTTTTCCGATTTTACCTACTACGCCGTTTTTACTGCTGGCAGCCTATTGTTATGGCCGCAGTTCTAAACGCTTTTATGATTGGTTGATGAATAACCGTGTATTTGGCACCTATATCCGTAATTATCGTGCCGGATTGGGTATTCCTTTGAAACAAAAGATATTCAGTATCACCTTGTTGTGGGTGAGCATTGGCTATTCAGTGATCTTTGTGGTTGATATGTGGTGGCTGCGTATCTTGTTGCTGGGTATTGCCGTGGGGGTAACGATTCATCTGGTGAGTATTAAAACGTATAAAGCGGAATCTGAGCCTCAGGGATTTGTGGCTGTTGAGGAGCTGGAGTAGGGGAAAATGAATTAATGGGTATCATGACTTAGGGATGCATGGAAATGCATTCCAAGTGCATTCATAACTTTCAGCACGGTGGAAAATTCAGGATTACCTTCAGAAGATAAAGCTTTATACAAAGACTCCCTGCCTAACCCTGTTTGATTTGCTATTTGTGTCATCCCTTTTGCTTTCGCAATATCACCTAATGCAGCTGCAATTAATGCCGGATCATTTTCTTCCAGTGCGGCAGACAAGTAAACAACGATATCTTCCTCGCTTTGAAGATATTCTGATGCATCCCACAAACGAGTACTACTGTTTTTTTTCATACCTCATTCTCCAATAAATATGCAATATCTTGCGCTAGCTTTATATCTTTACTTTGCGTTGATTTAGTGCCACCAGCAAGCAGAATAATTACAGTAGATCCTTTTTTAATAAAATATATTCGATATCCAAGACCGTAATCAATTCTGATTTCTGATACACCTTTACCAACTGATTTAACATCACCAAAATTCTCCAGAGAAATTCTTCGGATACGAACCAGTATTTTCATTTTGGCATTTCTATCTCGAAGCTCGACAAACCATTTATGATAAATGTCTGTTTGGTGGATTTCAATCATGATCTATATTGTATCCCTTGGGATACAATATGTCAATATGAATAACTTGTGGTAATTTTCTATTTGCTCCTCTAAACATATTTGATTTTCCGTGCAAAAAACCCTATACTGTACAAAATACTGTTAGTAATTTTTAGGAGGGCATGGATGAAATCATTTATTCAAGGCATTCCAAAGTGCGAGCTTCATCTTCACATTGAAGGCTCTCTGGAGCCGGAGTTGATGTTTGAAATCGCTGACCGCAATGAAATTTCGCTCCCCTTCCCCAATGTGGAAGCCGTACGGGCAGCTTATCAATTCAGCAATTTACAGGACTTTTTGGATATCTATTACGCTGGTGCAAATGTGCTGCTGCATGAGCAGGACTTCTATGACCTGACCTGGGAATACCTGACCCGTGTATATCGCCAGAATGTGCGCCATGTGGAAATATTCTTTGATCCGCAAACACATACCGAGCGCGGTGTTGCTTTTGAGACGGTGATTAGCGGCATTCGCGAAGCACTGCGTGATGCACGTGAACAACTGCATATGACTTATAAGATCATCCCCAATTTTCTGCGCCATTTGAGCGCGGAAAGCGCCATGCAAACCTTTGAGCAGGCCCTGCCTTTTGGCAAGTGGATTACCGCGTTTGGTCTGGATTCCTCCGAGGTTGGGCATCCACCGTCCAAATTCAAAAGTGTTTTTGATCGGGTACGCGCGGAAGGTTTCCTGACTGTGGCACATGCCGGTGAGGAAGGTCCGCCAGCGTATGTCTGGGAGGCGCTTAATGTATTGAAAGCCAGCCGGATTGATCATGGTGTACTCAGTATGGAAGATGCTGAACTGGTAGCCTATTTGAAGAAGCATAAAATTGCGTTGACGGTTTGCCCGTTATCAAATGTAAAATTGCGCGTCTTTGATAAGATGGAATCGCATAATCTGAAACAGTTGTTACACGCCGGTTTGCGGGCAACAATCAATTCGGATGATCCGGCTTATTTTGGCGGGTACATGAACGAGAACTTCCTGGCAGTACAGGAAGCCTTGGATCTGGAGAAGGAACAGATCGTTACGCTGGTGAAGAATAGTTTTGAAGCTTCCTTCCTCAGTGATGCAGATACAAATTGTTATTTGGCAGAGCTGGAAGCCTATGTGGCAGGCATGGATCAAAGCACCACGGCGCCTGTAAACATCATGGATTAGTAGAAATAAATAAATGATCAAACCAATATTGTATGCTTCTAGAAAACAAACATTTATAAAATAAACTTTTAGGGGAGGGAAAAAAATCTAGTAGTAATGTAATTGTTGTTACAAACTACCCCCATGACAGCTGTCATGGGGTTTTCGTTTATATATGATGCCAGTCACGTAGAAGGGTTGATATCCCTGACAGGTGCTACTATATATTCAGGGTCTACTTTCTTACACTTAAGGAACAAATTGATAAAGCCAAGTGTTTTCCCTTGTGGAGGATAGTCTATTCGCAAGTGAAAGGAGGGTTTTTAATGAAAAAGTTGATAAGTTATATTGTTTTCCTCATTCTTTTTATAAGTTCAGCTTGCTCCATATTTTCGATGGATGCGCAAATAGCCCCGGAAGAAGATCGCCAAGAAGAGGTTGCGGAAAGCATATTTGAAGAAAATAATGATGAAGTTGAAAATACGCCTGAAATTATTGTGGCTGAAGCTGGTTCTGAAACTACAATAAAGCAAGCAGTTTACCTCTTTGCTCCAATTCGTTCAACAACAACTTATTTGATAGATTCTGATGGGGATGCGGTTTTTACATGGGAGAGTCAATATACTCCAGGTAATTCTGTTTATTTAAAAGAAAACGGTAATTTACTGCATACAGGTATGTTTAAGTCAGACGTTTTTACGGCTGGCGGTGCAGGCGGCATTGTGGAAGAGATCGCTCCTGATGGAACTATAGTATGGTCCTATCAATATGCAAGTGATCAGGTACTGCAACACCATGACATTGAGGAGCTGCCCAATGGGAATATTCTCCTGATTGCATGGGAAATGAAGTCGCAGGCTGAAGCGATTGAAGCTGGACGTTCTCCCGATTTACTCAAGGATGGGGAATTATGGGCAGATCATGTTGTGGAAATTGATCCGCGTACGAATAACATTGTCTGGGAGTGGCATATCTGGGATCATCTTGTACAGGACTATGACGCTACAAAAGAGAATTACGGGATCATCGCCGAACAACCTCAACGCATTGACCTGAATTTTGCAAGTCGTCAGGCAAACGCGGATTGGACCCATATCAATTCGATTGATTATAACGCCGAACTTGATCAGATATTACTCAGTGTTCATAACTTCAGTGAGATCTGGATTATTGACCATAGCAGAAATACGCAAGAAGCTGCGGGGGATGCAGGTGATTTATTGTATCGTTGGGGAAATCCACAAGCCTATGATGCAGCCACGAATGCCGAGCAGCAGTTCTACGCTCAGCATGATGCGCAATGGATACCTGTCGGTTATCCCGGCGCGGGCAATATCCTGGTGTTCAACAATGGTGATCAACGAAAACGCCCCTATTCATCCGTGGATGAGATTGTTCCTCCTTTGGATACGGATGAAACCTATACGTTCATTGATGATACCTTTGCCCCTGCTTCTCCATCCTGGAGCTATAGCGGAGATAATTTCTTTGCTGACCATATATCTGGAGCACAACGTCTTGGGAATGGGAATACCTTGATCTGCAATGGCACCGAAGGCGTTTTCTTCGAAGTTACCCCTGATGAAAAAGTGATTTGGCGTTTTAATTATGGTGATGAGGTTTTTCGTGTCATTCGCTATGAAGCCGATTATGCTGGACTTTCTGAATTTATATCATCATACTCATCCATGGAAAATATAACAGGTACAGGGCAGCAAGCACCCCAAGGACAAGCACAACGCCCACAGCTTGATTTTGCTACAGCGGCAGGTAAGCTGGGTGTAACGGAACAAGCACTCCGTGCAGCATTGGGGGCTCCACCCCCTGATTTCGCCACTGCCGCAGAAAAGCTCGGTGTGACAGAACAGGCATTACGCGATGCTCTTGACATACCGCTTGGCAGTCAGCCGTAGATGAAATTGATTTTTGGAAAAAAAAGATCCTAAGTTTTTTCAACGCTTAGGATCTGCTTTTTTAAATATTGTTATAAAATCATTAATTATTGTGATTGTAAACCCCAAATTCCAGGGCGACTTGATGTGCCCAGGTGCGCACCCGGTCGGGGGTTAAATTGGATTGGTTGTCATTATCCAGCGCCAGACCATAGAAATGATCATCCTCTACAGCCGCGGATTGGGTGAATTCATAGCCAGTTACAGGCCAACGACCGACCAGTTCGGCGCCGCGTTGCCTGATTTTTTTTGCCAGAGAGGCAATCGCATCCTGAAAATTAAGAGGATAATCGGCCTGGTTGCCCAGTCCGTAAATGGCGATCTTTTTGCCGGTTAAATTGACTTTATCCAATTCAAACCAAAGACTGCGCCAATCCTCTTGCAATTCACCATCATCCCAGGTGGACGTCCCTAATATTAGACAAGAAAATTCATCCATACATTGGATCGGATCCTGAACGACATTGTATGTTTGAACCAAGCCCTCTTCAAGTTGATTTAATGCCTGCCGTATCAGAGCGGCTGCTTCTTCGGTGTGCCCGGTGGTTGATCCAAAAAACAATCCTACTTTTGCCATTCCATTCTCCAACATCAGATGATTGTGCGTAATATCCTCTTTTAGCGCTTCCTTCTCAGGAAAATAATGGGTGAAGTATACCTTATTCCCCTGTTTTCAGGGGGCAAAAATGTCCTGATTTTATATCACCCCTGATCAAATAAACTGTGACTTCCTTCATCATTCGTCAACCTCTCGGAAAGCGATCTATGTTAAAATCAGAAAATGAAACAGATCGCAATCATTGGTGCAGGTCCGGCAGGCATCATGGCAGCTTTGCAGGCTGTCAAATCCACGGCGGAAGTGCATCTGTTTGAATCTAATCCTAAGATCGGCAAAAAGCTGCTGGTAACCGGCAGCGGACGCTGTAATATTACCAATATGCAAGCCAAGCTTGATGCCTATGATACGGATGAGCCAGACGTATTGGCGTCTGTGTTGGCAGGTCTATCTCCGCAAGCATTTCGCGCGCTATTGGCAGAAATGGGTATCTTTACTACAGCCACGGATGATGGATGGGTGTATCCATTTTCCTTTGCGGCAGGGAATGTGGTGGATTTATTACTGGCGCAATTACATCGGGTTGGGGTGAAAATTCATTATGCAGCACGTGTACAGGCGATACGGTTTACCAACGGGCAATTTATATTGACGCACGACAAACACGATGCACCACATATTTTTGATCTGGTTTGTGTTGCCAGCGGTGGCAAAGCCATGCCCGATCTGGGGTCGGATGGGAAGTTGTTTGCTCAATTGGCTGTGCTGGGGCATCAGATTTTGGCGGTGCAGCCTGCCTTGGCACCCATTCTCTTTGCGGATAAAACATTGCGTTCTCTGGATGGGGTGCGCCTGGATGTAGAAGCGAGTATCTGGCAGAGCTCAACCTGTTTAGGCATGGATGTGGGCAATGTGATTTTCACCCAATGGGGTATGAACGGACCGGCGGTGATGAACCTCAGTCATTTATTACCAGAGCCTGTTGAGCCATCCATGCATCTGCAAATTAATTTTCTGGCCGGGTATGAAGAACAAGCCAGAGCGTATTTTGCCGCGCAACAAGATTCGCAAGCATCTATATCCGTTTTGCTGGGTGGTTTTTTGAATCAAAAGATCACTGCTGCGCTTTGTAAAAAAAGCGGTATACCCATAGATGAACCTCTTTCCCGTGTTGAAACCACCAGACAGAAAAAATTATTGTCTTTATTGACGGCTTATCGCGTGCAGCCAACAGGCACGCGCGGATTTAAATATGCACAACTTTCATCCGGCGGTGTTCCCCTGGGTGAAGTTCAGAAAGGTAGCCTGGAATCAAAATTACAGCCTGGATTATTCCTGGCTGGTGAGGTTTTAAATGTAGTGGGACCATGCGGAGGGTTTAACCTGCACTGGGCATTTGCCAGTGGGTATGCAACTGGTCAGGCGATGGCTGCTCACGTTTTTCGGGAGTAACCGGATGCTGCGCTTTCAATAATAATGCCGTATAGCATCGTGATCAGGAACGCAGCCAGGTCATGCATTCCACTGGAAACATACCAGGCCAAGCCCATTGCTAATCCCCAAAGCACAGCGACAATAAAACGTTTAACAATATTTGGAACAAAGATACTGCCGATAATTAAACCCAGCAACAAACGGTTAAACCACAAGCCGAAAAGCATCCATTCATTACCTGCCCAACCACCAGCCCGCTGACTGGCACCGATCAGACATATGACACCCATCAGGGCGCCACTAATTGCACCTGCAAGCAAACGCTTTTTATTCATCTGGCACATCCTCTAAAGCTAGCTCATCATCAAAGGTCTCACCTTCATCATTATCCGGTAATTCGTAGACACCCTTTTCCATATCCATTAATGCTTTGTGTGCATCCGCTTCTACATCATCGTTTACATAAACCTTGACCTCGCCCAACGGGCCTACGGTAAGACCATAGCTCATACCCACGCTTTCTTGTGAGGCCATGGCCTCAATCCCCTGTGAGGACAGAAAATTGACAATCATTTCAGCCTCTAACATGCCATGTGCAGTATATACATGAACTGGTTTTGCCATGTCCGTCTCCTTTATTCATATTATACAGAAATTATGTGCTTGTTTGGAAAACCTCAACAAATCAGTGTGTGCAATGCCTTGACCGCTTTTTCCAAATCCTCAATTTGTACGACCAGGCTCAAGGATAAATCCGAGGCGCCATAGGAGATGGAGATGACATTGATCTGGTGATCGGCCAGGGTCATGAAGATTTTACCGGCGATGCCCACCGTGTTGCGCATACCGGGGCCTACCAGTGTAACGATAACCACTTCATCGGTCATGGAGACGCTATCGATGTCTTTGTTATTCAGTTCGGCTGCCATTTCATTTTGGATGGCTTGCACTGCCTGATCGGCCAATTCCATGGAGATGGCAAAGCAAATGGATTGCTCGGAAGAGGCTTCGGTAATTAATGGCACACTGGCACGCGTTGTGGCAACAGCCGCCAGGATTCGGGAAGCAACGCCAGGTACACCCAACATACCATGACCTTTAATGGTGATCAGCTTTAAGCCGCTGATGGTGGCCACGGCTTTCATCTTGCCGGTTTCATCCATATGTTCATCGGACGTGATGATGGTACCGGGATTTTTGGGATTGAATGTGTTACACACACGCAGGGTGATATCTTCCTGTACGATGGGGTGTATGGTTTTGGGGTGCAGGACTTTGGCGCCAAAATTTGCCATTTCTGCCACTTCGGAATAGGTCAGTTCAGGCAAGGTTTGGGCACAATCCACCATGCGCGGATCGGCGGTCATGATGCCATCTACATCGGTCCAGACCCAGACCGCATCGGCTTCAAGAGAAATTCCGATAATGGCTGCGGAATAATCGCTGCCACCGCGGCCCAGGGTGGTTGTCACGCCTTGCGGGGTGGCACCAATAAACCCTGTAATGACCGGTACAATATCTGCTTCCAATAAGGGATGTATGATTGCCTGTGTACGGATTTTAGTCTCTGCTAAATCCGGCCTGGCAGATTGGAAATGATGATCGGTTATGATCATTGTAGATGATTCAACACATTGGGATTTGATACCAGCCGACTGCAGGATTGCGCTCAGTAAACGCACATTCATACGCTCCCCCAGGCTGACTACGGCATCCATAGCGCGTGGGGTGGCTTCGCCCAATACGGAAATGGCCTGACAGAAATTGCTGAAATCTGTGATGAGTGCCTGTATGCTCTGACTGGTTGCTTGTTTTAATAGCTCATCATGGACCAATGCATCCAGAATTTCATTATGTTTCTGGGTCAATGTGCGGGCTGCCTGCTCATAGCAATGATCATTACATTGGCTGGCTTGTTGGGCGCTTTCGATTAATAAATTGGTAATGCCAGACATGGCTGATATCACCACAACGACATTTGACCAATCTTTTTTGGCATCCGCCACAATCTGAATCACTTGTTTGTATGCTGCGATGGATCCGACAGAGGTGCCGCCAAATTTCATTACCAATGTGTTTTGTTTGTCTGGTGATTGTGCCATGCTGCAGCTCCCGATAAGGTTATCTGAATCTGTTTATTATATTCGCTTATCAGGATGTTATGGGGAATCTGTTGCGATAGTTATTCTTCTGTTTCATTAAATAAATCAGGATCGTAATGGGCTTTTGCCAATCCACCCTGAGAGGTTTCCCGGTAAAGAGAGGGTAAATCATGGCCGGTTGTTTCCATTACTTCAATCACCTCATCTAGTGAGACGCGGTGCATGCCATCGGTCATCAGTGCATAATTGGCACAGCCGATCGCGCGTTGGGCGGCAAAGGCATTGCGTTCAATACAGGGGATTTGCACCAGGCCGTCTACGGGATCGCAGGTTAAGCCAAGGTGATGTTCCAGCCCCATTTCGGCAGCGTATTCTATCTGACGAATGGAGCCGCCTAAAAGCTGTGTGGCTGCAGCCGCAGCCATGGTACAGGCGGTGCCGATTTCTCCCTGGCAGCCCACCACAGCCCCTGATATGGAAGCATTGGCTTTCACCAGATTACCAATTAATCCGGCTGTTGCCAGCGCACGCAAAATACTGGTTTCTGTGCATTTTGTGTTTTCCTGAATATAGCGCAGCACTGCCGGCAGAACACCACTGGATCCACAAGTTGGTGCAGTGACCATCTTGCCGCCGGCTGCATTTTCCTCGGCAGTGGCTAAAGCATAGGCAAAGAGCAAATTGTTTTGAGCAGTGCCCAATCCGCCGCCGTGCAAGGTACGGGTATAAATTCGCCAGGCATTGCGCGATAGGCCCAATCCACCGGGAAGGACGCCCTCGGCATGCAGGCCATTTTCAATGGTTTGCTGCATTACTTCCCAGACCTGTGCCAGGTAAGGCCAGATCTCGGAGCCTTCGACTTGCTCCACATATTCCCAGTAGGTGAGACCATGATCCGTGCAGTATTGCATAATGCCATTCATACGGGAATGAGGATATACCAGATCGCTATGCAGACTTTTTTCTTTCCCTTCCCAAACCAATGCCCCCCCGCCGATACTGTACCCTGTCCAGCTGTCGATTAAAGTGTCTTCATTATCGTAGGCTTCAAAAATCATGGCGTTGGGATGTTTGGACAGGAAACGTTCGGCATCCCACAGGATTTCAACTGACACAGGGGCCAATGCCTGTTGAATGGCAATGTCGGTCAGGTGGCCGCGTCCGGTGGCTGCCAGGCTGCCCAGTAGGGTGACTTGGTAGCGTGAAGCTCTATCGGCCATAACGGCTTTAAATTGTTCTGCGGCTTTACGCGGCGCCATAGTATGACTGCTGGATGGGCCATAACCGATGCGGTATATTTTCTGAATGCTTTTCATTTTCATGGGCTGGTATTATAACAATAAAATGGTGAAGATACCATTAAAAAAAAAGAAAGCCTCCCAAAAGGGAGGCTTTTTTGAACTAGAATCCTTTGAGTGCGTTTCCAAGTGCCAGCAGGACAAAGCCAATTGCCAGAACCAGAAATGCGTTAGCTGATATAACAGGGATAGCGACGAATGTACTAATGATTGCTAATGCGGCTAAAATTACTGATACCCAAAATACCCATTGCTTAGGGGCTGAGAGTTTCATATGATTCCTCCTTTTTAAATTTCACTGGTTACATTATACAACCAAAATATACCTTTAATGTAATGATTTAATG
>JAEKNU010000088.1 GCA_016838895.1 Chloroflexota bacterium
AGTGTGTTCAGCCACAACCATCACCCTTCTGGGGTGAATTTGTTGGCAAAATATATTAGACGTGGAATCCGGGTATTTTTCCTCTGCCCATGTTGAGGTTTGGATTAATAAAGTAATTGACTGGATTAGTGATAAGGATCGCCCGGATTTTACTTCCAACAGATCCACTTTGAAGTAGTCGATGGTGAATTAGAACATGGGTAGACTGAAGTTGATTCTCAAATAGATAAATGTCACGCCGTAGATATGACATAATACACTACATGTGATCTGGAAAAGTTTGCTATCTTATGAATACACGTGTATGCATACACGTGTATTCATAAGGTGGTTCATATGACAAGGCGAATTACACAGGATGACGTTGCAAAAGCTGCAGGTGTTTCTAGATTCACTGTTTCATGTGTAGTTAATAATTTATCGGGTGGTAATGTTCGAGTAAGTGATGAAACACGTCAAAGAGTTCTTCAAGTCGTCGAGCAATTAGGATATGTTCCCAATCGCATGGCACGAAGCCTTCGTACTAGCAAGACAAATACAATTGCGTGTATTATTCCGGACATCTCCAATCCTTTTTACCCCCTATTTGCGCGTGGTATTCAAGATGTAGCGGTAGCACATCAATACAATTTATTCCTTATGAGTACAGATGGAATAGTTGATCGGGAGCGAAACAGTCTTCGGGCAGCCATTGCTAATCAAGTGGATGGAATTATATATTCACAGTTTAATTTAACAGAGGAAGACCTATTGACGGCAAAAGTGCCAGTTGTCATCAATGGACATATGTCTGTGAACCAATTTGATAGGTTGATGGTAGATGACAGGAAACCATCTTATGAAATGATTTCTTTATTAATTGAATCCGGGCATTCCCGAATTGCAATAATTGCAGGTCAGAAAGAATCTCCGCAAAGTCAAGCCCGATTAGAGGGCTACCGTCAGGCTTTGGTGGACCATAATATTCCAGAAAATAGTGAATGGATTCGGTTTGGAGATTTCTCAGAGCGAGGGGGGAAGCAAGAAATGCATAACTTATTAATGTTAACCAAGTTGCCAACAGCTATTTTTGCAGCAAACGATCTAATTGCTTTAGGGGCAATGATGGAGATACGCGATGCTGGGTTTCGTATTCCGGATGATTTTTCTTTGGTAGGGTTTGACAATATTCCTACTGTAAGTTACACCACACCTGCACTGACAACCGTAAATCAATTTCAGTACAATATTGGCCAAAAAGCTGCTGAGATGCTTTTTGAACGAATTGAAGGCTTAATACCATCTAAGCCTCGATATGTTGAAATGCCGTACGAGATAATTATCCGAGAATCAGTAGCCCCCCCGTCAGGATAATCTATTTGAAATTTGTAGGTCAGAAAATTTAAAAATTCGTAATTCCATACTGGAAAATAAAAGGAGGAACGTTGTTATTGAATAATCAATAGGATAAGCCGCCTCTTATACAGCAAGAGACGGCTAGAGGAAGAAGATTACTCATCTACTCATATTTAATTATATCCAATTATTTACAGGAGAAAAAGAAATGTTTGATCACAAGAAATTTCGTGGCTTTATTAGCCTGATTTTAATTCTTTCAGCTTTGCTAGCAGCCTGTTCACCTAAAGCCCCTGCTGTCGCAGAACCAGTTGCTGCGGATTCTGAACAAGCAAATACAGGTGAAGCTACGGCTGAAGAACCTGCTTCAAAACCGGAAAGTATTACGATTAACGTTCAGGCGGGTGCTCCCGAAGTTGCAGTATACAAACCCCTCAGTCAAGCCTGGGAAGAGAAAACCGGCATTAAGGTTAATTGGATTGAAGTAAGTCAAGATGTTCACCATGATAAGCTGATCACAGAGTTTTCTACACAATCCGGGGCATTTGATGTGATTGGTCTAGATCAACCCTGGGTTGCTGAGTTTGCTGCTGCAGGTTACTTAGAACCCTTAGATGGTTATATCTCTGCTGAAGACAAAGCCGACTTTTTCCCAGCATATCTTCAACTTGAATCTTACAATGGCAATCTTTATGGCATTCCCCATTATATGTTTGCCCCCATTATGTTTTACCGACCAGATTTGTTAGAAAAATATGGTATTCGAATTCCGTCTCTCGATGAACCCATGACAAAGGATGAATTTATCAATGCTTGTCAGGCTATTCGTGAAGGAGAGGGCGCAGATGTTTACGGTACGATTGTGGAAGCAAAACGGCATGTTGTTCCTGTGATTCATTTTGCAGAAGCTATTTACAGAGAAGGTGGAACCCTAATTGATGAACAGGGTAATCCGCATTTCAATGAAGCTCCTGCTGTAGCGGCTTTGCAACTACTCTCTGACCTGGTAAATGAATATAAATGTGCTCCTGCTGGCGCATTGGGTTTTGACAATGTCGATAATCATACATTGATGCAAAACGGAAAACTAGGAATGGCGATCAATTGGCCATACGCTTTTTCTTTGCTAAATGATCCAGCCTCTTCTCAGGTGATTGATAAATTTGATACCACAATTCCGTGGAAAGGTGTCAAAAGTACGACCATTGTCGGGGGATGGGCGCTTGGAATTCCTGCTGATTCTAAAAACAAAGAGTGGGCATGGGATTTTATTGAATTTATGACCAACACAGAAAATCTTTATCAGCTACGCAAGGGAAGTTTTGGGCCACCTTCTCGTGCGTCTGAAATGGATTCACTTATGGCAGATACAACCATTACTCCCTTGATGCGAAATGCGATGGCTAGCATGTCGAAAGCAGTGGAGAATGGTTCGCTCTTACCACAAATTCCTGAATGGAATCAAATCCAGGACCGTTTAAATATTGCATTGCAAGAGGCAGTCGGTTTGCAAAAGACTCCACAACAAGCATTGGATGATGCCCAAGCCGATATTCTGGTTATTTTAGGTAAATAAGAAGCTTATCTTAAAGGCTCCTCTGTTTCTAGAGGAGCCTAAGAAAAATTGAGGTTCTATGTTAAATACAATAACCAAAATTGGAAAGAAACTTAAAAGTAATAAAACGGTAAAACCCGGCTTATTCGGATTGTTCATGACGATTCCCGCATTGATCACCTTAACCGCTTTGATTATTTTCCCGCTGGGTTATTTGCTCTATAACACCTTGTTCAAAGTAAATAGGTTTACACCTGATATTCCGCCAAAATTTGTTGGACTCGAAAATTACATCTCAATTTTTAATGACCGTTATATGTTAACAGCAATTGGAAATACTTTCTTTTTTGTATTTGTATCAGTTGTTATTGAATTGATTGTCGGGATGGCAATTGCCATGTTGATCTACCAGCCATTTAAGGGGCGTACCCTGATTCGTACCCTGTTGCTTACCCCGGTGATGATTGCGCCTGTGGTAGCAGCATTACAATGGCGATGGTTATATACCGATCAGTATGGAGTAATAAATTACATCCTTTCATGGGTTGGAATCGATGGACCACTATGGTTGGCAGACCCAAAAATTGCCATGTGGTCCATCATTATCGTTGATATTTGGATTACTTTTCCATTTGTTATGCTTTTATTAGAAGCCGGGTTGGCAAGTGTATCAGAAGAGTTAATAGAAGCTTCAAAAGTTGACGGCGCAAATTTTTGGCAAAGATTTCTGTATATTATATTTCCAATCATAAGTCCAACAATTTTGGTGGTATTTCTAATTCGCGTGATGGACGCATATCGAATATTCGATACAATTTATGTCTTAACACGTGGAGGACCAGGTGTAGTTACTGAAACAGTATCTACATATGCTTATCGACTTGCATTTACAAATCTGAATTTTGAAAGCTCTGGCGCTTTGTCAATAATGGCCACTTTGGTCGTTGCATTATTCAGTGTAATAATGGTCCGCATTATGCGAAAACAGGAGATATTGTGAAAATACAAAGCCAGCGTGATCATATTCTGAAATTGATATTTTTGACATTGCTTGTACTACTAACCTTATTTCCAATTGTTTGGATTATTATGACAGCATTTAAGGGTCCAGATGAGATTAATCTCATTCCACCTACTTTTTTCCCCCATCGTCTAATTTTTGATAACTTTATTGATGCAATAAAAAGTGATTTTCTAAAAGCCATTCTTAATAGCATAATTGTAGGTCTGACGAGCACATCAATTGCCATGTTGATAAGCATTCCTGCTGGCTATGCTTTTGCTCGATATAAGTTTGCAGGATCACGCACCATCTTGATGCTTATCCTGGTGATTCGTATGGTTCCGGGAATCTCACTAATTATCCCATTTTTTAAAATGATGGCAGTTTTAGGCTTGAAAGATACGTATACTGCTTTGGTATTAACCTATTTGAGTTTTCAAGTTCCTTTTGCTACTTGGTTATTAGAAAGTGCATTTCGAAATTTACCTGCACAAGTAGAAGAGGCTGCTTTTATAGATGGTTGTTCACGTTTTAAGGCTTTTCTGATAATCATGCTCCCTCTTGCTGCACCGGCATTGGCGACAGCAGCGATATTTTGTTTTCTGATGTCTTGGAATGAGTTTTTATATGCTGTGACATTATCCAGTACTTTGTTGTCAAAGACAGGGCCAGTCGTAATTTCTGAGGGCGTTACATCCTATCAAATATTTTGGGGACGAATGGCGGCTTCTGCAACCATGTATATTTTGCCTGTGATTTTATTTAATCTATTCTTCCAGCGTTACATTGTGCGTGGGCTGACAGTTGGCGCAGTAAAGGGATAAAATATGAATCATCCAAATTTAGTAAATGTTACCCCTGATGGCCTTAATATTGGTGGCGAGATTGTGCCACTTTACAGTGGAGCTGTTCATTATTGGCGGCATGAAAAATCAAGTTGGAAGCAAATTCTGGAAGGCGTACGGGATATGGGTTTTCGGTATGTGGAAACATACTTGCCATGGAATGTTCATGAAATTTCTTCGGAAAAGTATGATTTTGGGAAAATAGTTCCTGAAAAAGACATCGTCGCTTTCATCAGAGCTTGTCAGGAAGCTAATTTGTTTTTGATTATTCGTCCTGGGCCACATATTAATGCCGAATTGCCGGAATTTGGTTTTCCGCGGCGTATCGTTGAGAGCCCAAACATCCAAGCTAAAATGGTGTCTGGAGAACCAGCAGTACTCCCCATCGTAAGTAACCCATTTATCATTCCGAGTTATGCCAGTGAAGAATTTTTTGATGAGGTAGGTAAGTATTTTGATGTTTTGATAGCTCTCATTAAGCCATACATTTATCCCAATGGGCCGATTGTTGCTTATCAGGCTGATAACGAAAATTCATTCTTCTTTCGCCTCCAATGCTATGATTTGGATTATCATCCTGATTCAATTCTTCTTTATCAAAATTTTCTACGGAATCAATATCAGACAATTGAATGTATTAATAAAGAATATCATCAACAATATGCTGATTTTACTAGTATTGATCCACCACGGGTATTTGAAGCAAATAGACGCGAAGATCTGGCATATTACTTGGATTGGGCAGCTTACCAAGAGTATTATGTTAACTATGGAATAACAAGAATTGCAAAAATGCTTGCAGATCGTGGTTTACAGGGAATTCCTTGTTTTCATAATTTTCCAACCTTTTATCCGGGTCATCCCTTCAATATTTCTCTACTAGAAGAAAAAATTGATATTGGTGGCGTTGATGCGTATCCCCAACTAGCACAGTATCAAGATTTAAAATTGGGTATGATATGCACCTCAACTATTAGTCGATTACCATTTATTCCAGAATTTATGTCAGGGGCATGGGCTTGGTATCGACCGATTTCTGCTGTCGAAGAACGGTTTATAACCCAAACTGTATTCATGTATGGTATACGGGCTATCAATTATTATATGCTTGCTGAACGTGACCGATGGATTGGTTGCCCAATAAAAAGAGATGGTACTCGACGAGAAGATTATTTTAAACTTTATCAACAATGGAATACATGTTTGAAAAGGCTTTCATGGCATAAATTGCGACCAGAAAGAAAAGTGTTAATTTTAACTTCGCGTGTATATGATCAATTGAAATATGTTTCCCGTGAGGCAACCTTTCCGCAACAGTGGCTGTTATCCGTTTACACAAAACTTCCAGATGATCTATTTGAAAGTGAGCGGACATTAGGAGAGAGAGATAATATCGCTGCAAGTGCTGCTGCTTGGATTTCAGCTGTTCGCACAACTTTGGAATCTCTTGGAATAAGTTATGCCATTTCCAATAGCGATATCGCTTTGGAAAAGATAAGGGATTATTCTGTTGTGATTGCTCCTACCTTTGATTGGGCGGAAAAATCTTATCTTGATAAGTTGGCCAATTATGCTAGCACGGGTGGAAAATTAATATGTGGCCCAAGACGCCCCAAGGAAACTCTCAATAGAGATCCTCTACAATTTTGGAATCAACTTGAACCAACAGATCATTTTCCAACGTGCTATCCATCCTCTGGGACTATATCAGAAGATGATGGATATAACAATAACCACCCATTGATACTGAAACACAAAATTGATGCGGGTGAAGTCAGTATATTCTGTGATCTGACATATATGACAGATGAAACAAGAAAAAATCCGCATTTTGATGATCAAACTGTTTCATGGTTTAGTGAAATTTTAGAAGAAGCTGGTATTTTTCCTGGATTAAAATCCGATAATCCCGCAATTGATCTGAATATCTTATCGAATGAAAATCAACGGATTGTCTGTGTTTGCAATCCAACAGATGCATCGCAACAAGTTTCCTTGTCGATGACGGGTGTTTCTCAATGGAGAAGATTTATTGTATGGGACGATGAAATTATCTTGAATAATCTGGTAGTGGTAGGTGAAAAATTATTCACCGTTCTTGGTCCATGGTGCGTCCAGATTTGGGAGGTGTATTAATGGGGAATTCACTTCGGTTTGAAAAAGTAGCCATTATTCCAGGTGAACGTCGGGCCCTTGATTCTTGGGCAGAATTTGTTGACATTGATCCAAATCAGTGGCAGCGTTGGTATGACTTGTTACATACAAATAATCATGCTGAAAATGGATTATATATTTTGCATGATGATGGGATGATCCTTACAGTAAACCCCGTGAATGCTCGTAAGGAATTAGGTTTGCCACAAAAAATAGAACATCCATTTGAGATGGCTGAAAAATTGTACGCTGATTGGCAGAAAGGACCAGTTGCAATTCTTAATCGAAAAAGTATGATAGAGAGTCAGAATTCAATTGCTAGATCTTTCGTTCCGGGAGATGATTTCTTTTCATATTTAATTCAAATTAAAGACCAATTATTCTCTGAATCTCATGATGGACTAGTGATCTATCCGCAGCCATGGAAATCATGGGAATTAATATCACCCGAATTGCCTGCTAAACTAGCACGTATGATTGCACCTGACGGTAGTCGAAAAAGCGTTATCCTTGCCATTTATCAAGGTCAACAATTATATGCGGGCGTGTTGATTGGTTTAGAGGATGGCTTGATTAAACTTATTACCACCTTGCCTGAACATGAAAACAGATCGGAATCTTTTCCTGTCCATGAACACGTTGTGCATACTGATCAATGGAAGAGTGAGATAGATCGGTGGCTGGAATTTGCTATTTTACGGTTTGCACCAGTAACAATTGGAGCTATGTGTCAGTTGGATACATTTAAACGATTGGGATGGGGCCCAGTAAGCTGGAGCAAATGGTATGCTGCACTTCAGGATAATGAGATTATAGCATTACCTGATCAAGAGAGTATTGATACCTTTGTTGAAAAAGTGAAGGGAAACATGGAAATAATTTAGAAATAATTATTATGCAGATTGATTTGGCTGATTGCAAAGAGAAAATGCGGAACAATTCTTTTTGAAATGAGGTTGAGGCCCAATGAAATAATGTTTTTTGATTTCATTTGTTTTTTACCAAATTCATTCCGACATAGGGCAAATAAATCTGCGTTTGGTAATTATAAAATAAAATATCCAACGGTTGATTCTACCCAGTCAACCATAGGTGTAATAAAACAGGATTTAAAAAGTTGGGGTGGTTTACCAATAGAAATGGCGTCTGCTAGAAATCATACATCAATTATGTCAACCTCTTCAATCTCTAAATCCTAGTTATTGAATATGACTTTTGTTCAAAATTATGTTTTTTCGTTAATACCTCGGAATTTTCCCAAAACTGATAGTTAAATGGGAATTTCCTGTATGTTATAGGCATTAAATTTTGAACAATCTAAGAAAAAAAATACTGTTCTTGCCTGAGTGTTAATTGGTTGGACTATTGTTAAGAAAAATTAAACAGTAATATGGAACCTTTCACAAGGGTTGATTAAACAGACAAGATGGAGATTTTATGAAGTTACCAGAGAACTACATTGAGCAGGTATACGCTGGGGTTTTGGGAAAAATCATAGGTGTTTATCTGGGACGTCCTTTCGAAGGCTGGCCATACGATAAAATAATGTCTGAGTTAGGTGAAGTTAATTATTTTGTTCATGAGAAATATCATCTGCCGCTTGTCGTAACTGATGATGACATTGCCGGGACTTTTACATTTATACGTGCTTTATCCGATTATGAGGAAAAGAAGAAGATAACAAGTTCTGATATTGCCCAAACCTGGCTCAACTATATTATAGAAGACCGTACCATTTTATGGTGGGGAGGGTTTGGGCACTCTACCGAACACACAGCATACTTAAGGATGAAAAATGGAATTCCGGCTCCGTTGAGCGGTTCAGTTGAATTAAATGGCAAAACCATTGCTGAACAAATTGGGGCGCAAATATTTATTGATGGATGGGCAATGGTATGTCCAGGAGACCCAGAACGTGCTGTTGAGCTAGCTAGGTTGGCAAGTAGTGTAAGTCACGATGGAGAAGCAATCTATGGTGCCCAAGTTATCGCTGCCATGGAAGCTCAAGCATTTATTGAAAAAGATTTGTATAAATTGATCGATACTGCTTTGAGTTTTATACCTGCTAACTCAATAGTCTATCGACTTGTTAATGAGATGCTAGAATGGCGTTCAGCTGAACCTGATTGGAGAGAAACTCTAAAGAAGATATCAAGCAACTTTGGGCCCAGTATTTACCCTGGGCATTGCCACATAATCCCTAATCATGCACTTGTCTTATTGGGATTGCTTTACGGAGATGATCAGTTTCAAAAATCTTTAATGATTACAAATACTGCGGGATGGGATACTGATTGTAATTCAGGGAATGTAGGTTGTGTTTTGGGTATAAAAAATGGACTTGCAGGTATTGATGCTGGCCCAGATTGGCGTGGGCCAGTTGCAGACAGATTGTACATATCTGCAGCAGATGGGGGCCGGGCGATATCTGATGCAGTCACTGAAACATATAACATTGTAAATATTGGACGCGCGTTGGTTGGCGATTATCCACTGACTCCAAAAAATGGTGCCCGTTTTCACTTTGAGCTTCCAGGGGCATTACAGGGTTTTATGAGCGATGATGATTATGAAAGCCGAAATATATTGAGAATAGAGAATGTGATTGGTAATAGTGAGAAAGGCAATCATAGTCTTGCTTTACACTTCTCGCAGCTTGCACCAGGACGATTTGGCAGAGCTAAGACCCCAACATTTATTCCACTAGAAGCAAAAAATCTAGACAGCTATGAATTAATCGCTTCGCCCACCCTGTACCCGGGGCAGGTGGTAAAGGCTCGGGTATCTGCTGCGATGAATAACGATAACCCCGTGTTTGCTCGATTGTATATTAATGTTTATGATGAAACAGACCAATTCCAAACAATTTATGGCACACAGCAATGTTTTTTGCCTGGGGAAAATGCCTGTTTCGAATGGCAGATTGGAGATACGGGAGGAAACCCTATTGCAGAAATCGGAATAGAAATTATTTCTGATGTATCCTCGAATGGGGTGCTCTATTTAGATTATCTCACTTGGGGTGGGGTTCCAGATATTCAATTTCGACGTCCAAAAGGTTCTGGAAAAATGTGGCGGCGAGCTTGGGTGAATGCGGTAGATTTATGGGATCCTGAATGGCCGGAAACATATCGCCTAGTTCAAAATAATGGCCGAGGTTTACTCATTCAAGGTTGTAGGGATTGGGACAATTATGCTTTCAAATCAGATATTACACCACACTTGTTTGAATCAGGCGGTATTGCTGTTCATGTACAGGGTCTGCAACGTTATTATGCATTGTTATTCCAAAAGGATGGAAAGATACAGTTAATAAAAATGTTGGATGGTGAACATGTGCTCGCTGAAATTGAGTATGATTGGTGCTTTGATCAAACATATCAATTTGGGTTGAATGCAGACGGTGCTCATTTACAAGCCTATATTAACGGCCAAATGATTTTTGATATCGTGGATACAGTTACGCCATTCTTAGGTGGCGCGATTGCTCTGATATGTCAGTCAGGTTGTTTAACAGCAGAACAAGTCGAAATCCATCCTATGCTTGAAGGGGAAAAATAACAGTGATAGATCAAAAATCAATTGTCATTCTGGGAAGTATAAATATGGATTTGGTAGTTCAAACTCATCGTGCACCAAATGGTGGAGAAACGCTATCAGGTAAAAGTTTTGTAACAATTCCAGGTGGAAAAGGTGCCAATCAGGCGGTTGCTGTTAGTCGAATGGGTGGAAATGCTATTTTGGTAGGTAGGGTGGGACAGGATATTTATAGTGATGTAATTTTGGAGAATTTGGAAAAATTCAATGTTGACACTAATCGTATTCGAAGAGAAGAAAAATATTCCACCGGTGTTGCATCAATTATCGTCGAAGAGAATGGTGAAAATCGGATAATTATCGTTTCAGGTGCAAACGGATGTGTAAATGAAAGTGATGTGGATTCAGCGATTGATATTCTTCGAGAAGCTTATTTATTAGTGATGCAGTATGAGATTAATGTAGATATCGTACTATATGCTGCAAAAACTGCTTTTCAATTGGGTGTACCAATTTTACTAAACCCTGCACCAGCTTATCCAATTGGTGATGAGATATTGAAACTTATTTCATATCTAATATTGAATGAACATGAAGCCGAAATGATTAGTGGTATTAAAATATATGATTTAGTATCCGCAGAAATTGCAGCGCAAAATTTACACTCTCGTGGAGTATCAGTAGTCATTATTACATTAGGTGAAAATGGATTGGTGATGGTTAATGGTATTCAGACTTTTTCAATGCCTGCTCACACAGTAAATGTTGTGGATTCTACAGCAGCAGGGGATACGTTTATTGGAGCGTTTGCGACAGCAATGCAAAAGAATGGGAACTTACTAGAGGCAATCCGATTTGCCAATGCTGCAGGAGCCCTTACTGTTACTCGTTTTGGTGCACAACAGTCTATTCCTTCATATGATGAAGTGTTGATGTTCCTGAAAAATGAGTGTCAAGCTTCCAAAAATTTTACCATTTAAAAGTAGCCGAATTTAACGTATAGAATTAGCTGCATACTCAATTGACGTTAGCTTATTGAGAACCTCATTAGGTCGTTGATGGTTACATATCTCTATCCAATCTGTCAGACCTTGTGATTGGTCACGAACATTAAGTCACCGATACCAATTGATTATGTCCTGTATCAAAACTAGGTCAGAATCCACAAAAGCCCTTACTAGCATTAACAACGCATGATTGTTTATTACGTTAGCCCAGAGGTGTTTTTTAATTTTTGAAAACGAGCCCACCTGTGTAAGAAATTATCTTAGAAAATGCACCCTATTAAATCATAACTACTCCGGCTTAATCTAACCGGAGGCAAGGAGATGAAAAAAGTGGAAGACTACGAACGCATACGCAAGGCATATGCATTTACACGCTCAACATATCCTTTTTTTAAATAGCTTTGCAGGAGATTACTCGTTAAATTTGGATTGTCCACTATATTTCAAATATTCCCCCAGTTAAAACAACCCTTTTCCAACAATTCTTCGTAATGCTTCATATCTATTATCTGAATGCTTTACTATTCGTGCATTATTACGGTTTTTTTCAACCATTCTGAGGAATTAACAAATTTTTCTCTAGTAACAAGATGGAAAAGGATTTTACAAGAAGAAAGCTAATTATGTAGAACCAGGAACATGCTTTTGAGACGATTTCATTTGTCCAGCAGTCCAGTCACGATGGATCTTGTATGCCAAACGATTCATAAAAATCATGACAATTCTTAATATCCATTCAACCGCTTTCTGCCCAAAACTGGACCCCAGGATTAGTCAGGGCTAGCTTGCTGGATGAAGGATTGAATTACATATTTTCCTTCATTATAAAAATAATATCCACTTGAAACCAATTGATCAAGAGTTTTATTCCTAGAAGCAAATTTTATTAATTTCTCCTCTTCCACCCAGGATACACCAATTCCAACATCGGATCAGCCAGATACCCGTCCAAACACTGTGCCCAAGATTCATTGTATGGTAATACAACCGAAATCCCCGTTTCAGTGCGGTCTGCCATGGATTTAGCCATATTCATCACCAGATGGGAATGTCCAGGAATCTCGTTGATCAATCGTCTAGCCTGCATTAGCGCATCTACCCGGGGAGAAGTCACCATCATGTTGACCAACCCAGGCATAGGTTTCGACAACTCTCCAAAAAGGGGGTGACCGGGAAAACTATCCACCACTAGAAGTGTATGCTTACGGCGAATCTCTGCTAGAACCTTGCTGACACCTTCCGGATCTTCACCCTCGTGTAATACTCCTTTCGGACACAGCACATCAATGGTACGTCCGTCCATTGGGTATAGGCTTACGCCATACCAGAGCGCCGGTTCTTCTTTTTGTGTTGCAATGTTGAAAAATTCCGGTAAATCATGACGAATGCGGGCATGCAATGCGCTGCCTCCCATACTGAGTTCGAGCAGCGCTGCAGGCAGTCCAGTACGCTGGACAAACCGTTTGGAAATTGCCATCGCCAGGGTGGTTTTGCCGACTCCTCCTGACCAGTTCACCAAGTTGATCTGGCGGGCGGGTAAGAATGTGACCTTTTTTGCACTGGATAAGCGTGCACGACCAAGCCAATCTGCTGGATCGTGGATAAATTCTGCTTGAGAAACAACCGGGATTCCTCTCCGATCCAGCGTGCTTTGCAATACTTCGCTGGAAACATCCTCTAGCGAAATCAAATCTCCAAGAATCACCAATTGAACACCGGACAGATTCTGCAAAACCCCGCGTGTTGTAAAGGCTTCGCGCACGATCAGGTTTGTATTTTGCGAGAGCGCTTGTAACACAGCTGTGTCAGGTTGATAAGCTCCTACCAGCACGCTGAGTTGCGTATTACGATCTGGTGTGAATTTTTTTCCGAAACTAAATTTCATGTTTATCTTCCTCTCCTTATTTGTTTGTAATCGGTTGGTAACCATCCGCAGATATCGCCAGAAGTACGGCAAAAACCAAAAGAATAGCGGAAATAATTGTCAGCATGGTGCCAGGCAGCGAACTACTTCCCAACATTGAATAGAGTAAAGAAAAGCCACTGATCCCAACAATCCCCATGGAGCGAGGATACATTGCGAAGCACCCTGTGAAGGGCTGATTAGTCAAGATGACGGAAACAAGAACACTAGAAATTGCCAACCCAACGAATTCGTCCTGGATGTTAATGGATTTCATCAAAAGTGAACTTCCCATAGCCAACCCAAAGCACATATTTGAAAATATTTTTGTCATTTTTTCACCACAATCCGGGTATCAATCGCCAGGGAACGATTCTTGTGTAGCATGTGTATCCTTCGATCATCTTCTCTTCTCGCAAGATGCGCCAGCATTGGATAACGATCAAAACCAGAGACAAGATAATGCCGGCAAGTAAATTCGGTGAACTAAAAACCATAACCATACGAAAAACTAATTCCCCCAAATACATTGGGTGACGCAACCATTGATACAGACCGCGACTGGTCAACCCTCGATCTGCAGGAGCTATTCCGAAACGTGGTCCCAGAGTGATCAATGACCATAAGATCAGAATGTAACCTGCCAGTGCAGGCAAAAGGAGGTACCATTCGCTATACCGGGTGGTTGTGAATGTGGGCAGAAATGCAGCGATCATTCCCAGCCATAAACCGGTGCGATCATAGTTTTTTGCAGGCGTTCTTCGAGCATAGAAGAATGTCAACAAACCGTTATGAGTAGCATACATCCAGGCCAGGATGGTGGGGTGCTGAAATGATGTAAAGAGAGAAATAAGTGTGGCAAAAAAGAAGAAACCAAAGCCGGCCAAGTCTCGAAATCGTCCCGAACGCTCTCTGATGAATCGGAGGATGTTCTTACCCATCACATTGCTCCCAAGTTCTGGACGATTGGCCAGCCAATGACTGCCATAATGGTCACCAGAAAAGGCAGGAAGTAAAAAACCACCATTGGGACAACCAATTCAGATCCCACTTTTTCTGCACGTTGCTCAGCGCTGCCAATGTAATCGGCTGCGATACTGCTAGCCAGTTGTCCCATTAATTCCTGTTGAGCGGTACCACGCCGAATGAACTCTAACTGCACTGACATGCCGATCAATTCTGGGAGATGAGATTCCTGGGATTCGCGCTGCATTTGCTCGATCAGATCACGACCTTGCGCCATTTGAAGAACCCAGCGCATCCATTTACCTACCAGGCTCTGTGCTTGTGCCGTACGCCGCAGTGCTTCTTCCATCGATACATTGGCAGACATTTGGGCAGAAACAAGCTGCACAAATTCCGGAAGCTGAGCGATAAACTGACGGCGGTAACGACGAGCAATCCCACCCATTGGCATTGCAGGATATTGGAATCCAACCAGACCACCAACAAGTGAAAAAACTGGTTCTGCCGTTGTAACCATACCCAAACCAAATCCAGCAACTGCTAAAGCTATACGGAGTGAGGTGAATTGCACTTCATTCCAATCCATCCAGCGATCCCCCATATGTGCCCAGTACAAATCAGTTCGTGTTTTTTGAAGAAATCCAGCCGGTATCCATTTCGAAACAGGCTTATCCAGAGGTGAAAGGGATTTGCGCCACCCAGTCAGGACGACGCCATCTGCTGGCGTAAGAATCTCAGATAAGCGTCCCGTTGGCGCAGCCGGAGCGAATTCGAGCGTCATGTATATGATCAATGCAAAAACAGCAATACCTGTGAGATAAATTAAGGACATCATCTATACCGCCTCCATAATCATCGAGCGAATGATGAAATACCCGCCTACCATAGCTGCCATCGTCACCCCAATAACGATTTGCACAGGTAAGGCAACCAGAGAAGATCGCACCATTGGATCCTGACCAAGATAAATTAAGATGAAGATCAAAACTACTGGCAAAACTTTGGCAGAAACGAGTGAATCACCAGCTTTTGCCTGAGCACGATTGCGAGCAATCAAGATTTGCTGCACCCGGCTGGAGATATCCATAAGAACAGATGTATACGCGCGTCCGCCTGCTTCGGTATAACCTTCCAGTAATTGAGCAAGATTTGACAGAGATACTGAAGGGCTTCGTGATGCAAGACCTCGCAGGGCTTCTACCCGATCCTTGATGCGCATTTCGGAAGCAGTTAAAACGAACTCTGGTGTAAGAGGATTCATGCCCTTTAGGGTATTGGTTTTCTCCATCGCCAACGACTCTCCGACCTGTTGAAGAACATCCGGGACCGAACCTCCAGCAAGCAGACCAGCAGCTGTGCGACCAATGGCGATTGGAAGGAGTTGATCGATGTTACGACCTCGGCTTTTTACTCGATCTTCCAACCATGCGCCAGGTATGTAGAAAAGGATTACACCGATGACAATTGCTGGTAATCCTGGGAGAAACAGCCAGGCAACAACTATTCCGCACGCGCTAGCTGCTATGCGGAGTAAACGGAAGGTGACGGGGTTGATATTTAGTCCTGAGGCTAAAAGTTTATAGTCCAGAGATTTTTGATCAAGACTGGACAGAGTACGAGCCGAATCGACCGTATAAAGCGCAGCCAATCTACCTGTTTTAATTTTCTTCGGACACCAAAGTAAAAGGACCAGTGTGGTAGTCAATAGACCTACCACCGGGATTAAGATCGTCATGCATCCTCCTTGTAAGCATTAAATACAAAAGCCGGACATCACTTACTATTCCAGTAGGCTTTGTGTCCGGGCAACGATTGAAAGAATATGTTATTTAGTTGTTAGTGTTGAGTATAACAATGCAAACTTGCTTATCCTAGTGGGGCAATGGTTTTTTGTTAAACGCGGTTCACGATTGAATCAACCGTAAATAAGCGTACCCCTTCATTCTTGGATTTGACTTCCAAATCAGCAGAAAAGCCGTTACGAGAAAATAGCGGTTAACGACAATTAGAATTACACATCGATGACAATTAGAAATGCCCACATATGGCGAAGGGACGGTTACACTCTTTGAGGAAAAGGAGTGCCAATGACCGTAACCGACGCCCAAGTGAGGCTAATCATGAAAGAACGTATCAAAGGAAAAAGCCAGCAACAAGCGGCAGTCAAAGCGAACGTACGCAGCAGAAAAACAGTGCAGAAATATGAACAATTGGGCCAGATGCCCAGCGATTTGAAACAGGCACGTCAATATCGAACCCGGCAAGATCCATTTGTCACAGACTGGGAAGAAGTGGAAAAGAAATTAGAAGAAGCGCCCGAGCTAGAAGCAAAGGCACTATTCGAATGGCTGTGTGAGCAAGATGGGGCAAAATACAAGCAAGGGCAACTGCGCACCCTTCAGCGCCATATCAGCAACTGGCGGGCATTAAATTGTTCGCAGACACTGATTTTGGATCAGGTGCATCAACCAGGGGCAGTCCTGCAAACCGATGGAACTTGCATGAACAAACTGAAGATCACCATCCAGGGGGAAATGTTTGAGCACATTCTAATTCACAGTGTGCTACCTTACTCGAACTGGGAGTGGGGCCGCGTCGTGCAAAGTGAGTCGCTCCTGGCCATTCGGCTGGGACTACAAAGTACGCTGACCAAATTGGAATACGTTCCCCAGGTGCATCAAACGGACAACAGCACTGCCGCCACGCATAAACTCGGATTGGATGGTCGTCATAAAAGCCTCCAAGAACGCGGCTTCAACGAGGAATACCTGCAACTGTTGGCACACTATGGCATGGAAGGGCGTACTACCCACATCGATAGCCCGAACGAGGACGGTGACGTCGAATCATCCAACGGCGGTTTGAAGCGGGCGGTAAAACAACATCTGCTCTTGCGCGGTTCCCGTGACTTCACAAGTATAGCTGCCTACGAAAGCTATCTATTTGGCATTATGGAAAAACGCAACACCGGACGACAGCAAAAATTAGCTGAAGAACTGGCGGTGATGAAACCACTCCTGGTGGCACCCTGGCCACACATGCGTGAACTCAGTGTCCGGGTGGGCAACAACGGTATCCTGCGGGTGAGTGCCAATGGTTACACTGTTCCGAGTGGGTTGAAAGGCAAACGGGTCAGTGTACGAGTCTACGAATGGCAGATCGAAGTCTGGTATGCCAACCAGTGTGTGGAAACGCTGCCGCGCCTGACTGGCAACCCGTAGGGTGTAAAAACTCCATCGACAGGATTTTCGTGAAATAAATTCAGATACGAATACTCCTTTATGGATTTAT